>CAWDQC010000056.1:0-13173 GCA_963804355.1 uncultured Pseudomonadota bacterium | reverse complement strand
CGGGACCATGGCGGGTTCGGGCCTACCCACAATACAAGCCCGTTTTCGACGAATCGATCGACCAACCATCGCGGATGCGAATGGACCGTCGAAAGATATTCGATTTCATCCACCGAACGGGACGGCAATGGCACCGGCTGGCGCAAAGTGTTGCGCAGGATCGCGTTGACGAAACCAGCGGCACCTGCGCCCGACGCCTCACGCGCAAGCGTGACGGCAGTATCGACCGCGGCGTGGGGTGGGATTCGCGTAAGTATCCGAAGCTGAAACAGCGCCATCCGTATGGCCATGAGGACGTTGGGGGAGAGCTGGTCGAGCCGACGGGTGCGCCGCAGTCCAATCTCGTAATCGAGGCGGCCACGCCAGGCGATCGTGCCGAGCACCAGTTGGGTTATCAGGCGGCGATCCGGCACGGCGAAATCGCCGAGACGATGTCCCAACAAGACGTCGGCAAATCCTCCTTCACGTTCGACGAGAAGCAGGATTTCCAGCGCCGCTCGGCGTGTCTGAATTCCAGCAGCAGAGCTGCGAGTTCTCAGCGCGATTGACGAGGGGGCTTCGGATGAATCCGAGCCAGTCGGATTCTTGCGGCGCAAAGACACCGCTTTCGCCTTGACGCTGCTTGTGCTCGCGCCTGAGCCTGGCGCGCGCGGGCGGGAGCGCTTCATTCCGGACCGAGACGCGTTCCAATGGTCACGCGTCGTCCACGGAAAAAATCGGCGGCGGCCATTCGCCGGCGTCCGGCCGCCTGCACCTCCACCAGCGCGGCATCCCGGAGCCGCATTTCACGACAGGCGCCGGTTTCAACGCGACGATTGTACCCGCGGTCATATCCGGCACCTGGGGAGCATCGGCAAGGCTGGCGCGCCAGACGAGCAGGTCTTCCTTGCCAAGAGTGGTGCGCGCAACGGGCCAAGGATCGTATGCGGAGTCATCCGTTCGATTCGAGCGGCGTCGTCCTCCCAGTCAATTACGGAATGCTCACGGGTTATCGGAGAGGTGTAGTTGGCGGCGTTCTCATCCTGCGGAGTTTCCCGAATAGCGCCGCGCTGGAGCAGAGCAAGGGCCTCGAGCAGAGCGTCTCCGCCAAGATCGGCGAGCTTATCCTTGAGAGTTCCTTGCGTATCGTCCTTCGCGATTGGGATCGAACGCTGAAGTAAAATCGCGCCGGAGTCCATCCGTTCGGTCACACGCATAATCGTGACGCCGGTTTCAGCATCGCCGGCGAGTATCGCTTCCTCGACCGGAGACGCCCCACGATGACGGGGTAAAAGCGAGGCGTGGACGTTGATCGGCATGAGTCGCGGCGCTTCGAGCACCTGGTTCGGAAGGATCCGTCCGTAGGCGGCGACCGCGAGCACGTCGGGTTCGAGCGTTTTCAATTCCGCGAGAAATTCCGGCGTCCGGATCCTGGTCGGCTTGAGTGTTTTCAGACCGTGCAGCGCCGCAACGGCGCCCACTTCCGATGGCTCGAGTTTAGACCGGGTTACGCGGTTGATTGGGCCTGGTCACGACGGCGACGACATTGAAGAGTGGACCCGCCGCGGTCAGCCGTTCGAGAATATGGGCGGCCAGTGCCGGCGTGCCCATAAAGATAACTTTTAAAGGTTCGCGCGACAGGTCAGATACGGACCGCGGAGGGTGACTTGCCATCGGCTTTGCCCTCCTTGATGAGCTTGGCGAGCCTGCGACGGTAGAGTTCGCGTTTGATGCGGCTGATGCGGTCGATAAAGAGTTTCCCGTCGAGATGGTCGATCTCGTGCTGGAGTGCTATCGCGAGCAGTCCGTCAGCTTCGAGGCTAATTTCCTGCTGGTCTGTCGTCCACGCCTTCACCAGCACTCGCGTCGCGCGCTGCACATCGGCGGTGAAGTCGATGACGGAGAGGCAGCCTTCCTCCCACATGATCGAGCCGTCGCTTTCGACGATTTGGGGATTGATCAGCTTGAGCAGATGCTTACCCAAGTGTTCATGGTCGGTATCGAGCACGACGAGTCTGCGCGAATCGCCAACCTGAGTCGCGGCCAAGCCGACGCCGGGTGCGGCGTACATGGTCTGCGTCATGCTGTCGAGAAAGCTCGCGACGTCGCCGTCGATATTTTCCACCGGATCCGCGGCGTTCTTGAGCACTGGATCGGGGAATTTGCGAATTCTGAGGAGCGCCATTTGGTTCCTGTCATTGATTTTAACAAATCACCGCCGTAACAGGGAGAGGTCACCGACCACGCTGCGACGGGGCTTTTCGAGTCAGATCACGACGTTGGTGCGCGCGCTGACCGCGAGCGAATAGCGACCGCGTTTACGCTGCAACCTCACCGAAGCGTCGAACGCGCGAGACAGGGTCGACGACGTCAGCACCTGGGTTTTGGGCCCGGCTGCCAGGACGCGTCCACCCTTCAGCACCAGCACGTGAGAAAAGGCCGGCATCAGCTCTTCGACATGATGGGTCACCAGCACCAATGTCGGAGCGCCACGCCGATGAGCCAGTCGTTCGATGAACTGGAGAAAATGTTCCCGCGCGACAGGATCGAGTCCCGCACAGGGTTCGTCGAGGATCAGCAATTGCGGCCGCGCCATCAGGGCCCGTCCGATCAGCACGCGCTGTCGTTCACCCTGCGATAGTACCCGCCAGGGACGATCACGCAGCGCGATGACTTCCACCTGGCGCATTATTCGCAGCGCTTCCGCGCGTTCCGTCGCAGCGGTCTCACCCCACATACCGATCATCGCGTGGCGTCCGCTGATGATCGTATCGAGCGTATTCTCATGCCCGGCCATCAACTGATGAACGCTGGAGCTGACGATGCCGATGCGCTTGCGCAGATCGCGCCAGTCGGTGCGCCCGTAGGTTTCTCCGAGCACCGAGATCGCGCCGGCAGTCAGCGGCATATATCCAGTGAGGGTGCTTAACAGCGAAGTTTTCCCCGAGCCGTTGGCGCCGAGGATTGCCCAATGATCGCCGCGATCGACGGTCCAATCGATGGCGTCGAGAATTACCGCGTCACGTTCGACGCGAAGTTGTGAAATCTGGATGACCGGGGAAGTTCGCTTCATCTGAAATTCGCTGAGTATCCGGCGAGACGCTACGGTAAGCGGCGCACGCAGTCGCTTGAGTCAATCATAGTTTTTGCGCGGAGGGTTTTTCAGCCGAAAATCCGTTGTGCTCGAGAAACTCCTCGGTCGAGCGAACACATTCAGCCGGCCGTTCGACTTGAAGGAAGTGGGTGGTGCCGGGAATGAAGTCATACTCGACGTGGGCCTCTTCGGCGAGGGCTTTTCGATCAACGCCGTGGGCATCTGTTCGCCCGCGGCAGGGTCCGCGCAGATAAGCTTGACGGCCACCGGCATGTTCGCCATGCGGGTCCAGGTCTTGGATTCGCGATTGCTGCGAAAGATATGAGCCTCGTATTCGCGCGGGCAAGCCAGGAGCCATTTGCCGGATGCCTCATCGTGCCGCAAGGTGGCGCGCGCCATCTGTTCGTAGGCCTCGGGCTGCCATCCGCGCAGGTATTTGCTGAATTGTTTCGCGAGGTCCATCGGATCGGCATAGCTCGGCGTGCGGCGCTCCGCGCGCGCTCCGATGTCATCCTCGTTCAACATCTGAAGGTTCCGCACGGGATGACTGTCAGGCGGGAAAAAGGGCGGATCGAAGAGCACCAGGGGATCCCATCGTTTACCCATCCGCTGCGTATGCATGGCGGAGCCGACCGCGGAGAGCGAATGGAAAGCCCCGGCGGTACGCTTGGCGCCAAAGTGATCCTGGATGGCGTGAAAATCCGCTCAAGATCGAGGATAAACTGCGGCCAGTTGTGATTTTCGAATTGATGCAGAGGGTTTTGCCCGTGGTTGCGAAAATCGAACAGGATCAGTTCGTAGCGCTCGAGCAAAAGCTTCCAGAAGGCGAAGTAACCATCGATCGCGAGGCCGTTACCGTGACTCAACGCCAGCCGCGGGCCGGCCACGCTGCCATATTGGCGCAAGCGGATCACCGCGCCGTCCTCCATCGCGAGGTCGACGATTCGATTTGGAGCTGGAAGCCCAGTACTCAAATTGCCACTCCTTTACCCATCTAGAGAACACTTTTAATCGTATCAGCAAGTCCGTCGAGCAAAAACGGCTACTCGACCCGGCAACCGTGCGCCGCATCGATGACCACCACGGGGGGACATTGCCCGATAGGTGGCGCAAGGCTATCGTTTTTTAATGGACCAGCAGAACACATTGGATACTTTCATCGTATCCACGATGAATGACCTGCCCGGCTACGAGATAGTGCAGGTTTGCGGAGAGGTGTTCGGACTGGTGGTGCGAGCCCGTAACGTCCTCTCCAATATCGGCGCCGGCCTGCGCACGGTATTCGGCGGCGAGGTCACACAGTATACCCAGTTGCTCACCGACAGCCGCAATCAGGCAATCGAGCGGCTCAAGCTCGCGGCAATGGAACGAGGCGGAAACGCAGTACTGGCGATGCGCTTTGATTGCAATGAGATCGCCAACCTTATGAGCGAGATCGCGGCCTACGGTACGGCGGTAATGGTGCGGAAAAAATAGCGCGCCTCTACAACATGTTTACCGGGTCGATATCGATCCCGATTCTTACCTTCTCCCGATCAGCAAAGGGCGTGACCTGCGAGCGCATCGAGGCGATGGCCGCGCGCATCTCGTTCAGCCCGGTGGATTTCAGCACGACCTGCCAGCGGTAGCGCTGCTTGATACGTTCAATCGGTGCGGGCGCCGGACCCAGCACGCGCATCGTGTCCGGTTTGGCCAGGTGCGCGAGAGCGGAGGCGACTTTCCCGGCGAGCGAACCGACGCGTGCGGAATCCTCGCCCTCGATTCTAATCAATGCCATGCGCGCGAACGGCGGATACATCAGCTCGCGCCGGAGGTCGAGTTCGCGTCGCATAAAGCGCGCGTAATCCTGATCGCGCACCGCCCGGATACTATAGTGATGCGGCGCATAGGTCTGGATCAAAACGCGACCCGGCCGTTCTCCGCGACCGGCGCGACCGGCCACCTGTGTCAGGAGCTGAAAGGTGCGTTCGGCGGATCGAAAATCCGGCATATTCAGGCCGAGGTCCGCCAATACCACGCCGACGAGAGTCACGCCCGGCAGGTCGAACCCCTTGGTGATCATCTGAGTACCGACGAGGACGTCGAGTTCACCGCGAGCCAGCGCGTCGATCATCGCGGTGCGCGCTCCGCGCCGCCCGCTGGTGTCGCTATCCATTCGGCCGATGCGTGCGGAGGGAAGCAAAGCGGCAAGCGCGTCCAGCAGTCGCTCGGTACCAAACCCTTGGCCCTGGAGGCCGAATCCGGCGCATTCAGGGCATTTTTCCGGCGCGGCAGTATTTTCGCCGCAGTAATGGCATCGCAGCGAGCGGTCGCGCAGATGGAAGGTCATGCTGACGCTGCAATTGGTGCACGCGATCACGTTGCCGCAGAGATGGCATTGCAGAAAGTTGTGATAACCACGGCGATTGAGGAAGACCATACTCTGGCCGCCGGCAGCCAGGTTGGTGCGCAAAGCCTCGATCAGCGGCGGCGATAGCGGAACTTCGTCACGCGCCTCGCTCGCCGACGACGAAGGTTCGTCTTTATTGGTGACCGGTCGATGCTGCCGAAGGTCGACGATTTCAACCGCCGCCATCTCACGCTCCGCCACCCGCCGGGTCAGCCGCAGCAGCTTGTAACGTCCGCGTCGCGCATTCGCATAGGACTCGGCCGACGGCGTAGCCGATCCGAGCACGATCGGGCATTGACTCGAACGCGCGAGCGCAACGGCCAAATCGCGCGCATGATAGCGGATGCCCTCTTCCTGCTTGTAGGCGGGATCATGCTCTTCGTCGACGACGATCAGACCGGCGTCATGAAGTGGCGCGAAAACCGCTGAGCGCGGCCCAATCATGATCCTCGCTTCGCCGCTTAGCGCCGCCATCCAACTGGCCCATCGCTCGGCCACGTTCTGCGCGCTGTGCGCGACCGCAACGAGCGCACCAAAGTGCTTGCGGAAAGCGCGCACGACTTGATCGGCCAATGCGATCTCGGGCACTAACACCAGCACCTGGCGGCCCACCGCAAGCGCGTCCGCGGCCAGCCGGAGATAAATCTCGGTTTTGCCGCTGGCAGTTACGCCCCAAAGCAAGAAGGCCTCGAAACGGCGATCGCGGACCGAGGGTGACGACGCTTCAATCGCGGCTGTCTGCTCTATCGTTAGCTCGAGCCGCGTCGACGGCGGGTTGGCGTTACTCGGAACTGCTATCGATCCCGCACCATTGGTTCCCGCAAGTTCAGCCGGCCCCGCGGACGTTGTCGCGACGCTCGGAAAGTCTCGATCGCTCAGCTGGACCAATCCGCGCCGCGCCATCCCGCGTACCGCGGCCTTAGTCCCGGCGATCTGTTCTTCGAGTTGATCCAGCGGAATTCCATTCGATCCGGCTTCCACGATCCGGCTCAGAATCTGGCGTTGTCTCGCGCTTTGCCGCTTCGAGGACGAAGCTTCGGCGCCAAGCCGCACGATTGGCGCGATACCCTGCCGGTGCCGTCCGCGGGTCGCGTCATGCTGTTCGACGAATCCATCGGCACCAAGCCGCGTCAGCGCAGCCTGGACATCCTTTCGATCTCCACAACGTTCGAGCTGCCTCGAGGTCTGCGGACGCCGCGCGAGTGAGTCGAGGATCGTTCGCTCGAGCGTCGTCATCGCGGCTAACGCCAATGGGCCTGGCGTCTCCCCAAGCTGGAACGTTCGGCGCGACTCGACGCGGGCCGCCGCCGGGATCACGCCCCGGTAAGCCTCTCCAAGCGGCGCCATGTAGTACGTCGCTAGAAACTGGATCAGATCCAGATCAGCCCGGTCGAAGAGCGGTCGCGCTTCAAGCAGTTCGAGAATTGGCTTGGCGCTCGCCCCTCCCGAATCGAGATCATCGCCGACCTCGATGACCATTCCGGTAATGCGGCGCGAACGCATCGGCACCAGCACGCGATGGCCCGGTCTCACGCGCTGTGCAAGTTCAGGTGGAATCTCATATGTGAGCTGTTCGACCGCGCCCGCCGCACCGACGATCATCACCCGCGCACGCGCGCACCGCCTGCGTCTCCACCCGGTTCAGTTTGATCTGCCTTCATCAACGACGAACCCGCCTGGCAATCACGGTTCGGAGCCGCACTCTATCATGCGCCCGTGAGCCTTCCCCACCGCGTCCTTGTGCGCAGCGAACGGCCTGCGCTACAACCCGCCTGATCATCACGGGAGGCGATGCGATGAAGCTGGAGAACAAGATCGCCGTGATAACCGGCGCCGGACGCGGTATGGGTCATGCGATGGCGGTGCGCTTCGCCAATGAAGGCGCACAGGTGGTCGTTGCCGAGGTCCACGAGCAAAGCGCCAAAGAGACGTTCGAGAAGATCGGCAAGCGTGGCCTGATGGTCATGACGGACATGAGCAAAGTCACCGACATCAACGCGCTGATCGACAAGACGGTGGCGACGTTCGGCAGGATCGACGTGCTGGTCAATAATGCCGGCGTCACCAAGAGCCTGGGTTTCTTCGACGTGACCGAGGCGGATTGGGACTGGATGCACTCGATCAACGCTCGTGGGCTGTTCTTCTGCATGCAACGTGCGGCGCGCGAAATGGCCAAGCAGAAGTCCGGCAAGATAATCAATATCGCGTCGATCGCGGGAAAAGGCTTCCGCGGCACCTCGAATATCGCGTATGCGGGAACGAAAGGCGCGGTCATCGCGATGACCCGGATCGCGGCCTCGCAACTCGCCCGTCATAACGTCAACGTAAACGCGATCTGCCCGGGAGCGACTCGTACGCACATGTACGAAACGCTGCAGGCGGAGTTGACCGCGCGTCGCGGGATGACGGCGCAGGAGGCGCAACGCCGCCTCGACGAGATGATCCCGTTGCGACGGTCGAACTCACCGGACGACATCGCCAACATGGCGTGCTTTCTCGCCTCGTCGGAGTCCGACAACATTACGGGTCAGTCGTATAACGTCGACGGCGGCCTGGTCTGGGATTGAGTTGGAGAATGAAAATGAAGGACCGGAGCGCTGTATGGTCCGCGCCCCGGTCCTCCATCACGATGCTCGGGATTGGGTTTTACTTATGCCACCTGAGGCGGGCCGTTATCGCAAAATTTGCATCAGACCTGATGGAGTGCCGTACTTGACGCCATTGTAATATTCCTTGGGTACCTGCGAATCGATGTACGGCTTTCGCTTCGCAGGGTTGGCGTACCCGCACCATACAGTCATGTGAGTGTTCTGCAGGTCGTACGCGACTGAGGCGACGCCATTCCCGCTATGACCGAGTCCGGGAATATCGGTAAAGAAACCGTAGTAATAGATCGCCTTCCACAGCTTTCGATTGGAATCGTATAGATCGACCCAACCTCCACCCCAGAGCTCCTTGTCGATGTACATTACGCGGCTGGAATAACAATAGCCGGCCGCCTCGCTCGGAATCCTGCGGACGTCGATTACCGACGCCGGGCGCAGCGACCACGTGCCCCACGACGGCTTGGGCCAGGCGATCGGCATGTCGTAATCGGCGGGAAAATTCGCTCCTTCCGAGGTATCACTGAAGTTGGCCATACCTATCATTTTGCGGTCGGCGAGAAAGTCCGCGGTGTAGACCGAAGTACTGCCGTTGAAGCCATTGCCGTTTGCGTCATCGTAAGACCAATCGAAACCGAAAACTGGAGAGCAACGCGAACTGGTCGAAAGACGCAGTGAGCGACGCAGCGCCGGCACGAAGACAAAGGTGTCGGGATAAGTGTTCTTTTCCTGATCCTGGTAGAACATCGAAAGCGAAGCCGTATAGCGCGCCTGCTCGGGCGTCTCTTGCATCGCCCACTGAGTTTGCCAGGTGCCGGGAGTGTAGGTTTCCTCGTTGGGGAAACTCGGGTCGCTGATGTACGCCGTTTGGCGATAGACCACGTCGAAGCTCGACGGCGCTATATTGCCGAACCGATCGACCGCCCAAACCGTGCCGTAATTATCCGGGGTGTTGACGTAGAGCGCCGGGCGCACGAACCAGAAATTATTGGCCAGAATCTTCCACCCCTTATTGGGTTCGGTCGGATTGGGAAAGGGCGTACCGGCGTGGTAATTCTTGAGCAGGTAGTGCCCGTTCGGCAGAACATCAACTCCTGTTTGTGAGCCGTACTTTTCGGTCGCTTCGGTCCAGCTCTTGGGAATAAGATCGAACCGGGCCGCGCCCACAGGCATCTCGACATCGGCGGGCATCTTCCACCCGTAAGTTCCCTCGAACAGCTTAATCATTCCGAGCGGCATGAACTGCTTATATTGCTGCCAGTTCTGCATCGTGATTTTGGTCCCGACCGGTATGTCACCCTGCTTCTGACTCATCTTCAGCCAATCGTCCATCTCACTGCGATCGGTTTGTTGGGCCAGCAAACGAGTCGGCATGAGCGCCATCAGAAAGCCAATGACCAGGAGAGTTCGCAACACATATTTCATGGTAGCTACCCCCATAACCCGGAATTTTCGCTCCATGGCCCCGCCTTGAAAAGGGCGCGAATGAAGCAGTTTAAAAACCTAATCCCAATCCCGAGCGTCGACTCGCAACTTATTCGCCCAACAAACTGCATTGTCAAGTTACTTCGTGTACGCGGTGTACGGTTGACGATTATCGTTTATACATGGTGATTGAATTTACGCATCGATCGTCGGCAGCGGACTCGAATTGACTAATAGCGCGGGCTTCGAGCAGGAGTTTCAGCCGCGGCGATTTGTACAGGAGAGCATCGATGGACGCAAGGTATTTTGAAGACTGGAAAGTGGGCGATCGTCGGACAACCTGGGGACGCACGGTCGGCGACGCTGAAATCTCGCAATTTGTCGCGCTCGGTGGTTTTTTCGAAGAACTGTTCATCAGCGAAGAGTATGTCGCGAAGCGCTCGCTCTATCCGAAGGTCCGCTCCCGGCGCTCATCTTTTCCTTTACTGAGGGACTCATCATCCTCACCGGATGCATCCACGGTATCGGTCTCTGCGTTGGTCTCCGTGGACGGAATGACCTTCAAGCGGCGGCTCTTTGCAGGTGACACGATGGGGAAGGTGACCGTAGAGGCTACCGAGACGCGCCCAACCAGCCGTGGCGATCGCGGCATCGTGACCTTCCGCCATACGGTCAGAAATCAGAACGGCGAGGACGTGATGGAATGCACCGTCAAGCGGATGCTCAAGGGGCGAAATTACAAATGACCTCTGCCATCCGAACGGGCGAAGTGCGCATTGGATCAGCTTGGTCTCGAAATCGGTGCGCTGAGGGCCCACCCTGAAGCGGATGCGCGCGATGTGTCGATTGCGTTAAGATAATTGCTATGTTGCGCTTTCTCACTGCCGGGGAGTCTCACGGACCCGAACTGGTCGCGGTCATCGAGGGCGCTCCCGCCGGCTTCGATATCGACGTCGCCCGCATTAACGCGGACCTCGCGCGGCGGCAAAAGGGTTACGGACGCGGGGGCCGCATGGGCTATCGAGCGGGACGAGGTACGCGTAGTTTCAGGGATCCGCTTCGGTCGCACGATGGGCAGTCCCGTAACCTTCGTCGTCGAGAACCGTGATTTCAAGAATTGGGAAAAGCGGATGTCGACCGACCCCGCGAACCGTGGCGAGGCCAAGGTAGTCACCCGTCCGCGTCCCGGTCATGCCGACCTCGCCGGCGTACTCAAGTACAACCTCGAAGATATCCGCGATGTACTCGAACGAGCGTCGGCCCGCGAAACCACGGCCCGTGTCGCGATCGGGGCTTTCGCGAAGCAACTGGTCGCGCCCTTCGGCGTGAATATCCTGGGATATGTCGTCAGTATCGGTGCGACGGAAGCGAAGATTCCACCCGAAATCTCGCTCGAGCAACTCACCCGCGTCACCGAGGAATCCCCGGTGCGTGTTCCGCCGACGCCGAAGCCGAACGCGCGATCATCGCGGAAATCGACGAGTGCAAAAAATCGGGCGATACCCTCGGCGGCGTGGTCGAAGTCGTGGCCTCAGGTTTGCCGACCGGGCTCGGCAATCGTTGTCCAATGGGATCGCAAACTCGACGGGCGAATCGGCCACGCGCTGATGAGTATACAGGCGGTCAAGGGAGTGGAGTTCGGGATGGGATTCGAGGCGGCGCGCGTGCGAGGTTCGCTCCTCCACGATGAGATTGGTTACGACGCCGCCGCGCGCAACTTCACCCGTCATTCCAATAACTCGGGCGGAACCGAAGGCGGCATGAGCACTGGCGAGCCATTGCGGGTGCGGGTCGCTTTCAAACCGCTCTCGACGCTCATGCGCCCGCTGCGCTCCGCCGATATCAAAACCAAAGCAGAAGCGGCGGGGACGATCGAACGTTCCGATGCTGCTGATCCGGCCGCCGCCGTTATCGCCGAAACGGTAGTGGCATTCGAGGTGGCCAGCGCCTTCCTCGAGAAATTCGGCGGCGACTCGCTGGCGGAGATTACCCGTAACTACAACGGTTATCTTGAACAGGTCCGTGGCTACTGAATGTGCGCCTGCGATGACACCGAAGCTCATTCTCACCGGCTTCATGGCGACGGGAAAAAGTGCGGTCGCCCGCGTCCTGGTTCGCCGTTTGAGCTGGCGACTGCTCGATTGTGACGCCGAAATCGTGAAGCGCGCCGGTAAACCGATCGCGGAGATCTTTCGCGTTCTCGGTGAAGACTATTTCCGCGCCCTCGAACGCGCCGTCATCGTGGATATCGCCAACGATAATCGGCGATGTCCACTAAGCGGCAGGCTGCTGCCGGCCATCGTGGCGACTGGAGGCGGTGCGATCGTTGATCTCGACAATTTCGCCGCGCTCAGCCGCGCCGGTGTAATCGTATGCCTGACCGCGCGTCCCGAGGTAATCGCACGACGCGTCGGCCCCAGCGCTAAATCACGCCCGATGCTCACGCAGGGCGGTTCGCCCATCAGAAAACGGATCGCAGAGTTAATCGCTGGTCGAAGCGAAGCTTACGCGCGCGCCGGTATGCGTGGATACTTCCGACCTCAACATCGATCAGGCGGCCAGCGCCGTTCTCGACGCCTTCACGGCGTACGGCCAGGAAAAATGGGCACCTTCCGCATAGATCTCGGCGCGAGCTCGCATCAGGTTCACGTCGGCATCGCGCTGCTCGACCGCATTGGCGACCTCGCACTTGGCGCCGGTCGTAAGCCCGGTCGCGCCGTTCTTCTTACCGATTCCAATGTCGCCACGCTCTACGCCGCATGGGCGATCGAAGCATTGGCGGCCGCCGGTTTCGACGTAAAATTGATCGAGTTTGCGGCGAGGCGAGCAAATCGATCGCGATGCTCGAGCGGGTCTACGATCGCCTTGTAGCCTCCGAACTGGATCGATCCAGCGCAGTAATCGCTTCGGGGGCGGAGTCGTCGGCGATCTCGCCGGATTCGCCGCCGCAACCTACCTGCGCGGACTGCCGCTGGTCCAGATTCCCACCACCGTGGTAGCCCAGGTTGATCTCGCCCTCGGCGGCAAGACCGCCGTCAATCATCGCGCGGCGAAAAACCTCATCGGCGCGTTCTATCAACCGCGTCTCATCGTCGCCGACGTCGCCACGCTGACGACCTTGCCCGATCGTGAGTTCCGCGAAGGGCTCGCCGAAGTGATCAAGTATGGCGCCATCATGGATCCGCAGTTTTTCGCGACGCTCGATCGCGAGATGCCGTCGATTCTTGCTCGCGACCACACTCGCCTCATGGAGATTGTCGAAATTTCGCTGCGGCATAAGGCGCGCATCGTCGAGAGTGACGAACACGAGGGTGGCCTGCGCAAGATTCTCAACTTCGGTCACACCCTCGGTCATGCGCTCGAAGCTTCCTCGGGTTACGGCAGCTACCTGCATGGTGAGGCGGTTGCAATCGGTATGGTCGCTGCGGCGCACCTATCCTGCGCCTATACCGGTCTCAGCGCCGACGAAGTCTCGCGACTCGAGCATCTGATCGAGGCCTCCCGGCTGCCGACCCAAATGCCCGCCGGCTGGCGCGACGCGGAATTCATGCGCGCCCTCAAGCTCGACAAGAAACGCGCCGGCGATCAGGTCGAATTCGTCCTGCTTGATCGCCTCGGTCACGCCCTCACACGCAAGCTCAGCTTCGACGAAATCGTCGCCAAGCTCGCCTGAAAAACAAACC
>CAWDQC010000055.1:0-24486 GCA_963804355.1 uncultured Pseudomonadota bacterium | reverse complement strand
GCGATGGAACGGTTACCACGATCAGTCCTATCGGCGGTCAGATCGTTGCTCCCGACGATTTGGAGCTTTCGACTCGCGAGGAAATCTCTACGCGACCGAGGTCATGAGCGAGCGGGTATGCGTGCGTGCGCCCAACGGCGACATCCGCGTGATTGTCGACCAGGTTCCGGCCGCCAATGGAATAACGGCGTACCAGGATCGGCTGTTCATGGACGAATGCCGCCCCAACGGCCGCATGTTTGAGCTATTCGCCGACGGCCGCGCGCCACGGATGCTGGCCGACAATCTGCCGTTGCCCAACGCATTGTCGGTGGGTCCCGACGGCAATATCTATTTTCCCGCGATCGGCGCCAATGAGATTTGGCGCGTGCCGCTGGCCGGTGGAAAACCTGAGCGCTTCTCCGATCAGGTTGCGGTGCCGACCGCGGTGAAATTCAACAGCAAGGGTTCGCTGATCTCGACCCAGGGGCGCACCGGCGAAATTCTCAGCTTCGATATTCAGAACGGTAATCGCAGCGTCCTCGCCACTGTGCGGCCGGGGCTCGACAACTTGGCGCTGACCGGAGACGACCGCCTCTTCGTTTCGCATTTCACCGACGGTGGCGTGGCCGAGATCCTGGCCAACGCAGCGAGTGGCGCCTGGTTCCTCCCGGCTTCCTCGTCCTCATGGGCCTGGCGGTGGCGAGTGACGGTGTACTCTATGCCGCCGACGGTATCAGTATGGCGGCGGTGGCGCGCGACGGTGGATGCCGCCGCGTGGGCATGCTCTTCGACTGGACAATTCCCGGGTTTCGTGCGCGGTCTCGCAGCGGCTGCCGACGGCGCCGTCGTCGCCTCGACCTCCGCGGGCGACGTGACCACGTACCATCCGACCACGCATGCGATGACCGAGAATATGAAGGGGCTCACCGAAATCCATGGTGTCGCGGTCGCTCCCAGCGGCGCGATCATCATCGTCGCGGAAGCGGCAGAGGGAGACGTCCTGATGGTCTCCGGAACCGAGGTGAAGGTTGCAGCCCGCGGGCTCGCGCGTCCGACCGGAGTCGCGGCGGCGAGCGACGGTTCCTGTTATGTCTGCGAATCCAACAACGGCCGCGTGGTGCATATCAACGGCGCCGCCAGCATGGTCGTTGACGGCCTTAAGGAGCCGCAAGGAATTCTTCTGCTGGGCGACGACCTCTATATCGTCGACGCCGGCGCGCGCGAAGTGGTCGCGTTCTCGCTCAAGAGCCACAAGCGCGAAACCATCGCGTCGAATCTGCCCTTGGGAGCGGCTCCCGCGTGGTGCCGAAAGTCCTGGCGGGATTCGCGGGTCTGTTACCTGGGCCGCTGCGCCCCTTCGCCGGTATTGCGGCGGATGCGAGCGGCACGATTTTCATCGCCGCCGACGGTGACGGCAGCGTCCTCGCGCTCAGCCGCGCATAGTCGTTGATGCAACGTCTTGGATACGCACCGGGATCCGGTGTGCTATCCCAGGGCGCCGTCAACCACCAGTTCGCTGATCCGATCTTCGTCGTAGCCCAGGATCTCGCGCAGCACGAAGTCGTTGCCGCCGCCGAGGATCGGGCCGGCAACGCTCGACCCGCGCCGGCGTCCCCATCAACTTGAAACGCGAATTCTCGACGTAGGTTTGTCCCATCCGCTCGTGCGGCACCTTGACGTAATGATCGCGATGCTGCAGCTGGGGGTCCTTCCACATATCGTCGGGGGTCTGCACCGCATGCGCGGGCACGCCGGCGGCCTGCAACTTGCGCTCGGTTTCGAGGCTCTCGCTGTGTTTGCTCCATTCACCGATGATAGGGTCGAGTGCGGCCTGATTGCGCTGGCGCAGTTCGAAGCTTTTGAACCGCGCGTCATTGCTCAATTCGGGCGCCTGCATCACCGAGCATAGCGCTCGCCAATGCTCGTCGGTGCGGCATGCGATCGCGACCCAGCGATCGTCGCCCGCCGCCGGGTATACCCCGTGCGGGGCGTGATACGGATCCTGATTGGCGACCGGGCTGTATTTGCGGCCGTTGGCCTGACAATCAAGCAGCGGCAAGGTCAGAAAATGCAGCGCGGATTCGGCCTGCGCCTGATCGATGTATTGCCCCTGGCCGGTGCGCTTGCGATGAATCAGCGCCGCCATCAATGCGACCGCGCCAAAGCGAGGCGCGATGTAATCGGTATAGGCGCTGAACGGTCCCGAGGGAGAACGATCCGGCCATCCAACCAGGTTGTAAAATCCACACAAGGCCGCGGCGAGATTGCCGAAACCGGCGAAACGTGCGAGCGGACCAGTCTGGCCCATCAGGCACGTGCTCAGCATTATGAGGTCAGGCTTTATCTGGCGCAGCGATTCGTAATCGAATTCCCACGCGCGCATCGCCTTGGGCGAGAAGGCCTCGCAGACCACGTCGGCCCATCGCACCAGGTCAAGCACGATCTCGCGCCCGCGAGGATTGGAAAGATCGAGCGTGAGACTGAGCTTGCCGGCGTTGTTGTTGCCGAACAGCGCGGAATATTCCGGGTCGGTGCTGTTGTCCTGAAAGGGTCCCACCGTTCGCGTCGGATCGGGCCGCTTGGTCGATTCGATTCGAATCACCGTCGCACCATAGTCGGCCATCATCCGGGTGATCCCTGGCCCGGCCAGCACCCACATGAAATCGAGTATCTTGACGTCTTTCAGGGGTAGTTCCGCCATCAGATGATCCCCTTGCGCGCGAGTTCGGAGACTTCGCGCTCATTCATTCCGAGTTCAGTACCCAGCACTTCGCGATTGTGTTCGCCGATCGTCGGCGGTCGCCGCCGAAACGTGACGGGTGATCCGCCGAAGCGGGCGAACGGTCCGGGATAGAGAATCGAACTTCCCGCCGGCTGGTCTCGACCTTCTGCCAATACTCGCGCGCGATGAATTGCGGATTCTGCAGGACGTCGTCGATAGTCGAGACCGGCGCGATCAGCAGGCCGTTGGCGCGCGCGATCTCGAACAGTTCGCTCTTGGTCCGCTTCCCCAGGAATGCCGCGAGGACGCCCTTTATGCGGTCGTACTCCGCCATCGGTTCCTTGCCGCTAATCAGCATGTCGCCGAAGGCGATCCAATCCTTCTCCGTAGGTGGCCTGATCGCATTCGCCTTGCGCATACAGATAGGCCACCAGCTTGCGGGTGAACGGACCCAGCGCGGTGCCGAACAAAAAGACGCACGATACCTGTCCGTCCTTCGCCTGCCACACCAGCGGGATACGGATGCGGCCCATCTTCGCGCCGCCGGCCATGCGCCGCGTTTCCGCGCCATGGATCGGCGCCGCCAGCGGCGTCGATTGCGCCGCCAATCCGACGCTTTCCTGTGCGGCGACGTCGACGTGCTGGCCCTGTCCCGAATTCAGACGCCCGTAATACGCGATCAGCGCCGCGGCCGCGCCGTCGACGCAGGCGTGGAGATAGGCCTGCGGAACGCTCATACGGATCGGCGGACGATCCTCGTCTCCATACAGAATAAGCGTGCCGCCCGCCGCCATGATGATCAGATCGCTGTCGGCATAACCCGCCTTCGGGCCGTTTTGTCCAAAGGGGGTTATCGAGACGTACACCAGCGCCGGGTTGTGCTTGCTCAGGTCGGAATAGGCCAGCCCTTGGCGCAAGCTCGCCGGGGTCGTTCGATTCGATGACGAAGTCGGCCTTCGCCGCGAGCCGGCGCAGAATGTCGCGTCCCTGGTCAGTCTTCAGGTCGAGCGTGATTCCGCGCTTGTTGCGGTTGTAAGACCACCAGTAAATCGAACGCTCGGGCCCGGGTTCGTCCTTGAAGAAGGGGGGCATCGCGCGCACCGGCGTACCTGCCCGGCTGCTCGACTTTAATTACGTCGGCCCCGAGATCTCCCAGGATTTGGCCACATAAAAGGCCGCGTTCCGTCGTCAGATCCAACACACGGCATCCGCTCAGCATGATTGCCTTCCCAGCACCTTTTCTGCGGCGCTTGCGGTTTATCGTCTTGCGATAAAGACCTAGCTCACGCGCTGGTTGAGTTGCACGATGATCCCGTCGGGATCTTCGAAAAGACAGGTCAGGTATTTTTGTTCGGACTTTTCGCCATACCCGCCCGAGTCAACCTCGGCCGGCGCCACCACACTTTCACACCGGCAGCCTTGAGCTTTTCGTGGGTCGCCCGAGGTCATCGACCCACCAGGAAAAGTGCGAGATGCCGACCTCGTCGAGCTTAATCGCCGTGCCGGGCGAGCCTCCAGGCATCTCCGAGAGCACCAGGAAACCGCTTGTAGCACCGCTGCCGTAGTGCAGATGGACGGCGCGCCGCTTGCCCTTCTCAGGATTGGTGTAGAGACTGGGCATCCCGCCGATCGGCTGCATCGCGTCATATCGCACCTCGAGACCAAGCAGGTCGCGATAGAACTTGAGCGAGCGCTCCATGTCGCGGACGCCGATTGCAACGTGTGAGACTCCGTTCATTGATCTGCTCCTCGCCAAACGAGTGTTCAGTGAACTGTAGCGGGATTAAAACCCCAGCCGCGGCAATTCTGCAAGCCCGCGGCGATGTTTGAGAAGTCGATTGCGAACAGGTGAACGGGCGAAACTGATCGAGCGTGAAAAGCGCGGACGTGGAATCAGCCGGCGCGGACGGCGTCCGTTAGCTGGCGCGAACGGCTTCGATAAGGCGGCGCGGGTAGTTGGTCAGTATCCCGTCGACCCCGATCGCGAGCAGGGCGCGCATTTCGGCGGGGTCGTCGACGGTCCACACGTGAACCTCGATTCCCGCTTTGTGAGCCGCCTTGACACTCTCAGGCGTCACCAACTTCCACGAATGATATTCCGGCGGAACTTGAAGGGCGTCGCCGAGCGGAAGGTAATCCGGCGCATCGGGCGCCAGCGACATCATGAAGAGGCCGGTTTCCTGCGTCGGCATGTTGGTCGGAAGATCCGGCGCGAATGTTCGGATCTGCTCGATCGGTTCCTGATGCTCGCTCGCGATCAGCACACGCCGGCTCATTTTCGTCTGGCGCAGATCTCGAGCGTCGCGCTGACCAATTCGCCGCCATGCTTGAGTTCGACGATGAAACGGTGCTGCGAAAAAGCCGTCAACACCTCGCGAAGCGTCGGTATCTGGATGCCTTGGCCGCGAAACGGGAAGGTATCCCCCGACGAAAAGCTATAGCCGGCATCGGCGCGGCGAACCTCGTCGAACGTCATCTCGCGGATGACGCCGTCCTGCCCCGCGGTGCGGGTCAGCGTGTCATCGTGACTGACCACGACTTCGCCGTCGCGAGTCAGATGAACGTCGAGCTCGAGATAGGGCGCCCCGGCGTCGCTCGCCGCCTTGAATGACGACAGCGTGTTTTCCGGATAGTCGCCGCTGGCGCCGCGATGGGCGATCACGCGCGGTCGCGGCGGATCGAAGAACTCGGTATCGCACTGCGGGCGCATTTGCCTGGAATAGCGGAAATCCTGCCTGGCGGTTTTAGTGCCCGCCGGCTTCGATAGTCATCGAGTCGGCGCTGGCTGCGGTTTGAACTGCCGGCAGGCTGTGTACGGGCCATCGCATCGCCGACGGACGCAAGCGCGGCTCGCCTACGTCTTCGCTCGCGGCCGGTGCAGCCGCTACGTGCGGCGCGACGACAACGGCGCTTTTCGATCGAGAGGCCAGGTTCGGCAACTGGTTGAGCGTCGCCAGGTATTCCTGCTTGAAATGATCGAACAGCGCGCGCATCCGCGGCGAAACCGTGTGATGGATACCCAGGCTCGCGGTGAGGGGGTTGACGTATCGACCGTCACGCTCGATTCCGAAGTGGAGATGTGGACCGGTTGACAGTCCGCTCGACCCCACACGTCCAATCACTTCGCCCACCTGCACTTTGTCGCCCGGTTCCAGCCCGATGCTGATTCGCGAAAGGTGGCCATAAATGCTGGTGATTCCGCCCTGATGCTGGATACGGACGCAGCGGCCCAGCCCCCCGCACCATCCGGCAGTTTCGACGCGTCCATCGGCCACCGCTTCCACCGGCGCGCCATAATGGGTAGCCAAATCGACGCCCTCGTGAGGCCGATACTCGTGCAGTATCGGATGGAAACGGCGCTCGGTGAAAACCGAGGAGATATAATCGAAATTAACCGGAAAGCGTATGGATTGCGGTCCCAATGCGCTGCCGTTGGAATCGTACAGATGCGGCTCGCCGTTTTCGTCACGAAAGGCGAAGGCGGTCAGGGACTTTCCGCCGAAACTGATCTTGGCGGCCTCGATCCCGGTTACTTCGCGCATGTTGCCTTCGCGGCTGACCTTTTCCTGGTAGATCAACCGTACATCCGAGCCTCGCGGCAGCTCGGTAAGGGGGTGCCGATCCTGAAACGCGCCCTCGAGTGCGTCCACGACCGGTTGCGGTACGGCGTGACGAATCGCCTCATGACCGAAATCGGTATTCATGTGGAAGAAAACCGAAACTGGCCGCAGGACATACTTAATCGGCTCCTGCGAGGTGCGCATCACCTCGTCGCCGTAGGTAACTTCGCTAATCTGGACGCGGTCGTCGATGGCATACTTGAGACCGCGCAGACCCCCGGTTTCCGGGTCCTTGTATAGGGTCACCGACCGCCCGGGCGTGAGCCGCGCGGTATTCGCCTGTTTTTCGAAAAACCAGGCCCATCGCTGGGCATCGGTCGAACTGAGGCCGGCGTCTTCAAGCAGCGCTGTCAGCGATTCCGGTTGCTCGATGGTAAGGGTGATGGCGATGGGCTCGGGAGCGATGGTTACGACTTGCGGTTCTTCGACGAAGTCGTCGGCGGTATGGCCGGCGATATCAGACTCTTCGATAGCCGGCGACGTTTGAAGGTCTTCTGGATCGCTCAGAAACAGGCGCACGGACGCCACCGTCGCGAAAAGGGCCACGACGAGCGCTGTGATCGTCCTTGTCCACCGACTTGCGCTGTTGCCGCGAAGCATCCAAGGTGAACCTATGTCACTCAGACCATAGAGGCAATGTTCCGGCATGGGATTTGAGCACAGCTTGGTCTTTCAATCAGGTTTTAGCCTCTATCTATCTTAATCGACGAAAATTAGACGTTATTTAATTCTACGTGATGGTTATTGCTGCGCTCGATTTCGGTCGAAAATGGGTCGGTATCGCCGTGAGCGGCGCGGATGGCGTGGGTGCATACCCCGTATCGACCCTGAGGCGTCACTCGCTTGCGCGAGACCTCGAAGCGATCAGCACCCTGTTGAAACAATATGAAGTGAGCCGGACAGTGGTGGGACTTCCGCTGAACATGGACGGCACGATGGGACCGCAAGCCGCAGCGGCAGAGGTCTTTGCGCGACAATTGCGTGAAGTCACCGGGCTGGAGGTCGACTTGTTCGACGAACGGCTGACAAGTTTTGAGGCCGAGGAGCGGCTAAAGGCGTTGGTATCACGGAAGAAGCGCAAGGAACATACAATAGACGCTGTAGCGGCATGCGTGATTCTCGAAGGATGGCAGCAAAGCCGAACGCAACGCCAACCCTAATTAGCCCCTTGTAGGATAACCAACTTCACCGTCGGTCCAACAAAGATGCAAATAGCGACCTCCGGCTGCTTAGGCTAATCTCAATCCTGCGGATGAGGATGGTCAGAATCGCGCTGGGGATCGGTTCTGGTGGGGGGCGCTCTAGGGATGGCGCTCTATGTCTTTGTCCTTGCGCGACCCGGGCGTTTTCCACAAGCCCATATCGTTTCGATTCGCGAAGGGGAGCCGCTTGCCGGAGCCGCCCGCCAATTGGCGGGTTCAGGGGTGGTGCGTAGCGCGTTGGCCTTCGAGGTCTATGCCGAATTGACCGGACGGGCGAGTCGCGTGAAGCCGGGCGACTACTCTTTTGCCGGCGGTGAAGGAATCTCGGACGTACTTCGTCATCTGGTGAATGGAGATTTCATGGTGGTTACGGTGACGATACCCGAGGGGATGACCGTCCATCAGATAGGAGAGCGGCTGCAGCAAGCGCGGCTCGTCTGTGAAGGCGTGTTCGATAACGAAGCCGTAGACGGCGCGGTGCCACGAGCGCTCGGACTGGAGCCGCTCGGAGCGGAGGGCTTTCTCTTTCCGGCTACCTATCGTTTCTCGCCGCTGGTCGGAACGGATCAGGTGCTGGTAGCGATGCTCGAGCGCTTCTACGCGATCCTTACGCCACAGGTCGAGGAGCGGATGTTCGATTTGGGGCTGAATGCCCGTGAGATGGTGACGTTGGCGTCGATCATCGAAAAAGAGGCGAAGGTGCCGGGGGAACGGCCCACCATCGCGAGCGTCTTCTACAATCGCTTGGCACTCGGGATGCCGCTTCAATCCGACCCGACGGCTCAATATAATTTCGCAGGCGAGACCGAGCGGGCAGTGATAGCCGTGCGGGCCCGGTCGGCCTTCAATACGTACGGGTTTTCTGGCCTGCCGCCGGGACCGATTGCCAACCCGGGGCTCTCCTCGATCCAAGCGGCGCTCTATCCGGCGCACACCGATTACCTGTATTTTGTTGCACGCAGCGACGGCACGCACATCTTCTCGCGATCGCTCAAGGAGCATGAGCGGGCGATCGAAGAGGTGAGGCAGGCAGTCGCGCGAATGCACGGCCATCGAGGCTGAACAACCGTCGGAGAATTCCTGGATCTGGTCCGATCCGTGGTCAATCCTGTCGATTTAATCACCAAGTCCCGGAGCAGGATCGCGCGTCTCGCGGCGATCGAAACCGGCCTGTACGCGAGCCTGCCATTGATCGCGACGATTGCGATTGCGGTTATGGTCGGCGCGATCGGCTGGGAGCGTTGGGGCTACACGCTGACGCCCGCGCGTTTAACGATCCTGCGCGAGGGTGTGGTGGCGTTGGCGATGGTCGAGGTTATCGCGGCGGCTTTCTTTACCTGGCGGGCGTGGCAGGCGTCGAGCGACTTTGTCGCGGCGGCCGCCCGGATTGACGAGCTGGTGGAGGCTCGACAGGAAGTAGTGACGCTGGCGACGCTGGCCAACCCCGCCAAGCCGGTCACCCTCGAGGAACGCTCGCCGCTCTTTCCGCTGCTGTGGCGGCGGGTGATCGTCTATCTCGATAAGTTCGATCCGGGCAGCAGGTTCAAACTCGAGCCGACGCGTCCGCTGGCGTGGTCGTCGCTGCTGGCGCTCGGGGTGGTAATCCTGTTGGCGGTCACGGCTTTCGCGATGGTGCGGCCGGCGACGCCGGTCGAGGTGCTTGCTCACAGCTTGCGCGATTTCGCCAAATCGTTGGACGGTTCGACGGTGCAATCGGATCATGAACTGGCTTCCGCCGCACGCGACGTTGCCGCAGACCTCGAAAATCCCAAGATTCCACCCGAGCAGAAGCAGGCAGAGCTCCAAGCCCTCAAAGATCAGGTCGAGAAGGCCGAGGCGCAAAAGCGCAACGGCGCGGGCAGCGGCAATTCGGGAGGCAATAATGGCTCCGGTCAGGGCAGCGGCAGCGGCCAGGGGTCGGGGCAGGGTTCCGGCAAGGGCTCGGGAGGAAGCGGGGCCGGTCCGGGCGGATCCGGGGGCAAGGGCGGCAAAAGCAACAACCAGATGGTCGAACTGCGCAACGATATGTCCAAGGCGCAGGCGCAGATGGAAATGCAATCGGGCGCGGGGAAGAAATCGCAGGTAGCGGAGCAGAAGGGTGAAGGCTCTGGCATGGTGCCCAAGCAGGGTGAAAATCCCAACCAGCCCGGGCCGCAGAATCAGCTCAACGGCACCGGTAATATCGAGTTGCCCAAGCCGTCGAATCTGGCCAAAGGCCAGACGCCGGCGGGCGGGGGTCAGAGCACGCGGAAGGATGATAAGGGAACCAGCGGCGATACCCATTTGGGCGATTTTCCCAAGGCCGCGAACTACGAACGTTTCTATAAGGTGGGCGAAAAGGGACCGCCGATAGATATTCGCGATGCACGTTATGTCGTCTTCAGGATGCCGGCGGCGGTGGTCGCGGCCGGCGGTGAAGGCAAGATGGTGGCGGATACTTCGCGTCCTGCGGCGTCGACACCCTTTACCAACGTGCCGCTCAAGGAAGCGGGGCAACCAGCGTCGCCGGACGAGCAACAGCTCATCCCACCGCGATATCGAGATTTGATTCACTAGAAGGGCAAGGAGGAGCGATGGGAGCGGCTCCACAGCAGCAACAGCAAATTCCAGCAAACGAGCGCGTCGCCGAATTTCGCAAGACTTTTGCGCGGGCAGAAGCCGAAGTTGGCCGCGTGATCGTGGGTCATCGCGAGGTTATCCGCAAAGTACTGACCGCGCTTTTCGCGGGCGGGCACGTGCTTATCGAAGGCGTCCCGGGTCTGGGCAAGACTTTGATGGTGAAGACCGCGGCTGACGTGCTGGGGTTGAGCTTCAAACGTATTCAGTTCACGCCCGACCTGATGCCCTCGGATATCGTTGGCACTCAGATTCTGAACGAGAGCGACGACGGCCGCCGCGAGTTCCAGTTCAAGGCCGGCCCGATTTTCGCCCACGTAGTGCTCGGCGACGAAATCAACCGCGCCACGCCGAAGACACAGTCGGCCGTGCTCGAAGCGATGGAGGAGCGGCAGGTAACGGTCCTCGGCACGACCTATCTTCTGGATCCGCCGTTCTTCGTGCTGGCGACGCAAAACCCGATCGAGCTCGAAGGCACCTACCCGTTGCCGGAAGCGCAGATGGATCGGTTTTTGTTCAAGGTGGTGATGACTTCGCCCAAGCCCGAGGAGTTGCGCGAAATCCTGAATCGCACCACCGGCGCCAGCAATTACAAGGTTCAGGCGATCTTCGAGCCGGGTAGCGCGCCGCGAAGTATTGAGCTGCTGAAACAGCTGGTGCGCGAAGTGATGGTGGCGGAGCCGGTCGAGCGTTACATCATTTCGATCGTGGTGGCGTGCACGCCGGGCGGACCCGGGGTGATGCCCGAGGTTTCGCAGTACCTGCGTTTCGGACCGAGCCCGCGCGGGGCGCAATCGCTTATCCTGTGCGCGAAGGTCAATGCGTTGCTGGACGGACGGGTCTCGGTCAGTTTCGACGACGTCAACGACGCGATCGTCCCCGCGTTGCGTCATCGATTGCTGCGCAACTTCCAGGCGGAGGCCGAGAACGTTTCGTCGGAGTCGATACTCGAGCAGGCGATCAAACGCCTGAAGCGTTAATGCTGGGCTTGCCGGCAGAGTTCACGCCCGAATTTATCGCGCGCCTGGAGCATCTGCGCCTCAAGACCCGGCGCGAGTTTGCCGGGATGGGAAAAGGCTCGCATCTGTCGCCGCGGCGCGGTTCATCGCTCGAGTTCAACGACTTCCGCCATTACTCGCGCGGAGACGATTTTCGCTTTATCGATTGGGGATTATACGGGCGGACCGACAAGTACTACATAAAGCTCTACAAAGAGGAGGAAGATCTCCTCACTTACATTTTTCTCGACGCCAGCGCCTCGATGGGCTACCCCCAGCGCGACCGCAAGTTCGAAGCCGCGGTGGCGACGGCGCTGGCGGTGGCGTACGTGGCGCTCGCCTCGGGCGACCGCGTGATGGTGCGAGTGCTCGCGGGCAAGGGCGATCCGCCACCACCGGTTTTCGTCTACGGACGTCATCGAATCGTCGAACTGGCGCGTCATCTGGGCATGATTCGGCCGGGGGGCGAACTCGATTTCGCGCCGGCGCTGGCACGCGAGATGGTTTCGATTCGGCGCGCGGGAAAGGTCTTCGTGATCTCGGATTTTCTCGCGCTGCTCAATTCGGTCGAGCGGGCGCTGGGACTTTTCACGGCCGCCAATATGGACGTGAGTGCCGTGCAAATCCTCGGTGCGACGGAACTTGACGGCCAGGGTTTGCAGGGCGACGTCGAGGTGGTCGACGCCGAGAGCGGCGAACGCGCCCGTGTTTCGATCGGGGCGCGGGAGCGCGCACGCTATCGCGAAACGCTGATGCGCCTGGCGCGCGAAATCAGAATATTCTGCTCACGTTCGGGGCTTCATTACGCGCTCTACACGACCGATAACGGCTTTCATGATTTCTTCCTGCACGCGGCCGCCAATCTCGGCTTGGTGCATTAGCCGCGGGCGGAGGCGTTTGACGCGATGGGACTGCTTTATCCGGGAGCGCTCTATTTTCTCGCCGTCGTCCCGGCGTTGATTATTGCCTACCTCGCTCGCGAACGTCCGCGCCAGGAAACTGTTTCCAGCGTGCTGGCATTTCGTGCGCTCCACGTGATGCGCGGAGAACGCTTCGGCGGGCGACCGCGCTTCAACTGGACCTTTTTCGTCGAGTTGCTGATTCTCTGCCTCGCGGTGCTGGCGATGGCCGGGCCGTACATGGTGCGCCGCGGTAATCCGGTCGCGGTGGTAATAGATAATTCGGCGGCGATGCAGGCGCGCACCGCGGCGGGTACGACGCGCTTCGAAGACGCGGTGACCAAGGCGACGGCGGCGTTGGAAGCGCGAAGCGACAGCGGCCTGGTGACGGTTTACGTGACGGCGCCGCAGCCTCATGCGATAGGTTCGCCCTTTGCAACGACGCTTAGCGCCGAGGCGGCGATCAAGGGAGAGCATCCGGTCGACGCGCCCGGCGACCCCGCCGCATTGACCAGTCTGCTGGCGCAGCTAAACGGCAATCGCCGAATCGGGCATGTGATCTTCGCGCAGCTATCGAGCGTTGGCGGCGCCGATACCACCGCGCTTCACCGCGATAACGGTGGGTGAGCCGGTGCTGAACTATGGGATTGGCTCCTTCGCCTTGAGCCGTGAAAGCTTCGGGGTGGCGGCGCTGCATGCGCGTTTGAACGTCGCGAATTTCAGCGCGGCCTCGCAAACTTTCAAGGCGACGGTTACCGGCGATCGCAAAGTCGTGGGGAGCGCGCAGGCGACGCTCGCACCCGGTGAGGTTGCGGCGATCGATTTTCCGAACGTTGCGCCGGCCGAAGTATACCGCGCGCAACTCGAACCGACGGACGCGTTCGCACTCGACAATACCGCGTTCGCGACCGGTTCCGCGGTGAAGCCGATCGCGGTGCTTTTCATCAGTCCGGTTCCCACCGACGGCGAGAGCCTGAAGGGAATTCCGGGCGTGGCGGTGACGACGCGCACCCCCGACGCCTATTCGCCCAAGGACCTCGCCGAGTCGGACCTGGCGATTTTCGAGTATTCGCTGCCGAAGGAGATTCCGCCGGTAAACGCACTGCTGGTGATGCCGCCTCCGGGCGACCCCGCATTCGCGTTCCAGGTCGAGTCGGCGGCGCAGGTCGAGCTGACCGCGTGGCCCTCGACCGATCCGCTTACGGACGGGGTCAACTTCAGGCTGCTCAACATTCGTTCGGGCGAATATATCGCGCAGCATCCGTGGATGCAGGCGGTCGTAAGCGGCGCCGACGGCGGTCTCGTGCTGGAGGGCACTCGCCAGGGTCATCGATTCATCGCGACCGGGTTCAATCCATTTCCCTACCTGGGGGCGCAGAATCTGCCGATGTCGATCCTGAGCCTCAACCTGATGAGCTATCTCGCCGGGTTGGGCGCGCAGACCTCCGGCTATCATACGGGCGAGCCGTGGATGGTGCCGGCCGGGGTGAAGACGATCACCTTGCCGTCGGGCCGCACCGAAACGGTCGAACCCGGCAGTTTATTCACGGCGACCGACGCGCAGGGAATTTACACCCTCAATGGCGTGGCGGGGGTCAAGACTCCGCGGGCGGTCAACCTTGCCGACCTCGGCACTTCCGACCTCGAGAATGTATCGCCGCTCAAGATTGAAACATCCGCGGGCGGCGGAGCGAGCGGCGAGGCGATGGTGCGGACTCCGCTCGCGCCGTTCGTCCTGGGCGCCATCATCGCGCTGATTATCCTCGAGGCGATCCTCGTATACCGCAAGCCACGCGTGGCGCTCGAACTACAGTCGTGAACATTCAGCATTTTTTCGCCGCGCTGATACCGCATGGCCTCTCGCTGGCAAGACCGGGCGCGTTGTGGTTATTGGCGATCGTAGCGGCATTGGCGGCCTGGTCATTTTGGCAGGCCGGCACACCCGGCCGCGCGGCCGCGCCGTTGATGCGCACGCTGGCGCTGATTCTTTTGGTGCTGGCGATGGCCGATCCGCAGAGCGTGATGCGATCCGAGGGGAGCACCAGACCGGCGTTGATCGATGCGTCGGCGAGTATCACCCCGGCGATGCGCAACTTTTCGATAAAACTATTGCGTGACGGACTCGGCTATCGCGCGCACGACCCGGCGATTGTTTTTGCGACATCGCCGCTGGAGCAGAACTTTGGTGCGGTCGAGAATAGCGCGGACACGACGTATGGATGCATCGGATGCGCTCCTGGAGCCACCAATCTGCAAGCCGCGCTCGATCTGATTGCGGCCAACCAGGAGGCGCATGACGGACCGGTCGTGCTGGTTACGGACGGATGGGAGAATCGTGGCGACGCCGGCGCGGCGGTGAACGCGCTGCGCGCCGCCGGAATTCGATTGTTTATCTTTACGCCGCCGGGCGCGCAATCGATCGCCAACGTGGCGATGAGCGAGTTGAGCCTGCCACCCGCATTGGCGAAGGCCGAACCCTTCGCGCTGGGCGTGACGATGACGAACCTCAACTCGAAGGTCGCCGCCGGGACAATCTCGATCTATCGCAACGGCGCGCACGTCGAGGAGCGCGAGGTGAAACTCCCGCCGGGCCAGTCACGGTACGATTTCCCGGTGCGATCCGGCGAGCCGGGACTGGTCGCTTATCGTGCGACCTTCAAAGCGGCCGACCCTGCTATGGATGCGGATACCGGTGATGATTCGTTGCAGGGATGGGTGGGAATCGGCGCGCAACGCAAAGTCCTGATCCTGACTGATAGCGGGCGCGATGCCAGCTATCTCGAAACGATCGTGCGCCGCGCAGGCCTACAACCCACGACCACAACCCTCTCGGGCGGCGACTATAGCGTCAATCCCAAGGGTTACGACGCGGTGATTCTCAACAACGTGCCGCGGTCGAGGCTGACACCGGCGGCGCAAAGCGAACTCGTCCAATACGTGGCCGAGGGCGGTTCGCTCGCGATGGTCGGTGGCGACCAGAGTTTCGGTCTCGGTGGCTATGAGAGCAGCCCGATCGCCAAGGCGATGCCCGTGGTAATGAAGCCGCCGCAGCATCACGAACGCACGCGCGCGCTGATCCTGATCATCGACAAGTCCGGTTCGATGGGCCGCGACGACAAGCTGGTCTACGCCAAGGCCGCGGCCCTGACCGTCACCAAAACGATGAGCGATGCCGATTTAATCGGGGTTATCGGGTTCGATTCGCAGCCGTTCGTGGTGGTGCCGTTGGGACCGTTGGGGAAGGTGCGTCCGTACTTCCCGGAATTGATCGAGCGGCTCAAGGCGCGCGGTACGACCTATCTGTTGCCCGCACTCGAAGAGGCCGAGCGCTCGCTTTCGCAAACCGGCGCCGCCGTGAAGCATGTGGTGATCCTGACCGATGGTGAAACCGGGGGAACCGCCTCGATGTATTACGACCTGGTCTCGAACATGCGGCGTGAAGGCGGCGCGACGATCTCGGCGATCGCGATCGGGCGCGAGGCAAATCTGCCGCTGCTCCAGGCGATCTCGCACTACGGTGGCGGCGGCTTCTATCAGACCGATAGTGCCACTAACCTGCCGGAGCTTTTCCTGGAAGATGTGCATCAGCGCGGCGGCGATACGACGATGGTCGAAAAAGATTTTGTTCCGTATTCGACCTCACCTGACCCGATTCTAAAGGACCTGGCGGGAAGGCGGCTGCCGGCGCTCAAGGGCTTCGTTGCGACCGACCTCAAGCCAGGCGCCGACTTGAGCGTTTTTGTCGATGACAAGGGGACGCGCAGTCCGATCGTCGCGAGCTGGAAATTCGGTGCAGGCAAGACGCTGGCGATGACCACCGATGCGAGCGGACGCTGGTCCTCGCTATGGATCGAGAATGGCGTATTCGGTCCGATGTGGGAGCATCTGCTCGCCTGGATGACACCGCAGACGACCGCCGCGCAGAAATTCGATGTCGCGCTGGGTTATCGCGCGGGACGAATCGAGATGCGGCTTACTGACTACAGTGACAATGCGGAGACGGCGCATCGTCCCCTCGACGCGACGGTGACGGGGCCTGACGGCACGAAGTACGATGCGATCCTGACGCAGGATGCCCCCGGAGAACTGGCCGGAAGTATCGAGGCGACGCGGCCGGGCACTTACAATATCGAGCTCAAGCCAGCGCGCGGCGGCGCTGAGACCTTTCCACCGCTGGCCTACACGGTCAGTCCCGCGCTTGATGCCGAGACGCCGCGACCCGAGCCGAACTATGGTTTGCTCGAACATTTGGCGTCGGCGACCGGCGGGCGGCTCAATCCGTCAGCGGGTGAATTGGCGCTATCGCGTCCGGAATTCGAACGAACCACTTCGATGAGCAAGTATCTGATATTTGCGGCGATGCTACTACTAATCGGCGAAGCACTGGTCCGCCGGCTTACTTTCTGACGAATATGGATACCGAAGATGATCGTTCAGGCGGAGCCAGTCATCAGTACGAATCGGATCGTTCAGATAGTACGTAAAGGGACGTCCGCTCTACGTGCGACTGGCGAGCGGCTTCAATAATTGACGGTCGAAGGCCTCGGTGACCGTGTCGATCGTATCGGCCTCGTGGACGTTCTTATCATTGCGGACGCCGACAATACGCGCGAATCTCAGCGCCATTCCGCCGGCGTACTGTGGACTCCTTTGGATGTCGTTGTAGGCGACTTCGACTACGACCTCCGGTCTCACCGAGACGGTGCCGCGTTCTTCGTGAATCTTGAGCGCGAGCAGGCGGTCGGTCATCTCGCGAAAGTCCGCGTCGGTAAGGCCCTTGAAGGTTTTGCCGATTTCGACAAATTCACCCGTGGCTTCGTTTCGGGCTGCCAGATGATAGTTGGAGAGCCAGCCGTGACGTCTCCCGTAGCCCCAGTCGGCCGCGACGATCACCAGGTCGAGCGTGCGCGCGTGCTTTATCTTCACCCATCCGCGTCCGCGAACGCCGGGGGTATACAAGCTCGTCAGCGCCTTCGCCATCACGCCCTCGTATCCTGACGCGATCGACTGCGCGTAGAACTGCTCGCCCTCGGTCACCGAGAGCGGCACGATTCGTCCCACCAGCTCAAGGCCCGCCCCGGCGGCAATCTCGCTCAAGGACGCATATCGATCTTCGTAAGCGAGATCGATCATGAGCCGATTATCGAGCGCCATCAGGTCGAAGAGAAACAAGCGGATGGGTTGTTCAGCGCGGAGCCGCTCGATGTCGCGCGTTCGACCGAAGCGACGCATTACTTCCTGAAAGGCGAGATGACGCCCGCTCGAATCGACGGCAATCACCTCGCCATCGAGGATCGCATGGCGCGGGCCGAGCTGTTCGATCGCCTGGACGACCTCGGGCAGGCTCGGAGTAATCTCGTTGAGGCGTCGCGAAAAAATGCGGACGCCGCCGAGCGTATTGTGGATTTGCACGCGTGCGCCGTCCAGTTTTTGTTCGAGCGCGAGGCGATCACCAAGAATCCTGAAAGCTTCGACGATGTTAGGCGCGGGCGCCGCGAGCATCGGACGCATCGGCCTCGAGGTTGCGGGCGTTTCCACCGATTTCGTAGATGGGAGCGCATCCGATTCGGACCCCTCGGGTTTTTCTTCGGACGAATCCGGGGAGGACTCAGATTTCGACAGTGCGGGTGAGCGTTGCGTTCGGACCACCCGGCCGAGATCGCCTTCCAGCATGTGCGCGCGGCGTACCTCGGCCACCGGACGCCCGGCCATCCGCGCGATCGCCTCGAGCATCAGTCCCTCGCTCATTCCATGGCGCATCTCACGAATGAGAACCTTTGCCAGATACTTGCCTTCGAGCGTAGTCGCTTGTGCGAACAGATCGCGCAGTTGGTCGAGCTTGAGGCGGCGCGAGTTGCGCCCTTCGATCTCCGCAATCGTCGCGAATCGTTGCGCGACTTCCGTCAATGTAAGCGAGGGCTCAGGCTCGACTGGACGCAGCCGCAAGAGCATCTCGATTACTTCGCCGAAATCAGTCGCCGCCGCAAAGATTTCCTCGCCCTGATCCTCGCCGCCAACCATTGCCGCGACGATCCGCCAGATCGCGCGGCCACTCACCTGCAGGCGTTTCTCCTCGCCCTGCGGCAGCGCGCGACCGACCATGAACCCCGCGGCGATCTGCGCTTCGTCGACGCTCAAGCCGGCAAGGAAATCACCGGCCAATTCGGCCATTTGGAGGCGGCTGCTGGTTTGGCTAAGCGCCTGGCAGACGAGGGCGAATTCGTTGAAGGAGGCCACCCGAAGAGAATAATCCGCGCGCTCGTCTATCACGAATCGGCGACCTCCCTAACGAGCTTCGCCACCAGCGTACTGCATAACGTGAAAGTCGGTGATGACGCACCGGTCGTCTCGGATTCGGTCGTTCACGCGAATGACGGACGGCGCTCAGGAGGGTGATTCGGAGAGAATCCGCGCGAATTGCGATCGATCGATATTGCCGCCGCTCAATATGATCCCTACCCGGCGTCCGGCGATCCGAGGTCGCTCCTGCAGGAGCGCCGCCAGGGAAGCCGCTCCGGCGCCCTCGGCAACATTGTGCGTATCCGTGAAGTAGTGTCGCATGGCAGCCTTGATCTCTTCTTCGGTCACGGTGACGACCCTCTCGGCGTATCGATTGATCAAATCCATCGCGGACGGTTCGGGGACGCGACAGGCCATGCCGTCGGCGATGGTATCGGAAGATTCAGTCGATACCGGACGGCCGGCGGCGAAGGAGAGTGCGTATGCCGGCGCGTTCGCTGCAACGACTCCGATCACCTTGGTCGTGAGGCCGAGCGCTTCGCGGGCAGCAATCATACCGCAAACGCCCGAACCAAGACCGATCGGGACGTAAACAGTGTCAAGCCCCGGAACGGCCCGTAGGAATTCGAGACTGTAGGTGGCGACGCCCCGCACGAGCACGTCGTGAAATGACGGAATCATCGCGAGTCCGCGCTCCGCCGCCTGCGCGGTGGCAAATTCGAAGGCTTCCTGAAAATCGCGCCCATGCTCGATCAGCTCGGCGCCGAACGCTCGCATCGCGGCGTTCTTTTCCACGCTGTTACCGTACGGAACGACGATGGTCGCGCGTATCTGATGGCGGCGGGCGGCGTCGGCGATGCTTTGGCCGTGGTTTCCGCGCGTCGCAGTGATGATCCCCGTCGGAGGGTTCGGCGCGCGCGCGAGGTTGTCCATATAGACCAGGCCGCCGCGCAGTTTGAAGGCGCCGATCGGCGAATGATTCTCGTGCTTGACCCAGACCTCTGCTCCGCAGCGGGCCGATAGAAGCGGCCAGCAGATCTCCTGCGTCGGTCGCATCACGGCGCCGACGATTCGCGCCGCCTCTTCGATTTGATCCAGCCGCGGCAGAACCATTCGCGTTCACCTGAGAGTTATGGATTCAGCGGATGTGCCTTCGCGAAGGGCACGAAAAGCTCTAGAAAGGCACCGCGCGCTTCGTTGAAGAACGCGTGTCCGGCGTTCGGAATCAGATGATATTTTGCGTTCGGAATCCGTCCCGCGATGATTTCAGAATTGCGCGCCGGTATCAGAGCGTCTTGCGCGCCCGTCACCACCATCGTCGGAGTTCGGATCTCGGGAAGCCGATCATAGGTTTTGAGCGAATAGGTGGCTTCCAGATGGCGCTTGTAGGCGAAGGCCGGCGTCGGATGCGCGAGCAGGCGCGGAATTGTCGCTTCGAGGTCGGCGCGATGATCGCGAATGTACGCGGACGTATAACCCAGCGGCCAGGAACGTCGTATCAGTTCCTCGTCGGAAGCGCCGTCGCGTGGGGCAGTCAGGACTTTTAGCGATTCGGGCGGCGGCGGAACCGCGTTTTTACCACCGCAGGTGGTACATCCGAGCGTCAGCGTCTGGAGGCGCGGCGCATAACGCAGTGCGAGCTCCTGGGCGATCATCCCGCCCATCGAAACCCCGAAAACATGTACGCGGTCGAGCTTCAGCGAATCGATCAGAGAGATCGCGTCTGCCGCAAATATTTCCAAAGAGTAGGGAACATCCGGTTTGTCGCTTTGGCCAGTACCGCGATTGTCATAAATGATTGTGCGAAACGAACGCGACAATTCGGTGATCAGATCGGGATTCCATCCAGCGGAGCTTCCGCCGAGACCCATAACCATCAGTAACGGATCGCCGCTTCCGCCATGGACTTCGTAGTGCAAATTAACGTCGCCGGATCGTAGCTGTGGCATTGGGGCCTCCAAAGGCGAAAAGGAATTGCTCTATCTCAGTTATAGCACAGCGATCGCGAGCGGAGGGTAGAGCGGGCGATCGTGCTCTCAGGCTGCACCCAGCTTACGCTCGGGTGCCGAAGATTTCTCTGCCGGGACGGAATCCGCCTTGTGGAAGCGCATGATCAGTTCGCTGCGCGCGATGTAGGCAGTCTCTTCGTGCACGAAACCGTGGCGCACCAGGATGTCGGTCAGGCTCTGACGAGTGTAGTGGGTGATATGCTCGTCGCGATAACCACCCGGCATCAGAAACCCATATATCGGTTCGATCACATTCCATCCGACCGTCGCATAATCCGGGGTGCCGATAACCAGCTTGCCGCCAGGCTGCAGAACGCGGCTCATCTCGGCGAACAGCGCCTCGTCGAATGGCACATGTTCTATGACCTGCGAATTGATCACGCAGTCGAAGCTTCCATCCTTGAAGGGTAGGGCGAACGTCGAGCCCCGCAGCAGCGGGATTCCGAAACGGCGCAGGAAGCGCATTTTGCCCATGCTGAGGTCCATGCCGATGGCATTGTTGAGGCTTTGGATGATCATGCTCGAGCCGCAACCGACGTCGAGGATGCGATTTGAACCGCGCACCCAAAAAGTCGTGATGCGATGACGGCGGCGCTGCCAGTAGCGCTGAATCGGGATGATGCTATAGAACGCGCGGTCATCGTAGTCGGCGGAACTGACCGAGTTTCTCAAGCCCCACAGGCTGAAGGCGGAACGCGTCAGGTCCCATCCGAAGTGGAACAGTCGTGCATGTGAACGGCCGCTTTCGCGCGGGAAGTAGATAAAGGGAACTTCGAAGATGCTGTAGCCTTGCGCGTAGGCCTTTACCAGAATTTCCTCGAGGACCTCGAAGTTGCGGCCCTCGAATTGGAAACCGGCGACGGCCTCACGTCGATAGAGTCGGAACCCGCTCGAAAGGTCGCGCACCGGCATCGCCAAGTAGCCGGCGCAACGCGACGTTGAGCAGGCGGCTCAGGAAACTGCGCAGGATCGAAGTGTAGGCGACACCGCCGCGAGTGTAGCGCGAGGCGATGATAATGTCGGCCTGCGCACGGGCTCGCCACAGCTTGGCGACGAAGTCCGGTTCGTGAGAGAGGTCGGCGTCGAGCGTCAGCAGGTAGTCTCCGGTCGCCTCCGCGAATCCCGTTTCCAACGCGCCGGCATAGCCGCGGCGGCGTTCCTTGACGACGCGGGCGCCGAGAGCGGTCGCGGTTTCCTGGGTGCCGTCGGTCGAACCGCCATCGATAACCAAAATCTCGAATTGCAGATGGGCGCGATCGATCAACGCACGCAGTCGCGGGATCAGAACGCGCAGATTCTCGCATTCGTTGACGACGGGCAGAATAACAGAAAGATCCATCGCGGTTTCCGATTTCATTTTTATTTGGAAAACATCACCGAGGGAACATGCCGTCGGCGAAACGCGGTGGCGTTTGCGCAGGACCCTTGCCCGCGCTCCCTGCAGCCCGTACTCTTTTTGTAGTGGTGCTAGTGGAGTGGGGTGGCTGCCGATGCGCGTTTCCAGAAATGTCGGATTCTCGTGGAATTGCCGCGTTAGCGGCGGTCGCGACGCTATTCGCGGTGCCCGCGTTTGGCGCGCACCCATAAGGCGAGAGCGGCGCACGCCGGCGCGAGCGAGCCGCCACCGTCTATCCCGCTCGACCAGATTCGACGTGCTCGGCAATCGTCCGGCCCCTTTTGCACTCGACGCGAAGGCGGCGGAGTTAGTGGCCTTGCACAGCGGTGTGGTGCTCTATGCCTACAACGAGCACGTGAAAATGCAGCCGGCGAGCCTCGCCAAAATGATGACCTTCTACCTGGCACTCGAGGCGCTCAAGCAAAAGCGCATTACCCTCGATACGGAGATGCCGGTGAGCGAGGCGGCCTGGCGTCTCTCGATGAACGACAGCGTCTCGCGCATGTTCCTACAGGTCGGGCCAACGTGTCGCAGTCCGCGATCTGTTCTATGGTTTGATGGTCTCTTCGGGGAACGATGCCGCAGTGGCGCTATCCGAATATCTCGCCGGTAGTCAGGAGGCGTTTGCCGAGTCGATGAACAAAAAGGCTCAGCAACTCGGTCTGACCGAGACGCATTTCACCAATCCGGATGGATTGCCCACCCACGACGAATATACGACTGCGGCGGACATGGTGAAGCTGGGCTGCGCCGTCATCGAAACCTTTCCCGACGCAACGCAATACACCGGCGCGAAGGAGTTTACCTTCGACAAGATCGTACAGCGGAATTTCAACACGCTGCTCTTCTACGACTCGCGAGTTAACGGAATCAAGACCGGCCACGTCGAAGAGGCAGGTTTCCACCTGGTTGCTTCGGCGCACGCCCCCGATCTGGATCTGGTGTCTGCCGTCATGGGTACGCCGAGCATGGAAAAGCGGCGCGTCGAAACCGACAAGCTGCTCGACTGGGCCTTTCGTACCTTTTCCACCGTGAACGTCGATTGGCACAAGTCGATGCCATCGCAACTGCCGATTTACAAAGGTGATGTCGACACTGTTGCCGATCGCGCCGCGGGTGGTGAGTCGTACTTCACCGTGGACAAGGGCAAAGAGGGCAAGGTGACGCTCGCGGCGGATATCCCGCAAAAATGGCTGGTCGCGCCGCTCTCGAAGGGTACGCAGGTGGGGCAACTGACCGTGATGATCGACGGCAAGCCCGGCTCGTCAGTGCCGATTGTGACGCAGACGGCGGTCGGCGCGGGCGGTTTCTTTCATCGAATGGCGGACGCCATCCGGCTCAAACTCTAGCCGCATCTCCGGAAAAAATTCGAGGGCTCCAGCAGAATTCGATCTGCGGGAGCCCTCAGTGTTTCAGGCTACGAAGCTGCTAAGCGGTGCGCTCGGCAACGAACTTGCCGACGCCTTCAACTGCTTGTTGACCCTCGGGGAGGAAACTCGCGAAGAGGTGCCAGACATGGATCATTTCGGGCCAAACTTCGAGTTTGACCTGGACGTCTGCCGCTTTCGCGCGGTCCGCAAGACGATTGGAATCGTCGAGCAGCGTCTCCGCATCACCGACCTGGATCAGGAGTGGTGGAAGCCCTTTCAGATCGGCATAGAGCGGTGCTGCGAGCGGCGAGCGTGGATCTTTGCCTTGCAGGTAGGCCTCGCCATACCGACCAGACCATCACGTTGAACAACCGGATCAGCTTTGGCGCGAGTTTCATCGACTCGCCGATTCCTTCGAGGTCTACCCAGGGCGACAGGCATACTCCGCCGCCGGCATCGGAAGGCCGGCCTCGCGAATCGCCACCAGCGTCGCCACGGCCAAGCCGCCACCGGCTGAATCACCCGCTACGGCAACCTTCGATGGCTTGATGCCCTGGTTGATCAGCCATCGATATGCCGAAACCGAGTCATCCACGGCGGCCGGGAAGGGGTTTTCGGGCGCGAGACGATAATCCAAACCAAGCACGCGCGCCTTGGCCGAACGGGAAATCCGTCCCATCAGATCGCGATGGGTTTTGATCGAACCGATGACGTAGCCGCCGCCATGAAGATAAAGCACCACTCTGTCGTTCGCGGCACCCGGCGCAGTTACCCATTCCGCCGCACGCCGTTGGCGCTGATTTGTTCGCTCTTGATATCCGGTGGAGGCGCCACCGCCATCTCTTCGAATACCGCGCGAAACTCCTGCGGAGTCTTCGCCGGCTTCTGCTGCATGCTTTTCATGGCGTCGATCGCCATCTGAAGTTGAGGGCTGGCCATAGATCAATCTCCTCCCGTTCCTAATTTGACCGATACTTCGTCGCCGCGAGGTCAGACAACAGTTCCATCTCGGCGAATTCACGAAGCGTACTCTAGCCTCGTGCGATCCGGCAAACTCGGCGATTGCGCGTCATGCATGCGGGAAAAAAGTTAACTGCTGCGCAATAGACCGGCGAGTCCTGCGAAAAGCAGCGGCGTAACGGTCCATCCGGCGAGGATGTGCAGCCACAGGTACCATCGCAAAAGCCTTGCAGGAATTGTTTCGTCGTCAAAAGCAAATACGCGCCGTCGTTTGCCGACCGGCGTATGCTGCGGATTCGGACGCCAATAGTTTCCCTGGTGTAGCTCGACGACCGGAAGAAAATTTTCCAACGAATATACGAAGCTGTTGAACGGTGGATAGTGCGGCGGCGGACTACCGGTCTTCACGAACCACTCGTATGCGGTCTCCTCGGTTGGGGTGATCAGCCGTGCCGAATATCCCCAGCGAACC
>CAWDQC010000054.1:0-6170 GCA_963804355.1 uncultured Pseudomonadota bacterium | reverse complement strand
CGCATCGGGCAGCTCGGCGTAATCCAGGCGGATGCGTTGTTGGTGATGGACCTCGACCTGTGCATCAAATGCGATGCGTGCGTGAAAGCGTGCGAGTCGCTGCATGGGCAGAGCCGTCTAATCCGCAACGGTATCCAGATCGGCAAGTATCTGATTCCCAGCGCCTGCCGGCATTGCGATGATCCGAAGTGCATGAACAGCTGTCCGACTGGTGCGATCAAGCGCCGCCCGGAAGGCGAAATTTATTTTCAATACGACATGTGCATCGGATGCGGTAACTGCGCGATCGCGTGTCCGTACGACAATATCGCGATGATCGATACGCCGACCTTCGATCGCGCGCAGTCGCGCAAAGCCGAGATGATGAACGATCCGAATTTCTTCCGGCCTTATCCGGTGGCCCAGCACGATGTCGGTGAGGAGGGCCTACTCAAGCGGCTGTTCGGGTCCAGGAAGGGGAGCAAGCGCAAGCCGGAGACACTGGCCGGTGGACGCGACTTTGATCACGTGCCGGTCGCGTTTCCGATAAAATGCGACCTGTGTGACGGCTTGCCATTTATGGGATGCGTGCATAACTGTCCGACAGGGGCGGCGATTGGATCGATCCGGCCAAGCTGTTCGAGGATACCGGCGCGATCGCGGAAGGATCTCGCGTACGCAAGGCGCGAGGCGGAAGCGACTAACCCGGAAGACCTCGAGGTGAGAGAGCAGATAGGCGAGGCCGCTGACCGGCGACATACAGCACCCGTTGCCTCGGTGGCGTTGTGGGCGTTGCTGTGCGGGTTGGGCGTGCTGGTGGCGCATCAGATAACCCCGGGCGTTCCGGCGCATCTGGGAGCTTATCGCACCGGCATCGTCACCGTGGTCACCTTCGTACTGGCGGCGCTCTATAGCGCGCGAAAACGCACACTTTGGATCTCGGTTCGCTGGCTCAGATGGGCGATGCGTCTGCCGCGACGGATAGCATTGCGAATGGTGTTGTTCGATCGCCTCGAGACCTGGCGCACGGTGCACATCACACTGGGCGTCTTCGCCCTGCTGCCGTTTTGGTGGCACGTCGAGGTCGGCCCGGCCTCGCGCCTGGAAGTCGCGCTCAAGGTGATGGTCCTGGTGCTGGTGGCGAGCGGGCTACTGGGGACGATCATTCATGATCTATTGCCCCCGCAGATGCGCAAAAAGCCCGACCAGGAGGTTCGCGTTCAAGACGTCGACGAGGATTATCACGCGCTTTACGTCGAAGCCGAGGAAGCCCTGCTGGGGCATTCGGAGGAATTGGTCCACGCCTATCTTCGTCACGTTCGCCCGCTGCTCACCGGGACGCAGCCGCAGCGCAAAATGATCTGGGCGACCATGACGGGCGCGGACCCAGCCCCGGCCTTGTGCGGGCCGGCGCGATCGGCTTCGGCGGACCTGGGCAACGACGCCAACGTATATGCGGAGCTGGTCGGTATTGCGGAGCGGAAGATTCGCCTCGAACAAAACCGCTCCAATCTGCGGCTGGGCGTTATCTGGTTAAGGTTTCATATAGGCTTCGCGTTGATCGTGGGTATCCTGATCACATTTCACGTCATCGGCGTGCTCTACTTCGCGGGGATTTGATGAACCGAAGGTTCAGGATAGCCGCGATTGGTGTTGCGCTGACGATCGTTGCGGCGCTCCTCATGGTGCCTCGCACCAGCTATCAACCGGGGGAGTTGCTCAAGGCGCACGCGCAACTCGAAGGGTCGTGTACGTTGTGTCATCGTCCGTGGCACGGACCGACCAACGAGGCATGCATCAATTGTCACGGCGACATCGATAACAACAAGCACTCCGGCGTTGACGTTACGGACGAGAGTAACGGTCTGATGCCGGGCAGGAAACTGAAGGTCACTTCGCTCAACAATATTAGTTGTCTCACCTGTCACGTTGAGCATCAGGGGCGGGTGGTCGACATCAATACCACCGCGGCCTTCGCCTGCCAGTATTGCCATCAGCATCCGACGATCCGCGCGGTGCCCGATCACACCGTCGCAATGATGAAGCGGCAATTTTTGGTGCGTCACCTGTTCGTGCAGCCCTTTAATCATGATGAACATCGGCTATTGATCACGTCGGCGTATCCACCGCGCGCGGGAGGCTTCGACTGCCGATCATGTCATTCGGTTGAGCCGGTTAAGCCCGGATCGGTCGAGAACATGAAGTTCAAATGGAGCGGCTGCGCGGGATCGGGATGTCACGTTACGCCGCAGGATACGTTCATGCGCATGTCGGCATCGGTCGGACGGACGCCGCAGATGATCGCGTATTCCGGTGTGATCCCGATACGACACATAAATGCGGTTTTCGTTCACTCGAGCGGACATTTGACCAGCGCCTGCGAGGACTGCCACGTCAAGTCGGCGTTCAGTCGACACTCCCAACGACGATGCTTCTCTGGCGATTAGACAATGCTTCACCTGTCATGCGCATGATCCCGCAAGCGCGAATCGTGTCGACTCAGCTCGTCGAGATTGGACGGAAGGCGTTGCGCTCGCGGCTGAAAATTCGATCGCCGCGGAAAAAACCGTGGTCAGATGCGGCGAATGTCATCTTTTTCATACGTACGGAGTGGTACCGCTGCAGGATTTTCCGAGCCCCGCGCCGCAATTCCCTCCGAACCGGAAACCGCGACTCGCACTGAGCCTGTATGTGCCCCACCTGAGATCGGCGGGCGATCCCGGCTCTCCTTTGATTTCGCTGCGTCGCACGCAGTTGGCGCCGTGGTGGATCGGAATCGTCGCCAGTGTGGTTCTCGCGGGCGCGACGATGGGATGGGTTCGCCTGTTGCCGCGTCAGGAGGCGGCGCAGGAGGTAGTCGCCGGCGTTGCTCCGCAACCCGCGCGCGAAGTACCCGCGATCGACGACACCTATCAGACCAACATCCCGCATCTGTACATAATCGGCGAAGCCGCGGGCACCGCGTCGATCAATCTCGCGATGCGCACCGGACGTCAGGTCATCGAAGCAATCACGAACGAATTGCACGCGACGAATCCTCTCAAGCGCGCGGACGTGTACGACGTGGTGATCGTGGGATGCGGTCCGGCGGGCCTGGGGCTACCGCAACGGCGAAAGCCTCGGGACTCAATTACGCGACGCTCGAAAAAATGACTCCCGCGAGCACCCTGCGATCATATCCACGCGCGAAGTTCGTGCAGGCCACGCCGATCGATATCGCGGAATACGGCTCTTTTTTCCTCGAGGGCGACAACTCGCGCGAGGAATTGATCGCACTGTGGGAAAAAGTCATCTCGCAGACCGGGCTCAAGATCCACGAGCGCGAAGAGGTCACCGACATCCGACGTGAAGCCGATTGCCTGGTGGTCAAGACCGAGCGCGGGAACGTCTTCAAAGCGCGATCCGTCGTACTGGCGATAGGCGTTCGCGGTAATCCGCGCCATCTCGGTCTGCCCGGCGAGACCTCGAGCCGTGTGGTTTACAACCTGATCGAGCCGGGAGAGTACCGCGGAAAAAAGATCCTGGTCGTTGGCGGTGGCAATGCCGGCGCGGAGATGGTGCAGGCGCTTGCCGCACCTGAGTTCGGCAATACCGTCAGCTACTCCTTCCGGGCACCGGTACTCACCAACGTTACGCGCGAAAATGCCGAGAAAATAAGCGCGTTGCTACAGTCGAAGCGAGTTATGATTTATCCCTCGAGCGCGCTGAAGGAGATAAGACCTGCGACGGTTGTGCTGGAAGCGGTCAAGGGAAAGTCGACCGCCGACTCGCCGACATCGTCCTCGCCATCGCTGCCGCCGGAACTGGACAACGACGTCATTTTCGCGATGATCGGAGCGGAGTTACCGACCAACTTTCTGAAGTCGTTCGGGGTTAAGATGGTCACCAAGGGACGCTGGCAAGCCTGAAGTCGCTTCCGATTCGGAGAGGGAGGAATCCACCATGCCGCACGTGACTTCGACCGACGGCGTCAAGCTCTACTATGAGGAAGCAGGCTCTGGACTACCGGTGATTTTCGTTCACGAGTTCGCCGGCGACTATCGTAGTTACGAAGCGCAGTTGCGATATTTTTCGCGTCGCTTTCGATGCATCGCCTACAATGCGCGTGGCTATCCCCCCTCCGAAGTGCCAACGCGGCCGGATCAATACTCGCAAGAGCGAGCGCGACGATATCCGCGACGTACTCGATGGACTGAAACTGGAACGCGCACACGTCGTGGGTATCTCGATGGGAGCTTTCGCCACGCTCCACTTTGGACTCAACTATCCCGAACGAGCGATCTCCCTGGTCATTGGCGGTTGCGGATACGGCGCCGAGCCAGCCAGGCGCGGACAATTCGAGGAGGAATCGGAAGCCGCGGCAAAGCGCTTCGAGACCCTCGGAATCGAGGAAGCGGCCGGCAGCTATGCAATCGGACCGACTCGAGTGCAATTTCAAAACAAGGATCCGCGCGGATGGGACGAATTCCGGGCGATGCTCAACAGCATTCGCCGCCAGGATCGGCTCTCACCCTGCGCGGCGTGCAGAAGCGTCGTCTGTCGCTTTACGATTTGATCGACAAAATGAAACGCCTGTCCGTACCGACGCTCTTGATGACCGGTGATGAAGACGATCCATGTCTCGAGGCGTCGCTGATGATGAAACGGGCCATCCCTTCGGCGGGATTGGTCGTTTTACCCAGGACCGGGCACGCGCTCAATCTCGAAGAGCCGGCGCTGTTCAATCGCTTTGTCGACGAATTCTTCCATCAGGTCGAGAGCGGTCGTTGGACGTTAAGAGACCCCGTTCGGTGACCGGAAGAATCCTCTAGCTACGACGCCCGTCCGCATCGCAGGTGGATAGCACGGCTTTGACAGTCCGGCTTTGATAGTGTTAGCGCTCTCGAATATCGAGTGTGGAGGATGCACTTGATGCGCCATCAGACCCGCTTCGGTTCGCTGCAGGATTACGAAAAGGGCGGCATCCAGACTATCGATGACGATCCGCGCAATTACGCCTTTTCGAATATTTTCGAAGTAGCCGCGCGATCCCAACCGTGGGAGAAAGTCGCCGTCGCGCGCAATCTCAAATACGTGCTCGAAGCTATTCGCGCCGAGGATACGTCACCCTGGTACGCTGCCTCGCACGACGAGGTTGCAACCGTGATGGACGGTGAGGTGGAAATCCGGCTGGTCAAGCTCGATACCGCCGCTGGTCGCGGAAGAGCATGAGGGCACCACCATGCTCGAGGGCAACCCGAAGGGTAGGCGGATGGGCCATATTGTTGCCCGCCGCGGGCACATGGCGTTATTGCCCAAGGGCGCGGCGTATCAATTCCGCGCGACGCGTCCCGGGGTGATTCTTTTGCAGACTATCAAGGGCGATCTCACCATCGAGCGCTGGAAAGAGATCTGTCAAAAATAGCGCGCACCGGCCGGTACAATTCGATCGCGAACCGACTCGGAGGAAATAGACGAATGGCTCAGACCAAACCGGCGAATGTCAATCAGCACGGGTATCGCATTTTCCAAATCGGACATTTTACTTTTTCGCGCGACGAATACTTCGCCCATATCGAATGGCCCGGCGGCAATCACTTGATGCCGGTCGACAAATTCCTCAAGGCTCTCATGCGCGACGTCGCCTGGAATTTCTTCTACGGTATCGTCAATTTCGACGAGATTTTCGGTACGACCAACCATTACGGCACGGTCGATGTATTCGCCGGTCTCTACAATGCCGGCTATTGCGCGCAGAACAAGCAATATGTCGAAAATTTCGCGAGCGACAAGGCCCGCGCGCTATTCGAGGAAATGCTCGACGACTGGACCGTTGAAGGTTTCGATCCTTTCGCCGCGCCGGCGGAAACCGGCAGTGCCTTCGGCCCCAAAAACGGCAACAATAGTCGCGCCGTGAAGCGCGCCAGGGTCGTCGCGAAAAGGATGGCCGGGATGAAAGGCGACACGCCCTTGCGCAGCGACGAAAATGGCTATCCGGTCAATCGTCAGTTTCAGGATGTTCCGCAGGACGAACCCGAGGTGCATGCGGAACCTGGATTCGAAGACGAAGTTCACGCCTTCAATTTTTTCGGTTACCTTTCGCGCTCCGATGTGACCTGGAATCCGTCAGTATGTTCCGCGGTCAAGGACAGCCTCGTCTGTCCGACCACCGAGGAATTCGCCTTGCCGGTGATCCATGGCAACAATCGCGT
>CAWDQC010000053.1:0-119496 GCA_963804355.1 uncultured Pseudomonadota bacterium | reverse complement strand
ATCCCGGTCGCCTTTATCTCGACCAGCACTTCGCCCGCCTTCGGACCTTCGAGGGCGACTTCGGCGATTTCCAGCGGCGCATCGGATCGATAGGCGACGGCGGCTCTGACTTTCACCTTGGAACTTCCCTTTCCTTTACCAACGGCACTCAGGCGCGCAGCCTGACGACGCCCTCTCGAACGGCGCGGCCGCCCTCGGCGCTCAATGCCTCGAAGAATATCGCCTCGCCGCCAGCAATCTTTTCGCGTGCATGGATTCGCACGATTATTTCCGACGGCATCAGCACCATCGCACCGAACCGCCCGTAAATCTCTGCGACCCGCTCGGGATCGTTACCTGCCTCCGCTGCGATTATCCGTGAAACGGAAAACGCCAAGTCGGCCGTGCCATGCAGGATATCGCCGGCGATCGCGCCGCCGCGGCTACAGCGGCATGGGTATGCGCCGGGTTCCAGATCCGCGCGCATTTCAGTTTGCACATGCGCCGCGCCCCGGCTATCGGCTACTGCTATATCGGCTCGCGCCGCCTCGGCAGCCTTGCGCCAGAGCCGGTGGCGTCGGTGTTGCGGCGAGTTCGTCGCCTCCGGCGATCTCCGCCTCGCGATAAGAACTTTCCGTTGATCATCGTCCGCAAATCAGTGTGCCCTTGTCGTCGACCATCTCGAAGCGGCCGACCTCGTCGGCGCCAGGTTTTCGCCTGTTCGATGTGAACTCAGCGGTCGTAGAGAGCCGCATCGAGCAGGCCGCACCGGACGATCCAGTGCATATGCTGGGTCGCATGCACGCCACGGGCAGCCTCGGCCCTGGTCAGAGCTGTCGCGGTTTTTTTTTTGCGAATAGCGCCGCCGCTTCCCATTTCGAGAGCAGGAACGGGAACATCGGATGGGCGACGATCCCCTTCCGTGCACATGGTATCCATGTAACGGGCGGGTTATCGCCCCGATTCCGCCCGTAGGCCATCGTCCAGCGCGGTCGACTTCGGCGGCAATGAGCCCGATCTTCGTTCCTACCATTCAGATGAATACGAATAGCATGTCGGTCAGTTTTACAGTTGTCCCCGCCGCATGACGTCCACACACGGCCGAGGATACCACTCAGTCACCTAGCGATTGCTGCTATTTTTCGCGGTGCCGTTCGCCGCCATTTACCGTTGCCGTTTCGATACGTCTTCCTCTTCGCGTTCTCCCCAGGGCGAAAACTTCACACGAACCTTTTCGCTTTTCAGCCCCAGGCGCACCAGGTCCACACCCCTGCGCGTTGCGTCCGGTAATTCGCACCTGTTTCACCGCCAGCCGGATGATCTTGCCGTGGTCCGTGATCAGCACCACCTGTCATCGGTGCCGACCTGGCGCACGCCGACCACCTTGCCGGTCCTTCGGTCACGTTCATCGTGATGACGCCCTTGCCGCCGCGATGCGTCAGGCGATATTCCGCAGCGCCGGCGTGCGCTTGCCGAAGCCACTCTCGGAGACCGTCAGCAGGTCTCGTCGTCGCGCGCCACCGCGATCGAAACCACTTCGTCCTTGACCAGCGTTACGGTCTTGCCTTCCTTGACCGCTGACGTTTCGAGCTCCATCCCGGCGACGCCGCAGGTGCCGCGGCCCATCGGACGCACTTCCTCCTCCTTGAAGCGGATCGCCTGGCCCTCGCGGGTCGAGAGCACGATTTGCTGATTGCCGTCGGTGATCCGCACGCCGATCAATTCGTCGCCGTCCTCGAGTTGATCGCGATAATGCCGGTCGCTGCGGATATTGCCGAACTGTTCGAGATCGGTCTTTTTCACCATGCCGCGCCGCGTGGAGAAAAACACGTACTTGCCCTTGGTATCCTTGGGCATCGGCAGGAACGCGGAGAGCGTTTCGTCGCTGGCCGAGGCTCAGCAGATTCGCGATCGAGCGCCCGCGTCGACGGCGCGTCCGCCCTCGGGCAGCTCGTAGGCTTTTTTCTGATAGACCTTGCCCGCGTTGGTAAAGAACAGCAGCCGGTCATGCGTCGCCGACCGCCACCAGATGCTCGACGAAGTCCTCGTCGCTGGTGCCCGCGCCGATTTTGCCGCGGCCGCCGCGCCGCTGCGTGCGATAGAGCGACAGCGGCGTGCGCTTGATATAGCCGCCGTGCGTGACGGTCACCAGCACGTCTTCCTCGACGATCAGATCCTCGATCGAGAAGTCGCCTTCGGCCTCGATGATCTGCGTGCGGCGCTCGTCGGCGAATTCCTTTCGGATATCGGTCAGCTCCTCGCGATGAGCCTCATCAGTTCGTTCTCGTCGGCGAGGATCTTTTTGAGCCGCTCGATCGTCTCGCGCGTCTCCTTGTGTTCGGCTTCGATTTTCTCGCGCTCGAGCGAGGTCAGACGCCGCAGGGTCAGGTCGAGGATCGCCTGCGCCTGGATCTGCGACAGACCGAACGCTGCATCAGGCCGCTGCGCGCGCTCTCCGCGTCGTTGGACGCGCGGATCAGCTTGATCACGGCGTCGAGATTGCGCAGCGCGATCAGCAAACCTTCGAGAACGTGCAGCCGCGCTTCGGCCTGGCGCAGCTCGAACTGCGTGCGCCGCGTGATGCACGCAGCTGGCGATGCTCGAGGAACTCGCAACAGCATCTCGCGCAGATCGAGCTCGCGCGGCCGTCCCTCGTGAATCGCCAGCATGATCAGCCCGTAGCTCTCCTGCATCTGGGTCAGCTTGTAGAGCTGGTTGAGCACGATCTTCGGCTCGGCGTCGCGTCTTGAGCTCGACCACGATCCGCATCCCGTCGCGATCAGATTCGTCGCGCAGGTCGCTGATTCCTTCGATTCGCTTGTCGTTTACCAGTTCGGCGATCCGCTCGATCAGCTTGGTTTTGTTGACCTGGTAGGGAATCTCGCGAACGATGATCGAGGCCTTGCGACGCTGCGCTTGTCGGTCTCGATCGCGGCCGTCGCGCGGATCGTCAGAATTCCGCGCCCGTTGCAGATAGGCCTGACGGATCGACGTCCGTCCGAGCAACTGGCCGCCGGTGGGAAAGTCGGGACCCGGGATGATATCGAGAATCTTCTCCATCGTGAGGTCGGGATTCTCGATCAGCTTGAGCAGCGCGTCGCAGACCTCGCCCAGATTATGCGGCGGAATATTGGTCGCCATCCCGACCGCGATTCCGTCCGAGCCGTTGATCAGCAGGTTCGGAATCTGCGCGGGCAGAACGCTCGGCTCCTGGTCGCGAACCGTCGAAGTTATCGACGAAATCGACGGTGTCCTTGTCGATATCGGCGAGCATCCGCTCGGCCAGTCGCGTCAGACGGCATTCGGTGTAGCGATAGGCCGCGGGCGGGTCACCGTCGATCGAGCCGAAATTGCCCTGGCCGTCGATCAGCGGATAACGCATGCTGAACGGCTGAGCCATGCGCACCAGCGAGTCGTAAACCGCACTGTCGCCGTGCGGATGGTATTTCTTGAGCACCTCGCCGACGACACCGGCGCATTTGGAGTAGCGGCGGTCGAGAGCAGACCCTTCGCGAAACATCGCGTAGAGAATTCGCCGATGGACGGGTTTCAGGCCGTCGCGCAAATCGGGCAGAGCGCGCCCGATATTCACCGACATCGCGTAGTCCAGATAGGACTGCCGCATATCGGTTTCGATATTCAGCCGCGCCGGTTCGTTACGATGAGGTTCGTTACCGTTACTTTCAGCCATTTGATTCCGAATCCGCAATGCCCTCAGCCGATGAGAGATTGGCCGAGCGCCATAATTCCGTGCTCCCTGAGTCAGGGCGAGGTTAAGGTGATGGTTTGTTCAGATCAACTTCGATAGATCGCTTCCATCTACCCCGTCCATATTTTCAGACGAGCTCATTATTCCATAATCTCATTACGCTATAGCCGTGGCCTCAGTTCAAGCAGTCCGATCGGTCTCATTCCTGCTGTTCGAGATGCGCCTTGTGTGCTGGCCGTCGAGCTCGATAATGAGTTTTTTCTCCGATGCAGCAGAAATCCGCGATGTATTCTCTCAATGGAAACTGCCGGCGAAACTTCAGCCAGTCAAATTGACGGCCGCGAAGGATTCCATAGCTTCCGCCTCCGACTGAGTTTGTTCGCGCCTCAGGTTGCCGCGCACGCTGATGCAGAAGCTGCTTCTTCCGCAAGAACCCACTCCCGAAATCCCTCTCGCTGACCAGGAGAGAGGATGGCCGACTCAGAGTCTCAGCGGGAAGCAGGTGAGATGGTCTACCGAGAGATAGAACACCCCGCTCGACTAAATATCGAGGTTCTTAACGTTGAGCGCGTTCTCCTCGATAAACTGGCGGCGCGGCTCGACCACATCGCCCATCAGCCGGCCGAAGATCTCCTCCGCCTCTTCCTGTGAACCGATTTCCATCCGCAGCATCGAGCGCTTCTCCGGATCCATCGTGGTTCTCCCACAACTGATCCGGATTCATCTCGCCCAGTCCCTTGTAGCGCTGGATCTCGACGCCCTTCTGACCCGCAGCGACGACCGCGGCGGCGACCGCCTTGAGCGATTCGAGCGTCCGCTCCTCGTCACCAATTTGACCTTGTAGGGCGCCTTGAACGTTTCGAGGTCCGGCACCGAGCCGGCGGATTTCGCGCAGTTCGCCGCTATGGAACAGCGCGAGATCGACCACCGTGGGCGCCGTCGCACCGTTGCGCCGATGGGAGAATACGGTCTCGCCAGGTCGACTCCTCGGCGGGCTGGATCGCGGATCGTCGAGATTGAGTTCCGGCAGCGCGGCCTTGATCGCCCCGGCGGCCTTCTTGAGCTCGTCTTCGTCGCGGAAGGTCTCGGCCGTGATTTCCTTATCGGAGACCATCTTCGACACCACCGTGACGATGGCGCGCTCCTTGGAGCGGCGCTCGAGCGCCTCGTACATCCGCTCGAGATGCAGCGCCTTGCGTACCAGCGCCTTCAGCGCCGCGCCCTTGAGCTCGCGTGCGTCCTTGCCCTTTCCGCTCTCGAAGGTCACCGCTTCGGCGCCCAGGTCGGTCAGGTAGTCCTCGAGCGCCGGCTCGTCCTTGAGATAGCGCTCGTTCTTGCCCTTCTTGGCGCGGAACAGGGGCGGCTGCGCGACGTAGAGGTAGCCGTTCTCGATTATTTCGGGGAACTGACGAAAGAACAGCGTCAGCAGCAGCGTACGGATATGCGAGCCGTCGACGTCCGCGTCGGTCATGATCACAATCGTATGGTAGCGCAGGCGGGTCAGGTCTTTTTCGTCACCGATGCCCATTCCGAGCGCGGTGATCAGTGTGCGCAACTCGACCGACGACGAGCACCTTGTCGATCCGCGCGCGCTCGACGTTGAGTATTTTCCCGCGCAGTGGCAGGATCGCCTGAACCCGGCGGTCGCGTCCCTGCTTGGCCGAACCGCCTGCCGAATCACCCTCGACGATAAACAACTCGCTCCGCTCGGGGTCGCGCTCCTGGCAGTCAGCCAGCTTGCCCGGCAACGAGCCCGAATCGAGTGCGCCCTTGCGGCGCACCAGCTCCTTGGCCTTGCGCGCCGCCTCGCGTGCGGTTGCGGCTTCGACCGCCCGCGAGATGATCTTTTTGGCGACGCCGGGATTCTTCTCGAAATACTCGCCGAGCTTTTCGTTGACCAAAGCGGAAACCAGTCCCTCGACCTCGGAATTACCCAGCTTGGTCTTGGTCTGGCCCTCGAACTGCGGTTCCGGCAGTTTGACGCTGACGATCGCGACCACGCCCTCGCGCGTATCGTCGCCCTCCAGCCGCAAGTCCTTGTCCTTGCTCTTGAACAGGTTGTTCTTCTGCCCGTAGTTGTTGAGCGTACGGGTGAGCGCCGATTTAAGTCCCGACAGATGCGTGCCGCCTTCAACCGTGTGGATATTGTTGGCGTAAGTGAAAATTATTTCGTGGATCGCGTCGGTCCATTGCAGCGCGACTTCGATATCGATTCCCTCGCGCACTCCCTCGAAGAAAATCACGTCTGCAGGGTCGCGCTGCTCTCCGTCAGCGATTCGACGAACTCCGCGATCCCGCCTTCGTAGTGAAACTCTTCCTGCTTGCCGGTGCGCTCGTCGCTGAGACGGACCTTGAGGCCCGGCGTTGAGGTACGCCATCTCCCGCAGGTACCGCGCGATCGTTTCGTATTTGAACTTCACCTCGTGGAAGATTGTTGGCGTCGGGGGAAAAAGTGGTCTTGGTCCCGGTCAGCTTGGTCGCGCCGCGCTCTTCGACCTTGGCCTTCGGGGCGCCGCGCTCGTAGCGCTGATAGTAGACCTTGCCGTTTTTGCGCACCTCGACTTCGAACTGTTCGCTCAGCGCGTTAACGACCGAAGCGCCGACGCCGTGAAGTCCGCCGGAAACCTTGTAAACGCCACGGTCGAACTTGCCGCCCGCGTGCAGGACGGTATGAACGACCTCGAGCGCCGATCGCTTTTCCGTCGGATGCATATCCACCGGGATGCCGCGCCCGTTATCTTCCACCGAAATACGATCGTCGCCTAAAATCGCGACATTGATCTCGGTGCAAAAGCCGGCCAGCGCCTCGTCGACCGAGTTGTCGACGATTTCGGTGACCAGATGATGCAACCCGCGCTCCGCGGTGTCGCCGATATACATCCCAGGGCGTTTGCGAACCGCTTCGAGGCCTTCGAGAACCCGAATAGAATCGGCGCCATAGGCGTCAGAACTTTGCTTGTTTGCCATAGAAAAATCTGAAGAAAATCAGAACCCCTGCCGCCGCTCCGCAGCTTCATTAATATACTTGCACAGGCCAAAAAAGTAAAGAAAACCGGAAGGCTTCAACGAAGCGATTCAAACGGTATTTCGAAACGGTACGTCGAAGCCGAAACCGTCCCTATTATAGCGGAAATTCCGCTGGCGTAACGGGCTTGTAATGGTTGGTTTGTTGTGTCTGTTATGGCGCAGACTTAAAACGGCGTTTAGAAAAGAGTCTTTCATCCTCCAATATTGATGCATTGATACCTTTGGATGTGCCTAGCGATGCCGTGGTAGCAGCGAGATCGACTTGGTTGGAGACGCCGATAATTTAATCGCTCGCCCATGCAAATATGCGTCTGGACCAGCGCGCTTCCCGCGCTACCGGCCGCGCTTCCTTTCCGTCTTGGCGGGTGTTCTGGTTGGCCACCGAGCTATGCGCAAGCGCCGCCGAACGGGCGCCGTACTCGCGCAAATACCGCAAAAACTCCGCCGGTCCCACATAGCCGACTCGCCGCTTGCGGATTTTGCCGGTGGCGTCGATAAAAACCGTGGTAGGCACGCCCTCGACGTTGAACTGCCGCATCAACTCGTCGTTATGCTCATTTTCGGCGGTCAAATTCGCGCGCATCCGGACGAAACCCCGCGCTTCTCGCACCACCGCAGGGTCCACGAAGGTAGTGCGTTCCATCTCCCGGCAGGGAACGCACCAGTCGGCGCTGAAATCGAGCACCACCGGCTCGCCTTGTGTCTTGGCGGTTTCGAGCGCGGCGGGGTTAAATGGCTGGAAGGTCACCTGATCGTGCGTTTTTCCACCAACCAAGAGCAAATAAACGAGCGCGACGACGGAGACCGACCCGATCGCCGACTTGATCACGAAGAAAGGCCGCCAATGGCGTCCGTGCGGCGAGACAAAGCCGAGGAAAATGCCAACCGCGATCGCGTAATACGGCAAGAATCGGGTTATGACGCGGTTTGGCACCACAGGGTCCAGGAAATAGAGCGCTAGCCCGATTAGAACGAAGCCGAATAGCTGCTCGATCCATGCGAGCCATTCGCCGGACCGTGGAAGCCGCCGGATACTGCCCGCGGCCAGCGCCAGGCCGATATAGGGCAGGCCGAGGCCTACCGCCAAGGTGAAGAAGAGGGCGAAGCCAAACAGCGCGCTGCGGCTCTGTTGAACCATCAGCAGCAGGCCAAGGACGATAGGTCCGATGCATGGCGCCGCGACGACGCCCATCCCGAGCCCCATCGCAACCGCGCCGACGTATCCCGGCCGCGCGATTCCCGCCCGCTGCATCAGCCATTGGGGTGGCTGGAGCACGAAGAGCCCGAAGCTCGAGGCCGCTAGCACCAGCAGCGCGGCGGCGATCGCGACCAGTATCCAGGGATTCTGCAGCGCGCCGCCGAAGAGACCGCCGGTAAGGGCGGCGGCGACCCCTACCGCCGAAAACGTCAGCGCGATTCCCAGGACGTACAGAATTGCCAGGGTGATGACGCGGCGCGTGCCACCGCCCTCGTTGCCGAAGTAAGCGACCGTCACGCCGATTAGCGGATAAACGCACGGGGTCAGGTTGAGGGCGAGGCCGCCGAGCAGAACAACGAGAAAGCCGAGAACGCTACCGTAACGTGCGAAGACGTGCGCAACCGACCATGAAGAGTCGCTGTCGGCTTGATCGTCAGTGCTCGCGACGCCGGTCTCGCCACTAAGACCGGCAGGAGCGCCTGATGAGGCGAGGTCCGTCTTGTAGTCAACCGAGGTCGGCCGCAGGCATTGATAGTCGTTGCAGGCCTGGTAGTCGATTCGAACGGTAGCCGGCGCTCCGACGTCCGCCTTGAAGGCCGTATCGGCCTTTATCGGCACCGCGAATTGGATATTCCCGTTGAAGACCGAGAGTTTCTCGCCGGCGGCAAATTTCAGCGAGACTTCCCGTGCGGGCGGGTATGTCACCGCTCCGGCAGTGGCCACGGGAGGCACCTTTCACCGTGAGCTGGGTCGGGATGTAGTACTCGCCCAGCGGATGGTTGGAATTGATATGCCATCCGGGGAGGATACTGGCCGAAACGACCAGGCGGCTCGCTCCCGCGGCAACCAGGGGATGGTCCAGCAGCGCGGATTGAATCGTTACGACATGGAGCGTGTCGGTCGCGGTGAAGCCGGCGGCAGGGAAAGCCAGCAACGTCACGAAGAGGGCAAAAATAAGCGATACGCGTTGCTCGCGGGAGCACGCAGGTAGAAGTGGGAACCCGGCGGCAAAGGTGGATTGGCCGGGAGGGTAGCCGAAAGCCGCTAACTTCACGTTCTGCTCCCTGAACGGAACCTTGCCACCGCCTAAGCAGGAGGCGCGACCGTGCGTTTCCACAAGGCTCAAACGTGCGGGTGATGCGTGGAAAGAACGCGCTAATCGATGGGAACCTCGCCGTCGACCGAGAGCGGGGCGTGGTCGACGATTTCGAGTCCATAACCCGGGAGATTCGCCAGGCGCGGCGGGCGGTCGGTGAGAAGCACCATTTTGCGAACGCCGACGTCGCGTAGAATCTGTGCGCCGATTCCGTAGTCGCGGAAGTCCGCCTCGGGAACGTTGAGCCGGGTGCTGGCCCGCGCCATCAGGTGGCGGCGGCTGTTGCCGTTGAGGTCATTGGCGATCGCTTCGGAGTCGCGTTTCAGGTAGAGAATGACGCCCTTACCTGCGGTCGCGATTTGCTCCATCGCATTGTGGACTTGGGCGCGGGTGTTGCGCTTGGTGTAGCCGAAGACGTCGCCGGGGAGGTATTCGCGATGCGCCCGCACGAGCACCGGTTCGTCCGGATCGATCGTCCCCATCACGAGCACCAGATGCTCGCTCTGGTCGACGCGGTTGCGATAAACGCAGGCGCTGAACTCGCCAAAGGAGGTGGGCAGCTTGGCTTCGGCGATCCGCTGCACCATCGTCTCGTTGCGCAGGCGATATTCGATGATATCGGCGACGGTGACGAGCTTCAGTCCGTGCTCGCGCGAAAAATCGATCAGGTCGTCGCGCCGCGCCATCGTGCCGTCTTCCTTCAGAATCTCGCAGATTACACCGGCGGGTTTGAGACCGGCGAGACGGGCAAGGTCCACCGCCCCTTCGGTTTGCCCGGTACGCACGAGGACGCCGCCTTCGCGCGCGCGCAGCGGGTAGACGTATCCGGGCGTGATGAACTCGATTCCGGTGGCGTCTTCGCGCACTGCCTGGAGAATCGTCGTGGCGCGGTCCTGGGCGGATACTCCCGATCCCGCCGCCCGGCGGCGGTTATCGGAATCGTGAAGGCGGTGCCGAGAGGAGCCTGGTTATCGCCGACCATCATGCTGAGCCCAAGCTGGTCGATTCGTTCCGCCGACATCGGCAGACAAATCAAACCGCGCCCGTACTTGGCCATGAAGTTGATCGCTTCGGGAGTGGCCTTTTCGGCGGCCATGCAGAGATCGCCTTCGTTCTCGCGATTCTCGTCATCCATCAGGATGATCATGCGGCCACGGCGGGTTTCCTCGAGCGCTTCCTCGACCGAAATGAACGGGGCCCTTGGCGTGTCGGTACGCGGTGTGATTTCACCAAACATGTTTGCCTCTGCCCGCGGACCCGTTCCAGTCACAAACCCGTCCCGCAGGCTGATATGATTGTAGCCCAGGCCGCGCCCAAGCGTGAACCCCCGGAGGTATCCGGAATCGATGGCGAGCGTCAGTTGTAATGGATAGTGAAGTAGATGTCTGAGGATGTAGTCGGCAGTGGTCCCGGTGAGAAGCAGGGACAGGAAGCGGGGTTGAATTCGCCCGCGGGAGGGAACGATCGCAGGGGGATAGTCGCCTTTCGGGCGCTGCGGCATCGTAATTTTCGCCTCTTCTTCGGCGGTCAGCTCACGTCACTTATCGGCACCTGGATGCAGACGGTGGCGCAGGCCTGGTTGGTGCTCAAGCTGACCAATTCGCCCCTGATGCTGGGTTTGGTGACCTTTGCCCGTTTCACCCCGATGCTGGTGGTGGCGCTGTTCGCCGGGGTGGTGGTCGATCACGTCGACCGCCGACGCCTGCTGATCGTTTCGCAAAGCCTCCTGATGCTGAGCGCTTTTGTGCTCGCCGCCCTGACCTGGACCGGCGTCGTCCGTGTCGAGCATGTGATAATTCTGGCCGCCTTCAATGGCCTGGTCGGCGCCTTCGATGCGCCCGGGCGACAATCTTTCGTCGTCGAGATGGTGGGAATCGAGGACCTGCCCAACGCCATCGCACTCAACTCGATGATCTTCAACGGGGCGCGCGCGATTGGTCCCGCGGTCGCGGGAGTGCTGATTGCCTGGACCGGAATCGCGATGTGCTTTTTCCTCAACGGGGTGAGCTTCCTCGCGGTGATTTGGAGCCTTTTCGCGATGAACCTGCCGCGCAAGGTCGCGCAAAGTATGGGCGCGTCGATGCTGCGGCGGCTGCACGAGGGGCTCGCCTACGTATGGGGTCATCGTCCGAGTTTTTACCTGCTGCTGGTGGGCGGCATCTGCAATGGATTCGGCGTGCAGTACACGGTTCTGCTGCCGGTTTTCGCGCGCAATATCCTGCATGGCGATGCGGGTGCTTACGGCATGCTGATGGGCGCGCAAGGCGCCGGCGCCGTGGTGGGAGCGGTGATCCTGGCCTCGCGTTCGGCGACGACCGGCTCGCAGCGGCAGAACCTGATGGTCGGACTGCTGGTCGCCGGGATCGGAATCCTGGTTTTCGGGATGTCGCGCGATATGAGGCTCTCGCTGGTGGCGCAGACGATTATCGGCGCCGCGCTTGATCAACTACATGGCGAGTACGAATACGTTGCTTCAGATGTTCGTTTCCGACGAATTGCGCGGACGGGTAATGAGTCTCTACACCATCTCGTTTATCGGCGCCGCGCCGCTGGGAGCATTGGAGGTGGGTTTCATCGGGGAGCATCTGAGTCCCGAGTTCGCGGTCGAGATTTGCGGCGCGATCGCGCTGTTGTGCGGAATTTTCATGCTCACCAGGATGCGCACGATCGCGCAGGCGCGAGCCGCGGTACGCGTCCTGAGTCCCTCCGCCAGCTAGCGGATTCTAACGCGCGCGGCGGCTATAATTCAGCCATGTCCGCGCCCGCGAAAACGCCATCCAAGGCCAAGCCTTCAGCGAAGAGCGCGCAACCCCTGCGCATCATCCCGGCGGTGGATGACTGTCTCAAGGCTGCCGAACAAGACGGCGCGTTGCGCGGATTCAACCGGGATTATCTAAAGGCTGCGGTACAGCGCGCGATCGCGAGCCTGCGCGAGAAGATCGCCGCGGGCGGCGACAGCTCCGTGACGCGCGACGATCTGATCGCGGGAATCGTCGGGCAGGTGCGCGAATTCATCAACCATGACGAACCGAAATTGAAGACGGTCGTCAACGCCACCGGAGTCGTTCTACATACGAACCTCGGCCGCGCGCTTCTGGCCGAAGCCGCGATCGAAGCGATGGAGCGTGCGGCGCGATCGCCGGTCAACATCGAGTACGACCTGGTCAGCGGCGAACGTGGAGACCGCGACCATCTGGTGGAGGAATATCTGTGCGCCCTCACCGGCGCGGAAGCGGCAACTGTCGTCAACAACAACGCGGCCGCCGTGTTGCTCGCGCTGAATACGCTCGCGGATGGGCGCGAGGTGGTGGTCTCGCGCGGGGAATTGGTGGAAATCGGCGGATCGTTTCGCATTCCCGAGGTGATGGCGCGGGCGGGCGCGCGAATCCGCGAAGTCGGCACGACCAACCGGGTGCATCAGCGCGATTACGCCGGGGCGATCGGTCCGGAGACCGCGCTTCTGCTCAAGGTGCATCCGTCTCGAACTATCGCGTGGTCGGCTTCACGGCGGAAGTCAGCCCGTCCCCGAAGTGGTCGAGATCGGACGGGCGCACAATGTTGAAGTGATGGAGGACCTGGGTCGGGGGCGCTTATCGATATGAGCAGCTATGGCCTGCCGCGCGAACCGATCGTACGCGAGCGAATCGCAGCGGGCGCCGCGATCGTCACTTTTTCCGGCGACAAATTGTTGGGTGGACCGCAATCCGGAATCGTCGTGGGCCGACGCGCGCTCATCGAACAACTCAAGACCAATCCGCTCAAGCGGGCGCTCCGATGCGACAAGATAATCCTCGCGGCGTTGGAGGCGACCCTGCGGCTCTACCTCGCACGGGAGACCTCGCGACGGATCTACCGACGCTCGCCTGCTGAAGCGATCGGCAGCCGAGATCGGAATCGTCGCGGCGCGCGCGAGAGGCTGCTGGCGGAGCGGCTCGGTCCCGAATTTCAGATAGAGATCGTGAACTCGACCTCGCAAATCGGATTCGGGCGCGTTGCCCACCGAGGAGCTGGAAAGTCGCGCACTGCGGATCACGCATCGCAAACTTTCCGAGCATGCGATCGCCGCAATCTTTCGCGCGGCCCGGCCCGCGGTGATTGGACGCGTGCGCGACGGCGCCTTCATGCTCGACCTGCGAACTATCGAAGATGCCGCCGAGCTGGCGGTCGAGTTTACGCGGCGGGACGACGGTTGAGCGCGCTTGCTAAGCGGCTTCTCTTGCGACTACAGAGGCATTGGTACCAATCCCGTCGTCACGGAGAGGGCAATGCCGAAAAAACCTCAAAATTAGTCGACGTAGTTGGAGTCTCCGACCAGAGTATCCATGACGCTGTTCGCAACGCCTGACCAAGGCTCGCCAGACCTGCGCAATATCGATTGGTTTGAAGTCACGCATATTCGCGGCGCGGTGCCGAAGAGCGGCGACCTCGAGTTCCAGGTGGAAGTTAGAATCGGCTTCCGCCTCGAAGGCGACCCCGGTCTAGTCGGGTAAATTTTCCGAAAGCTGGCGTACGGAGGCGAGACTCGGACTGGTAGCTTCCGTGGCGCGCCTTGATGAGCAGGTCACCTGCCCGGTGGCTCAGGCCGACCGGCACGCTCGCGGATCCTCGTCGATCGCGGGAGACGACGAGGGCCGGGAAAGGACGGCGCCTTCCTGCCAACCGCTAATGTGACTCAGATGTTCGCCTCGGCTAAATAATGTCTTGCTGGTTGAGCAGCCTGTAGCCCGCATTTGGACCTTCAGGCCAATCAACCCACGGACCAAGGTTGAAAGGTACGTTTTGCCAGGAAACCGCTACCGGATCGATCAGGTCGGCGCCGTGGCCGGGATGCAATTCGTTCAGTGCATCGCGTGTTCGAGCGTATTGGTCGGGTAGAGGCAGCGCGCCGAAGCGCCTCGCATCATCTCCGGTGTTGTAGCAGGCCAGCAGTATCCCTTGCGGAGTCTGGAAGCCGTTGCTCGGATACCAGACCAGATTCGTCTCACCCTTGAGGAACGAGATGCCGCCGTAGATGTGATCCTCGGTCTCCCAGAAACGGCTCGACTGCCAGGCGACCTTGACCGCACAGTCATAGGCAGTTCCGGCGATCGCCTGCTTGAACGGAGCGGAGAAGTTACTCTTGATTCCGGCGAGGACCGGCAGAGGATCGTGACGATCGCGTAGTCCGCGGTTATCGCCACCGGTTCGCCGGCACCACGCTCAAGATAGACGATCCGTACTCCTTGCGGCAGTTTGGTGATCTCGACCACCCGTGCACCGAGCCGGATTTTCGCATGGAGGCGTTTGTGGAATGCCGCCGGAATCCGGTCCATGCCGCCGACCGGCTGAAACATCGTCGCCTGCATCACGAACACATCTTCGAAGATCACGCCGGTCCATGAGGTTTTCATCCAGCAGCAACCGCATATCGATTGGGTCTCGCTGCACGCCCTCCTGGAAGCTGGCGCCGGGGAGAGTGCGAAAGCCGGAGCGACTCGAACCCTTGTAAAAGAGATCGGGAGAAAGGTCGCCATAAACGCGCAGGAACTCTACAACCGCTGCCTTGTCCGCGGCATTCATCTCATGGTCGAGGGCTCCCCGCTTGATGGCCTTTGCAAGTAACTCGGAAACATGACCGCGAGGTTGTCTTTATCACCTGCCGCTGCTGCACGGACGTCCGTCGTTCACCCCCTCGTTGAGGAACAAGGCACTGCGATTGCTATTCACCTCGACCTGTAACTCGACCCCGAACTCGCGGCAGTATCCCAGGACCGCTTGATGATGGCTCGGGATCCGCGCCGGGCCCGCGTTGAAGTAGAGGTTGTCTGCGAATGCGCATCGTTGTTCGGGGAGATGGTTCAGATCGATGCGCGTATCGCGACGGATGGTCCAGTTGGCCGCCAACTCGTTCGCGCCCTATAGAATTGTAACGTTGTACCCGGCCTTGCGAAGTTCGTAGCCCGCCGTAAGACCAGCCATTCCGGCGCCGAGAATCACGACTTTGGTGCCATGGCCGGATTCGGCAGGCAATGACGGCGGACCCGCGTAGGTCAGCGGCATGGGCGCGAGGCCGAGCGCTTCCATCGCGACGTGCGCAGCCCCGACGCCGCCCAGGATACCGACTCGCCGGACGAATTCACGCCGCGATATTCTCATCTCACGCCATCATTTGCGGCATTGTTCAATTTACCTATGAGCGTTCGGATTTTCGAACCGGGAGACTACCGGAAATGCGACGCCCGGAACGGGGATACCGCGCCGGGCGTCACAGTCAGCCACTGTATCGGGATTACGAGGCTTCAGGTTCCGGTCTGCCAGCTCGACAGGTACTTCTTCTGCTCCTCGCTCAGCGAATCGATGTGGATGCCCATCGCGGCCAGCTTGAGAGCCGCCACTTCGTTCTCGATTTGCTGCGGCACGTCGTGCACCTTCACCGGCAACGGGTCGCTTACCGCGGTCCATCCCGAGGCCAGCGCCTGCGTGGCGAAGCTCATATCCATCACCTGTGCGGGATGGCCCTCCGCGCAGGCGAGGTTCACCAGCCGTCCCTGCCCGAGAATATAGAGAGTGCGGCGGTTCGGCAGATGGTAGGCGTCGACGTGTTGGTAACGTTGCGCTCGACCTTGGTCGCGGTGTCGTTGAGGTATGCGATATCGATCTCGACGTCAAAATGGCCCGAGTTGCACAGAATCGCGCCGTCCTTCATCAGGGTGAACTGCGAAGCTCCGAGCACCGAGCGATCGCCGGTTGCGCTGATGAAGATATCGCCGACCTTCGACGCTTCGACATCGGCATCACGCGCAATCCGTCCATCGCCGCTTCGAGCGCGCGGATCGGGTCGACTTCCGTGACGATGACCTCGGCGCCCATCCCGCGCGCGCGTGAGGCGATACCCTTGCCGCACCAGCCGTAACCGGCCACGACCACGGTCGATCCGGCAATCAGCACGCCGGTGGCGCGAATGATCCCGTCCAGGGTCGATTGTCCGGTGCCATAGCGATTATCGAACAGATGCTTGGTCTGCGCGTCGTTCACCGCGACGACCGGAATCCGCAGCGCGCCGTCATGCTCCATCGCACGCAATCGGATAACTCCGGTGGTGGTTTCCTCCATGCTCGCGCGCACTTCCGAAGCCTGATCGCGATATTCGGTGTGCAGCAGGCTCACCAGGTCGGCGCCGTCGTCCATCGTGATGGTCGGGCGGCGGGTCAGAACGGCGCGGAGATGGTTGTAGTAGGTATCGCGATCCTCGTCGTGTATCGCGAAGGTGGGGATGCCGTATTCCGCCACCAGCGCGGCGGCGACATCGTCCTGCGTCGAGAGCGGGTTGCTGGCGCAACAGAATACCTCTGCTCCTCCGGCCTTGAGCGCGCGCAGCAGGTTGGCGGTTTCGCAGGTCACATGCAGGCACGCGCCGAGCCGTTGGCCCTTAAGCGTTTGTTCCTTGGCGAAGCGCTCGCGGATTAGCCGCAATACCGGCATCTGCCGGTCGGCCCATTCGATTCGTTTGCGGCCCGCAGCGGCCAGACCTAGGTCACGAACGTCCTGGTCCTGCCCCTTGGCCTGCGAGTTGGGCATGAGTAGTACTCCTTATCCTGATAAGTAAATCTGTGCGCGACGCGCCCGCTCACGAGCCTTCTAGCGGCCGCTTATCCCGAACGCACTCTGCAGCGGTTCCGTCATGTCGATCCGCTCCCACGGGAACAGTCCGTTGTTGGGGATACGGCCGAAATGGCCATATGCGGCAGTCGCCCGGTAAATCGGTCGTTTGAGCTCGAGGGTCTTGATTATGGCCGCGGGGCGAAAGTCGAAGAGTTCCCGCAACGTCGACGAGAGCTTCTGGTCCGGCACGACCCCGGTGTCGAAAGTATCGATTAGGAGCGAGACCGGCTCCGCCACGCCGATCGCGTAGGCAACCTGAATTTCACATTTCTTGGCCAGTCCCGCGGCAACCACGTTCTTTGCCACGTAACGCGCCATATAGCAGGCGGAACGGTCGACCTTGCTGGGGTCCTTGCCCGAGAAGGCGCCGCCGCCATGCCGCCCGTAGCCGCCGTAGGTATCTACGATGATTTTTCGCCCGGTCAGCCCGCAATCGCCATGCGGTCCGCCGACGACAAAACTCCCGGTCGGATTGACGTGATAGACGGTCGACTTATCGAGATACTGGTCGGGAATCGTCTTTTTGATCAGCTCTTCGATTATCGCTTCGCGAATCTTGTTGTGGCTGGCCTCGGGATGGTGCTGCGTGGAAATCACGACCGCGGTAACCCCAACTGGATTGCCGTTGACGTAACGAACCGTCACTTGGCTCTTACCGTCGGGTCGCAAGAAGTCGAGCTTCTTGTCCTTGCGCAGTTGCGTCAGATTCTCCATCAGGCGATGCGCAAGCTGGATCGGCAAAGGCATCTTTTCGGAGGTCTCGTCGCAGGCAAAACCGAACATTAAACCCTGGTCGCCCGCTCCCTGCTCCTTGAAGAGTCCCTCGCCCTCGGTCACGCCCTGCGAGATATCGGGAGATTGCGGCTCGATTGCGGTGAGGACCGCGCACATATTGCCGTTGAAGCCGATATCGTCATGGTCGTAGCCGATATCAGTCGCGACCTTACGCGCAATCTTGATGAAGTCGGGGTTGGCTCGCGAGGTAATTTCACCGGCCATGACGATAAGACCGGTCTTGGCCAACGATTCGAGCGCGACACGTGAATTGGGGTCTTCGGAGATCAGCGCGTCGAGAACCGCGTCAGAGATCTGGTCGCACATCTTGTCGGGATGGCCTTCCGATACTGACTCTGACGTGAATAGGAAATCCTTAAGCGGCATTAACAGCGACTCCTTGAGATTGGCACATGGTACGTTCGAGGCGATTTTTCAGCCGGCGAGGCTACACTCTCGCGGGGCGGGACGAGACCGTCCGCTAAGCGAGCGCTCCGATTTCATATGTCAGCCCTGAAAATCCGGCAGTATCGATATAATCGAGGCACTATAACAGGATCAAGCAGGGCGTCCCACTGGTGACGAAGAGTTCGGTAACGGCAAGGGTCGGCGCGGTCCTAATCCTCACCGAAGCGTGCTTCGAACAGCGCCTTGAGAGCCGCCATCGTCGCCGCGGCGTCCGGTCCCGTCACCTTGACCTTGAGCTTCGTCCCCTGCCCCGCGCCGAGCATTATCAGACTGGTAACGCTTCGCGCGTTGACTTCCTGACGTCCGTTGGACAACGTAACGGACGATTTGAAGTCTTTCACCGTCTGAAACAGTGTTGAAGCTGCTCTAAGATGAAGTCCGAGTCGATTCTTGATTTCCAGTGTAGCTTCAGCAGCACCCACAAGATCACGATAAATGGTCGCCGCGCGCAGGTAAACGCCTGTCGCGCGAATCGTTCAGCCCGCAGCGGTAATCCTGTGCAGCCGCGCTGGCGGCTTTTGGCCTATGCGCCGTTGCGTTGGGGGACGCGTTGGTCGCCGTTTTCGCCCGCGCCCGCGATACCACCGGCGAAGAGCTCCCTTAGCCGCGAATCGATCACGGTGTCGCGGGTGGTGCCTTCCCGGAGGCGCCATCGGCGGAGCGGTACGACGGCCTTGGCCATGTGGCGATGACCACCGGCACTGCCGATATCGCCGAACAGCCGTTTCGCCATTTCGCCGGCGTTATCGCGCCCAATCGACCGTGGGTGCGCACCGCAACCACAAGGTTGGGTCCGAGCTTTCCCCGATACGGCGACCCATTCGACCCCCTCGAACTGGAGGCAGAATTCGGCCACCTGAACGATCAGGTCGTCGCGTTCGACGATCCCGAGATGGAGCGCCACCAGACCGTGAACGACGGTCAGCCGTTCCAGGGCGCGCGCGAGAATTCGCGCGAAAGTGACGGGTAATTCCGGCCGGCCGATCTGGCGCAACAAACTGAAGTTGGCGAGCGGGTAGAGATGGACGAACGCCTGGATGTCGGCGTCGGTGACGCGTCGGAGAGCGCCACCGTGTCGCTGCGAATTCCATAAAGCAGGGCGGTCGCGAGGCGTTCGCTGATCTTTTCGTCGGCGCCGATCAGGTACTCAGTCAGGATCGTGGAGGTTGAGCCGTACTCGGTGCGGACGTCTTCGAAAGGAGCAACCCCGGACGCATAGCCCGGATGATGGTCGATGACGATATCTGCACGCGGCAGACGATCCCCGAAATAGGGCGGTTCGACGTCGACCATCGCGATCTTGTCGTAACCGCGCAAGCCTCGGTGCTGGCCGGCGCCACCTCGATTTCCAACAGATGGGTCATCGTCCGGTTTTCAGGACGGGTGACCGGCTTGAAGGCGAAGATTGGGGTCGTCAGCTTGTTGCGTCCGAGCAGCACGCGCAAGGCAATCGCGCTGGCCATCGCGTCGGGATCGGGGTCGTCCTGGAGTACAATCGCGATACGGTCGTTTTCGTTGACGGTCGCGCGAAGTTCTTTGATTTTTTGCTTAGTTAAAGCTTGATCCATAGAATCGGACCGTGAGCGGCTGAGAGCAGTCGCGGCTTCGGATCCGACAAATATGCCCGTTATGTTGGGCCCTGTTCTATATGCGCTCTTGGCTGACACAGTGGCAGGTACAGAGGATATCTACAGTCTCCGCTGTAACACAGCGCCGGAAGACGAAGCAATGCTATGATTTTAACCATCAGGCAAAGGCAAAGCAGCTTCGATGGAAAACCGATGTGAAATATGCCGGCGGACGGTCACCGAGTGGCTCCTCCGGATAGTAGTGGAAGATTCGGCTGGTTTTGCCGAAACCGCCGTGGTTTGCGCCAACTGCAGCGTCAAGCTCAGGTTGGCTTCGGAAAAAATGCGCGACCTCCAGATTGACCCCTGGTTGCACGAGGCGGTGGCGCACATGCTACGGGGCAAGGAACCCGAGGAAACAGAGTAAAGATGGCATCAGCGCCACAATCCGAAAACCGTCTCGACCTATGGCCCTACGAAGAGGCGCGCAAGCTTATCGAGCGCGTGCGTGGCTACGAATCCGAGCGTCGGGTGGTCTTTCAGAGCGGATTCGGCCCCTCCGGCCTGCCTCATCTGGGGACGATGGGCGAGATCCTGCGGCCCTCGTACGTCGAGCATGCTTTCAGAGCCCTGGATGTCATAAGTCGCGATTCGTCGTGTTTATCGACGATATGGACGGTCTGCGCAAAGTTCCTGAGACCATCCCGGATCGCGAAGCGACGGGGGCTTACCTGGGCCAGCCGGTATCGCGTATCCCGGACCCGTTCGGTGACTGCCACGACAGCTTCGCCGCGCACATGATTGGGCTGCTCGGAGGCTTTTTGGCTCCGGTCGAGGTCGAGTACGAGCTGTTGCGTTCGAGCGAGATGTACGCGAGCGGCGGCTTCGATGAGGCGCTGCGCCTGATCGTAGCGCAGCACAAGGAGATCATCGATATCGTCGCGCCTACGCTGCGCGAGGAAAACCGTCGCGGATGGTCCCCGATAATGCCGCTCTGTCCGCAGTGCGGGCAGATCAATTCGACCCTGGTCACGGCGTATCATCCGGATCGCGCGACGGTAGAGTTCTCCTGCGAGCGCAGTTTCGGCGGCGCCCGCGGATGCGGTTTCAAGGGCGAACAGAGCATTCTCGGCGGTAAGGCCAAGGTCCAATGGAAGGTCGATTGGGCGCTACGCTGGTATGTGCTGAAGGTCGACTATGAACTTTATGGCAAGGACCTGATCGATTCGGCGCGCCTGTCGGGTCAGATCGTCAAGCTGCTGGGCGGGCGGGCGCCGCTGGGTTTTCCCTTCGAGATGTACCTGGATGAAGAGGGGCACAAGGTTTCAAGTCGGTTGGGCGCGGTGTCGGCGTCGAGCAATGGCGTCGCTACGCGCCAATCGAGGTGCTCAAATACTTTCTGATTCTCAATCCGCGGCGGGCGCGCAAGCTTTTCCTGGAGGCGATTCCACAGTACGTCGATGAATACCTCGAGGCGCTGCGCGCATGGAGCGCCGCCGACGAGAACGCGCGGTCCAATTCGCCACTCGAATTCGTTTTGCAGAAGAGCAGTGCGCGACGCTTCAATTCCTCGATTACTTTCGGCCTGGTGATGAACCTGGTGCCGGCGGTCGGGACCGCCGATCGCGATCTGCTGTGGAATTACCTGGTGAGCTACGATCCGGCGATCGCTGGCGATGCGGAAACGGAAGCGCTGGCGCGCGCCTTGATGGAATGTGCGATCAACTTCTATCGCGATTTTATCGAAGCGACGAAAACGCCATATCGGCCGGCGGATAGTGAACGCCAACAACTCGAAGCGCTGGCTGCATGGTTGACGAATAATTCAAGCGCCAGCGCGGAAGAGATCGAAAAGATGATCTACGACCTCGGCCGCGCAAATTACGATAAGCCGGGCAAAATCTTTCCGCTCCTGTATCACGTCCTGCTCGGTCAGGAACGTGGGCCACGGCTCGGCGCGTTCATCCGGCTGGCGACGCCGGCCAAAATCGCGCAGACACTCGAGGCTTCGCTAGCGCCGTAGCGGCGCGGCGGATTACGCAGACCCTATCGGCAAACCTCGACACCGCCGCCCGCAGCCATCAGAAAGGTCGCGCGGGAAGGTCGCGCGCGGCCTTGTCAACGCCTCGAATATCGACTTCTTCGCGATCAGCTAACGATGGTTCTTGCGAAGCCGGTCGAGCAGCATCTTCATGTCTTCGGCGTGTTGCGCCTCGACGGCGAGAATATCCTGCATCATCTTTCGCGTAGTCAGATCCGAATCGCCGAGCCAGCGGATGATCGCGGTATAGAACTCGATGGCGATACGCTCGGCGACCAGATCTTCCTTGATCATCTCGAGAGATTCGTCCCGGTGGTGAACTCCGTGAGACTGCGGCCCTTCAGATCGGCGGGACTGAAATCCGGGGAGCCGTTGAGCTGAACGATCCTGGTCGCGACCTGGTCAGCATGCATTTGCGCTTCATTCGCATGCTCGAGGAATTCGACTTTTACGGTGGCGGAATTGATTCCGGAGGCGGTGTAGTAATGGCTCTTGTAGCGCAGGACGCATACCAGCTCGGTCGCCAGGACGCGGTTGAGTTCGGCCACGACGCGGGAGCGATCCGCATTGTATTCCTCGGTTATGGCTCCGCTTTCGATATGCTGACGGGCGTGCGCACGCAATTCCTCGACGCCGGGAAGATCAAATTTTTCGGTTGCCATTGGCGGTCTCCTCTAGACGGTTGGTCTTTCGAGTTATCTTCTGCGATCGGCGCCATTGACGCTGACTATTCTTTGACTCCGCGCAAATTTTACACGTTCGTGCATGCGCACAGTGTCCAGGGATCCTAACTCAAGAGGCGAAAATGCGCGACTAATTGTCTCCTCGATAGTAGTCCTGCTCGTTCTGTTCGTGATTACCGATCGCGTAACCAGTCGCCGCGCCGCCAACTCCGCCAATTGCCGCGCCCGCGCCCGGATGGCCAACGGCGGTACCGATGAGCGCGCCGCCGACTGCTCCCGCGCCGCCGCCGATAAGTGTTCCCTGTTCCCGAGTGGTAGAGGTTCACCGGAACAACCCGCGACGAACAAGCATAATGCCCCTACGACGGCGAAGGAGCCGAATTTTTTCATGGTCATGGCTGTACACCTCCGATTCGTTGCTGAAAGTGCACGGAACATGCCAGAAAGAGCGGCAGCACCAGGAATCATTCAATTTCGAGCGTCTGAATTGTAGAAGATGTCACGTGAGACAATCGATGACATCCTTCTCGAACCGCAGCTCAGATGATTAATCGTCGGAATCGACGAATAATCTGGATGTGCATTAGAGTTGTCATGTAGATATTGCCGGGAGGTCGTGAGGTCACATGCTGAAGCTATTTTATTCTCCCGGAACTTGCGCGTTGGCCTCCATATAAGTTTGGAAGAGGTTGGCGCCGACTACGAAACCGTGCGTCTCGACTTTCGATCCAACGAGCAGCGCAAATCGGAATACCTTTCGATCAATCCCAAGGGCCGCGTACCGGCGCTGGTTACCGAGCGGGAATTCTTACCGAAACCCCGGCAATTCTCGCATTTATCGCTCAGACTTTTCCCAATACCGACTTGGCCCCGATCGACGACGCTTTCGCCTTCGCACGAGTTCAAGGGTTCAACAGCTATATGTGCGCGACGGTCCATGTAGCTCATGCCCATCGGGTACGCGGCTATCGCTGGGTTGACGGCAACAATGCGGCGGCGATCGCGGCGATGCAGGCCAAAGTGCCGCAATCAGTCGCCGAGTGTTTCGATCTGATCGAGAAAGAGATGTTCGTTGGTCCGTGGGTGATGGGTGACACGTTCACGATTTGTGATCCGTACCTGTTTACATTCACACAATTTCTCGAGTCGGATGGCGTCGATCCGGCACGCTTCCCGAAGGTCAAAGGCCACCGCGATCGGATGCTGGAGCGTCCCGCGTGAAGGCGGCGATTGCCGAGGAGACCGGTTAGATCACGGAAATTGATCAGATGGTCGTTGTTCATGCGCGGATCGACGACTCGGTCGCGCCACATTTACGAATTGGTCGTGGGCTTATCCGGGGCGGGAATACGCACTATGAACTCCGCTCCGGTACCTTCGCCGTCGCTGCGGCCTTCGATCGTTGCGCCATGCAATTCGACGAGATTCTTGACCACCGGAAGGCCAATGCCGAGCCCCCCATGACGAGCATCCGGGGAGAGATCGCCTTGGAAAAATATGTCGAAAATGTGCGACAAGATCCTCGGCCCTGATCCCCACGCCGTAGTCGCGAATACTCAATCACCCGCGATCCGGGCTCCTCGTAAAGCCGCCAGACGATTCTGCCTCCCTTGGGCGTGAACTTCACCGCATTCGACATCAGGTTGTTGGCCACCTGGCGGAATCGTTCACGGTCGACGAATGCGTAGGACCGGTTCCGCGGGCAAATCGAGCCGCACGTCGAGAGACTTGAGCTGCACCTCGGACTGATTCGTTTCCGCGGCGTGACGTACGCAATCTCTCAGGTCGACCAGCGAGCGATGGAGCTCGATCTTGCCGATTTGATTTCGATGGAGGTCGAGCAGGTCTTCGATGAGAAACGACTGATGACGGGTTTGGCGTTCGATCATCTCGAGCGCGCGCAGCTGATGAGGCGGTAGGTTCGCTGTCTCTGAGACGTTGAAGGCCGAAGAGAATCGGCTGGATCTGATTGCGAAGCTCATGGGAAAGCGTGCCGAGAAATCGCTGGCGCTGAGTTTCGAGAACTGCCGCGCGCGAGCGGCCCGGTCGCGTTCCTGCTCGGTTTCCTTGACGTGCTGATCGATCGAGGCTCTCGCCCATAGATCGAGCAGGTCAAGTATCGTCCTACCCTCGTCGATAGGTATCCAGCCGTCGACCTGCACCGAAGCCTCATCGAGGACAGCCGACGAAGACCCGCCTGAAAATTGTGAGCTCCCAGAGCACGTCGGTGACGCTATAGCCGTCGAGTCGCCGCTGATGACCATGACGGCGTGCGGCGTCCTCATCCGGCGATTCTTCTTCACCGCGCAACACGCCGATGAGCGCTTCGGTAAGCGCGGGCAGATGGTCGAGGAGTTCGCGATCGTCCATCTCGGCCAGTCGTTCGGCTTGTGCGGACTCCGCCCTCGCGGTATCGCGCCAGCGGCTCAGAATCTCGTCTTTGTGTTGTTCGAGATAGTCCGCAATGTATGCGGTCTTAGCGGCCATCGGTTGATTTTTCCAAGTGATCGATGCCTTTCCGACCTATTCGAACGGCGGGCGTCTTGGGTCGGAGTCTCCGGAGACCGGAAGAGACTCGAGCCGACACGCAGACGAGGCTATCTAGTCTTCCTTTTCCAAACAATCAAAACATTTACCGGGCTACGGTAACTTCAGCATATAGGCGAGGGGCGCTAGTCAATTATCGTTGCAAATACTCAACTTTTCGGTGTCCGGCTTGATACTTGCTCCCCCGCAACCTAACGGAGGCGCTTATGCCAGATGCCAAAGTTAATGATAAGAAGCTCGTGCTGGTGGTCGACGACGACCAGTCCCTCCGAGAGAGCATGTCTAAACTGCTTGATTCAAGGGGCTACTCCGTGTTGCAGGCCGAGAATGGCCAGGAAGCGCTGCGGGTACTGAAAACAACGCCTCGTTTCCCACGCCTCGTGGTTCTCGATTTGGCCATGCCGGTCATGGACGGCCGGAGGTTTTTGAAATTGCGAGACGAGGATCCGATACTGCGCGATATTCCAGTGGTCGTGGTTTCAGGCAGCGAGCAGTCGGAAGAACCTCTTGCGGGAATCGACGCGTGGTTATGCAAACCGGTCGATGTTTGCGATCTGATCGAAATCATCGACCAGCATTGCTAGGATCGAGCCGGTGCGGACGGGCGTCTACTTACGGGACCTGAGATCTCGAGGCAGGCCGGCCCGAAATTGTGATCGCGCCTGATCGATTCTCGTGAAGATAGCGACTTTTAACGTCAACGGCGTCAATGGCCGCCTGCCGGTCTTCTGCGCTGGCTTGCCGAATTCAAACCGGATGTAGCATGCCTCCAGGAGTTGAAGGCTCCCCAGGAGAAGTTCCCGGAAGCGCTATTCGCGAGGCCGGTTACGGCGCGATCTGGCATGGACAAAGAGCTGGAACGGCGTCGCGATTCTCGCTCGCGACCAGGTTCCGGTCGAGAGCCGCCGAGGTCTACCGGGCGACCCCGAGGACCTGCACAGCCGCTATATCGAGGCACGGGTCAACGAAGTCGTGGTCGGCTGTCTTTACCTTCCCAACGGCAATCCCGCGCCCGGACCGAAGTTCGATTACAAACTCCGGTGGCTGGAACGTTTTGCGCGTCATGCCGAAACGCTGTTCGGCGCTGACTGCCGGTTGTTCTCGCGGGCGACTACAACGTTATACCGACCGAAATCGATGTGTATAAGCCGGAGCGTTGGGTCGATGACGCGTTGTTTCTTCCGGAGGTGCGTAAGGCCTTCTCGGATCTGGTGGCGACGGGATGGACCGACGCGCTGCGGAGATTGCATCCCGAAAAACGCATCTACACTTTTTGGGATTACTTTCGAAATGCATGGGCGCGCGACGCCGGGTTGCGTATCGATCATTTGCTGCTGGTCCCATCGGCGGCGCCCCGTCTGGTCAGCGCGGGAGTCGATCGCGAGGTTCGCGGCTGGGAGAAAGCAAGCGATCACGCGCCGACCTGGGTGGAAATCACCAACGGCTGATTTGTCAGGAATCGGATGCCCCTGGCGTCAGTGAGTCTCCCAGCGCCGATGGTTCATAAAGCGACGGAATTGTGAGCACCCTCAACAAAACGACTATTCGATGAAGCCCAGCGGATTGCCACTGGCATACGGATCAATGGCGAGGTCATGTCAGCTCATGGCAGCAGGAATCGAGAGCACGATCGGGAATACGTATCGTGGCGCTGTCGGTAGGCGATCGTGAGTTTGGCGTTACTGAGCGCGTGCGGGCCGAGGCGGCATATCGTCGGCTCCGTCAATACGGAGTTCAATCTGATCGGGCCGGATCACAAGATCGTCATCGAATCCTATGACGACCCCAAAATCGACGGCATCACGGTCTTCATCAGCAAGTCGCAGAAGGGCGGAATCAAGGGCGGGCTCGGGTTGGCGGAGGATACCTCCGACGCTTCCGTCGCTGTCCGCCAGACCGGACCGATCAAGGTGAAGGAATCCTTCGAGAATGGCGAGGACGCCTTTACCGAGGCTCGCTCGGTGCTATTCAAGCGTCTCCACGTCAGCCGTTTCTGGGACGCGTCGCATAAGAGCTTTGTCTACGTAGTGTGGACGGACAGGCTCATCAACGGATCGCCTCAGAATTCAATCTCGCGGTCGTGGCAGAGCCATGGGGGTCGCAAGCGCCGGATCTGTCAGTTATGACATCCGCGATGACATCGGCGACGCCTGCGTCGCACACCGTCAGTAGCGTCGGCGTCCCGGGCTCATCGGTCAATTGCGAGTGCTATTTCGATCTTTGCGCGCCCGTTCGGCTCGCGCTGCAACGTGCACCGGATCAATCAAGCTGCGAAATTGTTGAAGATGGTGAGCCCACCAGTCGTCTGCGTTTGCCACGCCGACGATATCGACTGATGACCGCGCCGCCGACCTGGCGCGCCATCGTCGCCAGTCACGATAAAGCGCATCCATACTATCGGTCATATCGATCCCCGCATCGACAAGGGCAGCCCGCGTCAGTCGGTATTCTTCGTCCAGTTTCAGATTCTCGCTCATCAAATCTCCGCAGCTCCGCACAACACACGTTTTTCAGCAGATATAAAATACAGCAATTAAACGTCATTTTATAGTAAGGCCCACGAATATCGATACGTTTTGAATTTCGTCGGTATCTCGAGACGATGTGGTTACACACGGAACCAAGCAAGGCGAACTGGAACTCTACTCCAGGCTTGATCTGTTAGGCTGGATCTATGCCGGTTGCGCGAGTTTCAAAAAAGCGAAGTTTACAGGGGCTTAAAAACATCTCCTGGCTTACTTCGCGTCAGCTGAACAGACTTGACGATGCGCTGATGATGAGTCGGGTGGCGAAGCAGGGCATCATTTTCGATGAGAAACATTCACCCGAATCCGCGTATGTTTTGCTCTCGGGAGTAGCGCGAATCAACCTGCCGCAATCGCAAGGGCGAGCGCACGCTGGTGATCATGGTTGCGCCGGGGATGATTCCGGGCATTCCCCTCAGGCGGTTTCCGGGAATCAAATTATAGTTTCCGCTGCGAAGCGGTCACCGACTGCCGGATTGGAACGATCACTCTGGCGATATTCATTGAAATTGCCTTGGGGATCGCCTCGGCGGACTTCAAGCGCATGGCGGCGAGCTATTCCGGACGATGGGATCTGGTGCAGTTGCGTTGCTCGAATTTCATGGCCTGTACGCTTGGAGGAACGCGTAGCGTTGATACTGCTGGAACTCAGCGAGAATTTCGGTGTTCCGCGATAAATTAGGGGTGCGGCTAACGGTGTCCGGCGCGCCATCAGGATCTTGCGAATTGGTGGGCGCCTCGCGTCCGCGGGTAACCGAGTATCTCGCCAGCTTTGAACAAAAGCATCTGATTGTACGCGACGGACGCCAGTTGATCGTGAGGCGCGCCCGGTTGGAGAAGTTCCTCGCACTGAGTCATTCGCTGGCAAAGCGTATCCAGCAGTAGATTCATCTCTGCGTGCGATACTCGAAAGCTTCGGCCTACCTGTCTGATCAGGCTATTTAATTCGATCCAGTCCAATTTGAGGGGGATACTCGAACGCAATCCATTTGGGGGAGAGAGTTCGATGTCTGAAGAAATCAACCGCGATCGCCGCCGCTTCATGCGTAATGCCGCTATGACCATCGCCGCCGGCAAGCTCGCGATGATTGGCTCCGCGGCCGCACAAACCAGCAAGATAAGTCCGGCAACCCCGAACATGCCTTTGCCCGCATGGGTCAATGAACAGTTTAAACATGGGACCAATACTTCATTCGGTTCATTGAGGCAGATCGATGCCGGCGTTCTGAATGTCGGATACGCTGAAGCCGGTCCGGTTGACGGTCCAGTAGTAATTCTTCTGCACGGCTGGCCCTACGACATTCATAGTTACGTCGATGTCACGCCCTGGCTGGCGTCGGCGGGTTACCGCGTGATCGTTCCATATTTGCGCGGCCACGGCACGACGCGATTTCTTTCAGGTACAACCTTCCGCAATGGCCAGCAGTCGGTAGTGGCACTCGATATCATTGCACTGATGGATGCTCTCAAGATCGATAAGGCGATCCTCGCCGGTTATGATTGGGGAGCAAGAACGGCCGACATCATCGCAGCGCTCTGGCCACAGCGCTGCAAGGCCCTGGTTTCGTGCAATGGTTATCTGATCAACAATCTCGCATTCAACAAGCGGCCGTTGCCGGCGCGGGCGGAATGGGGATGGTGGTATCAGTACTACTTTGCCACGGAACGCGGTCAGGCCGGTCTCGACGAATATCGGAATGATCTGGCGAAGCTCATCTGGAAGTTCAACTCACCCAAGTGGGACTTCGATGATGCGACATTCGATCGCACCGCGGCTGCCTTCAACAACCCGGATTACGTCGCCATCGTGATCCACAATTACCGCTGGCGGCTCAGCCTGGCTAAAGGCGATCCAAAATACGATGATCTGGAAAAACGACTTGCCGAAGGCCCTGCCATCACCGTGCCCACGATCACCCTCGACGGTGACGCCAACGGAGTAGCACCGGCCTCAGACGGCGCATCCTATCGAAAGAGATTCTCAGGCAAATACATGCATCGGATCTTAAGTGGCGGCGTCGGTCACAATTTGCCTCAGGAGGCGCCGCAGCCTTTCGCCGAAGCGGTAATCGAAATCGATACTTTCTAACCGGCTTGGAGCAGCCTCAGTGCGATTCGACGATCGCCGGCACTCTGGCTACGGCCTCGCCTCGGCCTCCGCGCGGATCGCGCTCGCGATGTCGTCGCTAACGACAGCAAGCGCACGGCTGTGGGCGGCCGCGAGTGCGTCGAAGCTGTCACCCTGCATGGTCTCGCGGGCGAGCGTACGACCCGACCGCGTTTCGCCGCTGGCGGCCTTGCGCACTGTCCATATCGCCTCGACCACCGCCGCTTCACCCCTTACAGACTCGAAGCGTTGGACGTCGATCGCGACTCGATAGTCCGGATTGAAATTCGCGAGGGGAGTCGTGGCAACGACTGGAGTGTCCAGCGATACAGCCAGATCGCCAGCCACGGCACGCGCGATACTATCGTTCAACGGGGCTATCCAGCGGTTGAACTCGTCGACCTCAACACGGTTGGCCGCAACCTGGACTACGAACTGTGGCTGATCGACCGATGCCGGGATGGTAACCGGGCCGACAATGACGGACGCATGTACCGGCGCGCCTTGCGAAGTCGCCGTGGGAGCGAGCGTGTAGAATCGGGCGGGCGCCGACGTCCCGCATCCAGTTAGAGCCGCCGCAGACGAGCGCGATCGAGATTACATACGCAATATAACCGTCCGTCACTTCGGCTCCCCTTTCTTGCCGCGCAGTAGCGCCTCAGGGTGTTGTTCGAGATAGTCCGCCAGCACGCGGACCGACCGTGCCGCGCCGCTGACCTCGCGCAGGGTACTTTCCAACTGTTGGACCTGCACCGAGTTTGGACCCGTGAGATTGTTGGTATTGTCGAGGGTGCCTTGTGCACTGGTGAGTGTACCGCGAGCAGTGACCAACGTCTGGTCGAGATCCGCGGTTACCTTGCGTACGTTGTCTCCGATCTGTTGCAACGGCATCCGGTCAACCTTGTTGATGATCGCTTCAACGTTCGCTTCGGTTGCCTCGAGCTGTCCCGGAATAGTCGGCAAGCGCACCGGATCCTGTGACCAATCCACTGTCGCGGGCGGGGCACCGGGAACAAAGTCGAAGGCTACGTATAGTGCTCCGGTCAGCAGATTCCCCGTGCGCAGTTGTGCGCGGACCCCGTGAGCCACCAGAGAATCGATCAACTTTCTGCGCATAACGTCGAGGCTTCCAACCGCCTTGGCTTCGAGGATGTTAACGCCGAGTCTGCGCGGATCGAGGGTGATCTTCACCGGCACCGTGAACGCAAAGGTCTTCAGGTCGATCTGCGCGCGAACCTCCGAGACCTCGCCGATCTGGATACCGCGAAACTCGACTGGTGCGCCGGGGGAGAGTCCCCGCACAGATTCGTTGAAGATGAGCTGATAGGTCTGGGGATTTTCCGGTGTTGGCTCAAAGCCTGAGCGCGTGTATCGAACAAGGTAAAAACGGCATTGGCATCGGCGGGCGGCAGGATCGGTGCAGTCGCGGCCGTTTCAAACGCGATTCCGCCGATCAAGATAGACAAGACCGATTGCGTTTGCACCCTGAGACCGCTCGCCGATAGCGACACGTCGATTCCGCTCGCATGCCAGAAGCGCGTGTTTGGATTAACGTACTGATCGTATGGCGCCCGCACGAACACCTTGACGGTCAGGGACTTGCCATCATTGTCCAGTGCATACGACGCAACCTCACCGACTTGGAAGCGTCGGAAGTAGACCGGCGTTCCGTTATCCAACGATCCTAGAGTGCTGGTTTTTAGGACGAATAAACGACCCGGAAGCTCGCTCGTTACGACAGGCGGGTTTTCGAGAGCTACGAAGGTGCGCTTCTCGACCTTCGATGTACCAATCTCAAGGCCAATGTACGCGCCAGAGATTAGAGTGCCCAATCCGGTCACATTGGCGCCAGAGACACGCGGACGAACTACCCAGAACTGGGTATCCGCAGCGAGAAAGCCATCAGTTTTCGGGGCCATTTGGGCATCGGCAATGACGCTCCTGTGGTCATCAGAGAGCCGGACCGTCGTGACAGTGCCGATATCGACTCCGTTGTAACGAATTTTGGTCTTGCCGGCTTCGAGTCCCTCGGCCGATTGCAGGATAATGGTGATCTTCGGCCCTTTCCCAAGACCCTGGTTACGGCAACCCATACCCCGAGCGCTGCCGCGACGACGGGGATAAACCACACGAGAGAGATCCGCGTGCGTTTTCTCGAAATACCCCTGGATTCGGGGACTGGCGGAAGCGGTCGCTCGCTATCAGGCATGGAGAACCTCTTTGGTGCTTGTTGAATCCCAGATGAGGCGCGGGTCGAAAGACTCGACCGCGAGCATCGTTAACACCACCACTGCCGCGAAGAAGAGCAGGCCGGGCCCCGGCTCGACTGACATTAGCGGTTGGAGTTGAACCAGGGCTGCGGTGAATGTATCGACGAACACGTCGACCATCGACCACCTACCGATGAACTCGACCAGGCGATAGACCCGAACGCGTTGCTCGTTATTCTCGACCGAGCCGCGTTGGGCGCGTGACGAGAAGATATCCCAGGGCCAGTATCTTCGCGCTCGGAATCATTATGCTCGCGATTAGTACGATCAATGAGAGCGGCCAACCGGTCGGCGACCAGAGCAGCACGACCCCTTGCAGAATCGTGTCTGACTCGGAACCGGCGGCAGTGGTGGTAGTCAACACGGGCAGGACGTTTGCCGGAATGTAACAAACGGCCGCGGCGATCAGGTACGCCCATGTGCGTTGAAAACTGTCGTGCTTGCGGAAGGAGAGTTCCTCGTCGCAACGCGGGCACGTCCGGTCCATCCGATACTGGACGCGAGAGCAGACCACAGCCGTCGCATCTTTGCAGTCCATGCTGCATTGCGGTCGCGTCGGTCGAATTCACGATGTTTCCTTGGCGATCCCGTCGACAGTATTGCGCGCTTCAACGTCTGCCCATTGGATCCTGCCCCACACCTCACGGGAGTCGAAACTGGCCTGCATCCCGGCCAGCAGGAAAACCAGCATCCCGAGCACGAACAGGGCAATGCCAGGGATCACCGTCGCGTAATCGGCGATTTTGACCAGGGCGACCAGCACGCCCAGCATCATGACCTCGATCATGCTCCAGATCCGGGTCGTCGGTTGATAACGTAGCAGCGTTCCAACCCATCGCGGCGGTCGTTGTCGGATTGCCCCGAGTACGATCGCCAGCATGAATCCGATCTGAAGTGCCGGCGCAATGACGGCGGTGAAGAGCACCAATATTCCAACGATGGCGGACCCGTCATCCCATAGATGGACAGCTCCTCCCAACACCGTCGTCGAGGTTTCACGCCCGACGATCGTGAGGCTGAGCATGGGAACGGCGTTCGCAACCACGTATAGCACTGCAGCCGCAAGGGTCAGCGCGAGCGTGCGATTCATCGGGTCCTTACGCCGCCGCCATAATTCCTTGTCGCAGCGCGGGCAACGCGCAGACGCGCCCGGTGCGAGCTCCGGAAGGCGCTGCAGCAGGTCGCAGTCCGGGCAAGCAATGAGCGACGCATCGGCAAGCGCTTCGTTGAATCCTTCGCTAGCCATCGCCGACACCATGCGATTGGAAGGCTGCGACAACTTCTACGTGCGCCACCTGCATCATCCGTCAGTGACGAAACTGCGGTCATATGTACACCGCCGCGGATACCTGAAATCAATCTCATAGCCATCGAGAACGTCTCAAAATCTTGAGCGGGTGACGCACGAAAACTTGTCATCAGACATCGCGACCTTTCGATTTCGCGCCACCAGGAAACTCCATATGCGCTGGCGTCGCACGTCAGCACTACCGCTATCGCGACGCCCCCCTTTGCCCCTTCGTATAGGCAGTGATATTAGCCTTCATCGCGGCATCGACTCTATCAGATGGAACAAAGTATTGGGTCGACGCGCGATCTGATACGCGATGGGGAGATTCGCAGGTCAGATCAGTATTGATACGTTCCGACCAGGGGGAGTGTGAGCATTTGGCAAGAACATAGGCGGAAGAAGTTTTTGATCGAGTTGATCAAGCCTTCTCATTACGATGACGATGGCTACGTCATCCAATGGTGGCGTGGGTTCATACCATCCAATTCGCTGTCCGCTCTCTATGGCCTGACCGTCGACGCATCTGAACGGCGTGTGCTCGGCGACGATGTCGATATCGAGATTGAGGCACGCGACGAAACCAATGCAACGATTCCGATTCGGCGAATAATCCGGCGCTTTAAACGAAACGGAAACGTTGGCCTGGTGTGCCTCGTTGGCGTTCAGACGAACCAATTTCCACGGGCGATGGATATAGCGCGCGAGTTGCTAGCCGCCGGTATGAAGGTCGCGATCGGGGGTTTCACGTCAGCGGCTCGATCGCGATGTTGCCTGAGCTACCACCCGAACTGCGAGAGGCGATCGACCTGGGAGTGACGTTGTTCGCCGGCGAGATCGAAGGACGAGTCGACGAATTGCTTCGGGCGGCTTATGAAGAGCGGCTTGAACCGGTCTACAACTTCATGAGCGACCTGCCTGAACTTGGTGCGCGGCCGTTTCCATTCATGCCGCTCCGCCACGTTCGCCGCTACGCCGGAGCGATGGGATGTTTCGACGCCGGACGTGGCTGTCCATTTAGCTGCTCGTTTTGCACGATCATCAACGTGCAAGGACGTAAATCGCGTTTTCGCACCGCGGATGACATCGAGAATATTATCCGCAAAAACTATCTTCAGGGGATCAAATCGTTCTTCATTAGCGATGACGACTTCGCGCGAAATCGCAACTGGGAAGCGATTCTCGACCGGATCATTCAGCTGAGGAGGGAGGAGAAGCTTAAGGTACACTTCACCCTGCAGGTCGACACGCTTTGCCACAAAATTCCAAACTTCGTCGAAAAAGCTGCGCTTGCGGGCTGCAAGAAGGTGTTCATCGGACTCGAGAACATCAATCCCGAGAGTCTCAAGGGTGCGTCCAAAGGACAAAACCGGATTACTGAGTATCGCGCGATGCTGGAAGCGTGGCATCGCGCCAAAGTCATTACCTACGCCGGATATATCCTGGGCTTTCCGAACGATACGCCCGAATCGATTGCGCGAGACATCGGAATCATTCAGCGAGAACTACCGATCGATCTGCTCGAGTTTTTCATACTTACGCCGCTGCCCGGCTCCAAGGATCATCAGGATCTGCATCGACAGGGCGTGCCGATGTCCTCCGATCTCAACAAGGTATGACGTCGAGCATGCGGTAACCGCTCATCCGCATATGACGCAGGAACAATGGCAGTCGATATACGACCAAGCCTGGCATCTCTACTACACCCCGCAACACATCGAGACTTTATTGCGGCGTGCGAAGGCAAACGGAATCCGAACTACGCGGCTTGCATTCACGATCTTTTATTTCTATGCGAGCTACGCCTTCGAGCACGTGCATCCGCTGCAAAGCGGTGTGTGGCGACGTAAGCATCGCCGACAACGCCGGAGCACGTTACCGCGGGAGAATATCGCGAGATACTTCATGCGCCGGATCGGCGATTTCTTCAAAACCTATCCACCGGGGTTGCGTTTTCTTGTGAGAATCGAGCTCGCAAGACGAAAGATCGAACGGGAGCCGGACTCGCGCTCGTACTCGGATCTTGGGCTTGAATCGATTACCGAAACCGATGGATCCTCTTCAGGGACGAAGCTATCGCGCAACAGAGTTTCAGCTCGTTCTTAGCCCTCGGCCCCGTATCGAATCTCCCAAGAATAAGGAGTTAACGGGTTGGCTCCGACCTGGGTGGTTCCTTTCGCCATCGCTGGCGCGATTTGTCGTCATCGTAAATGCGGGATGATCGGATTGCGTCGGGACAGTCACTCTGGAACGCTAAGCGAAATCTGCCGATCTGTTTCGGAATGTGAGCGACGGAAATAAAATCGTGAAATACCAGGCAATTCTGTACGAAAAGCAGGGCGCTGTCGCCAAAGTCATCACCAATCGTCCACGTTACAAAAATGCGCAATCCCGCCTGATGATCGAGGAAATGGACCATGCCTTCGCCGCGGCCAACGCTGACGATGAAGTGCGCGTGATCATACTGGGCGCGATGGGCGACACCTTCTCATCGGGACACGACATCGGCACGCCCGAGGAAAAAGAGGACATGCGGCGGCGTCCATTTCCCAAGGGCGTGCGAGGCGAATACGCACTCTCACGCCACCTATTCCTCGATACCACTCTGCGCTGGCGCGACCTCGATAAACCTACCATCGCCCAGGTTCAGGGCATGTGTATCTTCGGTGGCTGGATGTTCGCTGCCGCGATGGATCTAATCGTTGCGGCGGACAACGCCAAGTTCCTGCCGGCTCTCATGCAGTACTATCTCGATTCCCTGGGATATCCCCATCCGCAAGGCCAAAGAGGCTATTTTTCGCAGTCGATTCATCGGCGCCGAAGAGGCGGAGCGTCTCGGCTTCGTCAACCTGGTGGTCCCGCATCGATCGACTCGAAGAAGAGACGATGGCGCTCGCGAATGAGATCGCGGCGAACGATCCATTCACGCTGCGAATGGCGAAATGGGCCGCGAATACGGCGCAGGACGCGATGGGTTTCAGCAACTCGATCCGCAACGCCCACTCACACTACATGGTTCAAGGTCTGGACAGCTTCATCAAGGATAAACTGGAGGGCAAAGGCTTCCCGAAAGTGATGCCGGGCGTCGCGCGCGCACTCAAGACCAGGAAGGAATAGTTGCATCGCCCGACGGACATTTCGCGGTAGGGGTGGCGAGCAACGGTTCAATCAGTGCGCGTAGAAGGTCGGTGGTAACTTCCCCGCCTGGCGGCGATAATAATGAGGTATGGCGTATACCTTCGCAAAGCCCCAAGGCGATGACAAATTAACCCGGCGCGGATTCGTAGCGGCAGCGATATTGCTACCGCTCGCGGTCAAACTCGGATTCGCGTTTGCCGCGGAAGCGACCGACTCCAATTCTGGCGCGCAGGAACCAGGTACGGCCGGCGCAATCGAGAAAGTCTCGATCGCGGAGTTTACCGATTCCGGTTCGCCGACCGGCGTCGCCCCACTCGGCAAGGTCATCAAGAGCGCAGCTGAATGGAAAAAACAGCTGACGCCCGAGCAATATGAGATTACCCGCGAGGCCGGCACTGAGCGGCCCTTCGCAAACGCCTATGACGAACTGCACGCGAAGGGACTCTATCGATGCGTCTGCTGCGGCACGGCGCTGTTCAGCTCCGATACCAAGTATGATTCGGGGACCGGGTGGCCGAGCTTTTGGAAGCCGATTGCCCCCCACAACATCATCACGCGAGCTGACAATTCCCTTTTCATGGAGCGCACAGAGGTGTTGTGCGCGCGATGCGATGCTCATCTCGGGCACGTTTTCGACGATGGTCCGCCACCGACCGGTTTGCGCTATTGCATGAACTCGGCGGCCTTGAAATTCGTTCCGATCGTCGAAGCTCGCAAGTAACGATCGCTTTCGAAGAACTACTGCGAGGCCGCGCGCGAAATTCGCCGCGTCGCCGATTTGGCGGCGAAGCCCGGCATCAATATCGCGCGGCAGTGATCTATCGAGCGATGTCCAACTTGTCACCCCGCAAAACGTTCTCCAGTAGGGTGATATTCAGCGGCTTTACCAAGTGCTCATCGAAACCACTGGCGATTGCGCGCAGGCGGTCCGCTTCTTCCGCATAGCCGGTGACGGCAACCAGGCGTACTGCGCCCAAATCCGGCATTGCGCGCAGTCTCGTCGGAGCTCATAGCCATCGATCGCGGGCAGTCCGATATCGATCAGCATGATGTCGGGCTTGAACTGCGTGACCAGCGCAAGCGCGGACGGAGCATCGGGAGCCGTGACGGTAACGTAACCGCTCAGATGCAACATGGCAGAAAGCGCCGCGGCCGCATCCTCATTATCGTCGACGATGAAGACGCGCTTCTGATCGAGAGAATCGGACTCCTCGAGCCGGGAATCGGTGCTGGTTGATTCGGCAATCGCTCACTCGCAGGTAGGCGAATGATGAATTCACTACCACATCCGGGACCGTCGCTGGTGACTTCCACCACGCCGCCATGAAGCTTCGTCAGATTCTTGACGATGGTGAGCCCGAGACCGAGTCCGCTACTCAGACGATCGACTGCGGGCCCTTGCTCGAAAAAATCGAAGATGTGCGGCATCTCCTCGGCCGAAATACCTACTCCATCGTCTTTAATCATGACGACGATCTCTTCCGACTCGTGACGGCATTGCAGGGAGATGTGGCCGCCGGGCTCAGTATATTTGGCGGCATTGGTAAGGAGATTCGAGATTACTTGAGAGAGGCGGAAAGGATCGGCCTCGACCACCATTCCGTTGCGCGCGAGCGTCACCGAAAGATGATGCTGGCGCTCTTCGATTAACGGAGCCGCCGCCTCAAGCGCCACGTCGACCACTTCGGCGATCTCGATTGCGTGCGGGCTGGAAATTGATTTTCCCACGAACTATGCGGGAAACATCGAGCAAATCATCAACCAGCCGGGTCAAGTGCCGAACTTGACGTTCGATAATAGCTCGCTCTGGTTGAAACAAATCGCTCCCTTTGAGCTGCATGGAGCGCAATGCGCTGGAAATCGGCGCCAGCGGATTACGCAGTTCGTGGCCCAAAACTGCGACGAAATTATCCTTCGCACGGCTCAGGCGCGCTAAGGTGTCACCACGCCGTCGTTCTCTTTCCCGGGAACGGAGCTTTTCCAGCGCGCCGAAAATCTCGTCCGCCGCCAGCTCGACAAATCCACGATAGCTCTCGTTCGGTCGCACTCGCGGATTCAGACCGGTTATCAGGAATCCCACCGCGCCCTCTTCCGTACTTCGCTCCAACGTCGTGACTAACGCCCGATCAATTGGCGCAGAAGGGGTTTTGCTCAGTACTCCGCCGAATCGACTTGCCAGATTGTCTACGAGGATACTGCGCTCGGTCCTGCCCTTGTCTCGTAATGGCCAAGTCTTGGCGCCCTCGTCGTTCAGCGCGATCCATTCGGGCATGTGAGCGTTATCGCGCTCCTGAAGCCCCGTATGCGAGATGAGATGCGCGCGGCGGTCATCGTCTTCGAGCAGATAAAGCAGGGCAAATGGGATGTCCGTCGCATTCGTTCCGAGAATTTCCAAGGATCTCCGGCAAACATCACCCACGTTTTCAATTCCGCCCGACTGCGCGGCCAAATCGCGCAAGGTTCTGAGTCTTCTTTCGCTTTGGACCTGTTCCGTAGTCTCGTGGCAGGTGACCAGCACTCCGGCAATCCGAGCCTCCTCGAAGATTGGACTGTAGGAAGCAAAGAAATAGGTCTCTTCGATGAACCCTTCACGGTCGATCGCCAGTAACGTTTGATTCAGGAACGAAGCCTGCCCACTGCTCAAAGGGACCATCAACAATGGCCCGACAACGTCCCAAATCTCGGGGAAGACCATGCTGACAGGACGTCCTAATGCCTGGGGATGCTTGATCCCGAGAATCGGGCGATAAGCGTCGTTGTACAGAAGGCGCAGATCCGAACCCCAGCAAATGGCCATCGGGAACGAGTTATTGAGGATCAAAGAAACGGCGAATCGCAGCCCGTGACTCCACCGATCGGGCGCACCGAACGCCGTATTCGACCAGTCCGTGGCGCGCATTAGCGCGCCCATCGTGCCGCCTCCGCTGAGGCAAGGATCAGACCCCTGCATGTCCCCTCCGGGCGTTTCGCTGCATTGCGGATCGTGTCGACATCAATATATGTCGAACTCTTAAATTGAGCGAGATTCTCCGCTGCGCCCTAAGCTAAGCACCCTTCGTCGGGCGTCAACAGTCCGGGATATCGGTCCAAGACACGGGCGTTTTCACGCGATATTGACGGATGAAAGGCAGGAAAAGGCCGGTTGGCGCGTGCGCGCTCGGTGCCAGAGTCGTTCCGACAGGATGACGAACCGAATTCGGCTAATAGCGGTATGTTACGATGTCCCGATCGACGCGGCAGTTAAGCAGAGCCACTCCGGCGGACCACTGCGACAATCAGATAGATAAATGGAAGGGCTGCGACGATCGCGATTAGATAGACCTCGCCCGCCTACCTATATTTTCTCGCAGACCGGCGAAAACGCGCAACGCAGGCTGAGGCCGATCGGCCCGAATGGGAAACTTGTCGGAAGCCAGATTGCCACGCTCGTAGGAGTCGCTCCGAATCGGATGCCAGGATTTATCGCCGTCCGCCATGGAAGCTGATGAAAATGCTTCGAGTACGGGACGGGACCTTCTTCGAAGGTGCTGAATCGAGCGGAGCTTTCTCGGCCGACTAATGGCTGCCCATGTTCGTCGATGACCGCGACTCTATTTCCGCAGACCAGGAAGCTCCATTTGCATAGTCTGCAGTAGTAGATCCGCGATTTTTGCGACGACAAATTGCTCTCACGGAGCGGCCCGATCACAAATTCATGGCGAGTGTTGGCCGGCCGTTCAGATGCCGCCGTGAGTCTTTTTCCCATAGCTTCATGCCTGAAGTTAAGGGCAATTGTCGGACCACAGTCGAAACCCGCGGATTTAAAGGAGAATTGGCTCAAACCCAAAATAGCGTTGTCGAAACCGTGCTGCAGAATAAGATGCGCGCCTTGCATTTTGACAGAACCACTGACTACCACTCCGAGGCCACGCATTAGACGTGAGAAGTCAAATTGGTTGTTATGAGGTTACGGTCGCCGTCACCAGCAACGGACTTTGGATGCACTACGAAGAGGCGGGCTCCAGACTGCGAGCGCTGACGTATCATGGACTCTCGAATCATGGCACTTGTGGCGCCATTCTCCCTGGCGCCGGCTATTGGACCCAGCAAGAGCGTCGGTCGAGGTGAACCAGCTTTTGGTCGAATTTCTACGCGGGCTCAGCTAATCGTTTTGAAAGTGTGCGTAGGTGTGCATTTTCAATAAAGTGCGTCACTAAATGCTTATTTTCACTACGGACCGGATTAGCCGAGCTGAGCGGAATCGAACCGGCGATCTCTTGAATGCTATTTGTGGCGCCACTTACTGGATTCCTCGCTGCTATGACGCGATGACTCGGCCGCGGGTCCGCTACAAGCAGGCTTAGCAGCGTGTGCAAAGCGAGCTATACATGACTGACAAAGAAAGTTGTCATCACGTCTTTAGCTATTAACCTACGTATGAAATTCGTAGGTATAACTATTGCGGAGTGAAGGCAGGTCGTTCGGCTGCTTTGGCTGCCGGGTAGCGAGCTGATTCGTTTACGATGGTGCAGCTGGGTTTTAATAGAATCTGAAACCGCCGCGGAAGGCTCCGCGCCGACCGCCTTCTATTTCGCCAATGAGAAACCGAGGAGGCACCTGAAATGACGGCCGCGCGGGCTTCGTCCCGGGCGCAGGCGAGAAGCTGGCATAACTTAGGATTCCTTCCGCAACTATGGTCGAAATGGTTTAGGAGGCACATCATGCAGGTTATCGATGTAGATAGTCACGTCACCGTTACGAAGGGATTGGATGGCGGACCGTTTAAGGTCGATATCCGAGAGGACGGCGGCCACAGCTTTGAATTCAACCAGAGCGGACTGCGTTTTACGCCCCCCAACGGAAAGATTCGACGTCCCGGGAAGGAAACTATTTCGGCCAGGAGCTTCTGGGATCTCGACCGGCGGCTCGAGGATCTCGATCGTGACGGCATCGATCGACAGGTACTGATTTTTCACACCGCTCACGTTTTCTACGGTGCCGAGCGCAAGATTGCGATTGAGACGGCTCGCGGCTACAACGATGGTCTGGCCGAAATGATCGCTACTTGCAAAGCGCCGCAGCGCTACATGGGCGCCGCCCCTGTACCATTGCAGGACTCCGTGGCGGCTGCCGATGAAGCGAAACGCGCGGTGACACAACTTGGTATGCCGGTAGTAGTGATCGGCACAAACGTAAATGGGAAAGACCTTGACCTGCCGGAGTTCGAGCCGTTTTTCGCCCGTATAAACGAATTGAATGTTCCTCTCATCATTCATTCTGACGGGCTGACCTCCTACCAGACTCATCCGGCCGCCGGCGATCGTACCGGTTGGTCCGAGCGTGCCGGACGGGTTTTTGGAACGCCGCCAGACCGTCCGCACTATCCGATGGTTTGGTGGATGCTGACTCATCCGTTCGAGCACATGATCGCTATCGCGCGGATTATCTATAGCGGGATGCTCGACCGCTTCCCCAATCTCAAGTTCATCTTGGAAGAAGGTAACGTCGGCTATGCGCTTTACCTGTTCGACCGCCTCGAGGAAGGCCGGGAATTCGGGGAGATGATACAGGGCCCGCAGGCGCACTTGAATCGGGCCAAAAAAACATCCGCTCGATTACCTCGAACATTTCCATTGGGCCGTCGAGTCGGAGGATTCGCTAATCGGTGAAGCAATCAGGCGCTGGGGTGCGGATTGAATTCTTTTCAGTTCCGACTACCCTCACAGCGACACGCTGTGGCCGGAAGTGTTGCTGGAATGAAAAAGGTGCTGCAGGGGTTTTCCGCCGATGACCAGGCCAAGATCATGTGGCAAAACGCGGCCCGGCTGTTGCACTTGTGATCGCCTTGAGGTCGTCGTTGGTTTCGGCGACCGCATGCGCGAAAAAAGCGATCTGAGTGGCGTAGCCTGTGATTCGTCCTGTGCGTTCCACCATGCTCGCGAGACGAAGTCCGACTGCATCACGCAACTCGCCGCCGCGATGGTGGCCGTGGACACGAAGGCAGAGCCGGTTGCAGGCATCGATGTCGCTCTCGGCCGCGGGGCGCACCACACAGACGTCTGACGGGTGAGGCACTCATTAAACCTGTTCTTGGGTATTTAACTTAAGCGCCCCAAGGCCCGACTCAGTAGCAGTGGGCCGTCCACAAAGCCGACTTAACGGCAAAGCACACACAGGGGCCGGAGTCCTCTGGCTTTGAACTTCTCACTACCACTACTTGCAAAGATCAGACGGCGAATACCGGGCGTAACCTTGCGTAGTTTAGGTGGATTCAATCGAACACCCGCACTCGACGAACTCATTCGTCGTTGCTTGAACACGCTCGGTGACTCGCGAGAGGTTATCTCAAACCTTAGGTCGTGAAGCTATAAATCCCGCCGGCGTGACTCGACGAAGGCTACGTCCGCTTCACGCCAATAACGACTAAGTTCGTGCGTCAAGGCTTTATGTTGCGATGCCCCAAATTCAGACGTTTCAACCTCACTGAGCATCAAATCCGTTAGACGGCTTGCGGAGTGAGTCGGGGAAGCCAGCGCGGCACATTGGCGCGATAGCTTTCATCTCGGCTCCGAAGCTTTGGCGGAGCGTCGGCTCTTCATAGGCAATTACGACAATGTGAAAAAAGAGCCAGAGCAACGCGCCGTAGTCGAGGAGATCCCAGTCGGCGAATAACACCGCCTGACCAAGAATGACGGCAACGACTGCAACATAAATCGGATTGCGCACATAGCGATATAATCCGCTCACTACGAGATTGCGTGGTGGCGCGATCGGCGCGGGTGTGCCCAGGCCCTGCAATGCAAAACGCGCAAACGAATCTAACAAGCCAGGCACGCCGGCAATAATGAACGCGAGCCCAGCCAAGCGTGTCGCCTCGGCGGCTAAAAAGGGTGGCCGAAATTCCCAATTTGTGATCAACCCTGGGATGACGCCCGCCAACATCGCCGGTGCAACGAGGAAAAACAGCACGGAACCCAGGATCGCTGTGATCTTCGACATGCGTCCTCCCGTCCTGTCGCAATGTTAAATGCAGCTATGTCCGGTCAGCGCGTTCAGCGGTTGAAGCGCGACGGCCTTGCGAAAGCCGTCTCAACCAGGCCCACTGTCCAGCACATCGAGCATCCGCGTAGTGCGACGAGGGCGGCAACGCCCGCGCCCAGGGATAGCCAAGGGTGCGCGGTCTGGTGGACGATGGCCCAAGCGAGTAGCGCCGCCGCAACTGCGCCGCGTATCAGGTGTGCGCCCAGGAAGGCGCTCCCGAACATGCCGACCCCACGAAAGAAATTCATGTGCTCTCTCGTCCGCTGTCCTTTGTGCCGAGCAGGTATTCACGCACCAGTGTGCGGGCGCGGCGCAGGCGGCTTTTGGCCGCTTCGCGCGTCACGCCGAGCCGCCTGGCGATTTCCCAAATCGTCAGATCTTCGAGATCTCGCAGCAGCAGCACTTCGCGATTGGACGGCGAAAGCGACTCGATCGCATTGACCAAGTCTATGCGCAACTCGTCCGGCGGGACCTTTGCGAGCTCGCGTGACTCTTCCAGGCTGCCGAGCTCCTGGACTCCGCGCATCAGCATCAGCGCCGGCAGCATGCAAAGGCGCGCGATGACGTTAGCAGCCAGCCGGCGAGTGCGGCTGGACTGCGGATCGTGCCCACGCGCCGGTACACGACGATGAGTGCTTCTTGCACCACATCTTCTATGACCGAGGTGCGGTGGCAAAGGCGCCGGGCGTAGCGTCGAACGTCCGGCTGCAGCGCCACCAATAGCTGTGTCAGCGCGTGCCGGTCACCCGATTGTGCCGCGAGCAAGAGATCGTCTGATACGCGCGCCAAGGCAGTCACCCCTTTAGTGGCTCGCGCCCGGCGATGGCGCAGGCAGGGCAATAGCCGAATACGCCGGTGACCAGCGTGACGACACCCGCGCCGCTGAGCAGTAGTCCGAGCGGCGAAGCATGCAGCGCAACCACGCCGCAGATGAGCATCAAGCCCCCGCCGATCAGCCTGGCCGCGCGCTCCCACCCGCCAACGTTCTTCCTATACCCCATGGTTCTGTACTCCGGTTTGTGACGCACCGCTATGGCGCATTCACTAGACAAGAGGGCGCAAACCCGGCGCCGGGGTCGCGGCACCAAAAATAATTTGAAAGGGTGGCAGCCTCAGCAGGAATATGGTTGGTGCGTCAATCGATGGTTCAGAATCTGTCGCCATTTAACCATCGTTCGAGCTGTACGATATGCCCTTTGACCACGGAATCGCACGGATTCTCGTCGGAATTTAAGAGGGCTGTGTTGCGCTTGCCGGAGCCCTGTTAGCGCAAGACTGCAGAGGCGGATTCGTGTTACAAGATGACGGTGTTTTCGGTGGGGGAGCCGATTGCGCTGCTCAAACTGTAACTCGAAGAATCCTGATGCCACGAAGTTCTGTGGCAATTGCGGTAAGCCGCTAAGGGATAGGTGCGCCAAGTGCGGCTTCGACAATCCGCCGCTGTTCAAGTTTTGTGGCGAGTGCGGCGCAGCACTGACCGGCTTGCCGGGTTCCGGAGTTGGCGCAGGTAGAACAAAACAGTCAGGCGCCAATGACGCCGATCGAGATACGGCCAGCCCAAGTGACGGTGAGCGGCGGCATCTGACGGTGCTATTTTGCGATCTGGTCGGTTCGACCGAAATCGCGGCGCGGCTCGATCCCGAGGAATGGCGCGAGACGGTGGCCGGATACCATCGTGCGGCGGCCGAGGAGATAACCCGCTTCGGCGGTCATGTCGCCAAGTATCTGGGCGATGGAGTAATGGCGCTGTTCGGCTATCCCGAGGCGCATGACAACGACGCCGAACGCGCCGCTCGTGCGGCGCTCTCGATCCTCGAGGCTATCGCCAGGCTCGACCGACCTGGGGCAGTCGAAACTGTCGGCGCGAGTGGGGATAGATTCGGGCGCCGTCGTGGTCGGTGCGGGCGCGGGCAAGGACGCCGACGTCTTCGGTGACGCGCCCAATATCGCGGCCCGAGTTCAGGCGGTTGCGGAACCCGGCACGGTGATGATCACCGAGGCGACGCAGCGGCTGGTGTCGGGGATGTTCGTCCTCGAGGAGCATGGCGCGGAGTCGCTCAAGGGAATCGAACGTCCGGTGAAGCTTTACCGGGTGGCCCGAACCAGCGGCGTGCGCGGGCGACTCGAGGCGGGCGCCGCGGTCCGCGGGATGACGTCGTTCGTCGGGCGCGAGGATGAATTGCGCCTGCTGATGAATCGATGGGAACGGGTGCGCGAAGGCCAGGGGCAGGTCGTCACGATTATCGGCGAGGCTGGAATCGGCAAATCCCGGCTGCTGCAGCGCTTTCGCGCGGAGATTGGCTCGGACTCGCATACCTGGCTCGAATGCGCCACCGCGCCGTTCTATCAGAACACCCCCTTTTACGCGGTCGAGGAGCTTTTGCGTCAAAGCCTGCATTGGGACCAGCGATTTACGGCGCTGGAAGCTTCGTTGGCGGCAGCGGGGACAGTTCCGGCGGCGCTATCATTCCGCCGGCGAGGCCGCTGACCTTGCCAATCCCAAAGCGGCGGGCCTGACACCGGAGCAGGAGCGCAAGCGCTTGCTGGCAAACCTGGTCGGATGGACGCTCGACGCCACGCACAATCAACCGCTCGTCATCGCGACCGAGGATTTGCATTGGGCCGACCCGTCGACGCTCGAGCTGATCCAGCTGATGGTCGAACAGAGGGCGACCTCGCGACTGCTGCTGCTCTATACGGCGCGGCCGGAGTTCCATGCGCAGTGGCCGATGCGGGCGCATCATACGCAAATCACGCTCAACCGTCTGAGTGCGCGAAGCGCCCGTGCGATTATTGCCGAGGTGACGGCGAGCAAGGCGCTGGCCGGCGAGACGATCGAGGCCGTGGTCGAGCGCACCGGCGGGGTGCCGCTGTTCGTCGAGGAGCTGACGCGGGCGGTTCTCGAAGGCGGCGCGAATCTGGCGGGGCGGGCGATTCCGGCGACGCTTCACGATTCGCTGATGGCGCGGCTGGACCGACTGGGAGCGGCCGAGGAGATTGCGCAAATCGGCGCGGTTATCGGCAGCGAGTTTTCGTTCGAACTGCTGCGCGCGGTGTACTCCATAGCGGACTTGGAGAAAAAACTGCGGACTTTGGTCGATGCTGAATTGATCTACGTGCGAGGGATCGCGCCGAACGCCACCTATCGCTTCAAGCACGCATTGATTCGCGACGCGGCATACGAGGCATTGCTCAAGAGCCGGCGCAAGGAATTGCATCTGCGGGTGGCGCGAGCGATCGAAGAGAAGTTCCCGGCGGTCAAAGAAGATCAACCCGAAGTTCTGGCGCGGCATTGGACGGAAGCGGGCGAGGTCGAAGTGGCGATCGCCGAATGGATAAGGGCAGGCAATGCGGCACAGGCACGCAACGCGTTCCAGGAAGCGCTTGAGAGTTACAAGCAGGCCTTGTCGCTTATTGACCTGCAGCCGAGTCGCCCACGCGCGACTCTCGCAGACTTGAACTGACGCGGCACATCGCCCAGATGCTTCGGATGACGGTAGGTTGGGCAGCACGGGAAACCGTTGACGTCGCCGAGAGTATTGCCGCAGCAGTTGAGAAAAGCGGTGACCTCAAACAACTCGCAAACTCTATAGGCGCGAGAGGTTTCGTGGCCTGGATCGCGGGCGAGTTATCAACTGCCGGCAGGCTCGCGAATCAGGCTCTCTCCCTCACGCTCCGTGACGGAGGTCGAGCATCGCTTGCCTATCGCTATATGCTTCAGCTGATAGTGCGTTATTGGGCGCGGCGATCTCAACCGGGGCCGAACAGTCTTTTATCACCGGGCTCAAGCTTTTTGACGCACCGGCCTTCGCGCGGGATCCCGCTGGCGCCCGGATAGCGTCATTTGCGTATGGAAGCTTTAACGCGTGGACGCTTGGCCGGGCCGATGTCGCGCGCAAGCGACTCGCCCAAATGCTGGCGGTCGTAAATAAGGACAACCCGCACGATTTGGCGTTTTCAGGCGAGCATAGTGCGATACTTTTTCTTGATGCGAGAATACCAGCGAGCCGAAGAGTCAGCAGCGCGCGCGTTATTGATATCGGAGGAAAATCGCTTTCCGAATGAGGCGGCGATGTGCCGATGGCTTCTCGGTGCCGCACAAGCTCAACGGGGTAGCACAACTGAGGGAATTAGGCTTATTCGAAAATGGCATCGCTAGCTTACTCCAAATGCAGCAGCGCATCGCCATAACTCTTTGGACAGGCTGCCTGGCTGCTGCTTATGAACGCGCTGGCGATTTGGGCCGAGGCGCTTGCTGCGATCGAAGATGCGCTCCAGGGAAATCCCGATGTATTCGCATATCGTCCCGAGTTACTCCGGCAACGCGGAGATCTGCAGCTAAAGCGGGGCAGACTGAGCTAGCTGAATCGGATTCCGAGAGGCGATCGCACTCGACGCAATATGCAGGCCAAGGCCTGGGAATTGCGCGCTACAATGAACCTCGCGCGGATGCTCGCCACTCAGGGCAAGCGGAGCGAAGCGAGCACGATGCTCGCCGAAATCTTCAGCTGGTTCACCGAGGGCTTCGATACCGCCGATTTGAAAGAAGCGAAGGCGCTCCTCACCGAACTGGGGGCTTGACCGTGCTTTGCGCGAAGTGCGGAACCGAAAGCACATCCGGCAGAAGGTTTTGCCCAGAATGCGGCAGCCCGTTATCCAATCATTGCGCAAAGTGCGGTGCTGACAACTCTCCAGGAGCTAAATTCTGTGAGGACTGCGGTGCGGCTCTAAATACTCCTTCGGTAGTTTCGGCAAAGAAATCGAATGATGCTTCGAGTACGAGCGAGCGAAACGCATACTCCTGAAAGCCTTGAGGGTGAACGCAAGACTGTAACTGCGCTCTTTGCAGATATTAAAGGTTCGACCGAATTGATGGCCGACCTCGACCCGGAGGAGGCGCGCGCGATCATCGATCCAGCATTGAAGCTGATGATCGAAGCGGTTCAGCGCTATGACGGATACGTGGTGCAATCAACCGGCGACGGTATCTTTGCACTGTTCGGTCGCACCGGTCGCGCACGAAGACCATCCGCAGCGCGCTCTTTACGCCGCCCTTTGGATGCAGGAAAACTTGCGACGTCATTCATCGACTCTCCGCCAACGAGGAATGGCCCCGGTCGAGATCCGAGTAGGCGTTAATACCGGCGAGGTCGTGGTGCGAACGATTCGCACAGCGCAAGGCCGCGCGGAGTACACCCCGATAGGCCATAGCACGAACCTGGCGTCGCGGGTGCAGACACTGGCGGCGACCGGGACTATCGCGGTGACTGAAGATACCCGAAAGTTCTGCGAAGGCTATTTCACTTTTCGTTCCTGGGGCTGACCCCAGTAAAAGGTGTGAGTGAGGCAGTCGCTATTCATGAACTGACAGGAGTCGGCCCATTGCGCACTCGCCTGCAAGCATCGGCGCGGCGCGGGCTGTCCAAGTTCGTCGGGCGCGAGACTGAACTGGCGCAGTTGGAACGGGCGCTGGAACTTGCGAAGAGCGGCCGGGGACAAATCATCGCCGCAGTTGGCGAGCCCGGAGTAGGAAAATCGCGCCTGCTCCACGAGTTCCTATTAGGCGGTCGTCCCGAATGCCTGGTGCTTGAAGAGCTCGCAGTTGTGCACGGCATCGCGTCGCCCTACCTGCCAGTGATCGATCTGCTCAAAAACTACTTTGAGATCGCCCAGGACGATGACGATCGGAGTCGACGCGAGAAAATCGCGGGCAAGATCATGATCCTGGATCGAGCGCTGGAAGATATACTCCCGTACCTCTACACCCTGCTTGAGTTGGCAGATCGCGACGACCAGCTTGCACGGCTCGATCCCGAGGTCCGCAAGCGCCGAACGCTCGACGCGATCAAGCGGATGCTGTTGCGTGAGAGTCTGAACCAGCCTCTCATCCTGATCTTCGAAGACCTCCATTGGTTGGACGAGGGATCTCGTGCGCTGCTCAACCTGCTGGCGGATTCGATCGCCACCGCGCGAGTTTTGATGGTGGTGAACTACCGGCCGGAATTCACCCACAGCTGGGGCAGCAAGACCTACTACACTCAGCTCCGGCTCGACCCTCTCGGATCCGAGAATGGAGGAGAGTTGCTCGAAGCGCTATTGGGCGACGGATCTGATCTCGAATCGCTCAAACGGGTGATTATCGAGAAGACCGAAGGTAACCCATTTTTTATCGAGGAGATCGTTCAAGCGCTGTTTGAAGAGCAATTCCTGCTGCGCAACGGCTCTGTCTCGCTCGTCAAATCCCTGAATACGATCCAGATCCCGTCGACCGTTCAGGCCGTACTAGCTTCGCGTATTGACCGGTTGCCCGCGCAAACAAAAGATCTGCTACAAACATTGGCAGTGATTGGCAAGGAGTTTCCGTTAAAGCTCATAAAAGAAGTGTCTGCCAGATCCGAGGACGAACTGGAAAGAATGCTTGCGGATCTCCAGAGGTCGGAGTTCATATACGAGCAGCCGACGACTACCGATGTCTCGTTTGTTTTCAAGCACGCACTCTCGCAGCAGGTCGCCTATGGATCGACGCTCCTCGAACGGCGCAAACTTTTGCACGAACGGATTGCACGCTCTCTCGAAGCTCACCTTCCTGAGACAACAGAGACTCAGCCGGAGCTGATCGCCCATCACTATACCGAGTCGGGATTGAAAACCCTGGCTGTTCCCTACTGGCATCGGGCAGGGGAGCGGGCCTTGCGGCGATTGGCAATCCTCGAGGCTGTCGAGCACCTCAAAAAGGGGCTCGAGTTACTTGAATCAACATCGGATAGAGCAGATCGAGATTCGGTTAACGATGAAGGCCGGCGTTGCTCGATTTTACTGGTCCTTGGTCGAGCGCAATGGGAAGCTGGCGAATACCTTGAATCTCAGAGCACCCTTCTCCGCGCAGCAAACCTCGCCGAATCGGTGGGGTCAACTGAGAATATGATTCGCGTCGCGCTGGAACTCGTTCATCTCACTTACTTGCTTGGTGCCGTTGCAGATCCAGAGGCGATTCGTATTCTCGAACTGGCGCTCCCAAGATTAGGAGCTAATGATAGTCATCTCAAGGCGCGAGCTCTCGCCGGGCTAGCTCACATTCTCGCGTTCAGTGAAAAGCCTGACAAACAAAAGATGTATGCTGATCAGGCGGTAGCGATAGCGCGCCGCCTGAACGATCCAGACCTGCTCTCATATGCCATGCTCGGCATGTATTTTACTCTGATGGCGCCTGACCACGCTGAGCAGCGGCTCGCAATAGCTACCGAAATGCTCGATCTGGGGAAAAGAGCAAACTCCACAGATCGGCTCGTCGACGCATTGTTCTGGCGGGCGTTCTGCCTGTTTGAAGTAGGCAGCGTCGTCGAGGCCGACAAGGAGGTCGACTCCTGGAGTCTCATCGCGCAAGAGCTAAAGCACTCCCTTCATATATCCCTGGTGATGACGGTCCGCGCCATGCGGGCCTTCATGGGCGGTCGTTTCGAGGAGAGCGAACGCCTGGCTCAGGAGGCCGTCGCTACCGCCCAAGGCTTGCAAACTGAAAACTCTGCCGGAATCTTCGGATTGCAGATGTTCGCACTGCGACGCGAGCAGGGGAGGTTGAAAGAGTTGGAGGGTGCTATTCGGTTCTTTGTCCAGCAGCAGACCCTAGCTGGGACATGGCGTCCAGGGTTGGCAGTGATATACAGCGAACTCGGTTACAAAGCCGAAGCGTGCGATTTATTCGAAACATTGGCGCAGCACGACTTCATGGACCTCCCTCGCGATTCATTGTGGATGGGAACGCTAACCTACTTAGTGGATGTCTGTACGTACCTCGAGGACGAGGTCCGTGCTGATTTGCTTTATCGGATCCTCCTACCGTTTGACGGACGCAATGTCGTCGTCAGCGCTGCAGTCGCATGTTACGGCGCTATCTCGCGCTATCTGGGGGCATTGGCAGCCACTCTAAGGCGCTGGAGCGAGGCGGCACATCACTTCGAGGACGCAATGGCGATGAACGCGAGGATGGGTGCCGCGCCATGGCTGGCACACACGCAGCATCAGTATGGCGAGATGTTGCTCGCCAGAAATCAGGAGGGTGACCGCGACAAGGCGCTGGATCTGTTTGAGTCCGCGCTGGCCACCGCTCGCATACTAGGCATGCGCTCCCTTGAGGATCGCGTAATCAAGCTCCTCTCGGAAACGCCACTGGCACTACATTAGCCGACGCCGACGCTATCCTCTTCGTGTAATACTGGGAAGGTAAATGGTCGGAGGCCAACTCAGCCTCTGCGGTTTCGCAACTTAGGCTCGGCGGGCCGGTGTGAACAATTCCGTTCCTGGAGTGACCCGTTGATCGCCTAGTTCGACTATGACGTCCGCCGGAATGTTGAGCTTCTGTGCCGCCTCCCGGATCGCATCGGGATTAGGGGCTTCGTAGAGGCAATATGTTTTTTTCTTGTCTGCGCTCAGAAACGAGAACAACCAATTGATTCCGACTTCTGAGTTGACATTCGTTACTGCCTTCGCGATGTCGCTGTTCAGATTCAACTGTTCAGCGAAATTCCGCTCGATGAGGTAAAGGGGCATCGCACCCTCCTGTATTGTCTTCCAGTGACGCCTATCGTTTTTTGGACCAGCACAGGTTTCAGGGCCAGCCGAGCCAGCTACAAACTGATTATTTTGACTCTAGTTGAGATTGGTCTTGAGCGCTAGCAGTTAGTTCGAATGGGCGCCAGGGTTCTGAAACTCCATCTCATATTCCTGGACCGGCCTAAGTCAGCCTAAGTTTTTTCGACACTTGCCGTAGAATCCCCACAGAGAATTCATCCGAAATCGTATCGCTGGTGAAGTCTTTGCAACCTAAAAGATGAGTACACGCCGAATCGCTTAGCCCCGTTAGGATTTACCGCGCCCAATATGCGCGATTTCCTCCTTAAGGATCGGCACGCCCAGGTTGCATGCCTGAATACCCTGAACCACGCAAAGCTTAAGCACTTCCATAATCTCTTCCATCGTCGCCCCAAGTTGCAGAGCGGCTTTGATGTGACGCCGGGTGCCGGGGCTATACATGTGCGTGTAGGATGCATCGAAGGCGATGCTTAGCAGTTCGATCAATTTAGAACTCATTACGCCGCTTGCGTATATCGAGGCGCCGGTTGCCATGAATTGGTCAGTCCAAACGGGGTCGAGTTCAAGAAAGGGGTTCCAGGCTTCGTTCCATTGACCCATCGCGCGTACCTGGTCGCAAGCCGGCGTGGCAACGGCTCCTTTTGGGGATGGTTTCGCTCCGGCTGCATTTGCTTCTTCGAGGAGAATAGGCGCCCCGACACTGCACGAATGAATCGCTAGTACAGAGGCCATCTTCAGAACTATAAGGATCTCTTCACGGCTGGCGCCGGCCTCAAGAGCAGCACGGATGTGACGGCGCGTCCCTTCAGGATTGAGGTTGGTGCATGCAGCGTTCAGCGCGACGCCAATCAACTCGACCGTGGTGCGCGGCAGAACGCCCGAGCTCCACGGATTCGTTGTCATCTGCTCGCAGGTGGAGGCCCAGAGCGGATCCCATTCGCGCAGAGTTGCGAGCGCCTCCTCCCATGGACCCTCGATTTTGGTCTTTTGGTCTGTCTTCGTTGCCATACTGATAGCCTTGCGTATTCTACAAGAGTCCGTTTTCACTCGATCGCGATTAGAATTTTCCCGTCTGCAATCTTGACCTGATAACAGGGAACTCCGAAGCCGCCGGTTGTGACTTGGCCTGTACTCACGTCGTAGCGCAGGCCATGTGCGCGACAAGTGACGATTCTGCCGTCAAGTCTGCCGGCTCCGAGCGATGCGCCAGCGTGAGGGCTCGAGTCGCCCATCGCATAGATCTCACCGTCGACGTTGAAGAGCGCGATTTCCTGATCCACGATTTTCACTGTGGTCCCGGTTCCGCTCGGAATCTGATCGAGATCGGCGGCTTCGAGAAATTGTGCCATTAGAGCCTTTCCAATTGGTTCATGAAGAGTGGACGGTTGCCGGTCAAATTAGCAAGCGCGACGGTCGAGAGCCGACCGCAGCGTGCTTTTCGAAATTCTCTATTTCGTGTCGAATTGCCCTGCGATCGGGTGTCCATCAGAGGCGCCGGTCGCTGGATGGAGCCGCCCATCGGTCTCCTTCACGATAAATCCCAGTTGACTATCCTTGCGGTTGGGCGGCAGACCAAGGCTCGCGAGCGTCTCGTCTGGAGTGTTGTACCACGTGCCGATCTTGAGGATCTGGCGAGCTTCGTCTGCGCTGGCGACCTTGCGACCCAGTTCCTTCGCAATTCGGACGACCTGCTCGACCTGTTGCACGGAAGTCATGCGCTCGCCCTTGCGCCGCCAAAGGTTATCTTCGATGCCGACGCGAATATGGATGCCCAGCGCGATCGACATTGCAGCGTACGGCGCTACTGTTCTCCACAGCGACTCGTACGTGGCAACCGATCCATGCGGTGAGCGCCGCACCCATTCCATGAAATCGAAGGGATTGCGGCCACATCCGCCGGCTCCGCCGATGGCCGTCATGGTGTGATTGAGCGGCCCCATGTAAACGCCCGTCCGGACTAAATGCTCGATGGCTTCGAGCGTGTGGATGTGAGCCATTGCGAACATCGGCTGGATCCCGTTCTTGCGAAGGCGCTTGAGATGCTCGATGTAAAATTCGGGATTCGCCTCGGCGATCATGTTCTGATACGCGGCCTGCATAGCGGGATTGGAAAGATGCGTACCCTGAACATCGTCGGGCGTCGTCAAGTCCAGGATATTCATTTGCGTGGTCCCGACGACGATCGTGATTTGGTCCGGTTTGGGGTTAAGCTCAGTCAGCATGTGGCGCGTGTCGTAGCCCAGCCATTGCGCCTTTTGGTCGTCATCTGAGGGAGCGAATGAGATCGAACCGCCAACCTGGATAACCATCTTGGGCACGGCCTTTCGCAGTCGGGCGATTTGTTCGTTGAACTCGTTGAAGTTTTTCGATCCCTTGCCGGTCTTTGGATCCCTGACATGCAGATGCAGCACGGTTGCGCCGGCGTTGTAGCAATCCACCGCCTTCTGGGTCTGTTGCTCCCAAGTTACTGGGATATCCTCCGGATAGTCGCTCGGGAGCCATTGCGGCCCGAACGGTGCGACCGTTATGACAAGTGGCAATTGATTTTCGGGGAGCATTGAGTCGCTCGTAAAATACATAAGATTCTCCTTCGCGAAATGCGCGAGCCTCTGCCAGACTCGTAAACACTTGTTCCTTCAGGCATTCATCACGCAACTTGCTGTTGACGATTCGATGAAGGCGTTTGCGCAGGCTTGCCCGGTTCGACGTAGTGCCAGGCCACCCTCCTGGTCGCCCAGCGCAGCACTGCGCCACTAGTCAGTTCGGTTCCGCCGTCGCTGACTACCATCTCAGGCAGGGCTCGCTCGAAGGTCAGCCGTTCCAGTTCTCGGACCACGCGTACTCCGCCCAGCGAGGTGTCGACCACCGTAGCAAGACACTCGCGGCTGAAATCGTCGACGACCCACAGAATGCGGAAACGCCGACCGTCGCTTAGCGTGTCCGAAACAAAGTCGAGTGACCACCGCTGATTAATTGTGGTTGGCAGCGCCATTGGTGCGCGAGTTCCCAGTGCTCTTTTGCGTCCTCTGCGTCGGCGTACCATCAGCCGCTCCTCGCGGTATATTCGGTAGAGCTTCTTGTGGTTAACTGCGTGGCCTTCGCGCGCCAGCATCCATCCTAGTCGCCGATAGCCGAAGCGCTGTCGCTCTGCGGCCAACTCGCGCAATCGCTCTCTTATTGCCGAGTCGTCTGCTCGCCTGCGCCGGTAACGCAGGGTCAATCGATCCAACCCGACCAGCTCGTACGCTCGCCGCTGGCTCAGCCCGTGACGCTCCATCACCTGATCACTGCTTCACGCCGCGTCGCAGGCTTCCGCCGTTTTTTCCGAGTAGGTCCTTCAGTGCTGCGCTATCGAGCATCGCCTCTGCAAGCAGCTTCTTGAGGCGGCGATTTTCATCTTCCAGCCCCTTGAGCCGCTTGGCCTCTGACGCTTCCATTCCGCCATACTTCGCTTTCCACTTGTAAAAGTCGCGCTCGAGACCCCATGCCGCCGGCAAACCTCCTCGATCTTGGCTCCTGCCTCATGCTCGCGCAGCACCGCAATGATCTGTTCTTCGCTCAAGTGGTCAGTGAGCCAGGAGGCCCTTCTCAGGGCGGGTACCGGAATCTTCGTGAGCTCGTGAGCCTTGATTTTAGCGCAGGCGAAAGCAATTTCTTTACAAAGGCGGACAGAACACGGACAATTTCGATATTCGCCGATGACTGAGAACCGAAAGCCCTTTGTTTTGTTGGTGGAGCTGACGCGGATCGAACGCGCGACCTCCTGAATGCCATTCAGGCGCTCTCCCAGCTGAGCTACAGCCCCACCGCCAAGGAAGAAGTCCAGCTAAGCGAAAGCGAGTCTTGGAGTCAACCTGACCCGGAAAAGACGCCGCGCGAGCCGGCTACTGGCCATGCGAACGATCGAGTAGCTCGCGCGCCGCACGCAGGAATTTGTCGCTGGTCTCACTCCCGCCCAGCATCCTGGCGATCTCGCCCGCGCGATCGGCGGGCTTGAGCGCCGCGACTCGGCTGCGGGTTGCCCCCCGACGCTCGGTCTTTTCAACTACAAAGTGGCTATCGGCGAATGCCGCGATTTGCGCCAGGTGTGTCACGCAAAGAATCTGATGATACCGCGCCAGCTGATTCAACTTGCGTCCGACGATCTCGGCGATCGCGCCGCCGATTCCCGCGTCAACCTCGTCGAAAATCATCGTCGCTACGCCACGTCGTTGCGCCTCGAGCCGTTTGAGCGCGAGCATCACGCGCGACAGTTCACCGCCCGACGCGATTCGCGCCAGCGGCAAAGGTGGCTGCCCGAGGTTCGGCGCGAGCTGGAACTCCACCGTGTCGCCACCGGTGGAACCCAGGGCGTTGCCGTCACGCACGAATTCGGCGTCGGCGGGCGGGAGCCGCCCTAGGCTGGCCTCGAGTACCGCGTTACGCATCCCGAGCGTCTTGAGCTCAGCTTCCATGCGACGCTTCAGTTCGGCGCCTGCGCATTCGCGGCGCGAACGCAGCGCCGCTGCTTTACCGTAAAGATCATCAAGGGTGTGCTGGAGCTCCTGCTCCGTTTCGATGCGGCTTCCCGACACCGCTTCGAGTTCGGTTATCTCCCTGCGGGCCAGCGCCAGCGTCTCGCCGACGCTTTCGAGCGTACCGCCATATTTGCGCTTTATCCGCCCCAGCTCCTGCAGGCGATTGTCGACCTCTTCGAGTCGTGCGGGGTCGGCTTCGATCCGCGCGGCGTAGGCGCGCAAGGAGTGGGCCGCCTCTTCAAGATTGGCGCGCGCCGTAGCCATCATCTCGAGCGGATCATTGAGGGCTGAGTCGAGCGTGGCGGCTCGTTAAGTTGCGAGTGCGCCCGCGAGACGATATCCATCGCGGCGCTGTCGCCACCGTAAAGAGCCTGCTCGGCCGCGGTCGCAGCCGCGGCGAGCCTGGTGGCATTGGCCAGGATCGTCCGCTCGGCGAGCAAAGCTCTCGTCCTCGCCGGGAGTCGCTCGACGCGCCCAATTCGTGACGCGAAAGCGCGCCAATTCCAACGAGTCGGAACGCTCGCGCTCGCGCCGCGCAAGTTCGCTCAGGCGATCGCGGATTCCACGCCCGTGATCGAATACCGCACGGTACTCCGCCAATTCGCGTTCGAGTCCGGCATGGCGGTCGAGAATCTGCTGATGATTCTCGCGCAACAGAAGCGTTTGTTGCTCGTGCTGCCCGTAGATTTGGACCAGCGCCGCACCGAGGCGAGCGAGGCCTTGTACCGTCGCGGCGTTGTCATTGATAGAGACGCGAGAACGTCCACCCTCGGCGATAACCCGACGGATCACGAGTTCTCGCGGATTGTTCGCATGATCCATTCCGCGGCTTCAGGCAGGGGCGCTTCGCCTTCGAGCGCGAAAATTCCTTGTACGACGGCCTCTTTTGCTCCCGTTCGGATCATCTCGGGAGAGGCGCGGCCGCCGAGCAGCAGACCGAGGGCGGTCATGACGATAGTCTTGCCGGCGCCGGTTTCGCCGGAAACCACGTTGAGACCCGGGCCGAAGGCGAGCGCAGCCTCCTCAATGATAGCGAAATTGCGGATGCGCAATTCGATGAGCATCGCGGAAGTCGTCTCGCTAACCCCAATGAAGCTTGTCACGCCAGATCTCGAAATACGGATGGGCTGAACGGACAAGTGCAACCGCGTGGCGGCCTCGATGGAGACGCACAACATCGCTGGATTCGAGTTGCGCCGTTTCCTGACCGTCGCAAGTAAGCGTTGCACCGTCGTTGTCGGCCTTGAGCCTTATTTCGAGATCAAATGAGTCGGGCAGGACGACTGGCCGATTACTCAGAGTATGTGGGCAAATCGGGGCGAGCACGATCACCCCCAGGTTGGGGAACACGATCGGTCCGCCGGCGCTGAGCGCATAGGCGGTCGAGCCGGTGGGGGTCGCGACAATCAAGCCGTCGGCGCGATACGAGCAAAATGGCATATGGTCGGCTACGACTTGCAGATCAAGCATCCTGCCGAGCGAACGTTTCGACGATCACGATATCATTGAGCGCACGGAAATGTTCGGCATTGCCGCGCGCGTCACCGCGTTCGACCACCGCCTCCAACGTGATTCTACGGTCGACCTCAAAATCGCCGCTTATCACGCGAGCCAGGGTCGCCCGGGCCTCGTCAACGGTGATTTCGGTAAGGAATCCCAAGCCGCCGAGGTTGATCCCAAGGATCGGCGTTTCGCGCTTGCCGATCAGTCTGGCGGCCCCGAGCAAGGTGCCATCCCCGCCCAGCACGACTATCAGATCGGCCTTTTGCGCCAACTCCGCTGGTTCGGCCGCGACCGCCCCGATTTCGTGCGCGGTCAAAGGCTCACCCAGCGCGACCAGACCCTGCGCTTTCAACCAAGTGGCCAAGTCAGCGGCCAAATGGAGCGCCTGGGCGGAGCGATCCTGCCTCACCACCAGACCAATCGAACGTATAACTTGCTTCGCCGCCACCGCGTTTTCCCACCAATCATGCGCGTTTTTCGATAGTAACGCGACACCAGAGCCGACGATAACCTAAGTTCACTCGCGAGAAAACCGTGCGCGGGTAAAGTCAGCCCGCAGCTCTCACAACGGCGGTTGAAGAGCCCGTACCAGTTGGGCATCTCGGACTTGGTGGAGAACCCTTCTCCACATCGAGGACATCGCCGGGCCGTTACCGACGCGCGAACGATAGTCCCGCCACGAACCATACGATTGTCAGCGGCAGCACAAAATCCAGGCTGCCTGTAATCAACATAAGCAGCCATCCGGCAGGAATAAACGCGACTATCCATCCGAGTGCGGCGATTTGCAGGCGGCGCAGTTTAATTAGTTCGTCACGCTCGCGAGGACTAGGCGGTAGCCAGGACGGGTAGACTCGCGTTGCCATCGCTAAACTCTTATGGCGACGGCGTCGCGCCAGGGCTGGATGACGGTGCTCCGTCTTTTGCCGAAAAGATTCGCTGGCCGCAGCGGGAACGATCGAAAAAGGCGGCAAGGGCATGCCTCATCTCTGAACTGATCGAAGGTTTCACGACCGGGCTCGAGGAAGCGACAGGTGAGGCAGCGGTTGCGGGCGTGTCAGTAGACGACGCGACGGGTTGCTGCTCCGGGGTCGGCGACGGGCTGGCGGTCTCCGAAGGCGACGCCGCCGGGCTCGGTGTTTGAGTCGCCATCGGGGTTTCGGTCGATATCGGCGTTGGACTCGGAGTGTCGCTTTCGCTCGGGGAAGGTGTCTCGCTAACAGTCGCCGACGCTTCGATGGCTGACGGAGTCGTCTCAACGCCAGGGGATTCTGTGACTGAAGGACTGTCCGTTGCCGCCGGCGTCGAGGCTGAAGCTTCGGGCGTAGTCTCGGGCGTTGCCTCAATGGTCGTTGTAGCGGCCGCCGACGGCGTTGGCGTCGCGGAAGGAATTGCGGTCGAAGGGCTTGCAGAAGGGGTAGATACGGGTTGATCCGCCGATGCCTCCGGAGTTGGTGTGGTCGTCGCGACCGGCGAAAGCGTCGCCGTGGGCGAAGGTGTATCCGCTACGGATGCCTGGCTCGAGGGAGACGGCTCTGCTGCGACCGATGGCTGTGGGGTCGGCGGCGTCGTCTCGACCGGCGAAGGAGTAGCCGCAGATGAGGGAGTCACCGCGACTGACGGCGACGGCTCGACGGTCGTCGAAGCCTCGGCATTCGACTCCGCGCCCGCGGCTGAAGGCGAATTCTGCGGGGATTCGGCACCCACGGCCGGTGCCGCCGCAACGGCAGCCTGAGATGACGCCGGTGAAGCTTCGGTTGTTGCGGCCGCAACCGGCGCGGCCGGCCGCACTTTGTTGGTGCGACGCAGCGGCGAAGCCTTAGTGGCGGGAATCGTTATCTCTTTTATCGCCGGAAGGGACTGATCCGATGGGATCTCCTGGGTCGAGCCGGGACTTGTGTCTCCCTCCGAGCCCACCGGTCGCATGAGAATCTCGTTGGGCGACAATCCAGGAGTTTCATCGGGCGACGGTTGCGGGGATTCCGTCGGTGTCGCCCGTCTGCATTGGGATAACGGGAGCCACCAATGACGGCTGGGGCGTGCCATTGTCGTCGGGTTGCATTTGCGAGGTGCCCGCGCCTTGGGGTTGGCTTTGCTGGTTCTCGCCTTGACCCGGCTCGTTATCGGCGTCGGCCGGTTGCTCAGCCGGCTCCGAGGCAGCCTCTCCTTCGATACGAGTATATGTATCCGCGACGACCGCGTAGTCGACATGACCGGGCGGGCCGGTCTGCTGCATTTGTTGGAAGTAGATCGCATCGGCGCCCATTTGACAGGCCTTCTGATTAACCAGGGTCGCCACGTCCACACGGGAAGGCACGGTTCCGGAGAGCTTGAAGGTTCCGAGCGGCCGATAGCCGGCGTCGGGAATTTTATCGAGCGTCTGGGGCTCGCAATCTCCTTCCTTGGGCGTGGAATCCCCGACGCGGGTGACAAAGAGCTGGCTCGCGGGCAGAACCGTGACCTTCGGTTCCGGGGCGCTGGAGCATCCCATGATGAGCAAGCACGAGACGATTACGCGGCCCGATTTAAGCGACACAGGCAAGGAATACGGGGTCGCCGTGCCCGTCGCAAGTATGGTCTGCTTCCGGGCGCGAAAAGCTAATCGAACCGGGCCTAGCCAGCTTCTCGCATTGCGTGACTATTCGTATAAGATTGCATCCCAATCACTGCGACCTCGATTTTGAATCATGGCCACCAAAAACGCTGATGCCCAGGCGAAACGTCCGCTCCTCGGTGCGCACATGTCAATCGCTGGCGGCGTTAGCGAGGCGTTGCTCCGAGGCCGCAACAGCGAATGCGAATGTATCCAGATTTTTACCAAATCCTCGCGTCAATGGGCCTCCAAGCCCTACACTTCGCAAGAAGTTGAAGCTTTCAAAACCGCGCAGGCGGCCACCGGTATCCGGATGGTGGTGGCGCACGACTCTTACCTGGTCAATCTCGGCGCACCCGACGAGACCTTGCGCGAACGATCGATCGGGGGATTCATCGATGAACTTGAACGCTGCGAACTGCTCGGCGTCCCTCATCTGATTGCTCATCCGGGAGCGCACGTCGGTTCGGGGGAAGAGACCGGGATTAAGACTATCGCACGATCGATCGACGAAGCGCACAAAGCCTGCCCCGGCCTCAAAGTCACGGTGGCCCTTGAGATAACCGCCGGCCAGGGAAGCAACCTCGGCTATAAATTCGAGCAGATGGCTGCCATCTTCGATTCGGTGAAGGAGAACGAGCGTTTACGTCTTTGCTTCGACACCGAGCACGCGTTCGCGGCCGGTTACGATCTGCGCAGCGACGAGGGTTACGAGCGCACTTTCGCGGAACTCGACGAGCACATCGGCCTCGATCGACTCGCAGCGTTTCATATCAATGATTCATTGAAACCGTTCCATTCGCGCGTCGATCGCCACGAGCATATTGGCAAGGGCCATCTGGGACTCGACCCGTTCCGCCGCTTGGTTAACGACCCGCGCTTTGCCGGATTACCGATGTGTCTGGAAACTGAACCGGGGCCCGAGATGAAAGATATCATGGCGGATCTGGACCAACTGCATAAACTCCTCAAATCCAGCGACCGATGATCAAGCGAATTTTGACTGGCGATCGGCCCACCGGGCCGCTTCATCTCGGACATTACGTCGGCTCACTGCAGAATCGCGTCAAGCTGCAGCACGAGTACGACACCTACGTTCTGATCGCCGACGTGCAGGCGCTGACCGACAATTTCGAACATCCCGAGATGCTCGAGGCGAATATCATCGAGGTAGCTCTCGATTATCTCGCGGTGGGAATCGACCCTGAAAAGACCAAGATCGTCGTCCAGTCGATGGTGCCGGAACTGGCCGAGCTGACCATCTATTTCATGAACCTGGTGACGGTGGCGACGCTGGAGCGCAACCCGACCGTTAAGGAAGAAATCAAGCAGCGCAATTTCGTTAAGGGCGTGCCGGTCGGTTTCTGGTCGTATCCGATTTCCCAAGCCGCCGATATTACGATCTTCAAGGCGGACCTGGTGCCGGTGGGCGAAGACCAGCTCCCGATGATCGAGCAGGCGCGCGAAATCGCACGGCGCTTCAATCGCCTATATGGGAAGGTGCTGATCGAACCAAGGGCAATGCTCGGCGCGATGGCGCGGCTGCCGGGAACCGATGGGGGCGCCAAGATGTCGAAATCGCTAGGCAACTGTATCTACCTTGGCGATTCGGCGGAGGCGGTGCGCAAGCGCGTCATGTCGATGTACACCGACCCCAAACGGATCCATCCAACTGATCCCGGAACCGTCGAGGGCAATCCGGTCTTCACCTATCACGATGTTTTTAACCCGAACAAAGCAGAGGTCGAGGAGCTGAAGGAGCGCTATCGCAAGGGTACGGTCGGCGACGTCGAGGTCAAGCAGCGGCTCTACGAGGCCTTGAATCTTTTCCTGACGCCGATCCGCGAACGGCGTGCCGAGTTTGCCTCGGATCGCAAGCGCGTGAGCGAAATCATAATCGAAGGAACGCGTCGCGGTCGCGAGCAGGCGCGCACGACGATGGAAGAAGTCCGCACCGCGATGAAAATTGGCTACAAGTTCGAGTAGCCTTCCCTAGTACGCCTTCGCAAAGAACGCCCGTTCTTTGGCCGATTCACCACAGACAATACATTTTCCCGGCGCGCCGTCCTGATTGAGCGGAATCGCCCGGCAGGTCGCGCGTGTCTCTTCGCGAATCCTGGTCTCGCACGCGGGATTGCCACACCAGTAGATGTTGGCGAGTCCTCCGCCGCCCTCACCTTCCATCTGGGCGCGCAGCTCCGCATAGTCGTCAAAGCTTCGAGTATTTTGGTCGACCGCGCTCGCGCCTGCTGATAAAGATTTTTCTGTATCTCGCCGAGTAGCGCGGACGCACGGCTCGCAGCTTCCGCAATCGGCGCCTTCGACTTTGCCGGCCGGGCCTCCGATATCGCGGCGCGCCATCACCACTTCTCCCGACGCCACGTCGCGCGGACCGATTTCGATACGCAGCGGAACACCGCGCATCTCCCAGTCGTTGAACTTGAAGCCGGGCGTGGCGCCCTCGCGCTCGTCGAGCTTCACGCGCAACCCGGCCTTATCGAGCGATTCTCGAATCGACCGCGCCGCGGCAAGCACCTTTTCGCCCTCTTCCGCCTTGCGCCAGATCGGAACTATCACCACCTGCGTCGATGCGACGGCGGGTGGCAGACGGAGCCCCTGGTCGTCGCCGTGCGCCATCACGATCGCGCCGAGCAATCGCGTGGAGACGCCCCAACTGGTCTGATGCGGATGCTGCAGTTGATTGCTTTCGTCGAGGAAGCGGATCTCAAATGCCTTCGCGAAATTCTGGCCGAGATAGTGCGACGTGCCGCATTGCAGGGCCCGTCCGTCAGGCATAAGCCCCTCGATCGTGTAGGTCTCCTCGGCGCCGGGGAAACGCTCGGCCGCGCTCTTGCGTCCGTACACCAGCGGGATCGCAAGAAAATCCTCGACGAAACCCCGATAAACCTCGAGCATCGTCAGCGTTTCGCGTCTCGGCCTCCTCGCGCGTCGCATGCGCCGTGTGGCCCTCCTGCCAAAGGAATTCCGAGGTGCGCAGAAACGGCCGCGTACGCAACTCCCAACGCACCACGTTGCACCATTGGTTGACCATCAGCGGCAAGTCGCGATGCGAATGGATCCACTGCGCGAACATATGATTGATGATCGTTTCCGAGGTCGGACGCACAATCAGCGGCTCTTCCAGTTCTTTGCCGCCGCCATGCGTTACCACCGCAACTTCGGGCGCGAAACCCTCGACGTGCTGCGCCTCCTTCTGCAGGAAGCTTTGCGGGATGAAGAGCGGGAAATACGCGTTGCGCGCGCCGGTTTTCTTGATGCGCCGGTCGAGTTCGTCGCGCAGATGCTCCCAGATCGCGAAGCCATCGGGCCGGAACACGATACATCCGCGAACGGGCGAGTAGTCAGCCAGTTCGGCGCGGATAATCAGATCGTTGTACCATGCCGCGAAATCCTGGCTGCGCGGTGTAACCTTCTTTTCGTCGGTCTTTTCGGCCATCGCCAATCGTCGCTTAAGCGGCCTCCTTCTCGATGGCCTGCGCAGACTCGATTCTTCTTCCGATCCGCCGCGCAACCCATTCGTCACCGGATGCAGGCGCGATGAAGACGTCAACGTGCTGACGCGCTTGTTCGCTTCGCGCGCCCTATCCGGAAATTCACTCTATACCCCGATGCCATCCGCGCGACAGAGATGCAGGCTTACCGGCGGAGCGATTCCGCCTTTCCGACGAGATGCCCTTCGTCGTCAACGCCTTGACCGCGTGACCTGCTCTGGATTCAATCGTGGGCATGCGAATGAGAATTTTGACGATGGCCGCCGCAATGATGATGCTGTACCGCGCCCTCGATCATCCTCGCCGCGCCACCGCTCAATCCCAATACGCGGACGCTCGAAGTGAGCGGGAACGGCGAGGCGCAGGCGCCCCCCGATCTCGCGACCCTTGAGGTCGCTATCGAGACCCATGCTCCGACCGCGGCCGAAGCCGCCGGCAGCAACGCCGCGCTGGCCCAAAAAGTCACCGATGCGCTCAAGGAAAAGCTTGGCGACAAGGGTGCGATGTGGACCGGTGGCTATTCGCTTTCACCCGACTACCGCGAGGTTCATTCCGGCGGTAAACCCACGATCGTCGGTTACAATGCCGACAATTCGATCACTGTCGAGACCGGCGCGCTTGACCTGGTTGGTCCGATGATCGACGCCGCGATTGCCGCCGGCGCCAATCGTGTTAATTCGCTCGACTATTCGCTGCGCGACAACAGCAAGGCCCGTAGTGCTGCTATCGCCAAGGCTTCCAAGGATGCGGTCGCGCAGGCGCAAGCGCTGGCCAGTGCGCTCAACGTTAAGCTCGGCCCGATTCTCACCGCCTCGACCGTATCCGAAATGATCCGGCCGATTCCGATGATGCGCGCCTCGTTTTCGGCGATGGCGGCCGCGCCGCCGACTCCCGTTTCGGCTGGACAGGTGACCGTGCCGGCGACAGTTTCGTTGACCTACGGGATTCAGTAGGCTCAGCTCGAGCAAGGAGCAATCGGTATCTCCCATGTTGAAACCCGGCGATGCCGCGCCGTCATTCGATCTCCCGTGCGCCTTCGACGACCGCATTAGCCACGTAAGTCTCGAGGGCATCCGCTCGGAGATGGTCGTGCTCTTTTTCTATCCGCATGATTTTTCCTTCGTGTGTCCCACCGAAGTCATCGGCTTTCACAAGTTGCAGCCGGCCTTTAAGCAAGAGCACACCAGTATCGTCGGCATCAGTATCGATGACGCCGAAAGCCATCGCCGCTGGGCTCGCGAACTCGGCGGACTCAGCTATCCGCTCGTCGCCGACGTCGACGGCAAGCTTGCTCGGGCCTTCGGCGCCTTCGACGAAAGCGATCGCGCCGCGATGCGCGCCGCCTTCGTATTGGATCGCCGGCGCACTATCACCTATGCGGTCGCCAGCTCGATCAACGTGGGCCGCAGCGTCAGCGAAATCTCTGCGCGTCGTGCGCGCCCTTCGCACCGGACGGGAATGTCCCGCCGACTGGCAGCCCGGCGAACAACTGGTCCCGACGAGCCGCAATATTAGAGTCGCACTTGGCGCACGCACTTGGCTGTTCTCAAACCTGAAGAGCGACGGCGAGTCTTTGAACGGCTCGCCAACATCCGCGAAATCGTCTTCGGTATACAGGACGGCGTGCTGACCACCGCCGGTGTCTTGGCCGGATTGAGCGGAGCCGTCTCCGGTCCGTGGCCAGGTTATCCTGGCCGCTCTCGCCTCGACGGCCGCTGGCGCGCTCTCGATGGGCGCGGGAGCCTATCTCGGCACCTGCGCCGAGAGTCGAAGTTTTACGCAGCGAGCTCCGACGGGCGCGCGAGGAAGCCGGCAAACATCCGTATGTCATCCAGGAAAGCTTGCTCGATGCGCTCGGCAAAGAAGGCCTGAGCCGCGAGAGCAGTTATCGCGTCGTGCAACTGCTTAGCTCGGCTCCCAGCGCGCTGTTCTCCACCGCCGAAGAAAAGATCTATGGGCTCGCCAGGAACCAGTTCGGTAATCCGATTGTCGAAGGATTGCTGATGGGCGTCGCGTTTATCGCAGGGGCGCTGGTCCCTCTCGTCCCTTTCATTCTCGTTCCCTCCGTACGGACCGGGATGATCGCGGGAATCGGCACGACCGCGCTGGTGCTCTTTGCCGTCGGATCCCTGGTCGAGGGGCGTCTCGGCGATAAGTCGCCCTGGATCGCCGGGCTGCGCTTTCTGGTATCGCGTTGGGCGCCGCCACGGCCGGCTATCTGATTGGCCTCGCTATCGCGCCGATGGGAGCGACTCCGTTCACCGTGAAAGCCCTGCCCTATTCGTCCCTCGAGGCATTTCTCGCCCATTACCGTACTCTGCGCGAAGCGGCGCGGTCCGCCGATGAACGCGATCTTGCTCGCCACGATGGAGAACGTCGTCGAGGGGCTCCATCCGAGCGACCGTGCCGCGCTGCTCGCATACCGGTGACGGGCGATTCCGCGATCGCCCGCCATCGCCAACGCGCCGAACGCTCGCTCCGGCAACTCCTGGCCGAACGCGGCATCCTGCAAGGCTGAGCCGAGGTTCGCGCCAGGCGATGCTCGCCTATCTCTTCCGCCGGATCGTCTTTGGCGTCGCCGTTCTGATCGGCACTTCGATGATCACCTTCACTATCGCGTTCGTTATTCCGGCCGATCCCGCCGTCGCCATGGCTGGTGCGAAGGCCGATCCGCAGACCCTCGCGACGATCCGCGCGCAACTCGGCCTCGACCAGCCTCTCTATGTTCAATATGCGCGCTACGTCGGTCGCGCGATGCATGGCGATCTGGGGCGTTCGTACATCCGGCGCGAGAGCGTCACGCGGTTTATCGTCAATCGCTTTCCCGCGACCGCGATTCTCGCTGTCTCCGCGATGGTGCTTTCGCTCCTGTTGGGTATTCCGATGGGGATGCTGGCGGCGGCCTATCGCGAGCGCACGCTCGACAATGGTCTGCTCGTGCTGTCGCTCGGTCTGGTCTCGATGCCGGTCTTCTGGCTCGGCACGATGCTGCTGATCGCCGCGGCCGCCTCTATGCGTCGTTGCCGTTGGGTGGCTTCAGCGGCTGGAAGAGCCTGATCTTGCCGTACGATCACTCTCGCCGCTCGGCCTCGGCCGGTTATTACTCGCGAATCCTGCATACCAACCTGGCCGAAGCGATGGATCAGGAGTACGTCCGCACTGCGCGCGGCAAGGGCCTGTCGCGATGCTCGCGCGATGCTCAAGCATGCGATGGCCAACGCGATGCTGCCGCTGGTGACCCTTGCCGGCCTCGACCTCGCGGGTCTGCTCTCCGGCGTCGTCCTTACCGAGACCGTCTTCAACTGGCCGGGGATCGGACGCCTCGCCTACGAGGCCGTCTTTAACCTCGATATCCCGCTGATCATGGGCACCGTACTGTTCGCCGCGCCTCTGGTCGTGGTCGCCAATCTCGCCGTTGACCTGCTCTACGTCTGGATCGACCCGCGTATTCGCCTCAGTGATCGCTTGGTTGTGCGTGAATCATCGTGATGTAGCTCGTGAAGTTCGGCCTCAATCGGATGGAGGCCGTCGGCGCGGCGATGGTGCTGAGCCTGGTGGTGATCGCGGTCTTCGCGCCGCGCTCGCGCCGCACGATCCGGCGCGCGCGGTCGCCAGCACTTTTGGCGACCCCGGCGCGCCCTCGCGCCTTTCCGCTCGGCACCGACCAACTCGGGCGGGACGTGCTCTCGCGAATCATTTACGGCGCACGCATTTCGCTGACGGTCGGCGTCGCCGCGATGGCTGTGACGATGACGATCGGCGTCACGATCGGACTGCTCTCCGGCTTTTTCGGCGGCGCTATCGACTTCGTCCTGATGCGCTTTACCGACGTGATGCTCACGCTGCCCGCTCTGCTGCTCGCGATGGCGTTTGTCGCGGTGCTGCGCCCCAGTCTGCTGAGTATTCTTCTTGTTATCGGCCTGGTCTCGTGGACCGGAGTCGCGCGCGTCGTGCGCGCCGAGGCGTTGTCGATGACGCAGCGCGATTTTGTCCTGGCGGCGCGTGCCCTGGGCGCTCCCTCCGCGCGCCTTATCGTGCGCCATGTGCTGCCCAACGTGATGCCGATAATCGTCGTGATGGCGGTGCTCGGGACCTCCGGCACGCTGCTGCTCGACGCCGGCTCTGAGTTTCTCGGCCTTGGCGTGCCGCCGCCGACGCCGAGTTGGGGCCGCATGATCGAGGAGGCGACCACCTATTTCCGCATCGCGCCCGTGGCTCGCGATTTTCCCGGGCCTCGCGATCTTTTACGCGGTGCTCGGCTTCAACCTGCTCGGCTATGGCTTTCTGCGCCGCCGCGGCCGCACCGGCGCTGCGTGGCCGCGCTGATGAAAAGCATCCGCGAGCCGCGTGAATGCTGCCGATGGTCGTGCGACGGCAGGGGTTCGCCGCGCGCTCACGTCGTGGCTCGATTACGCCTTGGCGTTCTTAATCGCCGCAGCGATTGGTCGTTCCCCGGATGCCGCTCCGGCGCGCCGCCGCTCCATTTTCCGCCCGGTGCGATGGTCCTCCAGCTCGCCGACGCTCGACGATGTTCCGACGCTCGATCCGGCGGCTGGCTACGACACCGATTCGTGGACCTTCGAGCAGATGATCTTCGATACGCTGGTGCGCTACAGCGACGCTGGCGTCGATCTCGTGCCCGACCTCGCGACGCGCTGGGAATCCTCGCCCGACGCGACCGATCTTCACGTTCCATCTGCGCCGCGACGTGCGCTTTCACCAACGGCCGCGCGTCACCAGCGCCGATTTCAAATATGCGATCGAGCGCGTGCTCGATCCCGCGACGCGTCCAAAGGTATGGAGTATTACCGCGGGATCGCCGGCGCCGATGACTTTCGCCGGCATCGCGCGAGATCCGTCACCGGGATCGAAACGCCCGATCCGTGGACGATCAGCTTTCATCTGACCGCGCCCGATCCGATCTTCCTGCACAAGCTCGCGATGCCCTTTGCGGCCGCCGTGCCGCGCGAAGCCGTCGAGAAATGGGGCGACGATTTTTCGCAGCACGTCGTCGGCAGCGGCCCTTTCATGCTCAACGAATGGATTGGCGGCCAACGGATCGTGCTGGTCAGAAATCCGGCTATTTCGTCAATGGCCTCCCGCGGCTCGACGCGGTGGTCGAACCGATCGGCGTCGACGAGGAACTCCAATGGCTCAAATTCGAGGCCGGCGAAATCGACGTCTCGGCCATTCCGCCGGCGAGTTTCCCTACGTGATGAAGACCCCGCGGCTCCGCGAGCTGACGCTTCGGATTGTCACTCTTGACCACTGACTATATCGGGATGAATTGCCAGATGCGCGCCGTTTAACGACGTTCGTGTGCGGCGGGCGTTCAACTATGCGATCAACAATCCCAAGCTGATCGCCGTGATGAATGGGCGCGGCGTCGTCGCCCGTGGCGTGCTGCCGCCGGGACTGCCCGGCTTCGATCCCCGCTTCAACGGCTATTCGTACGATCCCGCGCAAGGCGCGCGAACTGCTCGAAGCGGCCGGTCGTCGGCCGCGACTTCGCAGCGAAGCTCTGGATGCGCGCCGACCAGACCGAAGATGATCCTCGGCCAATCGATTCAGCAGGATCTCGCCCTGGTCGGCGTTCACGCCGCGATCAAGCCGGTCGCCTGGCGCGCCGTTGCTCGAGGCTATTCGCCAGCCGCAATACCGCGGCGCTTTTCTTTTGGGTTGGGAAGCCGATTTTCCCGATCCGGCCAACTTCCTCGACGTGCTGTTGTCAAGGAAGCAATGGGGCGCCAACAACGATACCTTCTACTACAATCCGCGCGTCGATGCGCTGCTGGCCGAGGCCGCACCGCTGAGCGATCTCGCACGACGCTACGCGCTCTACGAGCGAGGCCGAACAGATCGTCGTCGGCGACGCGCCCTGGGTCTTTCTTTACAATCCGGTCACCTACGTGATTCGCCAGCCCTGGGTGCACGATTACGCGCTCAATCCGATGCGCCCGACGCGCTTCGAAAAAGTCTGGCTCTCGCCTCATCCCGACAGCTAGGAGTAAACTTTGGCCAAGATCATGCCCAAAATCCGTCCTCGCCCCATACGCCAGCCGACGCCGTCGCCCATCTGAAGCGCGCCGATCCCGATTCTCGGCCGCATTATCGATCAGGTCGGGCCGTTGCTCATTTCTCATCGACCCGGAGCGCTTTCAGGCCCTGGCTCGCGCGATCATCTTCCAACAACTGGCCGGCGCCGCGGCGACCAGCCATTTACGATCGCTTCGCCAAACAGATCGGCGGCGCGCGCTTCCCGACTCCGGCGCAGGTTCTCGCCGCGACCGACGAAGCCATGCGTGCCGCGGTATCTCCCGCGGCAAAATGGCCTATCTGCGCGACCTCGCCGCTCACGTGCGCGACGGTACGCTCAACTTCCATCGCTTCGCCCGTATGGAGGACGAGAAATTATCGCGCGACCTCTTCGCGTCACGGGTATCGGGCGCTGGACTGCCGAGATGTTCCTGATGTTCAACTTGCGCCGCCCCGACGTGATGCCGGCGAGACCTCGGCTGCGCAACGCTCTCGCCAAGGCCTACGGCCTCGAAAAGCCGCCCACTGCCCCAAAGAGCTGCTCGAGTTCGCCGAACGCTGGCGACCGTACCGCACTGCCGCCGCCTGGTACCTGTGGCAAAGCCTGCGCGTGATCGACGCCCGGAGAAGCCGGTCGCGCCTAAGCCATCGGCTCGCACGGCCGCGCGTTCCGAGTAAGCCGCCCACAGAAGACTGCCGCGCGCACCAAAACCAAACCTGGCACTGATGGGCAAACGCGGAAACGATACGCCAGCTCGAAATGCGCGATGTTCGGTCGTCGCCGTCATGGATTTCGTTGATCGATTAGTCGACGCGCAACGCGCCGAAGGCAGCATGGTCGTCCTCGGCGTCGATCCCCAGCTCGATTCCAGCAACGCGCCGGGAGTTCCGACGGTCTACACACTTGCGCGTTTCTGCTGCGAAATAGTCGAGGCCTGCGCGCCGCATATCGCCGCGATCAAGCCGCAACTCGCCTTCTTCGAGGCCCGCGGACTTGACGGCATGCGCGCCTTAGTCGACGTTCTCAAACTTGCGCGCTCGTCTCGGTCTGGTAACGATCGCCGACGCCAAGCGCGGCGATATCGGCATCAACCTCGGCCGCGTATGCCGAGGCTTTCCTGGGCGACGGCGACTTCGGATGCGACGCGTCACGGTAAATCCCTACCTCGGTAGCGACGCGATCGCCCCTTCGTCGCCCAGGTGCGCTCCGGCCGTGGCCTGTTCGTGCTGGTCAAGACCTCGAATCCATCTTCCGGCGAATTCCAGGATTCGAACCGCGCCGGATCGTCCGCTCTGGGAAGCCGTTGCCGCCCGCGTGCATGGATGGGGCAGCGATTTTATTGGCATGCACGATTTATCTCCGGTTGGCGCCGTCGTCGGCGCAACCTACCCCGAACATGCGCGCCGCGCGCGTGAAATCATGCCTAACGCGATTATTCTGGTGCCCGGCTATGGGGCGCAGGGAGCAAGCGCCGCAGACGCCGTAGTCTCCGCGCGACCCGACGGGCTCGGGACCATAGTAAACGCGAGTCGTAGCCTGATGTACGCTTTTCAGAAGAAGCCGGGGATGTCCCCCGGCGCAGCCGCCGCTGAAGCCGCCGCCGCGATGCGCATGGAACTCAATGCCGCGTTGGCCGCGCGCTGAAGCTTTACGCCCGCATCAACTCCGCTTCGTCGGCTGCCAGGGTCGCATAAACTTCGCGATCGATTTCCCGGTAGCGGTTGAGGATTTCGTCGGCCTTCTCCTCCGAACCCTCTTCGCGGGCAATCTCGCGCATCTTGTTCTCGATCCACGCCAGATGCCAGCTCTCGTCCTCGGTGACCGACTTTAGTACTTCACGTGTCGCTTCATCGACATTAGGCAGCGATGCATGTGCCATGTAACGGCTATGCGCACGCTCCTCGACCACCACCGTTAGTCCCAGGATTTCAACGATTCCCCGTGGCACTCCGGTCTTGAGTCCGATCCGGCGCTGGTAGCCGTCCGGTACCATCACCGGCGCGCCGCCCAAATCCGCGATCCGTCGCGTCCACAGCCACGCATGGCGGGTTTCGTCGGCCAGATGCTTGGACATTTTGAGCTGGGAGTCGGCGTCCTTCAGATGCCCAAGCAGATTGAAGAGCAAACGGGCGCCGCGCAATTCGGCGTCCCGATAAAAACTGAAAATCAGGATTTGCTTGTCATTCGCCGACATTCGGCTCGTATCAATCGCTGGCGTTTCGCTCGTGTTCATCAATCTCCCATTTCCCCCGCCCAACACGGTTCCGTGGTCTCAGCTGTCATTTTTCGGATTAACGATTCAAATCAAGGCCGGTAAAATGCAGTTCAATTCTAACTATTTGATCCAACCCATCGGGTCAAGAATGGGGTTTGCCGCCATTTGCAGGGGCACCGCTTGCTTCCGACCCAACTTATTGTACAAATCTCACCATCCGCCCGGCGTCGCCCCGCCGGACCGCAGCCGTTGTTCGGCGTGCCCCCGCCTCATGCGGATTTCCCAAATGGCTCCTACTATCGACGCCTACTGGCTCGGTCTGCGACGCGTTCACGGCGTCGGTCCCCGTATTGCCCGGCTCCTGCTCGAGCGCTTCGGTTCGGCGGACCAAATCTTTGCCGCGACTGAAGTCGAACTCACCCGCACCGGTATCCCCCGGCCCACCGCCCGCAATATCCTCGAGTTTCGGGACTTCGCCCCGCTCGAGCGCGAGTTGTGCGAGCTGCCGCGCCTTGGCGTCCGCCTGGTTCGATGGACCGACGCGGAATACCCGTCCAATCTGCGCCATATCGCCGATCCTCCGCCTTACTTCTTTCAGCGTGGCAGCGTCATGCCCGCCGACGCCAAATACGTCGCCGTGGTCGGTGCGCGCGCGGCCAGCGAGGCCGGCCGCCGGATGGCGCAACGGCTCGGGATGGAGCTTGCCGCCAAAGGATTCACCGTCGTCAGCGGGCTCGCCCGGGGAATCGACTCCGAGGCGCATCAGGGGGCGCTCGACGCCAACGGCGGAACCGTTGCGGTCCTCGGATGCGGAGTCGATATCGTCTATCCCCCCGAGAACCGCAAGCTGGTCGAGGCGATGCTCGAGGGCAACGGTGCCCTGATGTCCGAGCTGCCGCTGGGCACCCCTCCCATCGCGGAAAATTTCCCGACCCGCAACCGGTTGATTTCCGGCCTCTGTTTGGGCGTAGTCGTGGTCGAAGCTGCCGAAAAAAGCGGCTCGCTCATTACGGCCCGGATGGCGCTTGAGCAGGACCGCCAGGTCTTTGCGGTCCCTGGCAGCCCCTTGACCGGCAAGACGCGAGGAAGCAATCGTCTAATCAAGGAAGGGGCCCGGTTGGTCGAATGCGTCGAGGATGTAATCGAGGAATTAGCTCCGCAGCTTGCTGCCGCTCCGATGAAGGCCGGCGTCGTCGCCGCGAAACCGGTCGTCGGACCCCAAGCTGCCCTTGACGAAAACATTGTCGGTACGGAATCTAATGATATTAATTCGATTCTTATTTGCCTTAAAGATGCAAACAAGCTGCACGTTGACTCAATTATTGAGGAGTCGCGACTCAGCGCCCAAATAGTGCTTAAATTGTTGCTGGACCTTGAGCTTAAAGGCCTCGTCACGCAGCATCCGGGGAAACTCTTCTCTCTCGGATGATCCCACATCGAAAGCTTCGTAACGAGCGGGGGTAAGGAGTAGGGGTGGCAAAGAATCTAATAATCGTAGAATCACCGGCGAAAGCCAAAACGATAAAGCGATACCTGGGTGCGGATTTTCAGGTCACCCCTTCCGTCGGCCATGTCGTCGATCTGCCCAAAAGCAAGCTCGGGGTCGACATCAAGCACGGCTTCGAACCCGAGTACCATGTGATTCCCGCCAAGGTGAAGGTCATCGAGGGGATCAAAGCCGCGGCGAAGAACAAAAAGAACATCTACCTCGCGACTGACCCTGATCGCGAAGGCGAGGCTATCGCCTGGCATATAGCGAGCCGCCTCGGCAAGGTCGACGGCGACATCCATCGCGTGCTTCTCCACGAGATAACCGAAAAGGCTATCAAACAGGCAATCGCGAACCCCTCCGTAATCAACGAGCATCTGTTCGAGGCTCAGCAGGCGCGCCGCGTACTCGACCGACTGGTCGGTTATCAGGTGAGCCCGCTGCTGTGGGACAAGGTCAAGCGAGGTATCAGCGCCGGCCGCGTTCAATCGGTCGCGCTACGCATAATTGTCGAGCGCGAAAAGGAGCGCGAGGCCTTCCGCCCCGAGGAATACTGGACGCTGGACGCGAGTCTGACGGCCAAGAATCCTCCGCCCTTCATTGCCCGGCTCTATAGCTTCAAAGACGATCGCATCGACAACAAGGCCAACAAGCTCTCGCAGGATCTGGCCGAGAAGATCGTCGCCCACTGCGACCAGAAGTCCTTCAAGGTCCGCAAAATCGAGCGCAAGGAGGTCCGGCGTAGTCCTACGCCGCCCTTCATCACCTCGCGGATTCAGCAGGAAGCCGCGCGTAAGCTCTATTTTTCGCCTTCACGCACGATGAAAATCGCGCAAAAGCTCTACGAGGGCATCGAACTGGGCGACCAGGGTGCGGTCGGCCTCATCACTTATATGCGGACCGACTCGCCGCGCGTCTCCGACGAGGCGCTTACTTCCGTCCGCGGCTATATCGAAGGACGCTACGGCAAGGAATACCTGCCCGAGAAGCCTAACTTTTATCGCTCGGGCAAGTCCGCCCAGGAAGCCCATGAGGCCATTCGTCCGACTGCGGTCGAACGCGACCCCGAGTCGATGGCGCGTTATCTCGGCAAAGACGAGCTGGCGCTCTACACCTTGATCTTCAACCGTTTCGTCTCGAGCCAGATGAATCCGTCCGTTTACGACCGCACGACCGTCGATATCGACGCCGGCGACGCGGTTTTCCGCGCCAGCGGCCAGGTAATGAAGTTTGACGGCTTCATGCGGGTCTACATGGAGGGTCAGGACGAAGCGCCGAGCGACGACGATGCGGCCGCGACTCTGCCCGCCATGACCGAGGGCGAGGTGCTCACCCTGGTCAAGCCGCTCCAAGTGGCGAAAGCTGACGGCAAGTCCGCGAACGGCGCCAAACCGGTAGCGGAGGAGGTCGCCAAGACCACTGCCGATGCGGCGACCCGCGGCTTTATCGTCGAGCAGCATTTCACGCAGCCGCCGCCGCGATTTACCCAGGCGACGCTCATCAAGGAACTCGAAGAGAAAGGTATCGGGCGGCCTTCGACCTACGCCGCGATCATGGCCAGCATCTTGAACCGCGAGTACGTCGAGGAGGATGAGAGCAAGCGGATGCGCCCGACCTCGCTCGGCCGGGTCGTCAGCGACCTGCTGGTGGCGGCCTTCCCGGATATCGTGGAAGTTGGCTTTACCGCCTCGCTCGAAGTCGAGCTCGACGGCGTGGAGGAAGGACGCGAGAACTGGGTCAAAACCCTCAAACGCTTCTATGGCCCGTTCGAAAAGAGCCTTGGCGTCGCCAAAAAGAAGATGCCGGCGGTCAAGCGCAAGGGCCTTCCGACCGACCTCAAGTGCGAACTCGACGGCGGCAATATGGTGATCAAGTGGGGCCGCAACGGCGAATTCCTCGCCTGCTCCAACTATCCCAAGTGCACCAACACCAAGGAGTTCGGACGCGACGACCAGGGCAATATCGTGGCGCGCGAGCCGACCGCCCCGGCGATCTCGGATGAGACCTGCGAGAAATGCGGCAAGCCCATGATGCGCCGGCGTTCGCGCTTCGGCGAGTTCCTCGGATGCTCGGGTTATCCCGATTGCGACGGTATCAAGCGGCTCAAGGCCGAGCCGGTGAAGACGGGCGTAAATTGCCCCGAATGCAAGGAGGGCGAAATCCTCGAACGGCGGAGCCGACGCGGCAAGCTGTTCTTCGGATGCGGCCGTTATCCCAAGTGCAAATTCGCAAGTTGGGATCGCGTTGTGCCGCAACCATGCCCGAATTGCGATTCCCCGTACCTGGTCGAGAAGGTGACCAAGCGCGAAGGCGCGCGGTGGCTCTGCCCAAGAAGGAAGAGTGCGGTTACCAGGCGCCCGCCCCGGAGACACAGCCGGAGACTCCGGCCGCCGAGGCGACCCAGGCCGGAATGTAAGGTTTAACCCGCCGCTCCCGACAGGCGCGCCTGCGCCTGTTGAGGCGGCGGGATTTAGAAGCGCTGGTCTACAAACAGTTCTTAGCTCTTTGACCCGCCCAGATACTGTTCGTCGGTGACCTTCTCCATCCACTCGATGGCTTTGCCGTTGAGCTTCTCCACGATCGCGATATGCGACATCGCTGTGGTTGCCGTGGCGCCGTGCCAATGTTTCTTATCGGGCGGACACCAGACCACGTCGCCGGGCCGGATTTCTTCTCTGGTACCGTCCCAGCACTGCGTCCAGCCGCAGCCCGCGGTCACGATCAGCGTCTGTCCCAGCGGATGGGTATGCCACGCGGTACGCGCGCCGGGCTCGAACGTTACCAACGCGCCAAAGGTGATGCAGGGATCGGGCGGCTCGAATAACGGATCGATCCGTACATTTCCGGTGAAATACTGAGCAGGCGCCTTGAGGGAGGCTCGTGAACCGCTGCGCTTGATTTCCATGTTATCTCCTTCGCGGGGTTGGCTTCGCGTGATTGGCCCTCCGAACGATTCGCAGTCTCGCCGGTTGCTTTCGATGCGTCAATTTAGGCCGGATGATATCCCGCGACTAGCTGCGGGACGAGGCATGCGCGTTTCCATCTCTGCGAGGCGGCGGGAGAGGAAGCGCTTCTCGGGTTCGGCGGTGACTAGCCGCAAGGCTGCGCGGTAATCGTCGGCCGCCTCGCTCCAGCGCTCGAGCCGGCGCAGCAAATCACCACGCGCGGCGAAAAGCAGATAGTACTCGTTCAATTCGCCGCGGGCCGAGATCGCATCGATGAGCGATAGCCCACGTTCCGCCCCGTCGGCCATCGCCACCGCGACCGCATAATTCAATTCCACTACCGGCGAGGGCCGCAGACGCATCAGATACGAATAAAGCGCGGCGATCTGATGCCAATCCGTATCGCCCGGGCGTGCCGCCCGCGAATGAACGGCCGCGATCGCCGCCTGGACGGCGTAGGGTCCGGCCGGCGCGATTCGCAGAGCGGACTCAACCAAATCGATACCCTCGCGAATCTGCGCTTGATTCCACCGGGTGCGGTCCTGGTCTTCGAGCAGGACCAGCTCACCCGCGGCGCTCATCCGGGTATCGCGCCGCGAATCGTGCAGCAGCGTAAGCGCGAGCAGGCCGCGCGCCTCGGAGCTGCTGGGAATAAGCTCGCACAAGGTGCGCGCGAGACGGATAGCTTCGGCGCAGAGATCGGCGCGCACGACAGAGTCACCGCCGGTGGCGGAGTATCCTTCGTTGAATACCAGGTAGATGACCGTCAGCACGGCTTCGACGCGATCGGGCAATATTTCCTCGGCGGGAACCTCGAAGGGGATTCCGGCGGCGAGAATCTTGCGCTTGGCGCGCACCAGCCGCTGCGCCATCGTCGCCGGCGGCACCAGGAACGCCCGTGCGATCTCATCCGTCGTCAAACCGCACAGGGTTCGCAGCGAGAGTGCGACTTGTGCCTCGACCGCGAGCGCCGGATGACAGCAGGTAAAAATCAGGCGCAAGCGTTCGTCGGGAATACTGCCGTCGGTCTCCATCGCGTCGTCGGTGGCAGCCTCGGTCAGGGTGTGGTGCAGCAGTTGGTCACGCTTGTGCTCAAAGCGGCTCTCGCGACGGATGCGGTCGATCGCTTTATGCCTTGCGGTGCTGACGATCCATGCGCGGGGATTTTGCGGAGTTCCTTCACGTGGCCATTGCTCGAGCGCGGTGGCGAAGGCCTCCTGCGCAGCTTCCTCGGCCAGGTCGAAGTCACCGAGAAGATGGATCAGGATCGCGATTATTCTGCCGAAATCCTCGCGATAAAGCCGCTCAAGTTCGAAGGGAGTCATCTGAAGACCGCCCGGCACCGAAAGCGTACCGGGCGGAATACAGGCTAACGCCTACATACTCATCTTGCGAACCGGCCGCACTTCCACCGAACCGGTCCTGGCGGCGGGAATTCGCGCGGCGATCGATACCGCCTCGTCGAGATCCTTGGCCTCGACCAGATAGTAGCCGCCGAGTTGCTCCTTGGTCTCGGCAAAGGGACCGTCCGTGGTGACGGTCTTGCCGTTGCGCACGTGGACGGTCGTCGCCGTTGAAGTCGGCTCGAGCGGATCACCGGCCTTGAACTTACCGGCCTTCACGATGTCCTGGGTGAAGGCCACGTACTCGTTGAAGAGTTCGCCGTGTTGGGCCGGGGTGAGTTGGATTGCTTCGGAATTGTAGATCAAAAGCATGTATTGCATGGGCTTATCCTCCTGCCGTGATTGGGTTTACAACCATAGTCGAACGTCAGGAGGCCCGATCGACACCTCGCGAAATTAAATTTCCCCCGCGCGCGCGGAAAGATCAGCGGATGGAGATTCCCGCCGGGTCGAGGCCCTGGCCGAGGCTCAAGATTGCGACCGGCTGGACGATACCCTTCGAATTTGGCGGGAAAAACACCAGCTCGCCGGGCACTCCGACGATGACTCGGCCGGTCGAATCGGTAACCACCCCGCGCGGATCCTTGACCGCGTCACCGCTTAAGGTCCCGTTGGCATCCCAGGTGGTGGGGCCGTCATTCTCGAAGACCGAAATTGTATTGTCGCCCTTGTTGCTGACGAAGATATTGAGGAAGGAATCGACGAAAACCCGCTGAGGCTGGTGCAGCCCGTCGATTACCGCTATCGGCGCCACGTCACCGTCGGCCTCGGCCGCAAAGACAAGGACTTTGTTGGCGCTCTCGTCGGCGACGTAGATACGTCCCGATCCGTCCAACGCGATACCGACCGGGTTGGATAGCTGCGTTTGCGGTCCCTTGATTAACCGGTTCGGGCTGACGTCGCCATTCATGTTTCCGGCAAACCATTCGATGCGTCCCTGGCCCGGCGCTTCACCGGCGTCGGCGACATAGAAAGATCCCGCCATATCGACGGCGATTCCCTGCGGATGGGCGAGCTTGGTGTTCGGTCCTTCGAGCAAGTGGATACGGCTGTAGTGATAGTTCTGCCCGCCAAAGGCCTTTACGTTGCCGTTGACGTTGGCGACGAAGATCTCGCGCGCCGCGTCGGTGGAGGCGTCAAGCGGCTCGTCGGGCGCGTCTTCGACGATCCTTGCCAGCGGCTTGGGCGCCTCGGAAACGTCAACCGGGAAGACCGCGATCGTGCGTTTTTCGGGGATCGCCAGGAAGAGGCTCTGCGAGGGCGCGGCCGCCGGCAACCGATGAGAACAAGCCGTCGCAACGGCGAAGAATTGAGCGAACAGAACGGTCTTGAGGACGAAGCGAAAGCGCAGCGCTCGCATTGGCACCCCGATAATCTGATTTTTTGGCAGCCCTATGCTGCAGGAAGCCGTGCCTGCCGTCTATATCAGAACGCGCCCGCGCTCGAAGTGAAGTGCAACCCGCTGGCAGAAAAGAACGGCGGTCACGGTTCAACGTTCGGACGATTAGTTCGATTCACGGATACGGGCAACGGCCGCAAGCGCGGCCGCTGCCCTCTAACTGGCCGGTAAAGACTAGCTGGCGAGCTGATCCTGCAATTCGCGCTGCTTGTTGCGCATCGCGGAGACCAAGGCGTCGTAGCCCTGATTGTTGATCACGCGGTTAAACTGGTTGCGATAGTTTGCCGTGATACTTATATCGTCTACCGTCACGTCGTAGACGCGCCATTCGTCACCCTGCTGCTTCAAACGATAATCGACGTGAATAGTCTGGTTGTTCGGCTGCGAGATGCTGGTGCTCACCTGGGCATAGCCAGCGCCGTCGGAAGACTGTTTGACGTACGTGATCGGCTCTCCGGAATAGCCCTCGATCTTGTTCAGGTAAGCGTCTTCCATGAACGAAGTGAAGAGCGGGACGAACTCCTGCCGCTGCGCCGGGGTGATCTGGTTCCAATGCGTTCCGAGGGTCTGCCGGGCCATATCGGTGAAGTCAAAGCGTCCCGAGACCAGGTCGAGCAACTGCTTGCGTCGAGTCGCCGGTGGGGTGGATTTGTTCTGAAGAATGCTGACGACCTGGTCGACGGTGCTCTTGACCATCGCCATGGGTCCATTGTCGGCCGCGGCCAGGCCGGCGGCGCTCAGAACGGTCAAGATTAGGGTCGCCTTTACGACCGTTGCCATCGCCTTTGTAGCCGCCGCCCGAACGAATCCAGTCGCTGGGGATAGCGATTCACCCGCGCCTTTCCTTGTTATCCACATATATGCTTTACCTCCACCATCTACTTCGTTGACGGCGTTAACAGTTTTAGGATACAGGCCGCCGCGTAATGGGTGGCAATTGCGATGCCAGCGCGGAAATACGGTGATCTGTGAGAGTTTTATGCGGCAAGGCTGGGTTTCGCGCGACTCGTCGTGGTAATTGTTACACGATATGCGGCTAGAATAGCCGAATTGGTTGACGATCGCTTGTGAGTTGCGACGGCACGCAAAGCTTTCTGTAGGATTTTTTCGACACGAGCACCTTATCTGCGCTAATAGAACCTTAACTATCCAAACGGTAAGTCTGAATCACCACATACAATGTAAAGATGCTTGTCTTATGCGAGTGTTAGTTTAGAATGAATTCAGATAGTCGTTGCGGTTTTATCTGGTATTGTCGTCGAGCGAGGCGCAACCGCGTTGCATCTGCGCCGGACGCTTAGGCGGATCCGCAACACTGGTTCGGGCGATCGAACGAAGATTGATTCCAACGATAGCCTAAACGTGCATTCACCACTCATACGGTGATGGAACGTACCTTGCGTTGAGAGGCAGCAGCGAGACTACGCACAAGGGGTGGGAGATGAGTCTAAAACTCGACGAGCTAAGGAAACGCTTGCTTCAGCAGCCACCTCCGGATCCCAACGCTGGCCCAGGCGCTGACACGCCCGCATCGGTACGTCTGGCCGAGACGGGTCGAGGCTCGATCGCCGAAGTGCGGGATTTCGAGCCGCGCATGGCCGAGCCGGTGGCGCCGAAGGTGGTGGAAGTATCGGCTCCCAAGATCGTCGAAGTCTCCGCTCCCAGGATGATCGAAACGTTATCGACGAACGGCGCGAACGCAGATATAGCTCTAAAGCGCGAAGAGGTCGCGGTAGCGCCGGTGCGTCAGGCCCAACCAATGAAAGGCAGCGTAACTCAGGACCAGCTCGCGGACGCGGTCGCCAAGGTATTCGAGGAGACCAAGAATTTCGAAGGCCGCCTCGATGAGGTGGGACGGATGTTCAGCCTGGTCGAGCAGGTTGGTGGCTCGGCGGAAGAGTTGTTTGGCCCCTTGCGGGCGTTTCAAGCGCAGCTCGCGCAACTAGCCCATTCGTTCGAGCCGATGCGCGCCTTCCAGGCCCAGTTGGCCCAAATGGCGGAGACCTTCGAGCCGATGAAGGTCCTACACGACCAGTTGGCGCAGGTCGCCGATTCGTTCAAGGAACACCTCGAGCAGTTGGTACGCGCGCTCGATCCGGCCAAAGAATTTCGCGAGCGGATCCTCCGTCTGGCGGCTACCTTTGACCAGGCGGGTGAGTTGCAGGATCAGTTTCGCGATCTTTATGCGGCGTTCAACGCGTCGGGCGAGGAGTCCGATTCGCGAGCGACGAACGGCGCAAACGGCAGGCGCGCGACCCTTCACTAGAAGATCGGCAGTTTCAGACCGGCGGTAACGAGCGCACCGCTCGCCACGCCCATCAGAGCCTCGCCCGCGACCAGACCCGCGGCCAGGAGCAGGCCGGGACCGCCTTCGCCCTCCAAGCGAAAGAGCATCCGCGCCAGCGCACCAAGCATTATCGTTACACTGAGGCCGAACGGCAGATAAAGGCCGATAGCGACCGGCATCACCGGGGTTCGCCACGGCGACCCGCGCTTTTCGAGCATCCGATCGATTACGACCAGGGCCCCGGCAATCGCGGCGCCGAGACCGACCGTTCCCCAGGGAAGGCCGCCACGGAATACGCCCTGCGCAATCTTCGCCATCAAGAAGGCTTGCGGCGCGGCCAGGGCGTGTGGCCCGGCCCCGGGCGTCCCGGCGAGGCCGTAGGCGCGAATCAGCAAATCGAGCACCGGCGCCATGACGAAGGCAGCGGCGATAGCGCCGGTCAACACCGCGATTTCGAGTGCGCGCGGAGTCGCGCGAACGTGGAAGCCGGTCGCGAGGTCATGGAGGGAATCGCCCGCCATCGCGGCTGCCGTACATACGACCGCTCCCGCCATGATCGCGAGTTGAGGGCCGATACTGGCGGCGACGCCCATCAGTTTGAGGATCAGCGCGATCGCCAGCAGCACGATGATCGTGACGCCGGAGACGGGATTGTTCGAGGCGCCGACGATCCCGGTCAGGTAGCCGGCGATCGCGGTGGCGAAGAAGCCGATCAAACCCAGCGCTATCGCCAATATCGCGCTCAGCCACAGGCTGCCGCTCAGCAGGTAGCAGATGAACGCGATCACCGGAACGCATAACGCGACCGCGGTGAGCACGGCTGCGGAGGAGAGGTCGGTATCCTCGCGCGCGGGGACGGTCGCGGAATGGCGATCGCGAAAGGTGCGAAGGCCCTCGACCAGCCCGCGGCCGATTGGGCCGCGCAGTCGCCAGAGCGTCGCCGCGCCCCCCACCAGCATCGCGCCCACGCCGAGATAGCGTGTTTGCTCGCTCCAGATTTTTTGCGCCGCCACGCCGGCTTCGAGCGAGCGCAGTTCGGGATGCTTAAGGCTGAAAATCGGAATCGCGACCAGCCATCCGAGTGCGCCGCCAAGGAAAACCAGGCTGGCGATGCCAATTCCGATGATATAGCCGATACCGAGTAACGCCGCCGAGATATCGAGCGAGCCGGCAAATGCCGCTCCACCGATCCATCGAGCAGCCGCGCCGGCTCCGGGGATTATTCCCAGGATGTCCTGCGCGGCCTTGAGCGCGGCGGAGATGAAGCCGCCCCAGGCCAGCGGCGCGGCGTTTTGGGTACCGCTTTCACCGGCGCGCAATACGTGGGCGCAGGCAAGACCCTCGGGGAAGGGCAATCGCTCCTCGACGATGTAAGCCCGTCGCAGAAATACGACGAGCAGGCTGCCCATCGTGCCGCCCGCAAGACAAAGCATGGTGACGTCCCAGTAGGGGAGTCGAGGGTTCTGGGTGAGAAGAACCAGCGCGGGAAAGGTGAAGATCGCGCCGGCGGCAACCGCCTCACCGGCGGAAGCGATGGTCTGGACGACGTTGTTCTCGAGGATGGTCGCGCGTCCGAGCATCCGCAGAATCGCCATCGAGATGACGGCGGCAGGAATACTCGCGGAGACGGTCATCCCGGCGTAGAGGCCGAGATAGGCGTTGGCCGAACCCAGGATCAATGCGAGGAAAAGACCTAGAACGAAACCACGGACGGTCAGCTCGCGCATCGAAGCGGCGGATGGTTGGGCGGAAATTTCGGATTCAGGGCGTGACACGCCGCAACTATATGCGGCATCCGGCGCGGACGGTACACCCGTGGCGGAGGCCGCGCCAATGGCCTCCCATCACAACACCGAGCGCCGGGCGCCGTTGCTCTCTATTGCGCGACGTAGCCGCCGTCGATTGGCATCGGTAATCCCGTCACAAACGACGACGCCTCCGAGCATAGCCACAGCACCGCCTCCGCGATCTCCTCTGGCTTGCCCATCCGATGCATCGGTTCGGCGGCGATGATTTGATCCTCGCTCACCATCCCCTTGTCGAGTCCCCGCTCGACCATCGGCGTGCGGATAAAGCCTGGGCATACCGCATTGACGCGGATGCCTTTGCGAGCGAACTCGAGCGCCGCCGTTTTGGTCAGTCCCGCGACGCCATGCTTCGCCGCTACGTACGCGGAACTACCGGCAAGGCCGACTAAACCTGCGGCCGATGCTGTGTTGACGATGGCACCGCCGCCATTTTTGAGCATTTGTTCGATTTCATACTTCATGCAGAGAAAAACGCCGGTCAGGTTGATGGAGATGACGCGCTGCCAATTTTCCATCGAGCACTTGGGTGTAGTCGCGAACTCCCCTTCGATACCGGCGTTATTGAAGGCACAATCGAGCCGTCCGTAGCTCTCGACCACCTTTTGCATTAGCGCCTCAACGTTCTGTGGATTCGAGACGTCGGCCGCATGGAAGAGCGCCGCGCCGCCAGCCTCGTTGATGGTCTTGACCGTACGATCGCCGCCCTCGGTATTGTAGTCGGCGACCACCACCTTCGCGCCCTCGCGCCCAAACAAGAGCGCGGTCGCCCGTCCGATTCCAGAGCCACCACCCGTTATCAATGCTACTTTGCCATCAACTCGACCTGCCATTTTTGGATTCTCCTCTCCCCGAAGCAGTGGCGTATCCGAGCTATCCCTTCGCCGGGTTCAACGCACAAAAATCAAGCCGAAGTGGTTGTCGATTACTTCTCCGGAGCCGCCGAGGGTGAAGTTCGAAGTGATAAGACCGCTCGCGCCCGCAAACTGACCGTCACCACTCTCGATGCGCCAGATAACTGCTCCGTGCTGAAGCGCCGCGTCCGCGCTTTTGCCGAGGAATCCCTGGCCCACGGTGGTGAACCGCAGCGAGTGATTCGAATCGCCAAAGCGAATAGTGCCCGCTTCGGTAAAGGACGTATCGCCGGTAAGCGTGACCTCCGACTCGAAGGATGCAGTTCCGCCGGCGATCGTCTGCATCGAGCCGACAACGCCTCCCGGTCCGACCTGCGAAGTCATGGTACAGCTCTGCCCCGAGGTCGAAGCCTTGATTACTCCCGATACGCCGGCCTTCGGCGCTGCGCTTCCCTTGAATTGCATCGAGTATACGAGCTGTCTCATGTCCGTCTCCCCGAGGATTTTTATTCCATATAGCACGACGCAGCCGTCGACTTGTACGAGCGGCTATCGCTAGCTTTGCGTTGCTCATTGTACGGCGTCCGATCTGAGCGACGTTGCCACGAAGACCGTGCCAAAGCGATTCCGACGCCGACTGTCACGCCAAAAAGTATAATTTGCGGATTGGTACTTTACAGTTCGACAGTTTAGTTGCTACCAGTTGGCTCATTAATATTTGTTCGCTGGGTTTGTTTCTGCAAGGAGGTCCGGGAAAGGACGCTTACGGGGACAGGATGCATTGTCAGAATTGCTCAGCGGAAAATCCTCAAGGCGCAAAATTTTGTATCCAATGCGCCAACCCGTTTCCACGCCGATGTACTGAATGCGCATTCGTGAACCCGCCGGCAGCCAGGTTCTGCGCGCAATGTGCGACAGAACTCGAGGTTGCGGTTCTCTCTCGTGCTGAGAGCGAGGCGCCGGGAGCGTCCGCGGCTGAGCGCGGCGGCGAGCGCCGCCATTTAACTATCCTATTTTGTGATTTGGTCGGCTCGACTGAGATTGCCGCAAGATTAGATCCCGAAGAATGGCGCGCGACGATAGCTGCCTATCAGCGCGCCGCCGCCGATTCGATCGAACGATATGGCGGGCACGTCGCCAAGTACCTGGGCGACGGTGTGATGGCGTTCTTCGGCTATCCCGAGGCGCACGACAACGACGCCGAACGGGCGGCGCGTGCGGCCCTGGCGATTCTCGACGCCATCGCGCAGCTCAACGAGGATGCGGCGCGGCCGAAATTGTCGGCGAGGATCGGGATTGATTCGGGTCCGGTAGTGGTCGGCCCGGGCGCGGGCACGCAACCCGACGTCTTCGGTGACACGCCGAATATCGCGGCACGGGTGCAGGCGGCAGCGGAACCCGGCACGATATTGATTACCGGCGCTTCGCATCGCCTGGTCGCGGGATTATTCGTCGTCGAAGATTGCGGCCCGCGAGTCCTGAAGGGCATCGAACCGACCTGTGGTGCTTTACCAGGTGATGCACTCCGGGGGTATTCGCGGGCGGCTCCATGCGGCGGCGGCGGCGCGCGGGCTTACCCCGTTTGTTGGGCGCGAAGACGAATTGCGCCTGCTGATGAATCGTTGGGAAGGCGTGCTGGATGGGGAAGGCCAGGTCGTACTAATCGTCGGTGAGGCGGGCATCGGCAAGTCGCGTCTGATGCGGCAGTTCCATGAGCGGATCGCCGAGACGCCATACACGTGGGTCGGGGCGGCGACCGCGCCCTTCTTTCAGAACACACCCTTTTATCCCGTGGCCGAGATGCTGCGGGCAATGCTCGCGCGGCGCGGCGACGAAGCGGCGGACGAGCAGCTTCGACAACTGGAGCGGGCGCTCGAACTGGCGGGCCTCGATCCCGCACACGCAATTCCGCTGCTTGCGCCGCTGCTGAATGCGGCAATACAGGCGAAATATCCATCGCAGCCGCTTGCGCCCGAGCAGCAACGACGCCGTTTGTTGGCCACACTGGTCGAGTGGGTGATGGGGATCTGCCGAGTGCAGCCGCTGGTAATCGCAACCGAGGACCTCCATTGGGCCGACCCGTCGACGCTGGAACTGATTCAGCTTCTCGTCGAGCAGGGTTCGATGACGCCACTGATGCTGTTGTGCACCGCGCGGCCGGAGTTCCGTCAGGAATGGCCGGCGCGGGCGCATCACACGCAGATCAACCTGAATCGGCTGAAAACGCAGAATGTGCGCAGCATGGTGCAGAACGTGGCGGCGCGACGGGCGTTGTCGGAGGCGACTATTGCGACCGTGGTCGAGCGTACTGGCGGCGTGCCGCTGTTTGTCGAGGAGCTGACGCGGGCGGTGATCGAGGGCGGCGCGGCGAGGCCGACGGGGCGCGAGATTCCGGTCACCTTGCACGACTCGTTGATGGCGCGGCTGGATCGGCTGGGTTCCGCCAAGGAACTTGCGCAGGTCGGAGCGGTGATCGGCGGCGAATTCTCTTACGAATTACTGCACGAAGTTTATCCGGCACCCCACGCGAATCTCGAGCAGAAGCTGCGCGATTTGATTGATGCGGAACTCTTGTACGTGCGGGGGGTTGCACCGGATGCCACCTATCGCTTCAAACACGCGCTGATCCGGGATGCGGCATATGAAGCCCTGCTCAAAAGCCGCCGCAAAGAGCTGCATCGGATGGTAGCGCGGGTAATCGACGAAAAATTTCCAGCGCTCAAGGAGGCGCATCCCGAAGTTCTCGCGCGCCATTGGACCGAAGCGGGAGAAGTCGAGGCGGCGGTCTGCGAATGGCAACGTGCGGCCGAACGAGCGAGCAAAGGCCGTGCGTATCTAGAGGCCGAGCGGCACTATGGTGACGCGCTGGACCTCCTGCTCACGCTTGAGGAATCTCCCGAACGGAGTTCTCGCGAGGTCCAATTGCAACTCGCCTTGGGTCCCGTGCTCGGGGTTACGAAGGGCTGGGCGGCGGCCGATACCAATGCCCTCTATGCGCGCGTCCGGGGCCTTTCTAAGCGACAAGTAAACGAAGAATCGCTCAAAGTAATCTCGGGATTATGGCTTGCGGCGATTTCCCGCAGCGACCTACGTGAAGCACTGATCCTTGCCGAGGAAATGCACGAGGTCGCCCTAAAGCTCGAAAATTCCTGGGGATTAGTGGTGGCCGCGTACGAACGCGGCATAACGTTGCACTGGTTTGGTGATTTCAGTGAGTCAGACCGGTGCTTGCTTTATGTGTCCGAGCAGTTTCGCGTAAGTGAGTCTGATGGCAAAGTTCTCGATGATTATGGCACGTACGCCCGAGCCGTTAGTGGCATCAACAATTGGATGCTCGGCTACCCCGAGCGTGCTCGGCGCTTGACGGAAGAAGCTCGCGCTTATGGGGCACACGAAGTCTCGTTCAGCGGGGCACTCGTTGGCGCTATTACCGCGACGCAGTACGTCTTATGCCGTGATCTTACCAAAGCCCTAAGCACCGCCGAGAAAGCTGCGAAGGTTTGCGCTGAACTTGGAGTTACCCAATATCGTGCTGGCTCGCTGATTCTTGCCACCTGGGCTAGAGCGCATATGGGTGAGGTCGAGAACGCTACAGCGACAATACGTTTAGCGATGGCGGAGCTAGAGGCCACTGGATTTCTAGCGACAAGTCAGCACTCACAAGCCCTCTTAGCTGAAACGCAGGCGATTGCGGGGTTGATTAGTGAATCGCTGGAAACGGCTAATCGGGCATTGGAGGATGATACTGAAAGTTCGTGGTATCGGCCGTTGGCGCTTACGTTGCGTGGCGACCTCCAGCTCAAACAGCAGTCCCCCGAGGCATCACAGCGAAAACTCGCGGAGCGGGACTTCCGCGAGGCGATCGAGTTGTCTCGCAAAATGAGCGCTAAGTCCCCAGAGCTGCGCGCGACGACGAGTCTCGCCCGATTGCTGCGCGACACGGGCCGCCACGCCGAGGCGCGCACGATTCTGGCCGAAATCTACTGCTGGTTCACCGAAGGCTTCGATACGGCAGACCTGCGAGACGCCAAAACGCTGCTGGACGAGCTTAGCTAGTACACCAGCTATTAATTCAGCTCTTCGAGCCGATAGCCCCTTGAGAGTGAAACGCTGACTATCGCGGGTGGCTAGCCCTTCGGATGGGTCGTGGGTGCGCCTGCGGCTACCCATCCGGCGATTCCGTCAACCATCACACTGACGTCGGTATAACCGGCTTTGACCGCCCGCCGGGCGGCTTCGTGCGAAGCCAGTCAATGCGTGTTAGCGCAATAGAATACGAGCTTAGAGGATTTAGAGGGCGGCAAGACGGAGAGATCGTACGAGTCGTCAGAATCGAGCAAAACGGCGCCTGGGATTACTCCAAAACGGTCGCGAGTATCCGCGCCGTTCGCATCGTAAATGTGGACGCCGTGCGCGTCGGCGGCCATCATGCCGCGCAAGTCCGCTACATGAATCAGCTTGAAGTTATCGTGTTCCTCGCTACCTCCCAGCATTTTCGAGAGGTCCAGGGAATGTGCATTGGGAACGAAGGTCAGGATCGCTGCCACGAAGGCTAGCCCGGCAAAGGCGCGCATAGTGGTTCTCATTGGCACCTGCCTCCTACTAGTTTGGTTAGCATAGCACTGTGAGAGGAGCCAATCGGGCTCTTTTGGCGCCGACCCGAAACCGGCGAGCAGGATAGTTTGCAGGGTAGCCGCAGACAATGGCACAGTTACCGGCGCGAAAGTTCCTGCCGTTCTTGTTGAAAGGATTCATGGGAAATGATGGAGCATGGCTATGAGTGACGATTGGCGGTCCCGAGCGAGGAAAATCCCCAAGGGCAACCTCTACGATGATTTTGAAGTCGGGCAGGTCTTCCAGCATCATTGGGGGCGCACGCTCAGTGAGAGTGACAACACCCTCTTCTCGACACTTACGCTGAGTTACAATCCCCTGTACTTCAACGCTCCATTTGCCCGCGTGCATGGCCATAGCCAGGTGGTGGTCAACCCGATGCTGGTTTTTACGACGGTTTTCGGTCTTTCGGTCGAAGACTTGAGCGAAGCGGGAGGGCTCTTCCTGGGAGTGGACGAATTGACGTTCCATCGGAGGGTTTATCCTGGGCAGACGTTGGTCGCGCGCAGTACGGTGGTCGACAAGCGGGAATCTACGAGCCGTCCCGGAAGTGGAATCGTTACCTGGCATACCGAGGGATTTTTGTATCGCGACGGATCGCAAAGTTCAGGCGATGAGGCGCTCATCGTGGATTTTCGCCGATCCAACCTGATTCCGAAACGAGGCATCGTCGTATGAGTTATATGACCGAGGAACGCACAATGATCCGGCAGACCGCGCGCGATTTCGCGGTGAACGAAGTACTGCCGGTGGCCAACAAGCTGGACCCGGTCGAGGGCGAAATTCCTATGGAGCTGCGCCAGAAGATGGCGGACCTGGGCTATTTCGGCATCCTGATCCCCGAGGAGTTCGGTGGGTTGGGTTTGGGCGCCTTCGAGTACGCGCTGGTGACCGAGGAGCTGGCGCGGGCCTGGATGAGCGTCGCGAGCATTATCGCGCGCGGCAACGGCTTGTGGGGCGGGATCAACGACGAGCAACGGCGGCAGTATTTTCCGCGGATGGCGCGCGGCGAATTTCTGGGGGCATTTTCGCTCTCCGAAGCCGACGCGGGTTCCGACCTGGCAAATGTATCGTGCCGCGCAACGCGCGAGGGCGACGAATGGGTGATTAACGGCACCAAGACCTGGTGCACCTTCGCCGACGGCGCCGATTTTATCCAGTTGTTCGCGCGCACCTCGACCCCGGACGAGCAGCGCCGCCACGTCGGAATCAGCCAGTTCATGGTCGAAAAACCGCGCGGCAAGTTCCCCAATGGCGTCAGCGGATCACCGATTCGCAAGATCGGGTACTTCGGCTGGAAGACCTGGGAACTGCATTTCGACAACTGTCGCGTGCCGGCGACCGCACTGATGGGGCAGGAGGGGCGCGGCTTTTACGCGATGATGTCGGGGTTGGAGACCGCGCGGGTGCATACGGCGGCGCGGGCGATCGGTCTGGCGCGCGCCGCGCTGGACGATTCGATCGTTTACGCGCAGCGTCGCGTGCAGTTCAAGCGGCCAATCGCGGAGTTCCAGGCGATCCGCTTCAAACTGGCCGAGATGGCGGCGAATATCGAAGCGGCGCGACAGTTGATGTATTTCGTCGCGACCGAGGTCGACAGCAAACGGCGTTGCGACAAAGAGGCCTCGATGGTGAAGTATTTCGCCTCCGAGATGGCCGAACGCGTGACCAGCGACGCGCTGCAAATCCATGGCGGCTATGGTTACACCAAGGATTTCGCGATCGAGCGTTACTGGCGCGACGCCCGGCTGACCAAGATTTTCGAGGGGACCTCGCAGATTCAGCTGCGGATCATTTCCGACCGGCTCCTCGGAGGAAGCGAATGAGCACGGAAGCACGGGCGCTCACCGCCAAGGATAATTACTTCGAGGACTTCACTCCCGGAGACGTGTACGAGCATGCGCGTGGCAAGACGGTCGAGGGACTCGAGAACGTACTAATCACGAATCTCGTACTGAACACCGCCCAGGCCCATTTCAACGAGCATCTGGCGGAATCGTTGCCGCAGGGCCATCGCATCACCTTCGGCGGGGTGACCGCATCGATCGTAATCGGGCTCTCAATGCAGGACACGGGTGAGAACGCGCTTGAAGAGGTGAGCCTCGACAAGGTGCGCTTTCGCGTGCCGGTGCTGCATGGCGATACGCTTTACGCATTTACTGAAGTCGTCGCGAAAAACGAGGACGGGGTGGATATGCGCGGCCATAAGAACGCCGGGCTGGTCCATTTTCGCCATTGGGGCGTCAATCAGCGTGGCGAGACGGTTTTCGAAGGCGAGCGCCGGGTGATCGTCAAGAAACGAGCGTTCAGCACCGCTGGGCTCGAAGTGCAGGAAGCGCGGGTGGCTACACGCCTGCCAGCACGAGTTTCGATGGCCAAGGCGCGCAAAGTTAAGCCGGTCAAGGTGGCCGCAAAAAAGCCCGCCAAGGCGAATCCGGCCAAACGGGCCAAGGCCGCTGTAGCCGCGCGGGTGAAGGTTGCCGCGTCGCGAACCAAGGCGCGGACTGCGTCCTCCAAGCGGCGCGGCAAATGAACGGTCGAGACTAATAGACGCAATGCGGCCGTCGCCGGATGGTCGACGGCGGAGGTACCAAGATGCGCCTGCGAAGATGCGAGCTCTCCACTCCGGGTAGCAACGAGAAGATGATCGAAAAGGCGCTCGGTACCGCCGCCGACGTCGTTTTTCTCGATCTCGAAGATGCCGTCGCACCCAACCAAAAGGTTGAGGCGCGCGGCAAAGTGATCCAGGCGTTGCGATCGCTCAACTGGGGCAAGAAAACCCGTGCGATCCGCATGAATAATATCGAGACCGAGTATGCGTACCAGGATGTGATCGAAGTGGTCGAGAAGGCGGGCGAGTATCTCGACCTGATCATCATCCCGAAGGTCAAAGCCGCGCGAGACGTCTTTTGGGTCGATACTCTGCTGACGCAAATCGAGACGCGGTTGAAGATGAAGAAGAAGATCGCGCTCGAGGTCTTGATCGAGGAAGTGCAGGCGCTGATTAACGTCGAGAAGATCGCGAAGTCGTCGCCGCGGCTGGAAGCGATAATTTTCGGTCCCGGCGACTTCAGTGCGTCGCAGGGTGTGCGCATGACCACGATCGGCGGCAGCGTGACGACTTATCCGGGCGACATCTGGCATTACGCGCGTAGCAAGATCGTGGTGGCGGCGCGCGCGGCTGGAATCGACGCGATCGACGGACCTTACGCCGATTTTCGCCATCCCGACGGCTATCGTGAGGAGGCGACTCGTTCGGTGACGATGGGTTTCACCGGCAAATGGGCGATCCATCCGAGCCAGATCGAAATCGCCAACGAGATTTATTCGCCGACCAAAGAAGAAGTCGATAGGGCGCGCCGACTCGAGGACGCCTACGCCAAGGCTGAGAAGGAGGGATTGGGAGCGATTACCTTCGACGGCGTGATGATCGACGCGGCGTCGGTGCGAATTATCCGCAACGTTATCGAGAAGGCGAACCTGATCGGAATGTGATGGCGCTCGTTTCGGGTATCGATCGCGGACCAGGATGCGAGTTCGCGCAGTCTTTACAAACGCGGCAAACGTATGATGAATAGCGCAGGCAGGACGATCGGATAAAAGCCTATCGAGAATTGATTAAAACGGTGGTGGAACGCTTTTGCGAACACCAGAGAGGAGTACGAAATTATGGCAAGTTCTCTCCAAACCGCTTCGGCGGAACGAACAGGATCGGTCGAACAATTCGACGCCATCATAATCGGCGCCGGGGTTACCGGCCTGTATCAACTATACCGTCTGCGAGAGCTCGGACTCTCCGTTCGTCTGTATGACGACGGCAGCGGCGTCGGCGGCACCTGGTTCTGGAACAGATACCCAGGCTGCCGTTTCGATTCCGAGAGCGAAACCTACGCTTATTCCTTCTCGGAGGAGTTGCTGCAGGAATGGGAATGGAAGGAGCATTTTTCGGGTCAACCGGAAAATGAGAAGTATCTCAATTACGTCGCGGACAAATTCAACCTGCGCCCGAATATCCAGCTCAATTCGAAGGTGGTCTCGGCGGTCTACGACGAGGGCGAAAATCTGCTGGGAGATCAAACTCGAGAGCGGCAAGCGGGCGCGCGCAAAGTATCTCGTAGCCGCGGTTGGCATCCTTTCCGCGAGTTATTTGCCCAACATTCCCGGACTCGACACCTACAAGGGTGTTTCGTATCACACCTCGCGATGGCCGAAGGAGACCATGGACTTCACCGGGAAGCGCGTGGCGGTGATTGGCACGGGTGCGACCGCGGTCCAGCTAATCCCGATAATCGCACAACAAGTTGGTCACCTCACGGTGTTTCAGCGGACGCCGAACTATTGTGCACCGTTGCGGAACTCGTTGGTGTCGGCCGAGACACAGGCGAATTTCAAAAAGAGCTACCCCCGATATCTTCAAAAAGTGCCAGGAAACCACGGCCGCCTTCAAATATGACTTCGATCCGCGGTCGGTCTTCGAGGTAAGCGAAGAAGAGCGCCTCGAGCAGTTCGAGCGCTTGTGGGCCAAGCCCGGTTTTGAGAAATGGCTGGGCAATTTCCGCGACATCATGACCAATCGGGAAGCGAACGAAGTCTTCGCCGAGTTCGTGCGCAACAAGATCCGCGCGCGCGTCAAGGATCCGGTGGTGGCGGAAAAGCTGGTCCCCAAGAACCATCCGTTCGGCTCCAAGCGCATTCCCTTGGAGACCAACTATTACGAGGCGTACAACCGCGACAACGTCCTGCTGGTCGATATCAACGAGACCCCGATCGAGCGCTTCACTCCGAAGGGCGTCAAGACCAGCGACAAAGAGTACGAATTCGACGTCATCATCCTGGCCACGGGCTTCGACGCGATAACCGGCGCGTTGACCCGAATGGATATTCGTGGCGAAAATGGGAAGACGCTCAAGGATAAGTGGGCCGATGGGCCGCGCACCTATCTCGGCATGCAGAGCGCGGGCTTTCCGAACTTTTTCCTCGCCATCAATAACGCGTTTTGCAACTTCCCGAGATGCGCCGAGACGATCGTCGAATGGATTACCGACTGCATCCGCTATATGCGTGCGAAGAACATCGCGCGTATCGAGCCCACGGTCGCAGCGGAAGACGCATGGGTGAAACATGCCAACCAGCTGGTCGAGGGATCGATGTTGGTTGAGGCGAACTCGTGGTTCGTTGGTGCGAATATTCCCGGAAAGGCTCGCGCCATCCTGCTGTATGCGAATCCGGCGCCGAAGTATCGGGCGAAATGCGCCGAAGTCGCGGCCAAGGGTTACGAGGGTTTCGAACTGCGCTAGGGAGAGCTACGGATCTAGTCGCGGGGCTTTGACCGCACAATAAAAAACGGGGCGCGGATTCCGCGCCCCGTTTGCTTTTCGGGCTTGAACTGGCGTTTCGTTACGACTTCGCGGGCTGCGCCCCTAACGTCGAATCGCGTACCAGGACGCCGTCGGCGTAGAGCTTCTCGATCTGGTCCGTCGATAGATTGGCCAGTTCGTGCAGGACGCGCTCGTTGTCTTCACCGAGGCGCGCGGAACGCACATCGGTCCGATCCGGCCATGCCGAGAACTTCACCGGCACCGCGGGAATCGCGACCTTCCCCAACAACGGATCCTGCGATCCATCGAACGGTCTTGCGCTCATTGAGATGCGGATGCTTGACCGCCTCGTTCACGGTGAGCACCGGGGCGCAGGGCACGCGTTCCTTGTCGAGCACTGCGATCGCGTCGTCGCGCGTCGGAAAAGTCGCGAGCCAATCCTCGATGATCTTTTGCAGCTCCGCATTGTTGTCGCGACGGCCGCGCGCGCTCTTGAAACGCGGATCATCGGCGAGTTCGGGTTTGCCCATGGCTTCGACGAATTGATGCCATTGATGAGCGGTTGGAATCGTCAGGAAAATGTACTGGTCGCCGCGATAATGATAGGTGCCGGTCGGACCGCCCTGGGGATGCTGCGAGCCGCCGCGGGTCGGACGATACTTGTCGCCGCGCAAAGAGACCATCGGCACGTTCGATTCGTGCATATGGAAGTAGGTATCGAGCAGCGAGGCGTCGAGGTACTGGCCTTCGCCGGTGCGCTCGCGATGAAGCAGCGCAAATCCCACTGCCATCGCAGCCGCGACGCCGGTCGAGACGTCGCCGATCGCCATCGTCACCGTCGCGGGCGCGCGATCGACCTCGCCGATTCCATCGGTGACGCCGGCGTAGGCCTGCCCGATGTAGTCATAGCCGGCCTTGTATGACAGCGGTCCGGTCTGCCCGGCCATCGAGATCGAGCACATGATGATCTCGGGATTGACCTTCTTGACGTCTTCGTATGAAAAGCCCAACCGCTTGATCACGCCGGGCGCGAAATTTTCCACCACCACGTCGATCTTCGGCATCATGGACATCACCAGCTCGCGCGCGCCCGGCTTCTTCATATCGATCGCGAAGCTGAGCTTGCTGTGATTGTGCTGCATGTAATAGGTGCTGTGGCTCGAGCCCTTATGATCCGGTTGAAGCGACTTGAGGCCGCCGGCGCGAACGCGATCGCCCTCCGGTGCGAGCTCCAGCTTGATCACCTCGGCGCCCATTTCGGCCAGTAGGCGAGTGCAGGTCGGACCCGCGACGAACTGGGTGAAATCCAGAACCCGATAACCTTCGAGCATCCGTGGCTTGTTCGGCATTGATACGACCTCCCGCTGCAGAACGGCGCAAAAACGCGCAGAAAACGACACTGCCGCTCAAGCTACAAAATGCGCCCGGAATTGTCCAATGGGGTTCGGCGGGCGCGCGCGCCCTAATCTTCAGCGAACGACTTTGGACAGGCGCATGCGATCGATAGCCGCGGCGTCCAGACCGAGCTCGCGGAGGACCTCGTCAGTATGCTGTCCCAGGGTGGGCGGCGCCAGCCGGATCAAGTCCGGAGTATCGGAGAAGCGCGCCACCGGCCGCACGGTCTTGAAAATCCCGGCCTGCGGATGATCAATCTCGCTCACCGCCTCGAGTGCCGCGACCTGCGGATGCGCCAGCAGCGCGGCGTAATCGTTGATGGGTACCGCGTCGCCACCGATACTTTTTACCAGGTCGATAATTTCCTCACGCGAATGTTTCGCGAAGGCGGCATCCCAGACCGGTTTCACTTCGGCGGCATAGCGTCCGATACTCGTCGCCGAACGTCCGTAATCGGCAAAGCGCGGATCGTCGAGCACATTTTCCATCCCAAGTTCCAGCACGAGGCGATCCCAGTCCTCGCTGTTACCGCGACGGAGGATGAAATAAAGCGGTCCATTCTGCGCCTGGTACCCGTATTCAGGCGGGTTGGTGTAGTGGTCGAGATGGAACCCGAACCAGTCGTCGGGATCGGTCATGGAATGCCACATGATGCCGCGCATGTGAAGCAAAGCGCCGAACTGGCTGACGGCGACACGTTGGCCGTCGCCGGTACGCAAGCGATGGAACAGCGCGCCGAGAATTGCCTGCGCGGCAAAGATTCCCGTATTCATCGCGGCGATATCGGCGCCAACTCGCACCGGGGGATCGCCGATGCGTCCCAGCGACGCGGTATATTCCGCCATCGCCTGCACCACCAACTCGGAGCCGGGTAGATCGCGCAGCGGTCCTTCTTCGCCAAAGGGAGTGATCGCGCAATAGACGAGATCGGGATTGTCGCGGCGCAACTCCTCGTAGCCGAGGCCCATTCGCGCGGCCGTGCCGGGGCCGAAGTCTTCAACGACGACGTCGGCCTTCTGCACGAGGCTTTTCAGAAGTTCGCGACCTTCACTCTGGTCGAGGTTGAGCGCGACACTTTTTTGTTGCGGTTCAAACTCAGGAACACCGCACTCTCGTCGCCGACAAAAGGCGGACCCAGCTTGCGCGAGAAATCGCCCGCCAGTGGCTCGATTTTGATTACGTCGGCGCCGCCGTCACCCAATTGCATCGCGCAGAACGGCCCACAGAGACCCTGCGTGAGGTCGACGACGCGAAATCCGTCGAGACTACCGCTCACTTGGAAGCGTCCGCCTTGCGATCGTCGATGATGCCGAGTTCGGCAAGCACCGACGCGGTGTGCTCGCCCGGCTCGCCGCCTGTCCGGATCGGACCCGCCGGGTATCGATCAAAACGCCACGGCAGACCGTCGACTTCGAGGCGGCCCCAGTGAGGCGTTTCGATCTCGACGATATGATCGTTAGCGAGAACCTGCGGATGATTGCGCAATTCGTCGAAGCTCAGGAAAGGTCCGTTGGGTACTTTTTCTTTCGTCAGGCGAATCGCCCACCAGGCCGCCGGTTTGGTTTTGCAGCGATCGGCGAGCAATGAGGCGAGATCGGCGCGGTTTCGCACCCGCAAAGAATTCGTCGAGAAACGCGGGATCGGAGATCAGATCATCGAGCTTGAGAGCGCGGCACAAGCCCGGCCACTGTTCGTCACGTTCGACCCCGATCGCCAGGAATTTGTGATCCTGGCATTCGAAGGCCTCGTGGGGCGCGCTCGTTGCCGCGGCACTTCCCAGGGGTTGCGGCTGAACGCCCGTCGCGAAGTATTCCGCCAGGCGCGTGGTTTGCAGCGCCATCGCGGCGGTCAACATCTCGATTTCGATTCGCTGCCCCTTTCCGGTCCGTTCGCGCGCGATGAGAGCCTGCAACACCGCCTGCGTGATGGTGGTCGCAGTTGTGAGGTCGAGATGCGCGAGATGTCGGAACATTTCGCCGCGGCCGTTCTCGGGACCGGTTACGCTGCACCATCCGCAAAAGGATTGGACGGTCGGATCGATACCGGCTTCTCGCGCCATCGGACCGGTCCGGCCGTATGCGGAGGCAGCGACGTAGATCATTCTGGGATTGACCTTCGCCACCACGTCATAACCAAGACCAAGACGTTCGACAGCGCCAGGCCGCATGTTCTGCACGAAGACGTCGCTCTTTTCGATTATCCTGAGCGCGATCGCGCGATCGGCCTCCTTTTTCAAGTCGAGCTCGATCATTCGTTTGTTGTGATTCGCCGAAATATAAAGAACCGAGCTTCCTTTGATCTGCGGCGGCACCATATGCGACAGGCGATCGCCGCCCGGCGCCTCGACTTTGATCACATCGGCTCCCAGAGCCCCCAATAGCTTGGTCGACCACGGACCGACCGCCGCGATCGTCAGGTCGAAAACGCGGATACCTTCGAGGATTTTCGCCATGCGAATTCTCCGCCCGCGCGTCAGGCCGCGCTCGGTTTAAACTTGGCCAGCGTTATCTCGTCGGTTACGTCGTCGAAGACGATTTCCACCGGCATCCCGGCGTGAATTTTATCGTTGGCGATATTGACGAGATTAGTCAGCAGCCGCGGACCCTCATCGAGTTCCACTTCGGCGACATTGTAGGGAATGTCGCCGTCATAGCCGCGGAAATAGGACTGATGGAAGACCACCCAGGAACTTACCCGGCCGCGTCCACTGAGACGGGTCCATGTGACTTTGCGCGACCAGCAGGCCGGACAGATCGGGGAAGGCGGATACCAGACCTCCGCGCACGCATCGCACTTCTGCAGGCGCAGTTCTCGATGCTTCAGGCCTTCCCAGTAAGGTTTATTCAACGATGAGACTGCCGGCAGCGGCTTTTGATATTGCGATTGTTCCACGGATAACCTCGATCCACTCGAACGCGCGCCAATCGACGATGCTTACTTATGGTATATCAGCGAATCGCCATAGGCATTCGCCCACTGGATAATCGCCGCGTCCTTGACCTGTCGCGGTCCGCATTCGCCGCGCAATTGTCGCACGATTTCGACCTGATGGTTCCAGCCCATGATATGCGCTTCGGAGAGCAGACCACCGTTGGTATTGATCGGGAGATCGCCGCCGACTTCGATGCGCCCGTTCTGCGTGAACGCGGCCGCTTCACCGGGTTTGCAAAAGCCCCAGCGTTCGAGCGCGATCCAGGTAAGGACTGAGAATGCATCGTACGTGAACAGCGCATCGACATCTTTCGGGGCAACTCCAGCCATTTTGTAGACGGGTTGCAGCTCCGATTTGTATTCGAAGGTGGCCTGTTGCGCGATGCCGAAGCCCGGATAGGCCCATATGAATTCCTCGCGCCCACCAGGAAGTCCTTGCATCCCACCGATATAGACGGGGGCCTTCCTGGCGTCGCGAGCGCGCTCCGCGGTCGTCACTATCACGCACGCGGCGCCGTCGTTTATCAAGCAATAGTCGAGCAAATGCAGCGGTTCGCAGACGAAGCGAGACGCCTGATGGTCGTCGATGTCGAAGGTTTCCCGCATGATAGCGGCCGGGTTCATCGAAGCATTCTTGCGAAAGGCGACCGGCACCGCGGCGAGCGCTCGGCTGTTCGTCTGATAGCGATCGAAATAACGCTGTGCGACCAACGCGGCGCCCGCGCCGGTGAGGTCATTCCATAGACCGGATCCTCGCCGTGGCCGCCGCCGGCTTCGCGCGCGCCTTCGCGATCACCCGAGCCACCCATCATCGGTCGGCGCAAACCGGAAAAGCTCACGGAGGCGAGACACGCGACGGCGTCCGCCATGCCCGCATTCACGATCATCGCGGCCCACTGGATACAGCTCGCCGTGAAGCGGCCGTGCGCCCAGGTCTGATTGCAGGCGCGTAGATTGAGACCGAGGACCTGCGCCAGCGAATCGCCGTCGGCCCCGATCGGCGAGCCGAAGCTGACGATCATGCCGTCGAGATCCTGGCGCTTAAGTCCCGCATCATCGAGCGCGTTTATGATAGCGTCGCAGGCGAGATCGATCGGACTGCGCATCATCCGGCGGCCATACGCGGAATTGCCGACACCTGAGATTGCGGCTCGATCCTTGAGGTCAAAGTTGGGCATGAACGAGTATCCGGACTGCGGCGCGGGATTGCTGATCGCGCACGTGCGTCCGGCCCGAGCGTACAAAAAAGCCGGGCACGGTGTCCAACCTCGACGCCGCTCGAGCCCGCGCGCGACCCAGGGAAGAGGTTCTTACGTCGTCGATTTGCTCGATGCAGGCACCGAGGTCGCTTGCTACGTCAGCAAAAATCTACTTGCCGGGATGAGATTCTGAATTGGCATCGCGGGTCGTCGAAGTCACACCGAGGCGTCGGCGGAAAAACCAACGGGCCGCGTCCGTCCAGACTTCTCCGGATCGTAACGCGGCCCGCCCCCTCTTTGCGGAGACACGCGACGGGAATTCCCGTGGCGTGACGCTCCGCGCCTCCCCCCAACACAAAAACTCGTCTTAGGTGTTAGTTCTCCGCCTCGGCCGAACTATCCAGAGACGAAACTCCTGCCCGGAAAGTCTCCGCCAACTGATCGAACTGATTCTGCAACTCGGTAGCCGATTCAAAAGCATTCGCGAGTTTGAGCAACTCGAATTGGAACTCGCGCGCCGGCTCGAGCGACCTGCTCAGGCGACCCAAATGAATCTGGAAAGCCTCCGCAAGCTGCACGAGTTGTTGCTGAATCCCTTTCATCGGCGCAAAGGTCTGCGCGAGCTCAGCCAACTGATACTGAAACGACCGCATCGGCTCGAACGAGCGCGCCAACTGATAGATCTGCCCTTCGAAACTTCGCAGCGGCTCGAACGACCGAATCGCCGCCTGGCTGGCGCGCTCGATCGGAGCAAACATATCGGCGAGTTCGCCAAAGCGCTCCTGGAAGTTGCCGGTCTGCTCGAAGACCTTGGCCACGGCGTCCGCCAATTGATATTCGACACCCGTTTCGTTCACTTCTTCCTCGGGTGCCGATCCCGCGGTTTGCTGAACATAGTTTAGAACCGCGTTGGATACGCTGGTGTAAGGTTCCTCAGCCGAGGGTTCGACCGGCGCCCCTCCGTCGACGATCTCATCGCGCGTACTCACCCCCGACTCCGCTGCTTCAGCCTCCACCAGTGGCTGACGGACGAGTGGAGGTTGGTTCGCGTAAGACTCGTTTAGGTTGCGCCGATAGACCGTGACGCTATTTCCCGAACCGCTGTAGGCATCGGTTCGAGCAGCCTCTTCCTGAGTTCTTCCAGCTTAAGATTCACGTTCAGCCCCCAAATAGCGCGTTCTACGAGAGCGCTGAACAGCAAGACACGTTCCATCAAACTAGGGCGAAGTGACCTCGATGGGACCTGTGCAAACTCAAAAATTATTCGAATGACGCGAGGAGACGTTTTGTGGTGTTTGTTTAGGCTGAGAATCTCCAGATGTGCGTATCACGGGTGATACGTCCGTCGATAGCTACGACCTGGATAGCCAGGTTTCATCCGGTTCGGGTTGCATGCATGCCGTTCCTGTGGCTGCTACGCAACAGCAGCAGGATGCATTTGGTCTCAGTGGTTCTCGGATAAATAGAACGAAGTTATCGGCAAGGGCGAGCGGCAATCGACTTGATCATCTTTGTTCGAGATTGCTTCAACCTGTTTCGCTAATTCGTCTACGAGGCCAAGCATGATAGTCGCGGTCCGCAGACGACATGATTCTTAATCGCGACGATCTCTTGGCCAGACTGTGAATCTGCAAGTTTTCGGCCTGCGATTGATGTCCTCGTGAAAAAGGTTGGGCATCTGCCGGGGGGCGAGCTTATGTTCATGCCGATCGAGTCGCCCGCAAGACAAATTCCTTCATGGATGAAAATGTGAGTCTACGGCTCGGGGCGTTCGTTGCCCGGAGCCTTTCTTACGCTGATGGAGGCTGCACCTACTGCTACTGCGGAACAACAACCGCAACTCGCTCATACCGCAGAGGCGGCCCGTAAATGGATCATCGCGGCGTCGGTAATTCTCTGCACGATTCTCGAGGTCCTCGACAGCTCAATCGTCAACGTCGCGCTGCCACATATGCAAGGCAGTTTTTCGGCGACGGTGGACGAAGTCACCTGGGTCGTCACGACCTATCTGGTCGCCGCCGGGATCATGATCCCGACAACCGGATGGATCGCCGGACAATTTGGGCGTAAGCGCTATTTTCTCATTTCGATCGCGACCTTCGTGATCTCTTCCGCGATGTGCGGCGCGGCCCAGACGCTTAATCAGATGGTCGCCTTTCGCTTCCTGCAAGGCATTGCGGGTGCCGCCCTGCAGCCGCTCTCGCAGGCGATCCTGATGGAGACCTTCCGCCCAACGAGCAGACGCTTGCGATGGCGGTTTGGGGCTTGGGGTTGATGGTCGCCCCGATCATGGGACCGACCGTCGGTGGCTATATCACCGACAATTGGAACTGGCGTTGGAACTTTTACATCAACGTACCGATTGGAATCGCCGCCGGCTTCATGGTTTCCACCTTCGTCCACGACCCGTCATACCTGAGCAAGCTCAAGGGTAAGGGCGCGCCGATTGGATCGGTATCGTCTGCCTGGTGCTGCGCTCGGACTCGGCGAAATCGTGATGGACCGCGGCGAGCGGGCCGATTGGTTTGCAACGCCCGTGGGTCTGGTACTACTCGATTATCGCCGGCGAGCGCGTTTCTCGTCCTGCTGGTCCATGAATGGCGCACGCCGGATCCCATTGTACAGGTGCGCATTCTTAAGAATCGCAATTTCGCGATTCCTACGCTCCTGCTGATCGTGTTGACCTTCAGCGTCGTACGGGATGCAGATCCTCAATCCGGTCTTTTTGCAGGATTTGCTTGGCTATACGGCGTGGAAGGCCGGTCTGGCGATGGCGCCGCGCGGCCTGGGCGTAATGGCCGCGATGTTCCTGCTCGGCGGAATCGCGCGGCGCGGCTACGATACCCGGCCGCTGGTCGCGTTTGGTTTTTGCCTGATCGGTGTTTCGACCTGGACGCTGGGGAGCCTCAACCTCGGCATGGCAATTTCGAACTTCATCTGGCCGACGGTCATTCAGGGCGTCGGGATGGGTCTGGTTTTTCCTAATCTCTCCGCGGCAGCGTTGAGCTCGATTCCACGCGAACAAATGGGATACGCGGCGAGTCTCTATTCGATGACGCGCAATGTCGGCGCTTCGATTGGAACCTCGGTACTGACAACCATCCTGATACGTAAGGAGCAGATTCAGCAGAGCCGTTTGGTCGAGCACGTCTCGGTGTTCGACGCGTGGCGTTTGAGCGAGCGGTCCGTCAGGATGCCCGGCGCTGTCCACTTCAATTACATGGACCAATTGGTCACCGGACAAAAGCAGGGTCTCGCGATGCTCTATGGTTCGGTGCAGAGCCAGGCCACGATGATCTCGCTCAACGAAATATATCGGATGCTCTGCGGGTAATGATCGTGGCGATTATCTATGCGCGGCATTGCCAAGGGCGCAGGGCAGGGCGCCAGCGGGTGCGCATTAGAGGGCAATCGACCGTGCGAGGCCACCTTGCTCGCGATTTATCGATACTTTAGCCTTGATGACGTGAATCAAAGTTTTTTTTGCAAGTCTGAGGGGCAGTGTCCCTGACTGGACTTCCATCCGCATCAGCCGTCGTTCCGGCCTGGCCGACTCTGTGAAAGGATCGCTCAAAGAGTTTGAACTGATCGAGCGGCTTCGCGCGCACCTTCCACAAAGCCGACGCACCCTTCTTGGGCCGGGTGATGATTGTGCGATTCTCGCGCGATCGCGAGCTCCGCAACTCGTCACGATCGATTCGATGGTCGAGGGGGTGCATTTCAACCTCAAGTGGGGCACTCCCGATCTACTCGGTGCGCGGTCGCTAACCGTAAACCTGAGCGATATTGCAGCGATGGGAGGAAAGCCGACCGCGTGCGTGGTTAATCTCGCGATTCGTCCTGGCCTGAACCGCACTTTTTTCGATCGCCTCTATCGGGGTCTGGCCAGGGCGGCGACCGCCACCGGCGTGGATATCGTGGGAGGCAATATCACTCGCGCGGATCAGCTTTCGATCACCATCGCCCTGTTCGGTGAGGTTACTGGATCGCCGATGCTCCGTGAGAACGCGCGCCCGGGCGACGCCATCTACGTGACCGGTACCGTCGGTGATGCTGCGCTGGGATTGCGGTTACTGAGCGGCAAATCGCGAGCACGGGGTCGCACGCGAAAGTTTTTGGTCGATCGCTTCCTCAGTCCCACGGCACGTATTGACGCCGGGCGTGCGCTCGCCCGGATTCGTCCAACACCGGCCGCAATCGATCTGAGTGACGGGCTGTGGCAGGACCTCGGTCATATCCTTGAGCGCAGCCGGGTAGGAGCCGAAATCGATCCGGCGTTGCTTCCACTTTCGCCGGCGTATCGCGCGTTGGCCGGGACGGACGTCTCGTACGCGCTCGGCGGCGGCGATGATTACGAGTTGCTCTTTTGCATGCGTTCGCGGATGTCAGAAGCCGCGCTAAGCCGTCGGCTCGGTGTGAACGTGTGCCGAATCGGCAAAATCGTATCCGGTGATCGCGCGACTCTGGTCGGTACCGCCACAGCAGACTCCGTCCCCCGACTTCAGGGATGGGACCAATTGCGAGCGCATGCCTAAAGTCATCATGGTAATGCTGCCGATAGTAGTCGGCTTATTGCTCTTGATCAGTGCGACGCTGGCCGCGTCGGAAACTGCTCTATTTGCGCTGGTGCGCCTCGAACATACCCGCGAACGCCTCAGCAAACGGGTCCAGCGCTCGCTGGATCGCTTGATGGCGCGGCCGCTCGAATCGCTGCTGGTCATCATCGGACTTAACGAGGCCGCTAACGTCTTTGCCGAATGCCTGGCGACCACCTTTCTTCTCATGTGGCTCGGCCCGGTCGGCGCGATCGTCGCCGTCCCGCTGATGCTCGTGGTGGTGCTGCTGTTCTGCGATATAACGCCAAAAACCTTCGCGCTCGGTTTCCCGGCCGGAGTAGCCAGAATCTCCGCCCGGCCGCTTGCCGCGATCGCCTCGTTGATTCATCCATTGGCCCGGCTTTTCGCGCCCGTAACCGCACCGCCACGGCCGGAACCGGTCTCAGAGGAAGAATTCAAGGCGCTGCTTCACGTCGGCGAATCCTATGGTCAGGTCGAGCCGCAGGAACGTGAGCTGATCCACAAGATCTTCGATTTCGGCGCGCGACGCGTATCCGAGGTGATGACGCCGCGCGAGAAGATCTTCTCGCTGGACATCGAAACGCCGCGCGAACGTCTCATGAGCGAAGTCGCGAGTGGTCATTTCACTCGCGTGCCGGTTTTTCGCGATCAACGCGACAACATCGTGGGGACTTTTGCATGTAAAAGACCTGATTACGCGCCGGCTCGAACCATCGCCGCCCCGATTGTCGCGACTATTGCGCCCTGCCTACTTCGTCCCTCCCGGTAAGCCGCTCGGCGAGATGTTCGACGAGATGCGGCGCGGACGCTTCCAGCTTGCGGTCGTAGTCGACGAGTATGGTCGTGTCCTCGGCCTCATCACGCTGGAAGATCTGCTCGAAGAGCTGTTCGGCGAAATTCACGATGAGTTCGATTACGAGGGCCCCGAATTAACCGCGGACGGTCCCGGCGAATGGCTGGCGTCCGGCGCGATCGAGATTCGACCGGCTAAGGACGCTCTCGGAGACGGGCACTTCCTGCCGGGTACCGGCGCGCAGACCTTGAGCGGTGTGATGCTTCGGCAACTCAAGCGGGTACCGAGGCCGGGCGAGAAATTCAAGTTCGGGGATTTGGAAGCGGCCGTTGAACGCGTTCACGGCGCGACGATCGAGCTGGTGAGGCTCAAGCAATGACCATCGCAGGACTGCTCGCGATAGTCGTCGCCGTGTATCATCTGCCAGGCTTTTTTTGCCGCCAGCGAGATCGCGCTCGTCGCCGCCGACGAATTCAAAGTGCGCGCTGGCGGTGAACGTGGCGACCCCGCGGCAGGAGCGGTCAGCCGCCTGCTTGAGCGTCGCGACCGAATCGTCGCGCTGATGCTTACCGGTAACAACCTCGCGACGGTGGTTGCGGCGGCGACGCTCACCAGCTTTCTCCACGAAATGAATCCGCGATGGTCCTACCTCGCGCCCTTCATCCTGGCCCCGGTATGTCTCCTGCTCGGCGAATCGATCCCGAAGATGCTCGCGCTACGCGCGCCGCTCGGCCTTGCGCGATTCACTGCACGCCCGCTCGGCTTCATGGCGACGATCCTTGCTCCGCTTCTGATAGTTGAGACTGCGCTCAGCGGCCTGCTTCGCCGGATGGCCGGAGTGTCCGCCGATGCCAAAAGCGTATTTCTGAGCCGCGAAGATTTGACCCGGGTGCTGCAACGTCATCCGGAAGAGACCCCATCCGACGATGCGATCCTGCCCGCTGAACAGCAGATGATCAGCCGCATTTTCCGCTTCACCCATGCCGAAGCGCGCAAGGCGATGGTGCCGCTGATCAGGGTTGCCGCGATTGCCGACGACGTCACGCTGGCGGGCGCGATCGAACTCCTCCGGCGCGACGCTTTTACCCGTATCCCCGTCTTCCGCGAACAAATCTTCAACATCGTCGGCGTCGTCCACGCCTTCGATCTGCTCGAAGCGCCCGATTTGGCGCGCACTGTCGGCGAAGTTGCCCGTCCCGTCAGTTACTTTCCCGAATCCACTCCGCTCGACGAAATTCTAGTCGCGCTCCAACGCACTCGCGAAAACCTGGCGGTCGTCGTCGATGAGTACGGCGGCGCTTCGGGAATCATCACGATGGAGGATCTCCTCGAGGAGGTCGTAGGCGAGATCGAAGATGAACACGACGTGCGCGAAGAATTGGCGCGGGTCACCGGACCCCGCACCCTCGTCGCTTCCGCCCAGGCTGGTATCGCCGATCTCAACGACCGTTTCGGCCTCAAGCTTCCCGAAGCCAGTGAGTATGCTACGATTGGCGGCCTCGTGGTCGAACGGCTGGGCCATATTCCCAAGCCCGGCGAGCAGCTTAAGGCCGGTGAGTTGACGATCACAGTCGCGCGCAGCGACGCCCGTGCGGTCCGAGAGGTCGTGCTGCAACTGGATCGGCCTCTGCGCGCCGATCATGCGCGGCGGCGATGACCGAAAACAAAATCCGTGAAATTCTTGGGCTCGTCCGATCAGCGCCGGATGAGCCCCGATCAGGCGGCCGACCGCCTGCGCAATCTCCCCTTCGAAGATCTTGGTTTCGCGCGTATCGATAACCATCGTTCGCTGCGGCGCGGCGTTCCGGAAGTCGTCTTCGGCGAGGGCAAGACCGTCGATCAAATCGCGACGATTGGCCGCCGCATGGCCTCCGCGGAAGTCAACCTGATCGTAACCCGCCTGGCCGCGGACAAGGCGCGCGCGCTCCGGCGTAAACTGACCCGGCTCGACTATCGCGCCGACGCGCAAATCGGTCTCGTGATTGTGAAAGAACCCGAACCCCGCGGCCATGGCACCGTCACCGTGGTAACCGCCGGCACGTCGGATATTCCGGTCGCGGAAGAGGCCGCAATATGCGCGGAACTCTTCGAGAATCGCGTCGAACGGATTTACGACGTCGGCGTCGCGGGACTTCATCGCGTCGCCGCAAAGCTCGATGAATTGCGCTCGGCGAGCGTTTTGATCGTCGTCGCCGGGATGGAGGGTGCGTTGCCGTCAGTGGTGGCGGGGCTCGTCGATAAGCCCGTCATTGCCGTGCCGACCAGCGTCGGCTATGGCGCGTCGTTTGGAGGAATCACCGCGCTCCTCGGCATGCTCAACAGCTGCGCCGGCGGCGTCACCGTGGTGAATATCGATAATGGTTTTGGCGCTGCGCTGGCGGCGACCATGATTAATCGCGTCGGTCTCGCCGATCGCAAGAAGTAATGCCGAAGCGCAAACCCCTGACCAGCGGTCGCGCGCGCCGTGCGATCAAGATCGGCGGCCTCGCCTCGCAAGTCGGCTCGAGTTACCTCTGGGCCTCCCTGCGCAAGCCGTTCCTCAACGATTCGCGTTACGAGCGCGAGATGCTCGATACCCATCTCCGCAACGCGCGCCGTATCGTCGAAGGCTCCAAGCAGTTGCGCGGCGCCTTCATGAAGCTCATCCAGATGCTCTCGACGCGCGCCGATCTGCTTCCGGGCGAGGCCATCGACATCCTGCGAGACGACGCAATCGAGCGTCCCGCCGATGGATTACAAGCTCATCGCCCAGCAAATCCGTCGCGAGTTTTCGAAGCCGCCCGAGCAGTTGTTTGCCACTTTCGAGACCGAAGCCTTCGCCGCCGCCTCGCTCGGCCAGGTTCATCGTGCGCGGCTGAAAAGCGGCGAGGAAGTCGCCGTCAAAATCCAATACCCGGGCATCGACGCCACCATCGAGCAGGATCTCGGCAATCTGAAATTACTTCTGCGCACCCTCCAGGCACTTGCCGGCGACGTGATGCGCCAGAAGATTGATACGAAAACCGTCTATAGCGAACTCGAGGAGCGTCTGCGTGAGGAACTGGATTACGTCAACGAGGCGCGCAATATCAACGAGTTCCACAAGCTGCTCGACGGCGACCGCGACATCGTAATTCCACGTGTGATCAAGGAACTCGAGCTCGCGCCGCGTGCTGACCATGACCTACGTCGATGGCTATCCGCTCGCCGACGTCTTCGGCGAAGATAGTGACGCCGAATTGCGTAGCTGGGTCGCGCGCAAGTACTACAAACTGGTTTGGCGGCAGATTCTCGAATTCGGCGTTTTACATACCGATCCGCAGCCCGGCAACTATCTTGTGACCTATCATCCGCACCTCGGCATCCTCGATTTTGGTTCGGTTCGGCGCTTTTCGGACCAGGTGCGGCGCTCGAGCGTCGCGCTCGCGCAGTCGATTATGAAGGGTGACGACGAAGGCGTTGCGGCGGCGCTGCTCAAACTCGGCTACCTCGAACGCGGTCAGGATCCGGCGCCACTGGTCAAGATTATCTATATTTTATTCGAGCCCGTGATCACGGATCGGCCGTTCCATCCCGACGAATACGACGCTATCGGCAAGGCCACGATGGTCGGTGAGATGGCCTTCGAGCACAAACTCTATAAGTCGCCGCGCCACAGTATCTTTCTGCTCCGCGCACTTATCGGCCTCGACGGCATCATGAAAGGCCTCGGCGTGAAGCTGAACTACTGTACGATGTTCCGCGAATGTGTCCGGCAGGCGGCTCGCGCCAACGCCTGATTGACTAACTCCGTTACTTGTCCGCCTGAATAGCTATTTCTGAATAGCTATTTCCCGACCGCCATCAGGGCGCGGCGATAGTAGCGCGCATACGTAGGCAGCGGTGTTCCTGGTCGCAAGCGCGGATCGGCGGTCGCCGCGTGAGCGTCGAGACTCAGCGGCACCACGCCTGCCCAGGTCTCGCGCGAATAGTCTTCCTCGTCGTCGACCGGGGGCCCGACTCGCACCTTGGCCAGACCTCGTCGATTGGCAGCGACAAGACCATGGTGGCGCGCAATTCCTGCTCGTTCGGATGCCGCACGTCGTCCATCGTCCCGCTATCACGTGTTCCACCAACGCGCGCATCGCGGCGAGCTTGGCTTTGCGCTCGACGATTTCGGTCGCGCTGCCTAGGATCACCACCGACCGGTAGTTCATCGAATGATGGTACGCGGAGCGCGCCAGCACGGCCCATCGAGGATCGTCACCGTGACGCAAACCGGAATTTGGCCGCTGACCTCGCGCAAAGTTCGTCCCGCCGCCGAGCCGTGGATCAGCAACTTGTCGCCGTCCCGCGCATAGATCGTTGGGATCACGTACGGCTGCGCTTCCGCCACGAAGCCGAGATGACAGATCAGCCCCTCGTCGAGAATCGCCTCGACGGTCGCGCGGTCGTACTTCGCACGAGCCGGCAACCTCTTCACCCTGACTCTCGCGCTCGCCGGTTCCGCTGTCTCAGTTTTCATGGAGGTTGACTTCCTTTTGTACTAGTACAATAATATTTATGTAATGAGACAATACTCGATAAGCGGCGTGGATGCAATCACAATCGAAGCCAGCGCCGAGCGCGCGATTATCTCCGGCGCGCTCGCACCGAATGACCGCTTGCCTACCGTGCGGGCTCTCGCCAAACGGCTCAAGGTGAGTCCCGCGACCGTCGCGGCCGCCTATCGCTCACTCAATCAGCGTGGACTGGTCGGCGCCGCCGGTCGCTCGGGGACGCTCGTGCGCCGCCAGCCGCCGCTGATCACGCGCCCCGCGCCGTCCGTGCCGCCGGGAGTGCGCAACCTTGCCGACGGTAACCCGGACCCTGCGTTGCTGCCCTCGATCGACGAACTTCTGCGTCGGACCCCGCTCAAGTCCCGCAGCTACGGCGAAGCGTACAATCGCGAGGAACTACTCGAACTCGCCTCGGCGTCGTTTCAAGCGGACGGTATTCCGGCGGGACCCGTCGCGATCGTCTCGGGTGCGCTCGACGGGATCGAGCGCGCGCTGGCGGCCAACCTCAGAATTGGCGACCGCGTCGCCGTCGAAGATCCGGGCTATCCGCCGATTCTCGACCTGCTCGGCGCGCTGGGTCTGCAGGCGATGCCCTTTGCGCTCGATGATGACGGTCCGCTGCCCGACGAAATCGCGCGGGTCCTGGACGCCGGCGTCGCCGCGATTATTCTTACCCCGCGCGCACAAAACCCCACCGGCGCAGCGTTGCAGCCTGCCCGCACGCGACATCTCCATTCTCTGCTTCGGCCGCATCCCCGCGTGATGGTCATCGAAGACGACCACGGTGGCGCCGTCGCCGGGTCGCCCGCCCTCACGCTATGCAGCCGCGAACGAGCGCGCTGGACGGTTGTGCGGTCGATCTCGAAATCATTCGGGCCGGATCTGCGGGTGGCGTTCGTCGCCGGCGACCCCTTGACCATCGCTCGTCTCGAGGGACGCCAACGCCTGGGGCCGGGTTGGGTTAGTCATATCCTCCAGGAACTCGTCGCCGCGATCATGCGTGCTCCCGAGACCGATGCGTTGATCGCAAATGCGGCCGCGATCTATGCGCAACGGCGTCAGGCGCTGATTGAGGCGCTGGCTGCTCATGGTATTGCCGCGCGCGGACGCTCAGGGATGAACGTCTGGGTCCCGCTTTCGTCGGAACTGGAGGTCGTGCAATCGATGCTCGAGGCTGGATGGGCGATCAGCGCGGGCGAGCGCTATCGTCTCAAGAGCCCGCCGGCCGTTCGAATCTCCATCGCGAGCCTGCTCCCCGACGAGGCCCAGCGCCTTGCCGCCGATCTCGCGCGAAGTATCGCGCCGCGCCGCCGATCGCACTCCGCCTGAAAGTCTTGTCGAAACTCGCTTGCGGACTTTCCTTCCGTCCGCTGCCGCAGCACAATCAAGCGTCCGTATTTGAACGCATCGCGTGACGCGCAACGACTATGGCCGCATCCGCTCGATCTACTGCGAAAGTTGAGAACGAAAATCTCGCCGATATCCTCGAGCGTCATCGCGACCATCATTTCCGCCGACTTCCCTCTCGCCGCGTCTCCGGTGAAAAGAGCGCTCTCGATTTCATCAACGAGAGCGGTTTCTGCGCCGCCTTCACCGCCGGTCTCGGCGTTCCCTGTCTGCGCGAAGCGATCGAAGGCAGGCGTGAACCCGAAATGCCCGAGCATATTCAACATGACCGCGCGATCATGATGACCTGGAATCTGAAGGACGCGCTGCCGTCGCGCCGCGCCGTCTACTACGGCAAAGTTATCGCCGGGCGTCCGGGATTTATCGCGCTCTCGATGCTTCCCGCATTTTTTCGTCTGCGCATCGCGCCCGGCGGTTATCGCAAGCTCTACCAGGGCGGCCAACTCTCGCATTGCGCCAAGCTCGTGATGGACGCTCTCACGCGCCGCGGTCCCTCCGAAACCAAGGCGCTCAAGCTCTCCACCAGCTACTCGCAACCCAACCGGCGTGCCGAGTTCGATCGAGCGATGAAGGAGCTGCAGGAGAAATTCCTCGCGCTCAAAGTCGAGGAACGCTCGATCCCTTCACCTACGTCTGGGACACCGTCGAACATCAATGGACGGATGCCCTCCGCGAGGCGCGCTGATTCCCCCGCGCGAAGCCGCCTATCGAATCGTCCGTCGCTACTTCGAGATTGCCGGCTTCGCCAATGAACGCGCCGCCGCCCGCATTCTCGGCATCGATCCAGCCCTGCTCGACGGCGCCGCACGAAAGCTCGAACGTGAACGCATGCTGCGCCGCGCGCTGCGCATTGCAGGCTTTCGCGAAACGATTACCGTCCTGGCCGAATACTTAGATCTTCTCGTTGGCTCCCTTCTCTGGCGCGGGCGCGCTAGGGTTAACCATTTTCGGCGTGCGGAGGATTTTCGTGATGGGCTGGAAGGAACGCCTGACCTTGCTTGCAACTGCGTTGCTCGGCGGAATAATCGGCGGATCACTGATGATGGCCTTCGCGATGCGTTACGCCTGGGCCGGCAAGTCCGTCGCCGACAACATCAAGGCGCGCAACTTCGCCCTGGTCGACCAAACCGGTAAACGCCGCGCCGCCCTGAGCGTCAACGCCAACGGCCTCGCTGCCCTCGACATCTACGACAGTGCCGGGCTCTCGCGCTCCCAACTCGCCGTCTTGCCCGACGGCACCTCGATCTTCGCCTTCTCCGACAAGGACGGTAAGCCGGTCACGGTGCTCAACGCCGCGGCCAAGGCCGGCACCGCCGCCTTCGCCTTCTTCAATCCCAACGGCACGACTCGCGCGGAGATCGCACTCAAGAACGGCGACCCCGCCATCGCGCTTTCCGATCATAGCGGCAACCGCCTGCTGCGAATGGACATGCGCGGCGATCAACCGACCTTCGCCCTTTACGACACCCGGGGCAATTGGCGCACGCTGCTCACCCTCAATTCCGACAGCACGCCCGAGCTCGGCTTCGCCGACCAGGAAGCCCGGCCTCGCGCGATGCTTGGACTTCAACCCGACGGCCGCGCTACTTTCGCTCTGAGCAGCGACCTCGGCCGCGCCTCAGCCCTGATGAGCCAGTTGACCGATGGTGGATCTACTTTGGAATTGTTCAACCAGGATGGCACGATCGTAAGCAAGCTGCCGTGACTCCTCGAAAGGCTGGAGATATGACGATGAACTCTTCGATTACGCTGGTGGATGTCGCCCCGCGCGACGGTATTCAGAACGAAAAAATAATGCTCTCTTCCGCGCAGAAGCTCGAATTGATTCGTCGGCTTGCCGATGCCGGGATGAAGTGGATCGAAGTCGCCTCCTACGCCAGCCCCAAATGGGTTCCGCAGATGGCCGACGCCGAGGAAGTCTTCCGCGCCGCCGCGACGATCCCGGAATCCGTCCGATCGTGCTCGTCCTCAACGACCGTGGCTACGATCGCGCGGTCGCGGCCGGTGCCCGATATATTCGCCTCGTCGTCGCCGCCACCGAAACCATGAATCGCAAAAATGCCAACGCCTCACCCGCCGAGACCATGAAGGCGTACCGGCCGATCTTCGATCGCGCCCGCGCCGACGGCGTCGAATTGACCGGCGCCATCGCGACTTCCTTCGGCTGCCCGTTCGAAGGCGCGGTCGACCCCGACCAGGTGCTCGGCCTCGCGCGCCAGTTTGCCGAAGCGGGCGCCGCCGAAGTCGACTTTGCCGATACCGTCGGCATGGCCGTGCCGCCCCAAATCGAGCGGATGCTCCTGCGGGCGCGCAAGGAATTCCCGCGCCTGCGCCTCGGAATCCATCTTCACAACACCCGCAACGTCGGACTCGCCAATGCCTACGCCGCCGCCGACAACGGCGCCGACGTTCTCGACGCTTCGACCGGCGGCGCTGGTGGATGCCCCTTCGCGCCGCGCGCTACCGGCAATATCCCCATGGATGATCTCGTCTTCATGCTCGAAGGGATGGGAATCGCGACCGGTGTGAACCTCGACGCCTTAATCGAAACCACGCACTGGTTCGAAGAATTGTTGCAGCGCCCGCTGCCCGCGATGCTGCCGAAGGCTGGTCCTTGCTGGAAGTCTCCGCCGCCCCTCGCGCAGATGCCCTGAAACTCGCGAGTCGCGGCTGTGCGCCACGATTAGGCGGTAAAAATTACCACTGCTCGTAGCGCACGGCGCGGCGCTCATAGCCCGCACCGCGCAGAAGGTCGCGGATCTTGAGCACGCCCGGACCTACTCCGCATACGTAAAAATGTCGGCTTCGATCGCTGTCCGCGGCGACCCAACGCCGCTCCACTTCGGCGGAGATTCGCGCGTATAACGACTCCGCCGCCAGATCGGCGACGATCGTCTCGAGACGAAACTGCGGATGCGCGCTCGCCCATCCTTCGAGTTCGCCGCGATATAGCAGATGCTCCTCGCGATCGGCCGCGTAGAGCAGTCGCACCGGGCCCGGATGCGCCGGGTTCTGATCGAATAAGCGCTGGAGCATCGGGCGAATCGCCGCGATCGCCGTCCCCTCCGCGATAAATACGAGTTCCTGTTCAGGCGGCTGATCGAGCGTGAACGCGCCGAAAGGTCCGGTGAAGTTGAGCACGTCACCCGCCTTTCGTTCGAACAGCCACGCGACTCCCGCCCCGCCCGGCACACGATTGAAGACGATTTCGAACGGTTCGCCGGCCGCGCGACTCGTCGCGATGGTATACGGCCGCACCCGCAACTCCCCGGGCAACGCAATCCCGATGGAAATGAACATCCCGGGCAGCCAGTTCGGCAGGCTCTGGCCCTCCGTCATCCGCAGGAAGAGCGAACGCGTATCCTCGGCATGGTCGTGGATCCGCTCGATCCGCGCCTCGTATGACGGTCGCCCGCCTCCCTTTGGTGCCGCGCTCACTCGTCGCGGCTCTCGCCGATCTGCTGGTTGATCGTGAATCGCGGCACCACCACCACGATTTCCGCGTTGGGGTCTGTCGATCACGGCCTGACATCCCAGCCGTGAGGTCGGCGTCAGTCCGGGCGCGCGGTCGAGGAGGTCTTCTTCCTGCTCCGATGCCTCCGATAACTTATCGTAACCTTGTTTAACAATCACATGGCATGTCGTACAGGCACAGTTGCCACCGCACGCATGCTCGAGATGGATATGGTGACTGAGCAAAACGTCGAGAACCGACCCGGGTTGACCGTCATGTTGGAACGGCGCCTCGGCCGGATTGAACTTGATAACCCGTTCCGGCTCCCCACTTTCGAAGATGATGCGTATTTTTGCCATCGAAAAAACTGCTTGCCGCTTCGCCGTATTTTCGCCTATTATTTCAGTAGGCGGTGTGGAGGTGCATCATGGCGACTTTGACCAAACGACAAAAGCAGATGGTTGATTACCTCGAACATTATATCGGGGAGCATGGCTACGCGCCTACGTTGGCCGAGGTCGGCCAGTTCTTCGGCCTTTCGTCCCTCGCCACAGTACATAAGCATCTGCGCAATCTGGAAACCAAAGGCTTCATCAAGCGGATGCATAATCACAGCCGGGCGCTCGAAATCGCCGGCAGTAACGGCGACAGCGGCGGAAACCGACGAATCGCACTGCTCGGACAGGTCGCCGCCGGACTTCCGATTGAAGCCGTCGAAAGCAACGACACTATCTCAGTTCCCGACGAATTCGTCCGCCGCGACAATACCTTCTGCCTGCGCGTCAAAGGTGAGTCGATGGTCGACGAAGGGATTCGTGACGGCGACTACATCATCGTCGAAGGGCGCGACGCCGCCAATCCCGGCGAAACCGTCGTCGCCTTGGTGGGCAACGAGGCGACGGTAAAAAAGTACTACCCGGAACAGGGCGGACGCGTGCGCCTGCAACCGCAATTCCACCATGGAACCGATTTTCGTGCGCGAAGACGATCTGGCGATCCGCGGAGTCGTCGTCGGTCTGATGCGCCACTATCGCTGATAGGGCGCAATTCCTATCCGATCGCGCTAACGCCGCCTCATCCGGCGGTGGTTTGCGCGGTGACGGCGATGGCAACGGTGGCGCAATCGCACCACGGCGACCCGTCGCGCGAACGGCCCGCACCGGTACTCGAACGATCAGCGAAGTTCCCTGTTCGTCCTTCGATCGCAACTCGACCGTCCCGCCCATCGCGGTCACGTGCCGTTGCACCATCGTGAGTACCCAGTCCCAGGCCTCGATGGCTCCGTGCGGTCGACCCCGAAAGCTGCACGAAGGGTTCGCGCGCCCGATCCAGCATCGCCGGACTCATCCCCGGGCCGCTGTCGTCCACCTCGACCTCGACCGCGGCGTTTTACCCGCCATCGCAGCCTCCCGAATCGCCACCACGATACCCCCGCTCTCGGTGAATTTGATCGCGTTCAGGGCAAGGTTGAGGATCACCGAACGCAGAGCGCGACGCGGCGCCCGTATCTCCACCGGCGCCTCGCTGACGTCGAATCGCAAAGCCAGATTCTTTTTGAGGTTCGCCGCTTCCAAAGCCGGCTGCACCTCGCCGATGAGGCCCGCGATATTGATATTCTCGTCGAGGTTGGGGAATGCCTGCGCCTCGCTCATGACGAACTCCATCAAATTGTCGACGGTCTGAGCGAGGTCATGGATATTCGCGTGCATGCGATCGACTAAATCTCGCGCCCGTGGTCCCACCTCGTCGGCGACGTCGTCGCGGAGCATGTCCAGATAGCCAATCAAAACCTGAACCGGAGTACGCAGCTCATGCGCGAGGTTGCCTAGCGCTTCCCGATCCAGCGCGAGGCCCAAATTGGCGGCGCTGGTCGGATTGCGTTTCTGCGCCGAAGGTTTACCGTCCGGACTTTCTTCGTCCACGCCCCTTTCCTGCCTCGTCTGATTGTCTTTTGCTGGATCGAGCGAAGGTTGTGCGAAACCAGACGAGTCGGAAGCTACCGGAGAGGGCTCATGCGCAATATCGGGAAAATGCCTAGTTCAGGTAGAAAAAGTGCTTAGACCGGTGGGAAATATCGCCTGGATGGGCGACGCGATACGAATCTCGCTATCGAATCGTCACACGAACGACCAGGCGCGACGCAGCGCTTCGCGTCCGCCACCTTCCACGATGTCGCCGTGCGCCATGATCACGCGCTCGAAGTCCCATTGCAGAATCTCGTCGAACGTCGCCCGCGCCACTCGCGCATAGCCGAGTCGAAGCGGAATCGCGATCGCGCGCGGCGTCGCCAGCCGTTGATAAGCGCCGTCCAGCCGCAGCAGAAGGCGGTCGACCGCGCCTTGAGCGCGCTGGATGTTCGCAACCAAATCGGTAACCAGCAGGGTGCGAGTCGCAGGACTGAAGAACACCGCTTCGGCGAGCACCGGCGCAAAGAACCGCTGCTGCGATCTGCCCGGCCCATTCCGTCGCCGCCGTAGCGCCGGACGCCATCGAAATGCAGTCGCGCCGCTTCTTGACCAACGCCGGTGACCCGAAAATCTTCGCCCCGTGGAATGCACTGGCGTATTCGTGGGCGTGCAGATGATGCATCCGGTTGGGCGCGATCACGCAAAGTACTTCGCCCAGGGCGGTTAGCTCCGGCTTAAAGCGGGGTCGAGGGCGACCGGCGAATGGACGAAGAGGCCGCCGTCCGCAATCGAATGACCGTCATGCGCGCTCCGAGTTCGGCGCCGGCGAAGCGCTGTGGCCGCTCCACTGACCCATAACCCGGAGCGCTACTTCATGAAGCATCGTCGGTCCGTCTAACGCGCTGTGAATCTTTTCTGATGGAAACCGTCTGGCGCCCGGACCGCTCGCTCACGGATCGCCTCGGACTTCCCGAAGTCCACGGAACCGGTCGCCGGCGAGAAAATCAGGAAGATTGACGGGCTTTTCGGTAGTAACTTCCGGCGGAGTCGCCACGGTTTTTACCGGCGTCTGCGCCTCGTTGTCGTTCATCGCCCGCTTGAAGTCACGGATCGCCTTACCCATTGCGCCGCCGACATCGCCGAGTTTGCTCGGTCCGAAGATAACCAGAACGATTACGAGCAGGATGAGCAGATGAGAAGGTGCAAAAAGGTCCATGATCTTATTCCCCGAGCCTGCCGATCCGGCTGGCTCTATAGTTTAGTTTACGCGCCGCCAAAGGCCGTTGTTATTATTCGTTGCCGCGCAGATTCGCTCAATATTCGCTCTCACGCGCTTTGCATCGCCGGCTTTGCCATCGTCGCCGGTTGCCCCTCTGTTCTCGAACGATAACGCTGAACCTTGGGTACAGCGTCGAAAGATGGATTCCCAACACCTGCGCCGCCTTCACCTTGTCACCCTTGACCGCTTTGAGGATACGCCGCATGTGTTCGCGTTCGAGTTCCTCGAGAGTCACGCCGGACGCCCCCGAGCCGACATTTGCCGAAGGCGCCGCGTTGAGCAGCTTCTGGGCAGGTCTTGCGTATGGATAACGTCAGTTTCGGCGAGGATTACCGCGCGTTCGACCGTATTCTCGAGCTCACGCACGTTACCCGGCCAAGTATAGTTGATCAGCAGTGCATCGCGCCTTTGGAGAAACGCATCGTCGAACGTGAGAGCGGCTTTTCGTACTTGCGCAGGAAATGATTGGCCAGCAACGCGACATCGTCCTTGCGCTCGCGTAGCGGCGGAAGTTGAGCGTAATCACGTTGATTCGATAGAGCAGTTCCTCGCGGAAGCGGCCCTCGCGAACTTCCTTGTCGAGGTCCTTGTTGGTCGCACAGAGCATCCGGATGTCGACCGCATCGGCTCGTTGGAGCCGAGCGGATAGCATTCACGCTCCTGGAGGGCGCGCAGCAGCTTTACCTGGAGGGGGAGCGGCATATCGCCGATTTCGTCGAAGAAGACGGTGCCCTTGTCCGCCGCCTTGAGCAGCCCGACTTTGTCCTGCGTCGCACCGGTAAAGGCGCCGCGCCGATAGCCAAAAAGCTCGCTTTCGAGCAGGGTTTCGGGAAGCGCGCCGCAATTGATGGGCAGGAAGCGCTTATTGGCGCGTTCGATCCGAAATGAATCGCGCGCGCGACCAGTTCCTTACCGGTGCCCGATTCGCCCCCGATGAGGACGCTCGAATCCGTTCGCGCAACCTTTTCCATCATACGGAAGACCGCTTCGATAGCGTCGCAATTCCCGATAATGCTCTCGAAACGATATTTTTCTCGTAATTCGCGGCGCAGGAAGCGATTTTCGTGGAAAAGCGCCTTTTGCGCCAAGGCATTGCGCACAACCGCCTTCAAATGGTCGTTGGCGAAGGGTTTCGTGATGTAATCGTAGGCACCCTTGCGCAAAGCCTCGACAGCGGACTCGACGCTCGCATAGGCGGTCACGATGATGCCCATTACTTCGGGATCGAGGTCGCGGATCCGGCCCAGCAGGTCGAGACCGCTGGCGCCGCCACCGAGGTTCACATCGAGGATCGCCAGGTCGATATTTTCGCGCTCGAAAATTTGCAGCGCGGTGTTCGCGGCCTCGGCCTCGGTCACTTCGTAGCCTTCGCTGCGCAGCAACTGCACGATGATCGAGCGCATCAGCTGCTCGTCTTCGACCACCAGGATACGGTAGGGGCCGCGCTGCTCGCGGGTCCAACTGGCTCGTCGCGTACTACTTCAGGATTTATTTTGCCGCCGCCGCAGCCGCCATCTGGGCGGCCGTGTCGTTATAGATAGGAAGGCTGATAGCGACGGTGGTGCCGTCGCCGATCTGACTCTTCATGCGAATCGTTCCCTGATTGTTGAGGACGATTCGCTGACACAGTGAGAGTCCGAGACCGACGCCGAGCCCGCGGGCTTGGTGGTGAAGAAGGGGTCGAACACGCGCTCGACGTTCTCCGGCTCAATTCCGCAGCCATTGTCCACCACCCGCATTACCACTCGCGGATTGCCGTCGATCGAAGGGATGTGCTTGTTCTCGGTGATTATTCGGATAACCGGTTGATCCGCGCATTGCGCCGCGTCGGCCGCGTTGAAGAGCAGATTCAGCAGCACCTGCTGGATACCATTCTGA
>CAWDQC010000052.1:0-168692 GCA_963804355.1 uncultured Pseudomonadota bacterium | reverse complement strand
ACGATACCGTTTTGCGCGCGGTTGCCGGGGAAATCGAGGCGGAAGGGATTGCCGTCATCGACCCCGTGCCGATGCTCGAGAATATTCTCGCCGAACAGGGGCTTGCAGCAGGACCGACGCCCTCGCCCGCCCAACTCGAAGATCTGCGGGTTGCCTTCGAAATCGTTCGATCGGTCGGCAGGTTCGACGTCGGCCAGGTGGTTGCTCTGCGGGACGGCGTGGTCGGTGCGGTGGAAGCAATCGAGGGAACCGAGCGCGGCGTTAAACGGGCGGCAGACACTGATGTGGCAAGGGTTGGTCGTCGCGAAGGCGGCCAAGCCTTCACAGGATCTGCGCTTTGATCGACCTGCGATTGGCGTGGCGACCATCGACTCCTGGCGGCATCTGGAGCGGCGTTGATCGGGATCGAAGCCGGAAAGGCGATGATCCTCGAACGCGATCGCACTCTGGAACGGGCGCAATGCGCTCGATGTCGCCGTCTACGGCAATGATTGATCTCTCGCGCCGCAGTCATCGGAGTGGGACGGCTGGGAAGGCTGCACGCCAGAAAGTATGCGGCTGCTCCCCGGAGTGAAGCTCCGTTACGTTGTCGACATCAGATGCGCGGCATCGCGCGACGAAGGTGGGCGCGCGAACTCGGCGCGCCGCCGCTCATAACTATCGTGGATATCGCCGCAAAGTCGACCTGGCCAGTGTCGCCGCGCCCGGCGTCACTCATCATGCGATCGCACGTACCTGATGGAATCCGGATTGACGTGCTACTCGAGAAGCCGATGGCGACGACGTTGGATCAAGCCCGCGAGCTTGCCGATGTCGCCGACGAACAGCGGCCGCATTCTTCAAATCGGCCATCTCGAACGCTTCAATCCGGCGATCGTGCGCCTGCGCTCGATTCTCAACTCGCCGCGCTTTATCGAATGCCATCGGCTCGCGCCGTTTACCGAACGCGGCACCGACGTCGATGTCGCTCGACCTGATGGTGCATGACCTCGATGTGCTGAGCGCTACTTCGGCCGAGGCATTTCACTCGAAGCGCTCGGCGTCGCGGTCCTGACCGACAAATCGATGTCGCCAACGCGCGCATCCGCTTCAGCCGACGGCATGATCGCAAATTGAACACCAGCCGCGTGGCACCGCGCCGCGAGCGCAAAATCCGATTTTTTCAGCCCGACGCCTATATCTCCGTTGACTACGAGGCACGCCGTATCCAGATCTATCGCAAGAGTCCGCCGCCGGCGGGTGGCAACTTTCCGGTTATTTCCGCCGAACAAATCGACCTCGGCGACGGCGACCCGCTGAAGGACGAAATCGTCGCCTTTGTCGGGAGCGTGCGGACCAGGAGCGCGCCGCCGTCAGCGCTACGGATGGCTTCGCGTGATGGAAGTGAGCGAGCGAGTGCGGACGGCGATTCGTCATGAACTTGCGGCGACGCCGGCTGAAACCATCGTGAAGCGATTGCTCTTGTCGGCCCCGCTCCATACCGGGTCGATAGCGTATCTGGCAGCCTGTATCGAGATCGTGGACGTGTCTCCCAGAGCGCCAGCCGAGAATCCCGCTCTGTTTCCGACCGGTGAGAGCGCCCGCGCCGGCGGATTATGATCGTCGCGGGCGAGGCCTCGGGCGACCTGCACGGCGCTGACCTGGCCGAGCAGATCCTTGCGCGCGATCCGAAGATCGATCTCTTTGGTATCGCGGGCGAGCGCATGCGCGCGGTTGGCGTTGCGTGCATTGGTCAATATCGAGGAAATCGCCGGGCTTGGGCGCGACTGAGCTGCTTTCGATCTCGGCCGCACTCTCGGTGCGTTGCGTATGCTGCGCTCGCTGGTGCGAAAAGATCCTCCCGATTTGGCCATTCTGATCGACTACGCCGAGTTTAATATGATGCTGGCGCGGTCGACCCGTCGGGCCGGTGTTCCAGTGCTTTACTACATCACGCCCCAGGTATGGGCATGGCGGCGCGGACGAATCCGCAAGCTGGGGGCACGCACCGATCAGATGGCGGTGGTCTTTCCGTTCGAGGCGGATTTGTTTACTTTGCGCGGGCGGCCACGCGAGCTTCGTCGGCCATCCGCACCTCGATCGCGTCGCTCCGGCGCAGGGACGAGCCGAGACCTTATTGCGGCATAATTTTCCCCCGAACACGAAATTGCTCGCGATCCTGCCCGGCAGCAGGCGCGGCGAAATTCAGTATCTTATGCGCCCGATGGCCGAGGCCGCCCGAATCCTCGCCGATGCTCACGGGCTCACGCCGGTGATCGCGCTCGCGCCCACCCTCGCAGTCGACGATCTGCGCAATGCGGCGGGTCCGGGCGGACTCGACGGACTGCGTATTATTGAGGGGGATACGTATAGTATCATAGCCGCCAGTGAGCTCGCCCTGGTAGCTTCGGGCACTGCCACGCTGGAAACAGCGCTATTGGGCTGCCCGATGGTAATCGCCTACAAAATGTCGGCAGTTAGCTACGGGCTGGGCCGGTTGCTGGTGACGGGGGTTGATTTTATCGGCATGCCCAACATTCTGGCGCAACGACAGGTGGTACCCGAACTGATCCAATGGCAGGTGACAGCGGCCAATCTGGTACGCGCGGCGAACCCATGCTGCTGGAACCGATGCGTAGTGAGACTGCCGCGGCGCTGGTTTCCGTTCGTAAGAGTCTGGGCGATTCCGGCGCGGCCGCGCGCGTGGCCGAGATGGCGCTGGGCATGGTTGCATGAAAATTCTCACGCCACTCAATCGGCGCCTGTTAGCGTACGTGCGCCCCTACTTTTTTCCCTACATCGTGCTGATGTGCGCCGCGATGATCGTGGTCAGTTCAACCGAAGGCGGGATCATCGTCATCATCAAGAACTTCACCAACCAGCTCACGGTGGCGCGCAGCCTCTCCCACCTGCCGATGCTATCGCTGATCCTGCTCGGGATTTTTATCGCGCGCGGCGCATCGTCATTCGCCTCGGACTATCTCGAAGCCTATGTCGTACAGAAAGTCACGCTCGATCTTCGTTCCGGCCTGAACGAGACGCTGCAGAACCAGTCGCTCGCGTTCTTCAACCGCACGCCCACCGGCGTGATGCTCTCGCGCGTGATCAACGATGTCCAGGTGGTCGCGCTGTATGGAGTCGACAGCATTTTTTCTTTCTTCGCCGACGGCACGCGCCTAATCGCGGTCCTGGCAGGCGCATTTTACGTCGATTGGCGGTTTGCCCTGGCGGCCTTCATTGTTTTTCCGGCGGCGGTGTTGCCGGTGATCCGATTCTCCAAGGGCATGCGGCGCATGACCAAGGACGCGCAGCGCCAACTAAGCGGACTCACGGTGCTCTTACAGGAGACCTACCAGGGCAATCGCGTCGTCAAAGCCTTTGGGATGGAAGAATACGAGCGCGTGCGCTTCCATCGCGAATTGCGACGCCTCTTCCGTATCTACCTGCGCGCCGCGCGTATCAGGGCGATCACGGGTCCCACGATGGAAGTGATGGGGGCGTTCGCGATTGTCGGCGTAATCTGGTGGGGTGCGCATTCGGTGTTGGCCGGGAGCCGCACGCCGGGAGTTTTCGTGTCGTTCATCGGCGCGATGCTCCTGCTCTACCGCCCGTTCAAGAGCCTGACGCGGACCAACAACAATATTCAGTCCGGACTCGCCGCGGCGGAGCGCGTTTTCGAGATGATGGACGCACCGTCGAAGTTCCTGACTCACCCGATGGCCTGCCGCTCCCACTCGGGGCGCATACCATCCGTTTCGATCAGGTCGGTTTCCGCTATGGGGAGCAGTGGGCGCTGCGTGAGATCAACCTTGAGATTGCCGCCGGCCAGGTCGTCGCCCTGGTCGGAATGAGCGGCGGCGGCAAATCCACGCTCGCCGACCTGATACCGCGCTTTTACGATGTGCAGGAAGGCCGCATCACGGTCGACGGCGTCGATGTGCGCAACTACAAAATCGCCGCGCTGCGTGCACAGATAGGTCTCGTCACCCAACACACCTTCCTCTTCAACGACACCGTTCGCGCCAATATCTCCTATGGCAAGATCGAAAAGGGACTCGACGAAATTATTCGCGCCGCCACCGCCGCAAATGCGCATGACTTCATCATGCGCTTGCCGAACGGCTATGACACGGTGATCGGCGAGCTCGGTGTGCGGCTTTCGGGCGGCGAGCGTCAGCGGCTGGCGATCGCCCGCGCTCTACTCAAAAACGCGCCGATCCTGATTCTCGATGAAGCTACCTCGTCACTGGACTCCGACGCCGAACGCCAGGTGCAGGAGGCGCTCGATCGTCTCATCGAAAATCGCACGACGCTGGTGATCGCCCATCGGCTTTCGACGGTGCGGCGCGCGGACCGCATCGTGGTGCTCGCTCACGGCCGTATAGTCGAGGAAGGCACGCACGATGAACTTCTGGCGATTGGCCGCGAGTATAGCCGCTTGCATGACCTGCAGTTCATGTCCGTGAGCGCGAGCGGAAATGGCGGCGTGATCGATTGAATTTTTACCGTTCCACCAGCGCTTCATCAGTTCGAGCGAGCGGGCCCATGCTGACGCGCCTTTACAACGCGTTGTGGTATCCGGCCCTGCCCTTCGCCCTGGTCGCGGCCGGGAGCCGGGATCACCACGATCGCCGCGAACGGCTCGGCCATGCGCTGATTTCCGGTGATCGCGATCACCCCAACGCCGTTCGCATCTGGGTTCACGTGGCGTCCGTCGGCGAAGTCGAGGCGGTGCGGCCGGTCGTGCTGGCATTGGCCCGCGACGTTCCCGGAGTCGCGATCTCCGTCACGACGATGACCATCACTGGACGTGAGGCGGCCCGCCGGCGCCTCAAGGGAGTTGCCGCTTGCCAACTGGCCCCCCTGGACTGCGCGTCGTCGGTACGCGCCTTCGTCGCGCGGATTAGGCCGCACCTGGTCCTGATTGCCGAGACCGAATTGTGGCCGAATTTTTTCACGCAAAGCGCGCGCGCCGGTGCCCGTATCGCGATAATCAACGGCCGGCTCTCCGAACGTTCGCTGGCGCGCTATCGGATGGTCCGGCCGCTAATCGAGCAGACCCTGTCGCGAGCCGACCTAATCCTTGCGCAGACACCCGCCGACGCCGATCGCTTCATCACGCTCGGGGCGCGACGTCCGCGCGTGTTCGTCACCGGCAACACCAAGTTCGAACCCGCCGGCACGCCCTCCTCTGACTTGCGCCCCGCACTGCGAGACTTCGCACCCGATCGGCCAATCCTGATCGCGGGCTCGACCGGCCCCGGTGAAGAACGGATGGTACTGAACGCCTGGCGCAGTCTCACCGATCGCTTCAACGACCTCGCGCTGGTGCTGGCTCCGCGACATCTCGATCGGATCGCCGAGATTGAGGAGGATCTGCGATACGGCGGAGTCTCCTGGATCAAGGCCAGCTCGCTGTCGGAATGGGCGCTGGGAAACTCGAAGGAAAGTGTGCTCTTGCTGGATACGATGGGAGAGTTGCGCGCGCTCTATAGCCGCGCCTCAATCGCCTTCGTCGGCGGCAGTATGAATCCGCCGCGCGGTGGTCAGAATCTCGCGGAACCGGCCTCATGGGGCGTCCCGGTGTTGTTCGGACCGCACTACGAAAATCAGCAAATGATTGGTGATGCGCTCATCGACGGTGGCGGCGGGCAGGTGGTAGTTGATGCCGCGCAGTTGGAGAGCACCGCCGCGGAATGGCTGGCCGACGAGGAATCACGCCGCGCTGCGGGCGATCACGCCCGTCACGTGGTTGGGCAGTTGGCGGGAGCGGCCGCGGCTACCTTGCAGCACGTCAAGGGTCTGCTTAGGCTTCCTGCAGGATGACCGACGGCGCACGACCGCCAAAACGTCCCGCAATTGAACGGCTATGGCGCAACGATCTCTCCATAGCTCAACGGTCCCTATGGGCTGCCCTGGTGCCCGCCGCGGCGATCTATGCGGGAGTGCTGTCGTTACGCGCCCGATGGTGGCGCAGGATGGCGCAGGATCCCGACGTAACCACTATCAGCGTCGGCAACCTCACCGTCGGTGGTAACGGAAAGACTCCCTTTACGATCTTTCTGGCCACGCGCCTGCAACGCGCCGGTTATCGCGTCGGTATCGTCAGCCGCGGCTATGGACGGCTCTCCAGCGAGGCCCGCGACGCCCTCGTTTCCGACGGCACGAGAATTCTGCTTCCAGCGGCGGAAGCCGGGGACGAACCTGCGATGATCGCTCGATCATTTTCGGGACCCGTCGCGATTGCCCGACGACGCGCCGACGGTATCGCGATACTGTCCCAGCGCAGCCCGGTCGATATCGTCATACTCGACGACGGCTTCCAGCACATCCGCTTACGGCGCGATCTGGACCTGATACTCGTCAATGCGGTGCGCGGATTCGGCAACGGCTGGCTACTCCCGGCGGGTCCGATGCGCGAGCGACGTCACGCGCTCCGCCGCGCCGATGCGGTAATCACGATAACGTCAGGGAATGGCGCAGCGCCCAATCCATCCGGGTATGGAAGTGAGGCATTCCCTAACGCCGCCTCGATGCCCGCCTCGCTCAGGCCGTCTGGTCTGGTCCATCCGCAAAACGGTGAATGGCGTCAGATGCCAATCTCGATTGCCGATCGGCGCGTCGCCATCGTGAGCGGTCTCGCCAATTCAACGGGTTTTCATGAGATGGTGCGGGCACTTGGTGCGCAAATTTGTGCCACGCTCGACTATCCTGACCACTACGATTATACGCTCTCAGATTGGCAGCATATTCAGGATGCGGCGCGCGACGCGCACCTTCTCCTCACGACCGAAAAAGACCTGGTCAAGCTCGAAAAATTTTGCTCTGGCTCGATTCCGCTGTACGCTTTGCGACTGGAGGTCGTGATGGCGGATGATGACGAGACGCGCCTGCTCGCGATGGTTGCGGAACGCGCACGGCGACGAGGAGTGCTTCCAACGAATCAATCTGCACATTCACTTCGCGGAGGACTTCACTGATGGCCATTAGTCAGGACCTGCTCGATATTCTCGCCTGCCCCAAGTGCAAAGGCACGCTACGCCTGACCGATAAGCCGGAGGGTCTGGTGTGCGAGGCCTGCAAGCTGCGTTATCCGATCAAGGAAGACATTCCGATCATGCTCATCGACGAGGCCGAGAGCATCGGTTGACGCATCCGCTATCGGCAATCCAACGATGAGGCAGGCAATTGACTTCGACTCCGGCCGTCCATTTTTCGATGAGCCGGGGCCGGATTTCGCGACCTTCGGAGTTGGCCGCCGTCAGCTCTACTTGCGCAAGGACTTCGCGGCGGCGGCGCCCGCGATCTTGCTCGACTCGGCCAGATTTCCGTCGCGCGCACCGGCGGCGCCGGCAATCGCGGCAGCGGTTTCGCCTTTGAGATAGAAGGCGTGCCCGCGCTCTTCGCCCGCCGTGGACGCCGGGGCGGCCTCGTACGGCTGTTGCTCAAGGATCTTTTCTTCGGATACCAACGACGTCCGGTACGCGAACTGGCAGTCGCCACGGAAGCTCGCAGACGCGGTATTCCTATTGCCGAACCGGTCGGCGCACTCGTCGAACGGGCCGGACCGATGGTCTATCGCGGGATGTTCCTCACACGCGCGCTCTCCGGCATGACGCTATGGGAGTTCGTCCGCACCGACGACGATACCCTCGTCCGTACCCATTCGTCGGCCAGATGCGGCGCGCGATCGATACCATGCATCAGGCAGGACTATGGCACGCCGATCTCAATCTCTTTAACCTGTTCGTCTCGCAAGTCGGCGAGAGCTTCGCGCCGGTAATTCTCGATCTCGACAAGGCAAGGCTGTTTCGCGGCCCGGTTCCCGCGCGATACCGCCGGCGTAATTTCGACCGTCTGCTCCGATCCGCCCACAAGCTCGACCCGCAGGAGCGTTTTCTCGATCATCGATTGCTCGAGATTTTAACCGCCTGAAATGAAGCGAAAAATCGCCGGCTTCCACCTCGACGAGTTCCGCGATTGGGTCGCCGACCTCGAATGCGGCCACGGCCAGCATGTCCGCCATCGACCGCCATTCGAACTTCGTCCCTGGGTCGTCACCGTAGAAGGACGACAGAGCCGCCTCGGTTGCGAATTGGAATGTAAAAAGTGTGACGAGGATCGCGAGATCTAACCAGCGGCGCTCGCGGTTATTATTTTCGCGTTTGAGCGAGGGATCCGATCGTCAGGCCCGGTAGTGGTTGCTGTTCCCTTGGAGGCCGAGTCGCGAGACCCGCATCACTCCATCGATCGCCGCAATCGAATGCATCAGGTTGGTCAGCTGCGCGGCGCTGGTGACCTTCAGCTCGAACAGCGACAACGCGCGGCCGTCCTGTCCTGTGGTCTTCACCTCTGCGGTCGAAATATTCACCCCCGCCGCCGCAATCGCCTTCGACATCGCCGCGAGTAATCCCGGCTGATCGATACACAGGACTTCCAGCCGGATCGGTCGCAGGCTCTCCTCGCCCACTTTCCAGACCACCGGCACGCGTCGCTGCGGATCGGTCGCCAGCGCATGCGGACATCCCGCCAGATGCACCGTGACACCGCGCCCGCGCGTGATGAATCCAGTGATCACTTCCCCTGGCAACGGATTACAGCAATGCGCGAACCGCACCAGCATATCGCCGACGCCCGATACGATAACCGCGTTGTCGGAACTCTTGCCGTCATCCTGGCCCGGCCGTTCGCGATCGCACTCGGCACTATCGGCGGTTTCTCGCCGCGATAGAGCTTCAGCTCCTCCGCCGTCAGCACCTTCGCCAGGAATTGACCCGGGGTGACGATCCCGTAGCCGACCGCGGCGAGCAGACTATCGACGTCGCGTTGCGAGAACTCCTTCAGCGCCGGATCGAACCGGCCCTTGAGCTTCGCGACGCTAAGCTCGAGCGGCTCCAGCTCCGTGTCGAGCAATGAGACTCCGAGTTCGCGCGAACGCTCGGCCTGTTGCTGGCGAAGCCATTGCCGGATCCTGCTCTTCGCACGCGCAGTGACGACAAAATTCGCCCAATCCTTGCCCGGCGTCTGGCGCTCGGAGGTGATCACCTCGACAGCGTCGCCGGATTTGAGCCGGTAGCGCAGCGGCACCATCCGTCCGTTAACCCGCGCGCCCGACAAATGATGACCCACCTGCGAGTGAATCCGGTAGGCGAAATCGATTATCGTCGCGCCCTGCGGAAAATCGAGCAGGTCGCCCTTCGGTGTGAAGACGAAAACTTCCTCGGGGAAAAGATCGTCCTTGATAGTCGAGAGAAATTCCTGCGGATCCTTAAGGTTTTGCTGCCATTCGATCAGCCGCCGCAGCCACGCGAATCGCTCGGTATCGCGCATCTGTGCCGACGCGCCCTCTTTGTAAGTCCAATGCGCGGCGATTCCCTGCTCCGCCACCTCGTGCATCTCGCGAGTACGGATCTGCACTTCCATGCGTTGCGCCCGCGGACCAATCACCGTCGTATGCAGCGACTGGTACATGTTGACCTTGGGCAGCGCGATATAATCCTTGAAGCGCCCCGGGATCGGCTTCCAGTTCGCATGCACCACGCCGAGCGCGTCATAACATTCGCGCACGTTCGCCACGATTATCCGGAACGCGATCAGGTCGTGAACCTCGTCGAAGTTCAGGCCCTCTTCCTGCATCTTGTTGTGGATCGAATAGAAATGCTTCGGACGCCCGGTTACTTCGGCCTTTACTCCCGCTTCCGCCAGCCGTCGCGAGATAATCTCGATGACAAACCGGATATATTCCTCGCGCTCCTTGCGCGTCTTGGCGACGTGCGCCTTGAGCATCTTGTAGACCGACGGATTGAGGTACCGCATCGCGGCATCCTCGAGCTCCGATTTGAGCCAGTACATGCCGAGCCGATGCGCGATCGGCGCGTAGATCTCCAGCGTCTCGCGCGAGATTTCCTCCTGCTTGCCGGGCGACATATGGTCGAGCGTGCGCATGTTGTGCAGGCGGTCGGCCAGCTTGATCAGCACGACGCGGATATCGTGCGCCATCGCGATGATCATCTTGCGGAAATTTTCCGCCTGCTTCTCTTCGCGGCTCGAAAACGTGATCTTCGAAACCTTCGTCACGCCGTCGACCAGCCGCGCGACCTCGGCGCCGAAAAGATTCTGCACCTCTTCGAGCGAGGTGCCGGTGTCTTCGACCACGTCGTGCAGCAGCCCCGTTACGATCGAGGCCTGGTCCTGTTTGAATCCGGCGATTATGCGCGCGACGGCCAGCGGATGGGTTACGTAGGGTTCACCCGACATCCGCTTCTGTTCGGCATGCATGCGGGCGGAATATTCGTAGGCGCGGCGGATCAAGGCCGCATCGGCTTGCGCGTTGTAAGCCTTGACGCTGTCGATCAGCTCATCGAGCTGACTAGGTTCGGGGACGGCTAAATTTTCCATTGCGCGAACCCCTCGCGCAGACGGCTTACCTTGAGCCGCTCAGCCTCCACCACCGCTCTAAGACGCGAGAGCGAATCAGCGCTATTCGCGTTAATTATAAGGTAATCATATTCGGGATAAGCGGAAGTCTCCTCGACCGCCCGCCGCAGCCGTTCACCGATCGCGGCTTCGTTCTCGGTGCCGCGCCGCCGCAGCCTTTCCTCGAGTTCGGCGAAGCTCGGCGGCAGCACGAAGATCGCGACGGCATCGTCAGGATATGCCTTCCGAATCTTTCGCGCGCCTTCGATATCGATATCAAGCAGGATGTCGCGGCCTGCGGCGACGGCGCGGTCGAGCGGTTCTCGCGGGGTCCCGTAACTCGCGTCGAAATTACGCACCCATTCCGCTAGTTCCGAACGCTCGACCCTCGATTTGAATTCCTCGTCGCTCACGAAATGGTAGTCGGATCCGCCTGTCTCGCCCTCGCGCGGTGCGCGCGTCGTCAGTGAAATCGACGTCTCCAGCCCTTCGATCGCCTTCAAGGCCGGCCGCGAGATTGTGGTCTTGCCCGCTCCTGAAGGGCCCGAAAGAATAAAGATTATCCCTCGCCGAGGACGCCGATCAGCTTCCATTCTTTAAGTTATACAAACCGCACTGCCATTGCAAATAGCGTTATAATGTCTAAAACCATACTAGCTTATCTTATTCGACGTTTTGTACCTGCTCACGCATCTTTTCCACCTCTCCCTTCATCTCGATCGTGATTTGCGAGAGCGCCGCGTTCTGCGATTTGGCCCCCATCGTATTCACTTCGCGGTTGACCTCCTGGAGTAAAAACTCGATCGATTTCCCCAAGGGACCGCTGCGCCCGAGTGACCCGCGCAGAGCCTGCAAATGGACCCGCAGGCGCGTCATCTCCTCGGTGATATCGCCATGCTGGGCGGCGTTCGAGGCCTCCTCGTAGAGCCGCTTCTCGTTCACCGGCAGCTCCGCGAGCAATTCACGCACCCTGCTCTCGAAGGTCGCACGGATCGTGGCGCGCGACTCCTTCGCGAGCTTATCGATCCGCGGGATACCGTCGGCGATTCGTTTGATCCGCAGCTCGAAATCGCGCTTGAGCGCACCGCCTTCCCGCGTTCGTTCCTGGTCGAGCCCGCGCAATGCACGTTTCAGGGCTTCGATCGCGACGCCGACGCCGGCGCGCGTATCGGCTTCTTCCTCGGCCACCTGGAAAATTTCGGGGCGCTGGAGGATCGCATCCGCTCCGAGCGTGCCGTCGAGATGCAGGGTCTTATTCAGGCGGCGGAGTTCCGCGACGTAGCTGCGGGCCAATTCGTCATTGACGTGCAGCCGTGGTGACGGCGGCTTCACCGGGGCGCAGCGTAGAAATGCTTCCACCCGTCCACGCTCGACCACGCCCTGGATCAGCTTGCGCATTTCGGCTTCGGACTCGCCCCACCCGCGCGGCAGATTCAATTTGAGTTCGAAAAATCGTTGATTGAGCGCGCGCACTTCCGCCAACGCGCGATAACCGCCGCGTGTGATCTCGGCGCGTCCGAACCCCGTCATGCTACGCATCGATCATTTATCCTCTGCGATCGCGAAATTCTGATAACTCGTTTTACGCGCACTATTCAAAGATGAGCGATAAAGCTCAAGTGTCCCCTGCACCATATTCTCCATGCTGAACTTCGCCACCACGGTTTCGCGCGCCTTCGCACCCATCGAGGCCCGTAGCTCGGGTTTCGTCGCCAGATTCGTTATAGCATCCGCCATTACGTGCGCATCGTCAGGCGCGACCAACCATCCCGTTCGGCCATGCTCCACCGCTTCGCGCAAACCGCCGGCGGCGCACGCCACCACCGGCACTCCGCAAGCCATCGCCTCGAGCCCGGCGACGCCGAGCCCTTCCATCCGCGACGGCATCGCGAATATATCGATCGCCCACAGCAAGGGACGAGGATCCTCGAGGCCCCCCACCAACTTGACCATCTCTCCGAGACCAAGACTTGAGATTTCGGCGACGATAGCGTCGCGCGACGGACCGGCTCCGGCGATAAAGCAGATCAGCCGACGGCGCCGCCCGCCGCTCGACAGAAGAGACGCTTTGCCCGCCAGCGCCAACGCTTTCAACAGCAGGCTATGACCCTTCCGCGGGGTCAGCGCGCCAACGATCCCGATCGCAATGTCATCCGGTCCGATCGGGATCGCACTGCGCGCCTCTAAACGCAGCTTCGCGTCGGGTGGCGCGAAGCGCTCGCAATCGACTCCGCTCGGAATTATCGCGATTCGATCTCCCCTGACTCCGGCCTGCGCCAGCGCTCCCGCCACCGCGTTCGAAATCGCCGCTACGCCGTCCACCGCTCGATTGAAAAGCAGCGGCGCGAACAGGCGATTCGGTACGTAATCCATCCGCCGCGTCACGATCAGCGCGCCCGCACGCCCGCGCGCATACGGCGCCAGCGAATGCGCCCGCGCGGTATGAAAATGCACGATGTCATAGCGGCCGCTACGCAAAAGGGATCTCAGCCCGAGCCCGGCCCTGATATCGACCGAATTACGAATCGACAACGGATGACAGCCGATTCCTTCGGCTTGCGCGCGCGCCCAGAGCGCTCCGGCGGGATCACAAATAAGTTCCACGCTGTGTCCGGCGCGCCGAAGCCCTCGCGTGAGTCCCATCACCTGGCTTTCGCCGCCGCTGAAGCCATGCTCCGGATCAATCCCCGCGATCCTGAGCGAGCGCTGGCTCGGCTCCGTCACCCCCGCTCGCGGCGCCTGTGCCGACCCTGTACCGTCGCGTTTGCGCGCCAAGTCCATCCCGCCTAATCCGCAAATCGATAGTAAATGATCGCCGCGATCGCGGTGACTGCGTCGCGCCAGCCGATCTTCTTGCCTTCCTCGTAAGTACGGCCTGAATAGGAAATCGGCACCTCGTAAATTTTCCAGCGCGCGCGGGCCGCCTTGCAGGTAATTTCCGGCTCGAAGGTGAAACGATCCGCGCTCAATTTGAGCGCCGCCAGTTTCTCGCGCCGAAAGGCCTTCATTCCGGTTTCCATGTCGCTCAAATTGAGGTCGCTGATCATGTTCGAGATCAGCGTGATCAGCCGGTTGCCCAGGTAATGCCAGAAAAACAGCACGCGATGCGGTCCGCCCAGAAAGCGTGAACCGTAAACCATGTCGGCGCGACCATCCAGCAGCGGAGCCAGCACCAGCTTATAGTCCGCCGGGTCATACTCGAGGTCGGCATCCTGCACTATCACGTAAGTATTTTTCGCCGCCGCGAATCCCATCCGCAGCGCCGCACCCTTGCCGCGGTTCACCGCGTGGTAGAAGCAGCGCACCCGCGGGTCCTCGAGCTTTTGCAGATAGTCGCGCGTGCCGTCGCTCGAGGCATCGTCGACCACGATAACCTCGATATCGTAACCGCATCCGAGAACCCGTTGGATCACCTGGCCAATCGTTCCCGCTTCATTGAAGACCGGGATCACCACGGAGATACTCACGCTGTCGGCCATCATTATCCTCTCTTCCAGGTTTAGTCAGGTCATGCCCGCCGGGCCGGCTCGAGACCATCGCGCTTTATCCGCCGCTGAAGCATCGCCGCAACTCGCCGCCTGAGCGATCGCCACGCGGCTCGATCCAGATCCGCGCCGTAGGCGCGCAACACCCTCATACGGTCGGTGCGGCTCAGGCTCGGCAAGTCAAAGCGGCCAAGTTGCACCAGGTTTCGCAATTGTCGCCGCCGTCGTCCGATAGGAAACGTTCGGCGTGTGCGCTCATGGTCAATAAAAGTAAAGCGCGGTGCTCGCGCAATAAACAGATTGTAGGGAGTCAGATCGCCGTGGATAAAACCCGCTCGATGCAACCGCGCGAGTTCCGTCCCCAGCGCGCGCAGCATCGCTCGCTTCTGCGCCGGCGTGCCCTCGAGAGCCCGGAACGGACCATCATCATTCACCACCGGCGTCAGCAGCAGCTCGCGTCCCGTCGCCTCTTCCCGGCCGAACAACAGGACCGGCGGCGCCGCGAAGCCGGCAGTATTGAGCTTTTCGGTAATCCGGGCGACATGCGCCGCGCGCGATCCTCTCAGGATGGTCTTGAGACGATCGATTCCGTGCGGCGGCTCGATCACCTTGATGAACACTTCGGCCGATACCTGGCCGCTACCGGTCGTCGATCGAAAGCTCGAAGCATTCCGCGACCGCCTGAGGAGCCGGCCCGCCTTTCCGCTCGCTGCCGCCAACGCCCGCTCGACCAATTCCGCCGCGCGGCAACCCATCGCCGGTGCAAGCTGAAAGCGCCATCCGTCACGGTCGAGGCTTTTGCCATCTCCCGTCATCGTCAATCCCCGCCCGGCGAGATACCGACCGACTCCGCCCCCTGCCCGCCGCGGTTGCGCGGCACTAGCGCTGCGCGTCGCACCATCTGCACGACGGTCTGCGGCGCGATCCTACGCATGCACTCTCCGCCGATCGGGCATCGGCGCAAATAACACGGATGACACGGGATTTCGCCCCGAATCGCGAAGTCCGCAAAGCCCCACGGCGCCGATCGCTCGGGAGCGGTCGACCCCCACAGCGAGACTATCGGGCATCCCACGGCCGCAGCTATATGCATCGGACCGGAGTCCGGCCCGAACGCGACGGTGCATTCAGCCAGGATCACGATCAAATCGCGAAGAGTCGTCTTCCCGACCAGGTTAAGCCCGGGCTCACCCGCCAGTTCGCGCATAACCGCCGCCGCGAGCCGCGTTTCCTCGGCCCCGCCGATTAGCAGCGGAAACAGTGCCGGAGAATCCGCGGAAGCCTGCGCCAGTTCACGAATCACCCGCGCTATCGCGTCGGCAGGATAGATTCGGCTCGGCCACGACGACCCCAGGATTACCGCGACCATCGGGCGCGGCGCATTTGCGATCAAACCCAACGCCCTGGCTGATTCCTCTGGTGCGAGCCGCAAGCCGAATTCAATCGGTGTGGCGGCAATCCCGAGCGCATCGCCGAAGGCTTGATACTGTGCCAGCTTCAACTTCAGATTGGGTTGTGGCGCGATGCGCTGGGTCGAGAAAAGATGATTGTATTCCTTGGTGTTTGCCGACCCGAAGCCGATCCGCCGCCGCGCCCCCGAGGTCAGTCCGACCACCCCGCTCTTGAGATGCCGTTGCAGGTCGACCACCAGGTCGAAGCCGCCGCGCCTCACCTTACGAAGAAACGGCAAAAACGACAAAGGTGCGCGTTTGCGGTCGTAAACGATTATCTCGTCGAGCCACGGATGCGCTCGCAGGACGGGTTCGGACTTCGGCTCGACCGCCCACGCGATATGCGCTAGCGGCCATGCACCCCGAATCCTCCCGAGTAGAGGCAGGGCTCGCACCACATCGCCGATCGACCCCAGCAAAACAATCAAGATCCGATTTGGCGAAGTGGGAACCGGAATAAGAGAGGCAGCCGCCATTAAGCGATGATGATAACGGCAGGACTTGCCTGCGCAAAGCCCACCCGATTGGAGGCTGGGCGAGGGTTCGTATCGGCTGGCGGCGGCGTGCTGTTGAAAAGCTGGGCGACTGTCAGCGGTCGCATTCGCCGCCGATCATGTTGATCATCCCAAAGGTCGCGACGACGTCGGGTATCATGTGCCCTAAAAGCATCTTGTTCAGCGCCCCCATCCCGAGGAAGCACGGCGGCCGAATACGCACGCGATACGGGCGTCCACTGCCGTCGCTGATCACATAAAAGCCCAATTCTCCGTTGGCGCCCTCGACTGCCTGGTAGACCTCGCCTGGCGGAACCTTGATACCCTCCATTATCAACTTAAAGTGATTCATTAAGCCTTCGATGGAGTTGTAGACCCGTTCCTTCGGAGGCAGTGTGACCTTGTGATCCTCAATCGAAACCGGACCGGCGGGTAACTGTTTCATCGCCTGCTCGGCGATTTTGCGCGACTCGTACATCTCCCGAAAGCGCACCTCGAAGCGGTCGTAATTGTCGCCGCGCTCGCCGGTCGGGACCTCGAACTCCATCCGATCGTAGACCAGGTAGGGACTCATCTTGCGGACGTCGAACGGAACCCCCGCGGCGCGCAGAAGAGGACCGGAAAGGCCGTAGGAAATCGCTTCGTCGACCGGCATGATGCCGATACCGGCCATCCGGTCGATAAACAAGCGGTTGCGCGTGAGCAACTTGTCGCAATCACTCAAGAGTTCGTCTAACCGCTTGAAGGCGTCCGCCAGTTGCTCGCCAAAGTTCACCGGCAAATCGCGCGAGAGGCCACCTACCCGGCACCAGGTTACCGTCAGCCGCGCCCCGGTTACCGCCTCGAAGATGTCGTATAGGAGTTCACGCGCCTCGAGCATGAAGAACATCACGCTCTGCGCACCCAATTCGCCGGCCGCCATCCCGAGGCAGGTCAGATGGTCGGCGATGCGCGCGACCTCGCTCATTATCACGCGGATATACTGGCAGCGCTCGGGCGCCTCGATCCCCAGTAGTTTCTCCACCGCCAGCGCGAAGCCGACGTTGTTGATGCATGGCGAGGCGTAATTCAAGCGGTCGGTGTAGGGGAAGCATTGGGTCCACGTGCCCTGCTCGCACATCTTCTCGAACCCACGATGCAGGTAGCCAACCTCGACGTCGCAATCGACGATACGCTCGCCGTCGAGCTTTAAGTTGAACTTGATGGTGCCGTGAGAAGCCGGATGGGACGGGCCCATCTGGATTTCCATGATCTCGTCGGCGGAATCGGAAGCTTCGAGTTTTTGCGCCCAGCGCGCCGGTAATGCCATCTGGTAATCGTTTTTTAGCTTATTTGTGTTAAGGCCGGGCCTAGCGTGAAGGATGACGCGGATGGGTGACCGGGTCTATTTCTTCGACGATCGGCTGACGGCGATTGTAGGGATAATCTTTGCGCAACGGATGGCCGACGAATGAGTCGTAGAGCAGGATGCGCCGCAGGTCGTGATGACCCTCGAAACGAATCCCAAACATGTCGTAACATTCGCGTTCAAGCCAATCCGCAGCTTTCCATATCAAGGCGACACTGCTGACCCAGGAATCTGCCGCATCGACGCCAACCTTCACGCGCAAGCTATAACCGTGCGTGAGCGAGCGCAGATGATAGACGACGTCGAAACGCGGACTGCGTTCGAGCCAATCGACGGCGGTCAGGTCGGAAAGAAAATTGAACGAAAGGCTCGGATCGTCGTGCAGCGCGCGCAAGACTTCGAGTGCGCGATCACGCGCGACGACGACTGTATCCTCGCCATGCGCGCTTTCCACCCTGAGAATGTCAGCTCCGAAACGCTCTTTCAGCTTTTCTATCAGCATCGGCTCGGCTCAATCCCAGTCGAACGCCCCGCGCTGCCATGCGTAAGCCAATCCGGCGACCAGAATCGCGATGAACACCAGCGCTTCCATGAAGCCGAACATCCCCAATTGACGCAACTCAATTGCCCAAGGGAAAAGGAATACCACCTCGACGTCGAAAACCAGGAAAAGAATCGCGGTGAGATAAAAACGCACCGAAAATCGTCCCCAGGCGCTGCCTGTCGGGGGATTACCGCATTCAAATGGATCGCCTTTTGATTTTTCGCCGACTCGCTTCGGACCGATCAGGCGATTGATCGTGGTCATAATTCCCACGACAAGGCCGGCCACGAGGATAGTGACGCCGATCGGGAACCAGGTTGTCACAGCGTTGTTCATGCGAGTATGCGGCTAGCTTCAGTAAATCTTATCATAACAGTACTAGCGGATAAGCAAACCTGTTGCGAAGAACCTCACCGATGTGGTCTGAAATCGGCTCCTTGGATACTTCAAGGTTTCTTCGCGCTGATGAACAAGGGTCAAATCGACGAATAAATCGCCTCGAGCAGTACCGCCACGCGAGGATCCAGCAGAAGTTGCGAGCCCATCTGATTCATCGTGTAGGCGAATCCAAGCTTGGCGTCCGGGTCGGCAAAGCCAAGCGATCCGCCCGCACCCGTATGACCGAACGAATGCGGATTCGGGCCGTATTTCGCCGCCGGCTGGGTCAGTCGGTAGCCGAGACCGAAGCGCATCGGGACGGACAGCACCGCGTCGATTCCATCCGATTCTTGCGTGCGGCAGCGTTCAATTTGTGCAGGGCTGAGGATTCGAACACCGTCGAGTTCGCCGCCGCGCGCAAGCGTGCCGTAAAAGCGCGATAGTGCTCGGGCGTTGGTATGCCCGTTGGCGGCGGGAATCTCGGCGCCCCGCCAGGCTCGCGAGTTGATGGTATCGAGCTTGAGCGCGCCCGGAGGATTGTTCACCGCCTTGGCGGTGATCGATTGCGGATCTTTGGCCGCGTCCGCAAGCGGATTATGCTGACCCGGCGGCGGCGCGGGCGCGGCGATCACCTCGGCACAACGGGAGTCTTCGCGCGGGTCGAGTCCGATGTGGAAATCGAGGCCGAGCGGTCCCGCGATCTCTTCGCGGCAATAGGCGCCGATACTTTTGCCGCTCACACGGCGGACGACTTCGCCCACCAGATGGCCAAAGGTCAGGGCGTGGTAACCGTGCTTCGTTCCCGGCTCCCACCACGGCTCCTGCTCGGCCAGCGCCGTCGTCATCACGTCCCATCGGAGCAGCGCGTCAGGCGGCAACGGTTTGCGCACGGCAGGCAGTCCCGCACGATGACTCAGCAGCCAGCGTACCGGAAGCCGCTCCTTGCCGGCTTGCGCGAATTCCGGCCAATAGCGCGCGACGGGAGCGTCGAGGTCGACGCGTCCCTGGTCGACGAGGCGGTTGAGGCAGGTCGCCGCAATGCCTTTGGTGGCGGAATAGACGTTGACGATAGTGTCGCGGGTCCAGGGGCGATTGCGGGCCTTGTCGGCATAGCCGCCCCAAAGGTCGACCACCGGCTTGCCGTCGATGGTCACAGCCACGGCGGCGCCGACGTCGCCGCGGCTCTCGAAGTTGTCCGCAAACGCCGCGCGCACCGGCGCGAAGCGCGCATCGCAATTACCCTCGATCGTCATAGTCGCCCACCTTGCGGATTCGTGACATCGGTCGCTCAGAGCGACGAGTAAACCGCATCGATCAGCGCCCGGGCGCGAGGATCGATCAGGATGTACGGGCCCATCTTGTTCATGGTGTAGCCGAAACCGACTTTGGCGTCGGGATCGGCGAAGCCCAGCGAGCCGCCAGCCCCCGGATGACCGAAGCCGTGCTGGTTCGGGCCGATTTGGTCGTGCGCCTGCGTAAGCATGAAACCGGTGCTGAAGCGCGTCGGCACCATCAAAACTTCATCTTTTCCATGAGATTCTTCGGTATAGCAACGCTTGATAGCTTCCGGCGTCAGGATGCGGACGCCGTCGACCTCGCCGCCGCGGGCGAGCGCACCATAGAGGCGCGCCAGCGCGCGACCAGTGGTATGGCCGTTGGCGGCGGGAATCTCCGCACCGCGCCAGGCGCGCGCGTTTATAGCGCCAAGCTTCATCGCGGTGGGCGGATTCATGAAGGCCTTGGCGGTGACCGACGCGGGGTTCTTCTGCGCGTATTCGAACAGGTTGACCTGATCGGCGGGCGGCGGCGGCGACTGGATCATCTGACCGCAGCGCGCGTCGTCGGCGGCATCGAGACCGATATGGCAATCGATAGCGAGCGGGCGGGCAATCTCGTCGCGGAAATAGGCGCCGGGGCTCTTGCCGGTGACGCGCTTCATCACCTCGCCGATGAGCCATCCGTAGGTAATCGCGTGGTAGCCGTGCCTGGTCCCGGGATCCCACCAGGGCTGTTCGGCTGCGAGCGCCGCGGTCATGACTTCCCATTTGTAGAAGGCGTCTTCGGGGAGCGGCTGGCGCAGGGCGGGGAGGCCTGCCCGATGGCTCAGCAACCATCTGACGGGGATGCGATCCTTGCCGGCCTGGGCGAATTCGGGCCAGTAGCGCGCGACCGGAGCGTCAAGATCGATCAGGCCCTGATCCACCAGGCGATGCGCGGCAATCGCGGTCAGACCCTTGGTGGTGGAAAAAACGTTGACGATAGTATCGCGCGTCCAGGGCTGCGTGCGCGCCTTGTCGGCATGGCCGCCCCATAGATCCACGACCTGCTTGCCGTCGACGGTAATCGCGACGGCAGCGCCGTATTCGTTGCGTTTTTCGAAGTTTTCCGCGAACGCCGCTTTGACGCGTTCGAAGCGCGGTTCGCAGGTACCGTCAATACGCACGTCGGCCATGTCGAGCTCCTTCCCGAGTTCAGAATCGAGGTGTTTTTGTCATAGCATGCAGATGCGGGCGTCGAGAACCGTGTCAGGCGTCCCAGGTAGCGCGGCGCAAAATCGGTGCAGCGACTCTAACGGCCCGAACCAATGCGGCGCTGTCGCAAGACGAACTTGCGGCCAGGCTGAAACCGCTAGCCTTAGCTACTCCGCGTTCGTCACGTGGCAAGGGTGCAGCAGCAGCTGCACCCCTTGCCACCAACAAAAGACATTCTCATCGCCGCATGACCGGCTACGCATAGAAAAACGCAATAAGTTCGCCTGATTTTGCTTTTTTGTAGTAACAAAAGTAACTACAGTATAGAATGAAATACGATTGGGACTAGGCGAAGTAACCGCAGCAACTTTGCCAAGCACGGCTTTGATTTCGCCGATGCCGAACAAGTGTTGAGCGGCTCTTGTGTCACCTTCGTGGATGACCGTTTCGATTATGGAGAGAAACGGTTGAGCCACCTTGGGTCTACTCGCCGGTCGAGTAATCGTCATTGCTCACACGCCACGTGGGAGCGACGCAACGCGCATCATCTCCATGAGAAAGGCAAATCGACGTGAGCAAAAAATCTATCAAAAGCGACTTGGCGAGAATTGACCGCATGAAGGATTCCGACATCGATTATTCGGATATTGCTGCACTCGATAAGTCTTTTTTCAAAAGGGCTACCGAAAGTTGGCCGCCGGCCAAGCAGCAACTCACCATCCGCCTCGATGCTGACGTGCTCACTTGGCTCAAGGCCCAAGGCAGAGGCTATCAGACGCGCATCAATCGGATTTTGCGGGCGGCAATGGAAAGCTATGGCCCCCGCCGCTCCCTTTCAACACCTACTCCGAAGAAGAGCACTCGACATGGCCATCCATCGTAGGCCAGCATGAGGTCGGCGCGCGGGAGGCCATGCCTATCCGTTATTTACGCGAAGAGTTCTGGGCCATTCCCTTAAAATCGAGTGTTACGAAGGGACGCTAAAGTTTTCCCCAGAATGCAAATGCGACGGCGCCAAGGATACAGACGAAGGACAGAGCGTAGTTCCAGCGCAGGGTTTCGCCCAGATAAAAGTAGGCGAAAATCGCGAACACGATCAGCGTTACGACCTCTTGAATAATCTTGAGCTGATAGCCGGTAAATTCGCCGTAGCCGATGCGGTTTGCGGGAACCTGGAAACAATACTCGGCAAAGGCGATCAGCCAGCTGGCGACGATCACGAGAAACAACGGCCGGTCACGAAAAGCGCAGATGCCCATACCAGGCAATCGTCATGAAGAAATTCGAGCAGAACAGTAACAAGACGGTCAGCATTATCTCTCCCGTTTTTGGCTAACTTCGGATTCGTTCACTATCGCAACGGTATCATTGGAATACCCGCGTCGATCATCGAGGTGGATCTTCAAAGTGACCCCTTCCGAGGACGCCTGATTCCATCGAGGACGCCGGATCATCCGGCCTACTATTCATCGGCTCCCGGAGCAAGCTTCCGAAGCAAAACCGAGAGACACAATTACGCACCGGCGGTAGAATTTATGCATGAGTAGCGGTCGGCCGGGGCATTGGCGACTGGGCATGTTTGCAGCGATGGTCTGCCTCCTGAGCGGCGTCCCGGCGCGAGCGGCTGAACAAACCGTGACTCTGGCCGGCCTCAAGGTGACAGTCTGGGCGGACCCGCAAGCCGGCACGGTTAAACAACCGGTTATAATTTTTTCGCACGGTTTCCACGGATGCGCGACGCAATCGCGGTTCCTGATGGAAGCGTTCGCGGCGGCGGGCTATATCGTCTTCGCACCGAATCATCGCGATGCAACCTGCGACGGCGGCGCGTCGACCTGGTTTAACCGGCCGATTACGCCCTTCCGCGGTCCCGATAAATGGAGCGATGCGACCTATCGCGATCGCGCGGACGACATACGCAATTTGATCGCGGCGATCGCGCGCGACCAGCACTTCGGCGGGATCGTCGATATGTCGCGGCTCGGCCTCTGCGGGCATTCTTTGGGCGGATACACGGTGCTGGGCCTGGGCGGCGCGTGGCCGAGCTGGAAACTGCCGGGTGTGAAGGCGGTACTCGCACTCTCGCCATACAGCCAGCCGTTCCTGGTGCACGACACGATCAAGGATTTGTCGGTTCCGGTCATGTACCAGGGAGGCACGCGCGATTTCGGGATCACGCCTTTTATCGACAAGTCGCAGGGCGCCTATGACCAATCTCCCGAGCCGAAATATTTCGTGGAATTTGACGAGGCGGGGCATTTCGCCTGGACCAACATGACGAGCGAAGCGCACGAGGATATTACGGCCTACAGCCTGGCCTTCATGAACCACTACGTGAAGGGCGTATCCGCCGATGCGGCGCTGACCAACGTGATGCCCGGGGTTACGGAACTGCGGTACCAGTCGGAAATCGGTTCGCGCGGAATCGCTGAGTAACTCTTCGGCAGACCGAGCAAGCGCTCCGCGATGATTCCTCGTTGGACCTCGGAGGTGCCCTCTTCGATGGTGTTGCCGCGCGAGCGCAATAGCCCGTATTGCCAACGCCCGGCGTCGATCGCGTAGGCGGAATCTTCGGAGAGCGCGGCGCGTGGGCCCTGCAACGCCAGCGCGAATTCGTTCATGCGCTGGTTGAGCTCGCTCCACAGCACCTTCGAGATCGAGCCCTCGGGACCGGGAGTGCCGCCGCGCTTGAGGCGCGAGAAATTCCGATAGGCCAGGTACTTCATCGATTCGACGTCGACGTAGAATTGCGCGAGGGTCTGCCGCACCAGGCGCGGGTCCATCGAGCAGGTGCCTTCGCGCAACACGCGGCGCGAGAGTTCGGCGAGATCCTGAAAGACGTTGTGAAAGCGCATGACGGTGGCCAAGGCGAGGGTCGCGCGCTCGTTCATGAGAGTGGTGATCGCGACGCCCCATCCGCCGTTTAAGGGGCCGAGCAGATTCGAGCGCGGCACGCGGACGTCTTCGAAGAACATCTGGTTGAATTCGGCCTCACCGGTCATCTGACGCAGCGGCTGCACGGTGACGCCGGGCGAATGCATGTCCACCAGCAGGTAGGAGATGCCGCGGTGCTTGGGTGCCTGCGAGTCGGTGCGCACCAGCAGCATGCACCAATCGGAAATATGACCGAGTGAAGTCCAGACTTTCTGGCCGTTGATGACGAATTCGTCGCCTTCCATCACGGCGCGGGTCTCGAGAGCGGCGAGATCGGAACCGGAGGCGGGCTCGGAGAAACCCTGACACCAGATCTCTTCGCAAGTGAGAATTTTTTTGATGAAGCGCTTCTTCTGATCCTCGGTCCCGTGTTCGAGGATGGTCGGCGCACCCATCGAAAGACCGAGTTCGTTGAGCGGCGCAGGAGCGCGCACGCGGGCCATTTCCTCGTTGAAAATGGCGCTTTCGATGATGGTTTTGCCCTGGCCGCCGTACTCCAGCGGCCACGACAGGCCGAGGTATCCGGCGCCGTAGAGCCGCCGCTGCCATTCGGTAAGGAGCTTTACGGTTTCGGTATCGATGGCGAGGGCGAAGCCACGATCGGCGATATTGGTGGGCTTATTCTCTTCGAGCCATTTGCGGGCCTTGGCCCGAAACTCTGCTTCTTCGTGGGTATCGCTCAGGTCCATCGAATCACCGCCGGCGCCGTATCGGCGATTTCGTTGTAGCGCAACCGGCGGCGCGGTTACAGCATGAAAACCATTGCGAGAGAGCATGGTCCTGGGCCAAATTCATGGCATGAGCAATCCATCGTCGGACAGGGTCAGGTATCGAGGCGGATGCCATTGCGGCGCGGTCGCGTACGAAGTTGAAGGACCAATCGAGCACGTCGAGCAATGCAACTGCTCGATCTGCGCCAAGAAGGCATATGTACACTGGATCATCCCGCGCGAACGGTTCCGGCTGCTGACGCCGGGGAAGAACTGGCGCTGTACACCTTCAACACCAACACGGCGAAGCACTATTTTTGTCCGCGATGCGGGGTCGCGTCCTTTTATATTGCGCGGTCGGCGCCGGATAAAATCGACGTCAATCTGCGATGCGTCGAGGGAATCGATCTGGCGACGATTCCGATTACGCAGTTCGACGGACGCAACTGGGAAACCGCGCGCGCGGCGGTGCTGGCCGGTCACAAACCGCAGTGAGCGTCGCGGCACGAAACGCGATAGGATCCGCGCAGAGCAGATAATCAATACGGGCAAGGAAGGTAACCATCCGTGGCGACTTTGGGATTCACGCCGGTCGATTTCGAAGTGTTCAAGGTCGAAGGCTTCAACGAGCGGATGCAGCAGATTTATGCGCATGTGAGGCCCAAACTGGTAAAGCTCGGCGACGAGTTGGCGCCGCAACTGGCGCGGCGTCTCCACATGGAATTCTTCCCGCACGTCGCCAAGCATGCGCGCCGCACGGTCAATCCACCGCCGGAAACCTGGGCGGCGTTCGGACCGTCGCCGAAGGGTTACAAACGCTACGGATACCTGGCCTTGTGTATCTCGGGAGCGGGGCTGCACGCCCGCGCCGTGGTCAAGTCGGACGCGGACAAACGTCCCGAGATGGCGCGCGGACTTAAGTCCCACGCCGCGCAACTGGTCAAGGATTTCAAGGGCACCAAGATCGCGCGCTACGACAAATGGGACTTCGAGCATCTACCGGCAGGCGAACGGCGGAGGCCGGTCTCTTCACCACGCTGGCGGAGAATCTCGAAAAGAAGACCGGTGGAATCGACCTCGGCTTCGGCTGGAATGTGCGGGAATCGCTGCGGCTGGATCGTGCGGAAATGATCGATGCGTTTCGCGAATTCGAGCCGCTCTACCGGATATTTCGCGCGGTGGTATGAGCTCTCTCTGCTGATGGCTGAGGTCGCTATTCTTGGCGCGGGGGCCTGGGGCACCGCGCTTGCGGTACTGCTCACCAACAACGGACATCGGACGGTGCTTTGCGTCCGTCGCCACGAGCAACTGGAGGCGATGACGGCGCGGCGCGAGAACGCGGTGCATCTTCCGGGAGTGGCGCTGCCGGCGAAACTGGAGCTTGCGGAGGATTGGGCGACGGCCGTTGGCGACGCCACCACCGTGGTGATGGCGGTGCCGTCACAATATGCGCGCGCCACCATCGCACCGATCATCGGCGCGATTGCCGCCTCCAGCGTAATCGTGAGCGTCACCAAGGGAATCGAGCAGAGTTCGCTATGCTACGATGACGCAGATGATCGCGGGACTGGCGCCGCCGGCCGAGCGCGTCGCGGTGCTGTCGGGTCCGGGATTTGCGGCCGAAGTCGCTCGCGGCAAACCCGGGGCGATAGTCGCAGCGGCGAATCGCGATGAGGTCGCGGTCGCGAGTGCAATCCATGTTCGTGACCAAGGCGTCTCCGCGTCTATCGGAGCGTCGACGTGATCGGAGTCGAACTGGGAGGCGCGGCCAAGAACGTTATCGCGATCGCAGCGGGCGTTAGCGACGGCATCGGGCTTGGATCGGGTGCGCGCGCGGCATTGATCACGCGCGGACTCGCCGAGATGATGCGGTTGGCGGCGGCGGCGGGCGCCAAGCGCGAAACCATGGCGGGATTGGCGGGACTCGGCGACCTGGTACTGACCTGCGCCGGCGATAGTTCGCGCAATCGCGCCCTGGGGCTTCGCCTCGGGCGCGGCGAGGCGCGAGCGGAGTCAGCTTCGGATGGACCCGTGGCCGAGGGCGTCGCTAATGCGAAATCGATCAAGATGTTGGCGGCTCGGCTAGGCGTCGACATGCCGATCACCTCGGCGGTCTACCGCCTGCTCTATGAAGCAGTGCCTGCAAACGCTATGGTCGAAGAACTGCTGAATCGAGAGCTCAAGGCAGAGTTTTGATTTAGGATGAAGGCATCGACGGATTAATGGCAACCAAGGGAAATTGCAAAGCAAAAGATTGCGCGCGCGAAGTAATCGCAAAGGGTTACTGTCGCCAACATTATCGGCTGTGGAAGGCGGGCGAGATGCCCAAGCCGCGTTACAAGACCTGCACCTTCGAGAAGTGTCGCAAGATACGGTTTCGCGGGAGTCTTTGTGAGGAGCATTTCAAGGCGGCTCGCGGCGCCCAGGCTGGTGCGGCTACCGCGCCGGCGGCAGCGGCTCCTCCCGCGGCGGCGCCCGCAGCAAGCGCATAGCGCCAACGTTTACGCGGCCGGCAACCAGTCGCGGCACGCACAAATAACGCAGATCTCGTAAGCTTCTAATCATGCGATCGCGACGGAGGTAACGCACGATGGCCAACCTTATCGTCTCGGGCGCGGGCGGCCGGATGGGCCGCTTGCTCGTCTCGATGATCGCACGCGACCCGCAGCATACGTTGGCGGGCGCTCTTGAGGCCCGTGCCGCCGGTTTTGGAGGACAGGACGCGGGAGAGTTGGCGGGCGTGGGCCGGCAGGGTGTCGCGATTACCGATGACTACGCATCGATCGCCCGGCCCGATACGGTGACGCTCGACTTTACCAGCGCGGCGGCTTCACTTGAGCATCTCGAGGTGGCGTCGGCCAAAGGCGCGGCGATCGTCGTGGGATCGACGGGATTCACGGCGGAAATGGAGGCGCGCGCGAAGCAACTGGCGCTCCGAACCCGCACCGTGATCGCGCCCAACATGAGCATCGGCATCAACGTGCTGATGAAGATCACTGCCGAGGTCGCAAAGATCCTCGGCAACTTCGACGCCGAGGTGCTGGAGATCCATCATCGCACCAAGGTCGATGCGCCCAGCGGAACCGCGCTCGCGCTCGGACGGACGATCGCGGAGGCTCGGAGTCAGGATTTTCAGGCCAACGCGGTCTTCGGACGCGAGGGCATCACGGGCGTCCGACCCGCGGAGAAGATCGCGGTACTGGCGTTACGCGCCGGCGACGCAATCGGCGACCATACGGTGATATTCGGCGGTATCGGAGAGCGGCTCGAACTCACGCATCGCGCGCAGAGCCGCGAATCCCTCGCCAGCGGCGCATTGCGCGCCGCCGCGTGGGTCGAATGTCAGCCCCCCGGACTCTATTCGATGCGCGATGTGCTGGGCCTTTAGCCCGTCGCACATCGCGCCACCAGGACACGCACTATTCGCTGACGCTTACGCCCTTGGGTGATGAGCCGCGGCCTCGTCTCGTAGAACGCCCCATCGAGTAGCAATCTGTGGGACGACGCGGGGATGCCCGTACTCGTAATATGTGATGATCGCAGCCAGCGCGAGCACGTTGCTGCCGATGATGTTCCACCAGCCGATTTGCTGCACGGCCGACTGATCGAGGAAAGTCACCATCGCGACGAAGCACAGCTCGAACCATATGAACAGCACCAGCACCCCCAACGCCAGCAGCGGCTCCCATTCCGACGCCGCCATGGTTATCGATGCCGCGATCCCGAATCAGGATGAAGGCGAAAAAGTGCAGTGCCGTATAGCCCAGCACCAGCGCCGTCGTGATCGCGAAGTTGTCGGGCTTGGTGATGCCGTTGAAAATCAGCGCTCCCAGCAGTGCCGGCGTCTGAAACATCTGACCCATCAGGGCGTCATGGACCAGGAACCATAGCGCGACGATCACGCCGCCGAGGATGCCCGAGATGATCCCTTCGCGCAGCACACCCATCCACGGTCCGAGCAGATTCTCGCCCAGCACCGGCTGACGCCACAGGAAGAAGCCCAGCATCGCGCCGGTCGCCATGAAGTTGCCGATGATGACCTTCCACCAGGGCATCGCGGCTTGCGCCGCCGGTCCCAGCAGCATCAGCACGGAGATGAAGAACATCTCGAAGCCCACGGTGAAGATTAGCAGGATACCGAACAGCTCCGCGTGACGTTCGGATGCATCGATCAGCAGCGCGCCGAGCGCGCCGATCAACGCGAACGCCGCAAAGTGGGCGATCGTGTATTCAGCGACGAGCAGCCAACCGGCGGGGGACATTGCCGCCGTCGGTCCCGGTGAGACATGGAGTAAAGCAGCGGCGAGCAGGGCTGGCGTCCTGAGAGCTTCTCCGCGGGCGGCGTCAAATAAGAAGAACCATGCCGCGATGACCGCTCCGCCGATTAATCCCGCCAACACTCCGTCGGTGATTATTCGTGCCTTCGATTGCTGCATAGACGTCTCCAGTTGGCTTTTGCGCTGGAAAGGATTCGCCGCACGCCGCAGGCATCAGGAGTTCGCGTCTGAAGTTCGCGGTGCCCATCCAGGCATGGCCCGATGAGTCAAACTTATTTTACGTATAAGCCTGGCTGAGCGAGTTAGCAAGCTGGCCTACTGAACCGATTCAACGCAGCTACTACCAGCCCAAACGAGGCCTGCGGCGATGCAGTCAGGACTCGGCCCGACCTGGTGGGTCCGCTCAGCGACGAATCGCTACCTATGTCAAGGGGGAACGTTAAGTTGAGGCGGTCAGGCGCCCGGGCGGTGATGCGCATGCAGGATACGCATCGGGGGCAACTGTCGATTGATCGGCGGATTCTCCGTGTCCTCGCGCCGGGACCACTGGAAGAATATGCCGGTAAAGACGAACATGATGTAGACGCCCTGCCCCACCCACATAATCAGGCCACCGAGCACTTGATCAGCCATCGGCGTCAATCCGAACGGGTGCGGCGCCTCCATATAGAAGACGTAGATGACGGACTGCGCCATCGTGATTGGTGCGCCGACCGCCGTCATCGGAATCATCAGCAGGAATAGGTAAAGGATCTGCATCGGGTACGAGAGCCGCGGATACTCGGGCAGCGGGCTCAACAACGGCCACCAGAGTACCGCGCCGACGAATACCAGAATCGCGCGGATACTGCCGTAGAACTCCTCGACGTGGCATACGCGGTCGCAGACGGGAGGATAGTGGAGAAGCGTAAAGGTCCCGGCGAACAGCAAGAATGCGAATAGCGGACGGGTTACTACTCGCGCTACCGGCTCGATGAAGCGGTTCAGCAGGACTGGGCGAACCATCCAATCGGCAAGGCCCAGCAACAACAGCGGTGGTACGACGAAGATCAGTACCATCTGCTGGAAAATGTAGGTGGAGAAGGATCGCTCGCGGGCGAAATAGTCGAGCGGACCGGTAATCGTGATCAGGAGCGCGATCAGCGCGCAGCAGAAGGCGGCGGTTTGATTCGCCGACGGACGCCGTTTCATCGCGATCGCTACAGCGGCATAGAGTACGCCGATCAGAGCGATTATCGCGACGGTTTCAGGTTCGGCTTCCCACATGCTCCCTTCGTTAACGAGGAGTTCGACTAAGTATTACCCCGGATGATGCGCCAGGTAGGTCAGCAGCATGATCAACGAAAACAGGATGAACACCGCCAGCATCAGGGGGAATATGAAGAGAACGGAGAACACCCGGCTGTCGAAGTGCAGGTGCATATAGTACATCGCAACCAGCACGAATTTGCAAATCGCGAGCACGATGAGGAGCGGAACCAGCACCGGCTGGAGCGCCTGAACGTAATAAACCCCAATTTCCAGTACCGTCAGTATCGTCAGTACCGCCGCAATGACGAGGTACTGCATCGCACCAGGATGATGCGCCTCGACCGCCACGTGATGCGCGGCCGCGTGACCATGTTCCACCGCGTGATCGCTCATGCTCCCTTAACCGTCCTCATCAAATAGATCAGGGTGAAGATTATTACCCACACGATATCGACGAAATGCCAATAAAGACCGGCACATTTCGACCGCGAGCGATCGCTTCGAATCGAGCTTACCCATCATCCCGGCTATCGCCATCACGATTAGCCAAATCACTCCGATAAAGACGTGGAAGCCGTGAAAGCCGACCAGCGTGTAGAAGCACTGGCTGAAGAGGTTGCTGTTGAAGAGCATCCCCTCCTTGAGCCAGAACGAACCGAATTCGTAGACCTGGCCGCCGAGAAAGACGCATCCGAACAGTGCCGTCGCCACCAGCCAGAGCGTTCCCCAGAACTTGTCGTTGCGCTGGAAACCCGCGAGCGCCAGCACCATCGTCAAGCTCGAAGTCAGCAGCATGAACGTACTGAACGAGGTCAGCGGGATATTCAGAATCTGCGCGTCGAACGGTCCCATGCTGCGGGACTTGTAGACCATGTAGGTCGAGATCAGACTCGGCGAAGAATATCGTCTCGGAACCGATGAAGCTCCAGATACCGACTTTGCGACTATCGAGCCCGAGGAAGCTTTCCGCCACCGCGTGCTCGTTTTCCTCGCCCCAGTTGACGTATTCGAAGGACATCGCGATGACGCAGAACATCAGCAGGCCGGCGCCGAGGAAGACCACGCGATACCAATCGATGATCACGCCCACCGACATTCCGAACAAACCCAGCGCGAGCAGAAGCGGGTATAACGAGGGCAACGGCATGTGGATCTTGCTGATTTCCACCAGTCCCGGCGAGTTGTACGCGGGAGTGACGTCGATTCCATGCGCCTCGACGCTTCCATACTTCATCACCCAAAAAGCGTCGCGCGAAGTAACGGTCGGTATCGTGGCGAAGTTGTAGATCGGCGGCGGTGACGGGCATGACCATTCCAGCGTGCGGCCATCCCACGGGTCGCCGCATCGCACGCTCACCGTCGAACCAGACTCCATACGATGTTGATGAAGAAAAGTAGGAAGGAGACCGCGATGAATATAGGCGTTGATAGCTCTCGAACTTGTTCCAGAAATCCCAACCCATGTCCGGCGCGTAGGTGTAGATACGCCGCGGCATACCCCATTCGCCGAGGAAATGCATCGGGAAGAAGGTCGCAGTTGAAGGACCAGATCACGTCAGCCAGAAATGCCACTTGCCGAGGCGTCTCGTTCATCAGTCGGCCGCATCATCTTGGGAACAGTAGAAATAGAACGCCGCCGAGAATCGCCGATCAGCGCGCCGCCGAAGAGCACGTAATGGAAATGGGCGACGATGATGTAGCTGTCGGTCTGCTCGAGATCGATCGGCGCGCTCGGCGTGCATGACTCCGCTGAGGCCGCCGATCGTAAACTCAAGGATAAACGCCAACGCGAATAGCATCAGCGGTCGTGAAGCGCAGCCGGCCGCCCCATACCGTCGCGATCCAGGAGAAAACCTTGACCCCGGTCGGAATCGCGATCAGCATCGAGGTGATCGAGAACGCCGAGTCCGCCACCGGACCCATTCCGGTCGCGAACATGTGATGGCCCCAGACGCCGTACGACAGAAAGGCGATCAGCATGATCGAATAGGCCATCATCGGATAGCCGAACAGCGGCTTGCGGGAGAATACCGGCAGCACTTCCGAGATCATGCCGAAGGCCGGCAGGACATGATGTAAACTTCCGGATGGCCGAAGATCCAGAACAGATGCTGCCACAGCATCGGCGTCGCGCCCGCGATCACCTGGTAAAAATGGGCGCCGAAATAGCGGTCCACGAACAGAAAGATCAGGCCCACCGTCAGCGCCGGGAAGGCCAGCAGGATCAGGATGACGGTGACCAGCAGCGACCAGATAAACATCGGCATGCGCATGAAGGTCATGCCGGGCGCGCGCATATTGATGATGGTGACGAAGAAATTGAGCGCGCTCATCACCGAGGAGACGCCGAGGATGAGCAGTCCGATGTCGTAATAGTCGATATTGAGGCCCGGCGAATAGTAGCGCTCGCTCAGATTCGCGTAGCCGAACCATCCACCGTTGGGCAGTCCGCCCCAGATCCAGCCGAGATTCAAGCGTGATCGCGCCGAACAGAAAGATCCAGTAACTGAGCGCATTGAGGCGCGGAAAGGCAACGTCGCGCGCACCGATCTGCAACGGAATGAAGAAGTTCCCGAAAAATCCCGTCTCGAGCGGCATGACGACGAGGAAGATCATCGTCAAGCCGTGCATCGTGAAGAACTGGTTGTAAGCCTGCGCGGAAAGGAAGTGATTACTCGGCACGATCAGCTGGGCGCGAACCAGCATCGCCTCGGTGCCGCCGAAGGCCAGCAGAATCGCGGCGGTGATTCCGTAAAGGATCGCGACCCGCTTGTGATCGATCGTTGTGAGCCAGCCGTAAATGCCGCCACCTTCGAGGTAGCTGGCCTGTTCGAGAGGTAGCGCTTTTGGTTGGGCAGCCATTGGCAATTCCTATTTCAGGCTTTCCAGATAAGCGACCAGGTCATTGAGATCCTTGCCCTTGAGCCCCAAGGTCGGCATGTTGGCGCCGGGCTTCATCTTGTCAGGATCCGTGATCCAGTTCGCTACATTTTCGGGCGTGTTGTCGTACATCGAGCCGGCCATCGTACCCCGACTGCCGAAGTGCGTCAGATCAGGGCCGCGAAAGCCGAAAGTATAACCCTTGGAAAAGCCCGAGATACCCTTGATCGCGTGACAGATCGCGCACGGCGCGTCGGCGAAAATCTTCGCTCCCGCGGCGGCAGCGCTATCAGGCGGCGGCTTCACCGGTCCTTCGAGTTGATGCTTAACCCATTTATCGAAATTCTCGGGCGTGTCCACGAAGACGCGAAAGCGCATGTTGGCGTGCGAGTCGCCGCAGAACTCGGTGCACTGTCCCCAGTATTCGCCCGGAACGTCCGCCTTGAAGGTTATCTGGTTGGTCTGGCCCGGAACGACGTCGCGTTTGCCGCCAATTGCCGGCATGAAGAAGCTGTGGATCACGTCTTTGCTGACCATCTCGAGGTGGATCTGGCGACCGGATCGGGATATGAAATTCATCGCCAGTTTCCACCCCGAGCGTCGGATAGTTGAACTCCCACCACCATTGATGGGCAATCACGCGAATCGGCAGGGTTTCCGCCGGCCAGCGATCGGGCTGGGTCGCAATGATCGCCTTCACGGTGGGTACCGTGATCGCCACCAGGATCAGCGACGGAATCACCGTCCACGCCAGCTCGAGGTACATGTCCGACTCTTTGGTGGACGAAACACCGGGCTCACCCGTGCGGCTGGAAAAAACGAAAATCGCCAGAAACAACGCGACCACGACGACCAGCAGGATAATCGAATCCCAGATCGTCACGTTCCAGAAGATACTCACGAACCAGCGCGTGATGTCGGACTTGGGCGAGAGCGTATCGAGCGGATAGCGCGCGCGAGCCTGCTGCGCGTGGGCCGCCGCCTCGCTGAACGCCACCAGCAGACCAGCCAGTCCGGCAGTACCGATTCTTCGAGCGAACGCCGTCATCATTCGCCTCCATCCATTTCGGCGATCGCTTCCGTCACCACCCGCTTCAAGCCCGGCACCGCGCATAGGATGAAAGCCCCAAGGAAGCCTGCGGTAATGCATACTTCGACCCATCCGAGCGGCAAATTATTGGGCGAAAGGGATGGCACAACCATAATGTAATCGAGCACCCACACACCAATCAGTCCCAGCACCGAGACCGTCGCCAGTATTTTGGGGTTCTTTTTGGTACGGATACTCATCAGCACCGTGAAGGGAACAACCCAGATAAGAATCGGCGCCAGCCATGAGATTGGCGCCCACGGGTAGTGCCACAGACGGACCACCAGGAAAAACGTCTCGACCGGTAAATCCCCGTACCAAATCACCAGGTACTGAGCGAAAGACAAGTAGATCCAGAAGATCGAGAAGGCGAAGACCAACTTGCCGTAATCGTGCAAAACGGTGGGGTTATTGAAGATATTGCGCACGCCGAGCAAGCGGCGGAATTGCACCGCGCAAAACGACATCGCGACGACAGCGCTCCAGAAACAGGTCGCGAACCACCACCATCCGAACAAAGTGCTGTGCCACTGCGGCGACAACGACATGATCAGGTCAAACGCCAGCAGCGAGTAGACCACGCAATAGAGAATCGCGATCGCCGGCGCGATACGACGAATCACCGGCGGCGGCATCTCGATATCAGTGACGGTATTGGCCCATTTCCGCCCCTCGGGACGGCGGGAGGCGCTGATAAACCAGGTACTGATCAGCGCCATCACCAACAATCCAATCCCGTCGCGAGCGAAGAGAAAGGGTACGTTCAACCATGCCGCCTTGGCGGCTATCGGATGAGCGATCCATGGAAAGATATGGTTGCGCCCGAAGTACACGCCCCAAAACAATACGAAGCCAAGCCACAGGAACGGCGCGAAAGCCTCCGCCAGCCGGTACGAGACGGCGCCCGCCCAACGTCCCTGCACCAGGTAGTAAGAGCAGGAGCAGACCACTCCGCCCTGCGCGATACCGAGAAAGAACAGTACGTTAACCAGCCAGGCCTGCCACACGCGATCGGATTCTCCGGCCGCCAGCGCGATAACAAAGCCGACCAGGCCGAGTACCAGAAGCACCGCGGCGATCGTGTTCAAACGCAGCCAGTCGATTTCAACCGGCTCGCCCAGCGGTCGGGCCGCGGCGGCTCCCAGAGATGATGGTTGATTAGCGCTCATCTTCAATCAGGCCTTTGACGCCCCCAAAAGCGAGGAAACCGGCGTTACGCCGCCTCGCGCGCCACATCCTCAGCGCCGGCGTCGCGCAGCAGCGATTCCACTTTCGAAACTTCGTTCTCGTTACACTGCACCACCAGGCCAAACTTGTCCGCACCAAAACGCGAACGATAGCCCGGGGTCGATTCGAACGCCGGCAAACGGCTAAGCACGAAAAACCCAGTTACCCCCGATATCCCGCCGATCAGGATCATTAGCTCGAACATGATGACGATATACGGTGGAATCGAGGCGATCGGGCGGCCGCCCACGTTCAGGTTCCATTCCCAGGAGGTACCCACGGTGAGAGCAATAGCGCTCAGGAAACCGGTGATACCGCCCACCAGGACCCACCAGCGCAGGAAAGACTTCACCGGCAAGTTATTCGACTCCGAATAGGCTTCAATGATCTTCTCGCTGGGAAACGGCGAGATCGCGTGAAAGTCGCGCAGATGCGCCGCGTGCAGCGCTTCCATCGCGTGCGCGCATTCGTCATCGCTGCCGAACGTTGAGATCACCGTAACGTCGTTGCTCATGCTGCCTTCCGGTACGGATACGTCTCGCGAATCGCCTGCCGCAGCCAGGTGATACCTTCCTTTAGCTCAGTCATCGAAACAATCGGCATAAACTTGGCAAAGATAGAGAAATTCATCAGGAACCAGCCGAAACTGCCGACCGTGAGCACGATCTCGGTCAGCTTCGGCACGTAGAAACGCCACTGCGACGGCTCGGTGTTAGTTGCCAGCGAACCTGCGATGATGACAAACCGCTCCAGCCACATTCCGATATTGATAAAGATCGAGATGATGAACAGCCACACCGTGTTCGTGCGTATGCGCGGGACGAATATCAGAAGTGGAATAACACAGTTGCAGGTCACCATCATCCAGAACAGATAACCCTGCGATCCGTAATATCTCTGATGGAACGTCGCGATTTCGATCGGATCCTGCGTGTACCAGACCATGAACGATTCGGTCGCGTACGAGTAGCTGATGATCAGCGAGGTAAGCAGGATGACCTTGGCCAGGTTGTCCAGATGCCAAATCGTCACCAGGTCCTCGATCTTCATCAGCTTGCGCATCGGGATGAGCAGGGTCAGCACCAGTCCGCATCCGGAGAAAATCGCGCCGGCAACGAAATATGGCGCGAAAATCGTGCTGTGCCATCCCGGCAACTGGGTCATCGCGAAATCCCAGGAGACTACGCTGTGGACCGACAGCACCAGCGGCGTCGCGAACCCAGCCAGCAGCAGGTAAACCGTCGAGAAATTACGCCACTGTCGATCTGTGCCCTGCCAGCCGAAGGAGAGAATCGTGTAGAGCTTCTTGCGCCATCCGCTGGCGGCTTCGCGGGCGTTGGCAAGATCCGGAATCAGCCCGGTAAAGAGGAACAGCGTGCTTATCGTCAGATAGGTGCTGATCGCGAAGAAGTCCCAAACCAGTGGCGAACGGAAGTCCGGTTGCAGATAACGTTCGTTGGGGTATGGCACGCACCAGTAGAAGAACCATACGCGGCCCAGATGGATCAGCGGGAAAAGTCCCGCCGTTAGCACCGCAAAGACTGTCATCGTCTCGGCGCAGCGGTAGACCGCCGTCCGCCAGCGGACGCGGAAGAGATAAAGGATGGCCGAGATCAATGTTCCCGAGTGCGCGATACCGACCCAGAAGACGAAGTTGGTGATATAAACCGCCCAACTATTAGGCTGGCCATAACCCGTTACGCCTAGCCCCTTGTAAATCTGGTTGGTCCAGAAGGCGATACCAAGCGCCGTCAGAAAGGCGCAGAACGCCACCCAAAGCCAATACTTCAGGCCACCGGGCGCCATCGCCCGCTGCACGTTGCGGTCGATGTCGAGATAGCTCGGCTCGATATTGGTTTCGACGGCAGCAGCCATTTAGGCGTTCCTTTTCTCCCGGTAAAGCGTGCGGAGGTAGGTTACCTGAGGCAAAGCGTTGAACTCAGGCAGCATCGTGTAATTACGTGACTTATGGTCCGAACGCCGCTTCAACACCGCGCTGTTCGGATCGTTCAAATCGCCAAAAGTTATCGCGCGGGCCGGACAGGCCTGGGCGCAAGCCGTGATAATCTCGCCGTCAACCAGCTTGCGATCCTCGGTGCGGGCGTCGATTTCGGCCGTCGTGATGCGCTGGATACAGAAAGTGCATTTTTCCATCACACCCATGCCGCGCACAGTGACGTCCGGGTTGAGCTGCAGATTAAGCGGTTCCGCCCATTCCGGCGCGTACCAGTTAAATCGTCGCACCTTGTAGGGACAGTTGTTCTCGCAGAAGCGGGTCCCGATGCATCGATTATAAATCTGCGCGTTCAAACCTTCCGGGGTATGCTGCGAGGCGAACACCGGGCAAACCGGTTCGCACGGCGCGTGATCGCACTGCTGACACATGATCGGCGCCAGATAGAGCAGCGGCGCCTCTTCTTCCTCGCGCGGGATGAACCGCTCGACCCTAATCCATGACATGATACGACCCAACGCGACGTTGTCCTTGCCCTCTACACCGATATTGTTCTCGGCGTAGCAGGCGGCGACACACGCGCTGCATCCCGTACACGAATTGACGTCGATCGTCATGCCCCATTTGTGCCCGGTGTACTGGAAGGGCGGGTACATCTCGAAGGGCACGTCCAGATGAGGGTTCCCCTCGACTTCCGGGGTGACGCCCTTGGCGAGATCCTCGACCGTCATCGCCTCGATAATCGAACGGCCCATCATGTCGCTCTTGCCCAGCGGCGTGACGAGCTTGAACTGCTTGTCGATCTTGCGTGCGCTGACCGCGACCGAACGGGTATTCTCGGGCAAAAAGGCCCACAAATTCACGCCCCGACCGTCCGCGAAGCGCCCATAGGACGAATGACCCTGGCCGATCGGCATCGCGATCACACCGGGTTTCACCAGCGGGGTGATATGCACGCCAGCTTCGATCCGCCCGTTGGGGGTATCAATCTGAACAACGTCTATACCCGCGTAGAGACGCGTACTCTCGTAATCATGCTTGAAGCCGAGTCCATTGGCGGTATCAGGATGCATCTCCGCCCAGCCGTCCCATACGATCTGGCTGACCGGCTCGGGGATTTCCTGCAGCCACGACTTGTTGGCGCCACGGCCGTCGTAGAGAAAAATGTGTGGAAACGCCGCCAGGGTGAACGCCCCTGAGGTCATCGCCACCGGTTGGGCTCTCCCTTGGAGCACCGTGCCGTTGAGCTTGACCGCGGCGGCCTTGGCCTCCTGAAAGACGCCGCCCTTGCGCAGCGCGCCGTTCCAGAAGTTCGTCGGCGTCGAATCGGTGCCGATCTTTCCCTGCAGATCCTGCCACGCGGAGTTGACCGCGTCCGCCGAGTTTTCGACGGTGATGGTCTGTGTGGGGGTGCCGAGATGGGCAGAATTGATCAGAATGTCGTGGAGCGGCCGGCTGGCGAACACCGGTTGCATCACCGGCTGACCCAGCCCGTAGACTCCCGCCCGCGGCGCCGTATCCCGCCAACTCTCGAGCGCATGATGCGTCGGAATCAGCAGATGAGCCGCCGCCGCCGTTTCATCGGGAGCGTCGCCCATCCAGATCACGAACGGCGCGCGCTTTATCGCCGCGCTCGCGCCCCATGCCGGCGGCATCGAGAAGATCGGGTTCGCGCCGCCCGCCACCACCACCACGTCCACCTGGCCCTCGTGGATCGCCTGGATCACCGCGCGGGTCGCGTCGGGCCGGGTAAGCACCTCTTCGGGGGCGCCGTCGAGGAAAATCATCGTGCGCCCGACGTTCCCGGTCACCGCGTTGAGCACATAGGCGGCAAGATGAGTCTGCGGGTCGTCGCCGCCGGCGAGCGCGACAGCGCCGTCAGCCTGACCGAACCACGCGCCGAGCCGATTTATCGTTTCGACCGGCACGCCCGTGCGATCACTGACGTTCTGCGGTTCGTATCCCGCGACGAAAGCCTTCAACGCCGCGACGTCGACCCCGCTGTCCTGCGACAGCCAACCCTGGTTGACGACGACGTTCAGGACCGCCATCGCGACGACGCCTTCACTTCCGGGATTCGCCGCCACCCACTCGTCGGATTTCGCCCCTGTCAGCCCCATACGCGGACCGACATAGGCGGCTTTGCCGATAGTGAGGCCGTTTTTGCGCATCCGCGGCGCGCGGAATTCCGCGTACTGCCGGGTCTGCTCAACCGGGGAACCCCAGGTCTCGAGGTAATCGGCCCCGAACGAGATTATCGTCTCGGCCTGATCGAGTTTGTAGGTCGGCAGGTCACGCCGCCCGAAGCACGCTTCGGACGCGCCGCGCGCCGGCTCCTCGTTGATCCTCTCCCAGAAAACGACACGGTCGGAACCCCAGGCCTGAAGCCATTGCTTCGTAATCTTGTCGAGCGCCGGCCCATACGGAGTGCCGATAAAAGCTATGCGACCCTTCCCTGCCTTGGACGCCGCGCCAAGCTTGGTGTTGAGCGTGCTGAGCGCGTCATCCCACGAAATCTCCTGGAGCGATCCGTCCTCGCGCCGATGCTTCGGTTTACCCAGCCGGTCGGGATTGTAGAGGCCCTGAAGCGCCGCCTGACCGCGCGCGCAAATCCCACCCTGGCTAATCGGGTCGCCGGGATTGCCCTCGAGTTTGATGACTCTGCCCTCGCGTACGCGGGCCACTACTCCGCAGCCGGCAGGACACTCCGAACAGGTCGTGGCGTAAAAGCTGGGAACGCCCGGAATTACGTTCTCGTCGGGAATGACGTAGGGGATTATCTTTCTGCCGGCCGGCTCACAACCGGGAACTGCGGCGGCGGCGCTTGCTGTGGCAGCAAGCTTCAAGAAGGTCCGCCTGGATAGTCCGTCTGACATTAGTGCTCCTCGCTCAGTGGTGACAGACAAAGCAGTCCTGAGTGGCTCCGCGCTTCACGTGGCAATTGATGCAGAAGCCCATGTTTATCTCGTGCACTGGCACCACGCGATCCATCGTCTTCGACCGGTCCATGGCATTCCTGGCAGGCCACGCCAGCCCAGATGTGCGGCTTATGAACGAAACGGACGAAGTCCGGCAGAGTGTAGACCCGGTTCCAACGAATCTCGAACAGCGGCTGATGATCGTCGGTCCACGGCTGGGTGACCGGCTTGAGGCCTCCAAGCAGCGCACTCCATGGCATCCGACGCAGCGTTCAACCGGTGGAACTCCCGAGGTCTGCGATCGCCGCGCGTATTCATGGCAGTACTGGCAAGGGATCTTGTTGATTCCTGCGTGTACGCGATGGCTGAAAGGTATCGGCTGAACGACGTCGGCGTCGCGGAGCCCACGGCCTCTGCGACAGGCCTACAGTGGCGACTCCGCTCACGAACAAGAGCAGCGCGATGGGAATCAATATGCGGTTCATCGTCTCAAGTTTCGCTCACACCACGGCTGTTCCGCACAGGCCGACCCAGAGTCAGACAAGCTCCTCAGGGGAAAATGCGGTGCACAAGTAACAAGCCGCCCGTTCGAGGTCAATGGAAACGACCAACGGGCCTCCACCGATCCAAAATTGTATTTCTCCTGCAGACCACAAACCGAAGAACAACTAACATTGCAGTGACCCCTCCGCAAGCCAAAGTAATGACCATTCGACGATTTCCTTTGAATTTATTGGCTTTGCTGACTCGCTAATATTTTGCGCGACTTGGACGGTCATAGACGGCGACCTGCCGATCAACTACTCCGGGAGGGGTTTGTCGACGCCATCGAAACCGATTTGGAGGTACCCGTTTCGGAGCCTCCCAATCTGTGTTAACGTCTCCGCCAACTACTTTAATTCCGGAGACGACCTGACCGGTGCAGATTAAACCCGCCGCTCGCCTGGGCCTCTTGCCTCCATACCTGTTCGCCGAGCTCGACCGCCTCAAAAAAGAAGTCCAGCAAAAGGGAGTTGACGTGATCAGCCTCGGTATCGGCGATCCCGATCTGCCGACCCCGTCGTATATCGTCGACGCGCTCAAGCGCACCGCCGAAATGCCGGCGAATCATCGATATCCCGATTATCAGGGCCTCGACAGTTTTCGTGAGGCCGCCAGCCGGATGGTATCGGCGGCGCTTCGAAGTGACGCTCAATCCCGCCACCGAGGTTTGCGCCTTGATCGGCTCAAAGGAAGGGATCGCGAATTTCCCGGTGGCCGTTGTCGATCCCGGCGATATCGTGCTGATCCCCGACCCCGGCTATCCGGTTTATTACTCGGGATGCGTCTTCAATAACGGCGAGCCCTATTACATGCCGCTGCGCAAGGAAAATGCCTTCCTGCCCGACTTCGCGGCGATTCCGCAGGAATCGCGCGGCGCGCCAAGCTGATGTGGCTCAACTATCCCAACAACCCCACGGCAGCCACTGCGGATCCCGAATTCTTCCGCCGCGCGATCCGCTTCTGCCTCGAACACAACATTATTCTGGCTCACGATATCGCCTACTCGGAAATTGCGTTTGACGGTTATCGCGCGCCCAGCGTCCTGCAGTTCGACGGCGCGCGCGAATGCGCCATCGAGTTCCATTCGCTCTCCAAGACCTATTCGATGACCGGATGGCGGGTGGGCTTCGCGGTCGGCAACGCGCAACTGGTCGGCGCTCTCGGCAAGGTCAAGACCAACGTGGATTCGGGGGTCTTCCAGGCGGTCCAGGAGGCCGCCATCACGGCGCTCGGCAGCGGAGACGAAAAGCTTCGCGAATACTGCGCCATCTATCAGCAGCGGCGCGACGTGACAGTCAGCGCTCTGCGCGCGTTGGGGCTCGAATGCGACGTCCCTCGCGCCACCTTCTATCTCTGGGCCCGCGTGCCCAAGGGCTACACTTCGGTGTCGTTCACTGAACGCGTATTGAAAGAAACCGGCGTGGTAATCACACCCGGTTCTGGATTCGGCAAAAGTGGAGAGGGGTACGTTCGCTTCTCGTTGACCGTGGCGAGCGAACGTTTGAATGAGGCGGTGGAACGAATCAAGGCGTTGCAGTTGTGAACGGCAAGGGATGCCCAATCGGGCCTTTATTGGAATAGGAACCAACCTGGGCGATAGAGCCGCCAACTACCGGGACGCGATCGCGCGGATCGCGGACCTGCCGGATACTCGCGTCGTTCGCCAATCATCGGTGTACGAAACCGAGCCTGTGGGTGGCGTCAAAGGCGCCTTTATCAATGGCGCGATTGAAGTCGAAACCGAACTCGTGGCCGACGTGCTGATGCGCCGCTTGCTCGCGATCGAACGCACCATGGGACGCAAGCGGCCGGCCGGGCGCAAGCCGCAACGCAACAACAATTATCGCCCGCGCGTCATCGATCTCGATTTGCTCTTCTTCAACAAGGAAAGCGTCAACACGCGGATGCTCCAACTGCCCCATCCACGGCTCCACGAGCGCCGTTTCGTGCTCGCGCCGATGGCGGAGCTGGCGCCGGCGCTGATCCATCCTAAACTCAATGCATCGATTTCCGACCTTTTGGCGAACCTGAAATCGCCCTTTCGCGTCACCTTGGCGCGCGCGGATCTGCTGCGGCCGCGGCCGAAGCGGGAGGTACTAACACGATGAAGTTTTTTGTCGACTCGGCCGACGTCGCTGAAATTCGCGAAGCCGCAAGCTGGGGTCTGGCCGACGGCGTGACCACCAATCCGAGCCTGCTGGCCAGGACCGGCCGCCCTTACGACGAAGTCCTGCGCGAGATTTGCGGCCTGGTCGATGGCCCGGTCAGCGCCGGAGTAGTCGCAACCGATGCTCCCACCATGCTCGAAGAGGGGCAGAAGCTCGCCCGGCTGCATCCGCAGATCGTGGTCAAATGTCCCGTCACCGTCGAAGGCTTGAAGGCGACCAAGGCGCTGAGCGCCCGTGGCATCAAGGTCAACGTGACCCTGGTCTTCAGTCCTTTGCAGGGATTGGCGGCGGCGAAGTGCGGCGCCAACTATCATTTCACCTTTTATCGGACGCCTCGACGATATCGGCCAGGACGGCGTCATGGTGATCGATCAGTTGGTGCGGATTCTGCGCAACTACGACTACCCGTCGGAGGTGTTAGTCGCTTCGGTCCGATCGCCCGACCATCTGCTGCGCGCGGCCGAGGCCGGGGCACACGTGGCAACGCTCCCACTGAGCGTCATGCGGCAAATCGTGAAGCATCCGCTCACCGATGCCGGCCTCGAAAGTTTCCTCGCCGATTGGCACAAGACTCGGCAAAAGATTTAGCCAGGTAAAAGCTCTAGAAGAGATTCGCGGAAGCACCAGGCGGACGGTCCCTCTAACCGGGACCATCCGGCGAGCAGTTCCACTAACCGGACTATCGCGCAACGCGAGCGAACCGCTCTTCGATCGATCCTTGTTCAGACCTGCACCGGGCGGCGGCCACGATGCGCACGTTCGTCGCGCCGGCGTGCCCTTCGCCGCCGCGATCAAGTACAACAGGCCTCATGGATTACCGCAAAAAATTCCTCGTCGAACCGGGGAACAAAGTCCGGCTCGACAAGCTTGACCCGGCCTATAGCGGCAAGCACGAATCGCACGAAAAGGCCCTGCCGGAGATCCAGGAAAACGTCGAGCGTCTCGCCCAGGCGCAATATCTTTTGTACGCCGACGGCCGGCAGTCGCTGCTGGTTGTCCTGCAAGCACTCGACGCCGGCGGCAAGGACGGCGTTGTACGCCACGTCTTCAGCGCAACCGACCCGCAGGGTACTGCCGTCTGCGCCTTCAAGGAACCGACCAGGACTGAGGCCGCCCACGACTTCCTCTGGCGCGTCCATCTGGGAGCACCGCGCAAAGGGGAATTGGTGATCTTCAACCGCTCGCACTACGAAGACGTGCTGGTGGTGCGCGTGCATAAAGCGGTCAGCAAGCGGGTGTGGTCGAAACGCTACGATCTCATCAACGATTTCGAACGAATCTCATCGAAAGCGGCACGCGCATCCTGAAGTTCTATCTGCACATCAGTCCCGAGGAACAGCTCGAGCGCTTCAAGCAACGGCTCGACGATCCCGCGCGGCAATGGAAAATCAGCGAGGCCGATTACACTGAACGGGAATTATGGCCTGAGTATATCGAAGCCTACGAAGATGCGATCGAACGGACCAGCACCAAACACGCGCCGTGGTACGTGATCCCGTCCAATCATAAGTGGTTTCGCAACCTCGCGATCTCCGCGATCGTCGTCGACACGCTCGAGGATATGGATCTCAAGCTGCCGCCTGCGCAGGTGGATATTGCTGAAATCCGGCGCAAGTACCACGCCGCTGCGCGAGAGGCGAAGCCGAATGGCAAACCGCCCAGGCACGGCAAATAGGCCGGCCTGAATCACGCCGGAATGAGTCGCGTCAGTTCTCGAGGGTCGAGCGCTCCGCGATCAGCTTGTCGACTTCCGTCTTCAGCCGCGGCAGTACCGCGTCGTACTTGAAGTTGCCGAGCTTCTGCGCCTTGCGCTTGAGGTTCACGGTCGTCGGCCCGCACCACAGGCCCAGGTCGGCGTCGTCGGTCTCACCCGGCCCGTTCACCCGGCATCCCATCACCGCGATAGTTATCCGGTATTGCGCGGCGTATTCGGTCAGCTGCTTCACATGCTGCGCCAATTCGACGAACTTCTCGTTCTCGACTCGCGAGCACGACGGGCACGAAATGATATTGAGGCCGGTGCCCAAGTCCGGCACGGAGATGAAGCGCCCGGCCTTGACGTCCTTGATAATCTGATGGCCGACCACGACCTCCTCGTGCTTGCGCTCGTTGGGGAGGGTCAGCGAAACGCGGATGGTATCGCCGATCTGTTGCGCGAGCAGTTGCTCGAAAGCGACGCGGGTCTTGATGATCCCTTCAGGCGGCATCCCGGCCTCGGTCACCCCCAGGTGAATCGGAACGTCGGGGCGGCGTTCGGCGAAGCGGCGATTGGCCTCGAGCACCTTGCTCGGATCCGAATCCTTGAGTGACACCACGAAACGATCGAAGCCGAGATCATCCATCAGTCCGCAGTGAAAGGCCGTCGACTCGACGATCGCGGCGAGCTGATCACCGGGAAATTTCTCGAGGAACGCCGGAGCGACCGATCCGCAATTGACCCCGATGCGGATCGCCAGATCGTTGTCGCGCGCGATGTCGACCAGCCATTTGACCTTCTGCTCGATGGTCTTGGCCTTCTCGATATGATGCAGATGCCCGGGGTTGTAGCGAATCTTGTCGACGTAGGGCGCGACCTTGTTGGCGATGCGGTAATTCTCCTGCAGGTCGACGGACAAGGTGATACCGCGGGTCTGTTCGCGGATTTCCTTCAGCGCCGCGACCTCTTTCTCGTTGTCCATCGCGATGCGGACGATCGCCGCGCCCGCCTTGGCCAACTGATGAGTTTGCGCAATGGTGGCGTCGATATCGACGGTGCGCGTGGCGCACATCGATTGCACCGCGATGGGCGCGCCGCCGCCGACTTCAACCCCGCCGATACGAATTCGCCGCGTCGTTCGTCCTGTCTCCTGCATCATCGCTTACCCTTCAGGCCTTCACCGGCGCCGCCGGCCCCTTGTGCTCCTCGGTCACCGCCATCGCGACACAGGCGTGCGCGAAGGCGCCGCCGGCACGCAACGCCATCGCGACAAAGGCCGCTTCGGCGATCTCCTCGTCCGTGGCGCCCTGCTTCTTTGAGCGCCTGGTATGCTCCTCGATACACCACAAGCATTGCGTGACATGGGCCGCCGTCACCGCCATCAGTTCCTTGGTCTTGCTCGACAAGGCCCCGTCCTTGAAGACCAATTGGTCGAAATCCATGAAGCTCTTGAAGAGGTCGGGCTTCAGGTGGCGCAGCTTGCGAAGATGTTTGATGGTATCCCTGGCGAATAAGTCTGCCATTGGTCTTCTCCCAAAAGGGCCGAACGGGCGATAAGAATCCGCCCGGAACTGACCGTTCAGCGAGCAAAATAGCCTTCCGTCCCAATATAACAGACGTTCGAGAGCCGCGATAACCAGACGCCCGCTGCTGTCCGTCGCGTTCGACCATATCTTCGGGTCCCGTTCGTCTCTAGTGAGCACAATGATTCTTATTGCATGCTACATGAGCGATATTGAATCAATTTAGCTTTATTTTATGTTTCTACAGAATATTTTATGCTTTCACTCTTGTTTAGAATGTTTGATGCTGCTATAGCTCTTTTAGTGACTCTTTGGGATGGGAAACACGTTTACGGGGGCGAGCGGTTTCCAGACCTCGATCGGGCCCTCAATGAAGAAGGAGCCGTAGGAAATGCAACAAGCTGACCGCGAGACCGAAGGTGGGGACGCGCTCGCTCTTACAGACATCATTCTGCCCAGCCAGTATTTTGGAGCAATCGGCGGATCGGGACTGTGTAGCGAGCAGCGTTTGATGCTCGCCGTCCTGGTCGACGCGATCAATATCCTGCAAGGCTGGAATCGTTCGGGGAGCGCCCGCAAGCGGCGCGCTTTCGCCGAAGCCGGCCAGTGGGTGAATACCCGCGGGACGGCCTACCCTTTCTCGTTCGATAGCATCTGCGACGCGCTGACTATCGATTGCGAGATTCTGCGCCGTCGTCTGAGCGCTTTGACGATGGGCCATGCGGCCGCGACCCGGCTGGGCGTCAGCCGCCTGCGGTTGAAGGAATCGAGCCGCGCGCAGCATATGACGGCCAACCGCGTGCGCCGGCGTCGTCGCGCCCCCCTCGTCGTGACAAAATGAATCCCTGGGGCGCGTCGCCAGGGTCCCTTAACCCCCCAATGCAGTACTCGAGGGACCAACGACGCGCCCATTCTGTCCCCTCACCCTCCACATCTGGATATTTCCCTTTGTTTTCGGGCAGATCTCTCGAAAATAGAGCGGGTTGAGCCCGCGTCAGCCCTCCAGAAGGGGCGGATCCGCGCCATGCGTCCGCTGGATCGTGGCGAAACTAGGCCTTTGAACCTCTGCACGCGTTAGTTGCATTAAGAGCGTGCAAAAACGCGACAACCATTCACAAATCTAGCGGATTAGCGACAGTTTTCTGCTTCGATTGACTGTTCGCGCCGGGCCTTTCTATGATTTGACTTAGTGCTCGGAGGTTTGTGTTGTGCGCATGCTTGTCCCCCCTATTGTCCGGCGCCGGGAAATGGACCGAAATCTTGTAGAATTCTTTCGTGTCGAGGTGGCCGCGCCCTTTCGCCGCGCGATCGCCGATTTTTGCCGGTTTTATAACGTTAGAGGACCACGAATCGAGTGGTGCGAATATATCGATTGGGGTAGAGCCGCCGGAAAAACTTTCCAGGACGGCCGTATCCATTTGGTACATCCGGAGAACTGGAAACGCGGCCGCGTCTACAAGAGCGAGCGGATGTGGGTCCAAACGGTGTATCATGAATTGGCCCACTACCTGTTTTGGGCCGACGCGGAGCGCAAGGCTGAGACTTTCACGCGGCGCATGGTGCGCGGTTTGAAGCGTATGGGCCGACGGCGAAGCCAGTCGCCCGCAGCCGCGGTCGCGCGTCGAAAGAGTACGATGCGCGCGCGTGCGGCGCGCAACGCGGCTCCGGTACGGCGGAAGCCGCGCGCTACGGCGTCGCGGACGCCGATCGCGGTACGCCGACGGCGTAAGTCCCAAAGTAGCCGTGGAGGGCGCAGCAGGAGGCGCGCGGCTGCATAAGCGGAGTGGGGCGAGGAGAGTGGATGGCGCAAAAACCGAACGTAGAAAATCGCTGGTGGGTCGAAACCTCCTTTAAAAAGCCCAAGGTTGGCAAAGTCGAGGCTGAGCTTCCGGTTTTGCCAGTTGCGATGAGTTTCTATGCCGTCGCCAAAGATTACGATCAGGATCGTGCGAAGGACGACCTAACCGACAACAATCTGCGAATCGCACGCGCGGCGAATCCGGAACAGGGCGACTGGGCGTACGTGCCGATGACCGAGGACCATTACCCGGCGCGCCTGGTCAAGCGGATCAAAGACGAATTCCGGCTGCCGCGCGAAGCACGGGGTATCGTGCTCGACCACGGCCGTCTGCTCAGGCTGCTGATTTGCGGACCGCAGCTGGAAGACTGGATGATCGACGTGACGCTCGCCGACGAGCCTTCAGTTGATGTCTACGTCTGGTCGACGATGCAGCGCGAGCGGTTGTTCAAGCGCGCCGAGGATGCGCTACGGCAATCCCGCAAATGGGCAATCAACCTGCTGCAGAATCCGCCGCCGCGCGACGAGTTGTTTCGCGGCGCGTTGCTCTGACTCTTCCATCACCCTTAAAGCCGAAGACCTGGGAAACCGGATGCGCTGGATATTCTCGGCAATTATCGTAAGTGCGGTCGCCTTTACGGGATGCGTACAGGTCCCCGCGGCGCCGCCGGTGCCGCCGACAACGATGACTTCGTGGGGTCCGATGGGCGGTTTCACGATGTCCTCGGGCGCGACTTGCGCCGGACGTGCGACCCTGAACGGCGGATCGGCGACCGTCAGCGACCCCTGCTTCACCGGTACAGACAACATCGTGATGTGCACCGATATAACCGCTCCCAACGCGATTAGATGCACTCCGTCCAGCGGGTCTTTGTCGATCGCCGGCGCTCCCGACGACACGATTTCTTACGCGCGCGTGAGGTAGTACACGTCAGCGCGGCCGCGTGCGGGCCTGCGTCCAACCCGTCAGGGGCGGCTCATGAAGCGGTGGTCGATGCGCGCCTTTATCTCGCCTTCCTGATTGGTGAGAGTCGAACGGATTAGAATGAAGACCATCGGGCCGGAGCGGCCGGTTTTCTCGTAAATCTGCTCGACTTTCGATGCCACCCGAATCGAGTCGCCGACGCGGATCGGCGCGACGAAGTCGACATCCATGCCGGCTGCGAGTCGCGGCGAGGCTCGGATGTGATCGAAAATATCCTCGAGGTAACGGAATGAGCCGGCGAAGGAAAGCGGCGCGACGAGAGCGCCGTAAGGGCCTTTGCGTGCGGCCTCTGGGTCGAGATGAAGAGGATTGGTTTCGCCGATCGAATAGCAGAATTCCGATACCATCTGGGCGGTTACCAGCACCGGAGTTTTCGCCTCGAAGACGCGGCCGATCAGGTCGGAGTCATAATCAACCATCGAGCGAACGGATAGCGGGTGTGGCGTCGGCGTTCAAGAGCCTGGGCCGCTATCGAAAGGCCTGTCGCTGCGAGGCGGCCCGACCTCAGGCGTATCGAGTGCGGTGCAGTTCGGTCCAGAAGCTCTGGAGCGCCGCCATGTCGCCGTTGAACTTGTCGCGATCGCAGCGTCCGATCCCGCTGACCGGGAGAGGATCGGGCCCGTGGTTGCCATCGGTGTATTGCCAGAGCGTCCAGGACTGCCAGGTGGGCGGAACCGCCACGACCGAACCATAGCGCGCGAGCCATAGCCAGCATCGCGAGAGAACCGGGTCATGATCGGCGCCCAGGAGTTCGGTGACGTAATCTCCCGAATAGAGGCCGGGCCAGCGTCCGATGCGATCGTGGACCCGCGTAACGAATGCTTTGGCCTGGTCGAGGGTCATGCTCGGCGGCGTCGCATCGCGCTCGAAGTCGAGCACCACCAAATCCTTGGGTCCCGGGTTCACCACCGCGAGAAAGTGATCCGCTTGTGCGACGCCGTCCTCGGCGGTGCCAAAATGGTAGGCGCCCCAGAGCAGACCGGCTTGCTGCGCACGCTGATGATTCTGGTCGTAGCGCGGATCTTTGTGGTTTGTTCCCTGGGTAGCCTTGTGAATGACGCCGAGAACTCCGTCGAGCTTGGCAGCGACCAGGTCGACGTCACCGTTGAAGTGAGAGAGGTCGACGATCGCGCTCGTTTCCACCATGTGCATCACCTCAAAATGCAATTTTCCGAATGCAAGCCGAAAAAACCGACCAATGCGATTACCAAAAGTCGGGAAATGACCCAGCAAGTATCAGACCAACAATCTTGCCAATAGTCTTTTAGGCTCCGGCATGTGAGGTGTAAAGGCCGCTGAGCACCGGATGATCTAAAGTTTGCACACAAAATTAGCGGACCCTATGCACGCAAGGCCGGAAGCACCTCTGTAACGAAGCGTTCGAGCGAGCGCATCGCTTTCGCCGGCGCCAGACCCGGGAGCTGCATGTTGATAATCAGCTCGGTCATGGGAGTCCGCTCGATCATCTTGGAAAGCTGGTCGGTGACCTCGGCCGGGGTCCCGATAATACTATTGCGTCGCAGGCGCACCGGGTCGGGCAGAATCCACTCCTGGTCGCCGCGCATCCCCTCTGCAAGCCACTTTCCGTAGAGTCCCGCCTGGTACATGAGGGGCTGCTCGATGTCGGCCCAGGCCTGATCGGCGCTGTCGCCGATTTGAACGATGGCGCTGCGGACGATGTTGAAGTTCGCCGGATCTTTGCCAAGACGCTTGAGGGCGTTGCGGTAGAGCTCGACCTCGTGAAGGCCGAGGTTGCAGGCGAAGGAGAGTCCGAGTTCGGCGCCGCGCTCGATCGCGCGTTCGGTCATCCCGGCCCACAGCAATTCGGGATGCGGGCTGCTCACCGGGCGCGGAAGCACACGGACGTCCTTGAAACGGAAGTGCTTGCCTTCGAAGGAAAAACGCTCGCCGGTCCATGCGCGGCGCATGATCTCGATGGTTTCGAGGGTCCGGCCCAGGCGATACTTACGCGAGACCTCGAAGCCCTGGAATTCTTCTTCGCGATAGGCGGTGCCGATCCCGAGCCTCAGCCTGCCATTGGAAAGTACGTCGATAGCGGCGGCGTCCTCCGCCAATCTCAACGGATGATAGAAGGGCGCCAGTAAAACATATGTTCCCAGGGTAACACGCCGGGTGCGGGTCGCGATCGCCGCCAGCATCGGCATGACCGGCGCGAGATAGCCGTCGTCGGTGAAGTGATGCTCGGTCATCCAGATGGAATCGAGTCCGACGCGATCCGCGTATTCGATTTGACGAAACATCTCGCTGTAGAGCTCGGCAAAACTCAGGGGCGAGCCCGGCGGATTACGAAAATCGATCATGTAACCAAACTTGATAGGTGTCGCCATTGATGAAACCTCCGCGCGAGTCGGGGAATCGTACTGCCGACGTGGTATCGCCTTCAAGCGCGAGTGGTTTGCAATCGGTTACGGCATCGAATAATCGAAGGCGCCGGTCGCGAGTTTGACATCGCTCGAAGACGGGGCGCAGGATCTTCGAGAGACTGGAAGGAGAAATCAAGATGGCATCAGGAAGTGGACTGCTCGTGATCTGGACCGACGTCGCGCCGGAGTACGAAGCGGAATTCAATGAATGGTATGACAAGGAACACGTGCCGCAACTCCTGACAGTGCCTGGGATTCTGACGGGTCGGCGTTATCAAGCGGTCGAAGGGAAACCGAAATATATCGCGGCTTACGAAATGGCCGACGAGAAGGTTTGGGATAGCGCGGCCTTTCGCGAGGTGAGGGACAAGCCGACGGACTGGAGCCGCAAGATGATCCCGCAATTTCGCAACACTCAGCGCGGTATATTCCGACAGATTTTTTCCTTCGGCGATCGACCGACCACGGCCAGCGGGTTCGCCCTCACGGTCCGGCTCAATACTCCCGCCGACCACGATAAGGACTTCAACGTCTGGTACGACGAGGATCACGTACCGGCGCTGGTGGGAGTTCCCGGGGTGTACTGCGCGCGACGCTACCAGGCGGTCGACGGCGATCCGAAGTACCTGGCGATTTACGAGATGAACAGCAGCGAGATTCCCAAGACGCCGGAATGGGACAAGGCGCGGCTCTTCGGCAGGACCGCGGAAATCCGGCCGTACCTCAAGGACCTACAAGCCGTCGTGGCCAAGCGAATCGGCGCGTGAGCCGGGCGTCGGGAGTTGTTTTCGCCGCGTTCGTCGCGACGTCGCTCCTGATGTGCTCCGGTGTCGTGACCGCGCAGGAGGGCGCCCCTACGGATGCGTCGAGCGCCAGGGCTCAAGCCCGCACCGGCGAGCAGGAATTCATGGAATATTGCGCGCAATGCCATGGCACCGACGCGACCGGAAACGGACCGGTGGCGGCCGAGCTCAGGCACAAGCCCGCCAACCTGACCCTGCTCGCCAAGAAGCATCGCGGTATTTTCCCGAGAAAGGCGGTGCACGATTTTATCGTCGGCACCAAGAGCATGGCCTCGCATGGAACCCGCGAGATGCCGGTCTGGGGTTATGCGTTTTTGTTCCGCCAGGGGGCGATGGGAGGGCCGTTCGTGCCGATCTCAACCCCGGACGAAGTCGACGCACGCATCGATCGGCTAGTGGCCTATATCAGGTCTATCCAACAGAAGTGAGGTTCACGAGCAGCAGCGATCGATCTTCGACGGACTGCCGTCCAGGGATCTTATCGAAGCGGCCCCGCGCGGAATGACCGAGCCGAATTGAAAGTACCGATCGAGCGTTGCGGTCTACTTCGGGAACTGCACGGTGGCAGTACCGATAACCAGGCGCTCGGCCTCTTCGCTCTCGATCCAGACGTCCATCTCGGCGGTATGAGCGGCGTCGTCCTTGTTGGTAACGAAACCGTGGAGCGCGATTGTGTGATCGGGCATCACAGGCTGGCGATAGGTGGTGCCGAGGCGAATCATACGAGCGCCGCTCGCGCCGACCCAATCGGTGACGAGCTTACTCAAAATGGCGAGGCTCATATTGCCCGGCGTGATCATGCCGGGGAGGCCTTCCTTGCGCGCGGCCTCATCGTCGGTGAAGCGCGGCACGTACATCCCGGTGGCTCGCGCGTATGAGCGAACCTGATCCTTGCTCAGGTACATTTCCTCGGGACCGAGGGCGTCGCCGATTTGAACTTCTGCGTAACTATTGACGGTTTTGATTTCAGCCATTGCGATGATCAGGTGCGGTTCATGAAGCGATGGTCGACGTGCGCGACGACCTCGTCCTTCTGGTTTTTGAGGGTCGTGCGTACGATGACGAAAACCATCGAACCGCTGCGGCCGGTCTTTTCGTAGATTTCCTTGACGTGCGAGCTCAGCGTGACGCTGTCGCCGGGGCGAATCGGAGCGACGAATTCGACGTCCTTGCCGGCGTCGAAACCCTGCGTGCCGAAGCGCGGAACGTGCTGGAAGAAGTGCTGGCCGTTGCGAAAGGTCACGGCAAAGGATGGCGGCGCGGTGAGCCCGCCGTAAGGTCCTTTTGCGGCCGCGGCAGCATCGGTATGGAGCGGATTTTTCTCGCCGATCGCCTCGACGAACTTGTTGATCATCTCGGCGCTGACGGGAACCGGATCGGTGGTCTCGAAGACCCGTCCGATCAGTGCGGGGTCATAGTTCACTGCCATGGGCTATTTTACCTCGACGGCGACCGCGTGCGGGACGGTTTTTCGGCGCGGACGGAAATCCACCGGTTCGTAGCTGCCGGTCTTTAGTTCTCGCACCAGGTCCTCGATCGTGTGAATCTCGGCGTCGAACCGGGTGCCGCACAATCCTATCAGGCTCACCAGATGGCTGTCCGAACCGCCGACGGCACCGTATCCATAGCGACGCACTAAATCTTCGCTGCGCTCGTCCTCACCCTTGCGCGAACCGCCATTGAGCACTTCGACCGCGACCACGTTTTCGAGCGCGGGTTTTTTCTCGTAATGTTCGCATAACCCGACGTTGGGGCGTCCGGGATGGCAGGGGACGGCGACGCCGCCCATGCGAGCGACCTCATCAATTAGCTCCTGCGCTGGAAGCTTGACGTTGGCGAAATCGAAGCGGCTGGTCATCGCCTCGTTCACGCCGAACACGAGCACATGGCCGTAATCCGTTTCGACCTCCGAAGCCTTGAGCACGATTACGCCGAACTTGTCTTCGAGCGCGCGGTAATCGGCAGCAGCGTTGAATTGCCGATGCTCGGTCAGAACGATGCCGTGGAGCGGGCGCTCGGCATGGCGCAGTTTCAGCCAGTTGAGATAGGCCTCGAGGGGCGCGCGGCTGTCCTCGGAGGCTTCACTGTGGCTGTGCAGGTCAAGGATGGTGCTCACTAAGACGGGACCTCACCTCGTCGGGCGAAATTTCACTAGCGTCACCTCGGGGGTGACATCTTCGAAGACGGCCTCGACGGGCATCCCTATTTTAACCTCTTGTGGGGGGCAGTCGACAATGTTCGTGAGCAGTTTGACGCCCTCATCGAGGTCCACCCAGGCCATCACATAGGGGAGCGAATCGCGGAAGCCGGAGGCCTGGTTCTGGTTGGTCACGGTAAAAGTATAGATTTTGCCGGCGCCTTTGCTGCGCACCCACTCCACGCGCGAGGAGAGACAGTTGGTGCATAGCGCGCGCGGATGATAGCGAAGGTCGCCACAGTCACGGCATTTTTGAATGTAGAGTTCGTGGCGCTGGAGCGCTTCCCAAAACGGCCGGCTCTCCTCATCGAGGTGCGGGAGCGGTTTGGCGTAACGTCTTTTTTCCTTTTCCTGCGGCATCGTCGTATTCCGTCCCGTGGCTTACTGATTGGTCAGAATCAAGGTGGCGCCCGAATGGCGAGTACCGAGCGCGCCGCCGGTGCCATGGACAAGGGCGATCTTGCAATCCTTGACCTGGCGCGGACCGCATTCGGCACGCAGTTGTTTGACCGCCTCGATCACCAGAAAAATTCCGCGCATCCCGGGATGATTCGACGAGAGACCGCCGCCGTCGGTATTGATGGGGAAGTCGCCGTCATAACGCAGGCGTCCGCCGGTGACAAAAGCGCCGCCTTCTCCGCGTTTGCAGAACCCGAGATTTTCGAGCGTCGAAAGGACGGTATCGTAAATAAATCGTAGATCATCGCCATATCGATGTCTTTGTGGGCGACGCCGGCGCGTTCGAAGGCGAGGCGTCCCGATTGAAAGGCGGAATTTTCGAGAAAGTCGCGCTGACCGCGACCGGCGTGACGCGCGGTTTCGCCCGCGCCGAGGATATAGACCGGCTTTTTCTTAAATCGCGCGCGCGTTCGGCCGAGGTGATCACCAACGCGCCGCCGCCGTCACTGATGATGCAACAATCAAGGAGATGGAGCGGCGACGAGATGATGCGCGAGGCGAGCACGTCCTCGACGGTTATCGGATCGCGATACTTGGCGACCGGATTCATCGAAGCGTGATGGCGCATCGTGACCGCGATTTCGGCGAGTTGCTCGGGCGTCGTGCCATATTCGTGCATATGGCGCTGAGCGATCATCGCGTAGGCGCCGACGGTGGTCGGACCGTAAGGAAACTCGTACTGGTCGCAAGGATCGCCGCCTCCGCCGCCGCCACCGGTACCTATCGCGAAACGCGCCGAGGCCGCCGTCAATCCGTAGACAACTACTGCGACGTTGCACAGCCCGGCATGAATCGCGGCCGCGGCGTGGGCAGTATGTGCGACGAACGAGGAGCCGCCGATATTGGTTCCATCGATAAAATTCGGCGTGAGGTTCAGATAATCGCAAAAGCCGACGATACCCATCGCGCCCATACCGATACCGGCGGTGGAAATACCATCGACGTCCTTGATCGTGAGACCAGCATCGTCAGCGCGCCACGGATGCTCTCGGCCATGATCTGGAACATGCTTTTTTCGGGCGCGAAGCGCGTCGGATGCTCATAGACACCGGCCAGCGCGGTCTTGTGGTTGAGATTGAAACTCATGCTGCGTTCCCTGTCACTTAAGTCCGCTCACGAACTTTTCGATTGCGCCGTTGACCTGATCAGGCTTTTCGGTGGTGAGATTGTGGGAGGCGTCGGCGATTACCTCGAGACGTGAACCCTTGATTCGCCCCTGGATGAATTCGGCGTCGGCCGGCGGCGTGATGGTATCGTCGGCACCGGCGAGAATCAGCGTAGGCTTATCGATCGCGCTGATTTGATCGCGCAGGTCGACCTGCGAGCAGGCAACCATATCGGTCCAACGGACGCGCGGGTCGGTCCGAATCTGCTCGCCCCATCCCTCGCGGATTATCTCGGGACGCTCGGCAATAGTCTTGGGCGAATAGCCGTCGTTGGTGAACGGTTGCCCCGTCCGTCCCATCGTGACCGCGTGCCATCCCTCGATACGCTCTTTAGCAATATTGAATTTCGCGGCAGTGGCGACGAGCACGAGGGCCTGAACGCGCTTGGGATGGTGCAACGCGAAGTCCATCGCAACCGCACCGCCCATCGAGCGTCCGACGATCACGGCGGAATCGATCTTCAGCGCATCCAAAAACGCGGCGGTGAAGTCGGCATAGTCATGAACGGTGCGCAAACCTTCGACGCCGGAGCTGCGGCCGTGACCGGGCATATCGGGTGCGACCGGACTGTGCGCGCCTCCCAGAGCGTCGTATTGATAGTGCCAAGAATGGGCGTTGGAGCCGGCGGCATGGAGGAGGACTAGCTTGTGACCGCGGGAGAAATCCGGAACGACGTCAGGCAAAGTCGTTTTGCCCACGTAGTAATAATAAGTAGCGCACCCGCGTACATCAGAATACTTGGTCGGCATCGCAGCGAAATACTCCGCAATTTATTGCAAGGTTAGGTATTCGCTTTGAGCGACGAATGTCAAACGGCACACGAACGCCGTCGCTTTGCAGCGAAAATCCGCCATAGCACCGGGAACGTAATGTCAGGAGGAAGGAAGTGGGTTCGTCAGTAGAAGAGCTATCTGCGCTTACGACGGCCGCGTGCCACAGTCACCGGTGTGCCTGAGGCCTGCGTATGCTCCCATTGCTCAATTGCGGCCCTGTTTGAAGCGCCAATTACTGCCGACGCGAAATCCAGGAAGACGCCCCTGTCGCAGTAATCGATAGATTGTAGTCGGATGAACCCGAAGGTGTTCTGAGAGTTCCTTTATAGTAAAAATTTCGTCTTGTGACGCCATATTCTCGAGCCCACAACCAGTCCGCCACCCCCGAACCTGTCGCTTGGCGACCCTGGATATAACGTTCTGGACGCAAGGTTCTGCCCCTGCGTAAGCGAAGTCAAGTAACCTAAGCGCAAAAAAGCAGTTGCGGGAAAACAAGACCGCGTCAACGTGTGCCTAACAAAGACTTGAATTGCTCTGAAATGGCGAGAGACCGTATACTCGGCTTATACATGAGCACAAGGGCACTAATGTACCCGTTTGCGTTCATAGAACAGAAGAAAAGATCGTAGCGCCTAACTCCTCGCGATACGGGCGCGAAAGAGCCCCCAGCTTCATTGGAAACTGCAGGACGAATTCACCGAACGTCAATGACGCGGCGAATCGCGAAAACTCTCTTTATCGATGTGCGAAACGCAAGGGCGCGCTGACCGGCGCCCTTGCGAGCTTCTAGATGCGATCGCTGACGGCGTCTTCACGCATCAGCGGTTCGCGCCGCTGTTCGATCGGGCTGAAATGGCGAATCTGCTCGCCAATGTAGATCTGGCGGGGACGCGCAATCTTCTGCTCGGGATCGCGGACCATCTCGGCCCATTGCGCCATCCATCCCGACGTACGCGCGATCGCAAACAGCACCGGAAACATCGTCATCGGGAAACCCATCGCCTGATAGGTCACACCGGTGTAGAAATCGACGTTTGGATAGAGTTTGCGCGAGACGAAGTACTCATCCTCGAGCGCGATACGTTCGAGTTCGAGCGAGATATCGATGAGCGGGTTGCGTCCGGTTACGTCGAAGACCTCGTAGGCGAGGCGCTTGATGATCTTCGCGCGCGGGTCATAGCTCTTGTAGATACGATGACCGAATCCCATCAGGCGGCGTTCGCCCTTTTTCACGCCCTTGATGAAATCGCCGACGTTCTTGGGTGATCCAATTTCCATCAGCATCCGGATGACGGCTTCGTTGGCGCCGCCGTGCAGCGGACCGTATAGCGCGGCGGTCGCGGCAGCCACGGCCGAATAAGGATCGACCTGGGAACTGCCCACCGAGCGCATCGCATTGGCGGAACAGTTCTGTTCGTGATCGGCATGCAGGATGAACAAGACGTCGAGTGCCCGCTCGAGTGTCTGGTTGGGCTTGTACTTCAGCTCGGCCATCTTAAAGAGCATCGCAAGAAAATTTCCCGCGTAGCTCAGTTCGTTGTCGGGATAAACATAAGGAAGGCCCCGGCTGTGCCGATAGGCGAAGGCCGCAATCGTGGGGAGCTTGCCAATCAGCCGGCGGGTCTGCAGGCGGCGCGACTCCAGGTCGGTAATCGAATTGGCATCGGGATAGAAAGTCGACAGCGCGCCAATCGTTCCGACCAACATTCCCATCGGATGCGCGTCGTAGCGAAACCCTTCCATGAACTTCTTGATATTCTCATGGACCATCGTGTGGGTGCGGATATTTTCCTCCCACGCCTCATAATGCTTACGGTCCGGTAACTCGCCCTTAACAATTAGATAGGCAACTTCGAGATAGTTGCTCTTCTCCGCGAGCTCTTCGATCGGATAGCCGCGATAGCGCAGGATTCCCTTGTCGCCGTCGATGAAAGTAATTTTGCTGCGGCACGACGCGGTGTTGGTGAAGGCCGGATCATAGGACATGATCCCGAAATCGTCGGCCGAGGTTTTGATATCGCGCAAGAGTGAAGCACGGATCACGCCGCCCTCTTCGACGGGAACTTCGTACTGCTTGCCTGTGCGATTGTCGGTAATCGTCAGCGTGTCCTTAGCCATTTGTCTCCTCGATGCGCGTCGCCATACCGGCGAAGCCTGTTTTAGATCTCTTCAGGCCGGAAAAGACGCCGCTCGGCGACGATCCGGTGATCAACATATATACAGTTATACAGTCTTCATCATTTCGAGTCGAAGAGCAACCGCAGGAGGCCATTCCTTTGCTCGAACTCGAATGCCGCGGACAGCCGCCGGCCATCACCTGTTCTTTGGGACCCGCGAACTATGCCCCGAAGCGCCCCAAATTGGCAACTCGCATTAGGGCGTCCCGCATGGCAATTTGTTGGGTGCGCCGCGCCGACTGCGCGGCCGACATATGATTGATCGACTAATGACCAGTGTGACGGCGGGGATCATCGCGACAATCGCGGCGCTCGGCTATGGCGGCGTCTTCGTCCTGATGACCATCGAAAGCGCCTGCGTGCCATTGCCGTCCGAGGTGACCATGCCGTTCTCCGGTTACCTGGTGGCGAGTGGACGCTTCAACCTGTACCTGGTCGCGCTAACCGGCGCATTTGGTTGCCTGATCGGTTCGTATATCGCCTATTACGTCGGGGCGAGCGGAGGTCGCTGGTTCCTTGAACGTTACGGCCGCTACGTCCTCGTTGCGCCGCATGAAATCGAGATAGCCGACAAATTCTTTGCGCGCTGGGGCTCCGCGACGGTCTTCTGGAGCCGTCTGCTGCCAGTGGTCCGCACCTTCATCGCGTTTCCGGCCGGAGTGGCGCGGATGCGCCTGTTGCCGTTCACGATCTATACTCTTGCCGGCTCATATATCTGGTGCTTCGCCCTGGCCTATGCGGGAATGAAGCTGGGACAGCATTGGGAGGCCCTGGGACCGTACTTCCATCGATTCGATACCGTAATTGCCTTGATCCTGGCGACAATCGCGGCGATTGTGCTCTACCAACGCGTGAAGAGCGTCGGGTTCGCGGGCCGAGCCGATGCCGCTCCCTGATCACATTCTCGCTGAATCGAGTATAGGAACCATGCCTGACAACGAACCTCAGAACGCCGGCCTCGAGCTGGTCTTTACCAACATCGATCCCGTCGTAGTGCGGATGGCGCGCGATCTGCTCGAGGCGGGAGGCATCGAGACGTTCATATTCGACGACCAGGCGGCGCAGATACTCGGCAGCACTGTAGCGATCGAAGCGCGTTTGATGGTCCACGGGGAAGTGGCACAGGAGGCGCGCGACCGCCTCAAGGAACTCGGCTTCACCACCTGACCATCGCCCGGATCGAGACCGCCACAGGATAGAAGCGAACTCCTGCGCACGACCCCGCGCGTCCTCAAAGACGCAAGGCTCCCGCGCCCACGCCTTCAGACAGTCACCTTCGTTTTGCGCTCACGACACAGTCGCGCTAACTTTCGGCCAATGAAAACGCCGCTGCCGCACGATAGGGCGCGGACAGCAATTTTCACCGCGGCGCGCAATTAGACCGCGGCCTCTTCCATCGGGGCCCGCAACAGCGGAGGAAGCCATCATGAAGCGCAGCACCGAACGAATTCTGACAACCCACACCGGCAGCCTGCCGCGGCCCGACGATTTGATTACGCTCCTGCGGCAAAAAGAAGCCGGCGAGTTGACCGATCCGGCCGCGCTGGAGAAGCGGGTCAAGTCCGCGGTTGCCGAAACTGTACGTAAACAGATCGACGCGGGTGTCGATATCGTCAACGACGGTGAGATGGGGAAGCCGTCATATTCAACTTACGTCAAAGATCGCCTGAGCGGGTTCGACGGCACCGAGAAGAGTGCGCCGTTATTTGCCGCCGACCTCACCGACTTCCGCGATTTTACCAAACGCGGCGGACGCGAAAGCGGTGTCGCCGTATTGAAACGTCCGGCCTGCACCGGACCCATCGCGTATCGCGACCAGGAGGCGGTGCGCAGCGACGCTGAGAATCTCAAGACGGCGCTGGCCGGCCTCAACCCGGCGGAGGCATTCATCAGTGCGGCTTCGCCGGGAGTGGTGACGTTCTTCCTCTCGAACAAGCACTATCCCACGCACGAGGCTTATATCCGCGCCATTGCCGAGGCGATGAAGACCGAATACGAGGCTATCTGTGCGGCGGGATATATTCTGCAGGTCGATTGTCCCGACCTCGCGATGAGCCGGCATATCCAGTTCAAGGACCTTAGCCTGGCGGATTTCCGCAAGACTATCGAAATGCATATCGAGGCGCTCAACCACGCGCTGGCCAATGTGCCGCCGGACCGCACTCGAATCCATCTGTGCTGGGGCAACTACGAAGGCCCGCATCATCACGACGTTCCGCTGCGAGACATCGCCGACATCGTCTTCAAGACCCGCGCGATGGGTATCTCGTACGAAGCCTCGAACCCGCGCCACGAACACGAATGGGCAGTGTTCAAGGATTCCAAGCTCCCTGACGGCAAACTGCTGATCCCGGGCGTGGTCGATTCGGTGACGAATTTTATCGAGCATCCGGAACTGGTCGCGCAACGTATCTGCAACCTCGCCAATGTGGTCGGTCGCGAAAACGTCATCGCCGGAACCGATTGTGGTTTCGCCACGATCGCGGGCACTTCGCGCGTCGACGGGATGATCGCATGGGAGAAGCTCAAGACGATGGCCGAGGGTGCCCGCCTGGCGTCGAAACAACTGTGGAAACGGTAAGCAGCCGCGGACCCCGGCAACTCACGATCGCGCGAAGAGGAGAACTTGAACGATGAAACGCAGCACCGAACGTATTCTTACGACTCATACGGGAAGCCTGCCGCGGCCCGACGATCTGCTGCCGCTGATCAAAGCGATGGAGGCCGGCAACACCAAGGATGTGGCCGGGTTTGATACTCGGGTTCGATCCGCCGTCGCGGAAATCGTGCGCAAGCAAGTTGACGCCGGAGTCGACGTCGTAAATGACGGCGAGGCCGGCAAACCCTCATACGCCACCTACGTCAAGGATCGGCTTAGCGGTTTCGGGGCCGAAGCATCGACTGAGTTACTGCCCGGAATAGCCGATTTGAACGACTATCCTGAATACGGCGAGCGCTTCCGCAGCCAGCGTGCCGTGGCCGATCTCAAGCGCCCGGCGTGCGATGGCCCGGTGGCCTACCGGAACCGCAAAGACGTCGACAAGGAGCTGGAAAATCTCAAGGCCGCGGTCGCCCAGGCGAAACCCACCGAAGCATTCATGAGCGCGGCGTCACCGGGAGTCATCTCGATCTTCTTGCCGAATACCTACTACAAGACCCACGAGGCCTACCTGGCCGCGCTCGCCGACGCGATGAAGACGGAATACAACGCGATTCATCAGGCGGGGATCATACTGCAAGTCGATTGCCCCGACCTCGCGATGGGACGCCATATCCAGTTTCCCGACGCGAGCCTCAATGAGTTCCGCAAGAATATCGAGCGGCATGTCGAGGCGCTAAATCACGCGCTGTCGGATATCCCGCCCGATCGCGTCCGCATCCACCTGTGCTGGGGCAACTACGAGGGCCCGCATCATCGCGACGTCCCCCTGCGCGATATCATCGACATAGTTTTCAAGGCTCGCGCCGCCGGAATTTCCTACGAAGCATCAAACCCGCGCCACGAGCACGAGTGGGCGGTATTCAAGGACGTTAAGCTGCCGGAGGGCAAACTGCTGATCCCGGGTGTGATCGACTCGACCAACAACTTCATCGAACATCCGGAATTGATCGCGCAGCGTATCTGCAACGTCGCCAACGTGGTGGGAAAGGAAAACGTACTGGCTGGAAGCGATTGCGGTTTCGCGACCGTGGCGGGCTTCTCGGCGGTAGATCCCAAGATCACCTGGGCAAAATTTCACGCGTTGGCTGAAGGCGCGAAGATCGCATCGCGACAGCTCTGGTAGACCACAACCTATTCGTCGAAGCAGGCGCGGCCGTCCAATCACGGTCGCGCCTTTTTTCATCCGCTGCTTTCCCTCGGAACAACGTTGTCGGACGAATCACCGCGCGATAACCCGGGCGATCGAACTCACGTACCCTTCGGAACCGGATAGCGCTCTATAAGCCCATCGTGCGACAGGATAAAATTAACCGGGAATGGCGAGAGAGAAGGCAAAGACCGAGAGCAACAAGAACGGCTACGACCTCGTCGCGGACAATCGCAAAGCTCGTCACGACTTCTTCATCGAGGAATCCGTCGAAGCGGGACTCGCGCTGGTCGGAACCGAGGTGAAGTCCCTGCGGGACCATCGCGTGAATTTGCGCGACAGCTACGCTCGCATCCGCAGTGGCGAGGCCTTTCTTTATAGCGTCCACATCGGCACCTACGCACCCGCAGGCCAGTTCGGTCATACGGAAACCCGCCCGCGCAAACTCCTGATGCATCGACGGGAGATCGATCGCCTCTGGGGACGGGTGCGCGAACAGGGATACTCGTTGGTACCGCTCCGAATCTATTTCAAAGATGGGCGCGCCAAGGTCGAAATTGCCCTGGCCAAAGGCAAGAAACTCTACGACAAGCGCGAAGCGATCGCGCGCAAAACGTCCCGCCGCGAAATCGAGCGAACCTTGAAAAACCGCAATCGCTGATCGTCAGGACTGCGCGGCGCTCGGCGTGGCGCCTGTCGATTCGCCCAGCAGCGCGCGCAGACGTGCGATTCGCCGAGGAAGCGGCGGATGTGTGGACAGCAGATTGCCGAAAAACCCTTCGCCACTGCCATCAGCGCCCTCCAACGGACTCACGATGAACAAATGCGCGATTCCACGCGAGGCGTTTTTGAGCGGCGATTCGGTTTGCGCGATATGTTCAAGGGCGCGGAGCAGCGCACGCGGATTACGCGTAAACTCGACCGACGACGCATCGGCCAGGTATTCACGTTCGCGTGAGACCGCCATCGCGATTAGCTGAGAGAAAATTGGCGCGAGGATCGCCAGGACGAACACCAGTATCGCGATGATCGCGCCGACTTCCCCGCTATCGCGATCCCCGTCACTGCGACCACGGCCGCCGAAGCCGCCAAAGAACGACCATCGCACGACGAAATCGGCCAGCATCGCCACGCCGCCTACCAACACCGCGATCATCGTCATCGTACGGATATCGTAGTCGCGGACGTGCGCCATCTCGTGGCCGAGCACGCCCTGCAATTCCTCGCGGTCCATCTCGTCTACCAGCCCCTGGGTTACGCAGACGACCGAATGAGCGGGATCGCGGCCGGTGGCGAAGGCGTTAGGAGAAGGATCGTCGATTACGTACGCGCGCGGCACCGGCATCCGTGCGGCTAGTGCCATTTCGTTCACGACGTCGAGCACCACCTGATGCTTGGGCGAATCAGGCAGGAGCTGCCGCGCGTGCGCCGAAGCAAGCACCAGGGAGGCTCCCCCATAATACGAGAGAAAAGCCTGGATCGATCCAATTGTGAGTGCCGCGATAGTAAGGAAGGGGAAGCCGACCAGATGACCACCGACGATTCGAAGTCCGCCGACGACAAAGTCGAGCCCGAAGCCAAGCGCGCAGAACAGGACGAGAAATACGACCACCAGCAGTCCGGTTTCGCGCCGGTTGGCCCGTTCAAGCTGCCGAAAATCTGTGGACCCTTGAGGCATTGCGGCTGACCGGGTATCTGCCGGACTCGCTCAGTGGAAGTGCGATTCTCAGCGCTGCGAGGGCGCGCCCGGCGCCAGCGACAGATCTACCTTAGGCACTGCCTGATCTTCCGGCGCGACCTTGAAGTATTCCGACGCTTTGAAGCCGAAAGTGTTGGCGACAAAATTGGTTGGGAATGTCTCGACCCGCGTGTTGAGCTGCAGGACTACGTCGTTATAGGCCTGACGTGCGAAAGCGAGTTGATTTTCGGTGGTGGTCAGCCGCTCCTGCAACTGCAAAACATTCTGATCGGATTTGAGCTGGGGGTAGTTCTCCATCACGGCGAGCAGACGGCCCAGTCCCGCCGTGAGTTGATTCTCCGCTTCGACGCGCGCGCCTGGAGAGGGGGCAGCAACCGCGCGATTACGAGCCTCGACTACCTGCGTCAGGGTATCCTGCTCGAACTTCATGTAACCCTTAACCGCTTCGACCAGGTTCGGGATTAAGTCGTGGCGGCGTTTTAACTGGACGTCGATTTGACGCCACGAGTTGTCGACCTCATTGCGCAGGCGGACGAGCGAGTTATAGGCAAAGACCAGGTAGAGCGCGATCAGAACGAGGATCGTCAGAATCACCCACATATGGTCACGTTACCTTTTTTGTCGAATTTGTCGAAGCGGTTACGCGACGAGAGCGCCGCGGTTCGTCCCGCAGCGCTCCTCGCCATCGACATTGACTAGTTGATTTGAACCTTGACCGGTTTGGCTTCAGGATGCTTCTCGATTCGGACCTCGAGCACGCCCTCCTTGTAGCTCGCGTTAATCTTGTCGTGAGCCGCGTCCTCGGGCAGCGTGAAGCTGCGGCGAATCGAACCGAAATCGCGCTCGGTCACATAGACCGTGGTCTCTTTGGACCATTCCGGACGCTTGCGCTCCGCGGTTAGCATCAGATTGCCATTCTCGACACTCACGTCGATCGACTCACTCTTCAGACCTGGCAACTCGAAGTAGAAATGATAGCCTTCCTTGTCCTCGATGACGTCCGCCGCTGGCCGGATGTGCCTGGGCTGACCGGGGGTGAAATCCTTCATCAAGTGATTCATGCGATCAAACAACCAGCCGTTGCCATTCCATCCGTTCTCGTATCTGAGTTCCATCTGAACCTCCTGCCGGGCTGAGCCGGTAACAGTGCGTTTTTTCAGGCCTGGTGGCTTGTCCTGCCCTTGTCGCCTGCAAATGAAACGTAAGTACGAACTGCTCGGCGTCAAGTGGCTTTTGGAGCCGACATCTGTCGTTACGCCTGCGGGCGGGACGCAGAAATGGCGTTTAGGGTCGAAACTGGAAAAGCAGCGGGACGGGGCTAATTTTGCGATTTCGCCTGAGTTTCGGCGCGGTGGATTTCGGTCGCGAAACGCGACGCCATGCGCGGGTCGCCGAATTGCTCGGCGAGGGTGCGCCCCTCTTCCAGCACCGAGATGGCGCGCGCTATCCTGCCGCGACCGAGCAACACACCCGCTTTGCGGAAGACTCGAGCGTAGCGTGCGCCTTTTTCTGCGGCATCCATGACGATTCAGTCCGATACGGAAACAGTCGATACAATCCTAGGCGGAGGGCTGACCATCGTCCAGCCACTTTGCGGGTACCGATTTTCCCTGGACGCGGTCCTGCTGGGCCGTTTTGCGCGTCCCCGCGGCAGGGACCGGATGCTCGAATTGGGCGCCGGATGTGGGGTTATCTCGCTCATAATCGCGATGCTGACGCATCCACGGCAAATCGTCGCGGTCGAGCTACAGCCGGAACTCGCGGCGATGGCCGCTCGCAACGCCGAGCTCAACCGAATCCAGACGATGACCGCGGTATGTGCCGATTTGCGCTCGCGACCCATCGATGGAGTCACGGCTGAATCGTTCGACTATATCGTCGCGAATCCTCCCTATCGCGCCCCCGAATCGGGACGCGAGAGCCCTAATCCCAGCCGGCAAATCGCGCGCGGCGCCGGGGGCGCCAACCTGAGCGATTTCGTCAGCTCTGCCAACCATCATCTCGGCCACGGCGGCAAGGCCGCATTTATCTTCACCGCCACGCGCAGCGCCGAACTGATTGCTGAGATGAAGGCGCATTCGCTGGAACCAAAACGAATCCGCTTCGTCCATCCGCGAGTCGATGCTCGCGCGACGACAATTCTCGTCGAAGCGCGCAAGGGTGGCGGAATCGAAACCGAGATCGAACCGCCGCTCTTCATCTTCGAAAAGCCGGGAATCTACTCTGCGGCCGCTCGCGAATTACTTACGATGCCCACTCGCGTCTGATCCGCGCGAGGGAGACAATCGATCTGCCCGGCGAGTTACAGTGACTGTAGAGCGTCGTTGGCCCGGTTCATCTCAACAACATAATCTCTGCCTGCTCGCGGGAAAATTGCCGTAACAAGGAAGTGTCAGTGGCACCAAAAACTATCGGATTCGTGCTGTTCGAGGGCTTCGAATTGCTGGATGTATTCGGTCCGGCGGAGGCTTACGGAATCCACGACGCTGGCGGCGCCTTTCGCCTCGTGATGGTCGCGCAGACCGCTGGCAAGGTAACGAGCGCGCAAGGGCCTGCGGCGGTCGCCGAGTTTGGCTTCGCCGACTGCCCGCATCTCGACATTATGCTGGTGCCCGGCGGTATCGGAACTCGCCGCGAAGTCGACAACCCCACGATGATTTCGTGGCTTCAGGCACGCGCCCAAGAAGCCGAGCTGGTGACTTCAGTGTGTACGGGTGCAGGCCTGTTGGCGCGCGCGGGGATCCTCGACGGCCACCGCGCTACCAGCAACAAACGCTCATTGGACTGGGTGATCTCGCAGGGGCCGAAGGTCGAATGGGTGCAACAAGCGCGATGGGTCGAAGACGACAAGTTCGCGACATCCTCGGGCGTCTCGGCGGGAATCGACATGGCGCTCGCGATCATCGCTCGCATTTCCGGGAAGGACGTCGCCGAGAAGGTCGCCATCTCGATGGAATACGAATGGCATCGTGACTCTGCGTGGGATCCATTTGCGAAGATCTGGGGACGAATATAGCCCGAGTTACTTCTCGCGAAAGAATGCGATCGCCATCCGCGCCACTTCCTCCGGTTTTTCCATCGGCATGAAATGGCCTGTGCCCGGCATCACATAGGTTCGCTGATGTCTCCCGGCGGCGGCTATCCGATCCTTGAACCCGATTCCCGGGCTGTCGCTGCTTTCGCCGAATAGCACCAGCATCGGCACCTGCGTCTGTAGGATCATCGACAAGCCGTCGAAGTCGCGCGCAGTGAGATAGAATTGCGCCTCGACTTCGGGGGAGCATTTCAGCACCCGCTTTCCGTCGGTATCCGGACGCGTCCCGAATTCGCAATAGTCGCTCAGCATCTGCCGCTGCCAGGTGTCGTATGGGGGCTTATTTTCAAAATTCCGATACATGGCCTCGACGCTCTCGAAGATTCGCCTGCGCCGAAGCGTCCGATGAAACAGTTCTTGCGGCCCCTGCTGAGAATTCTCGACGTCGACGATTACCGGTTCGGCCAGTACCGCTCGTGAAATCAAATCGGGGCGGCGACTCGCAACCGCGCCGATGGCGGTACCGCCGGCCGAATGGCCGATACCGCACGCGCCCGCGAGCTTCATCGTCGTCAGGAAATTCTCGAGATCATCCGCGGTACGATCCCAACCGACCTGGTCGAGGCTGGGATTCTCGCTGTCGCCGTGGCCACGCTGGTCATAGCTATAGACGTGACCGACTGCCGTGAGCGCAGCCGCGATGGGACGATAGATTCGGCCGAGAAAACCCGTGGCGTGCAACAGAACGATTGGGCGTCCCTCTCCGCCCCAATCCAGATAGTGCAGCCGAATCCCGTTGACAGTTACATCGCCGCTGATTGGTTCCTTAGTCGTGCTGACAACTGACATTGCATCGCGATGATAGGCGACACCTCGCCGCGAGGGAACATTTGGCGCACTGCCAGCTCGATTGGCTTCCGCACGCGACGCGAATACGGCGCACGATCGGCGGTTCGCGCCCTTCCGATTCGTGCGTTGCGCCATCGCGAGCTTTGAGATTAGCTCACTTAAATGGGCCGGTTGGTTGTGCGGGGAAAGTATATCTGGGACGGGGCTTCCAAGTTTTTGGCGCGCGGGGTCTCCTACGGACCATTCACGCCGAACTCCCGCGGCGAGCGCTATCCCGAGCCGGAACGCACCGCCACTGATTTCGCCCTGATGCGCGAGTTAGGTGCGAACCTCGTCCGTACCTATGTCCCTCCGCCGACCTGGATGTTCGAACTCGCCGCCAAGAACGAATTGCGAATGATGGTCGGTATGCCCTGGCCATTTCACATGGCATTTCTCGACTCGCGCCCAATGATGCGCGACATCCGCAAGACTATTCGCGACGGCGTTCGCGACATGCGTCAGTTCGCCGATGTGATCTTCGCTTATAGCCTGGGCAACGAGATCCGCTCCGATATCGTGCGCTGGCACGGACCGCACGCAGTCAGCAGCTTCCTCGACGAACTCTACGACATCGGTAAGCAGGAAGACCCTGATGGGCTTTTTACCTATTCTAATTACCCGTCGGCCGAATACCTGGAACTCAATTCTCTCGATTTCGTCAGCTTCAACGTCTATCTCCATCAAGAGCCCGACTTCCGGCGTTACTTGACCCATCTGCTGGCCACCACGAAGGATCGTCCGCTGGTCCTCAGTGAAACCGGCATGGACACGATTCGAGAGAGCGAGGCGCACCAGGCGGAATTGCTCACCTGGCAAGCGCGCGCGGCTTTCGAACTGGGGCTCTCCGGCTTTATCGTTTTCGCCTTCACCGATGAATGGCATACCGGCGGGGCTGAAATTACCGACTGGAACTTCGGCCTGGTTTCGCGCGAACGCAAACCCAAGCTCGCTTTCAACGCTCTCGCACAGGTGTTTCGTGCACCGATGCCGCCCGCGCTCAAGGATCCTCCGCGAGCTTCGGTGACCGTCGCCGCGTATGACGCCGCAGCGACCGTGGCCGCGTGCCTGAGATCCCTCAAGCTTCTCAATTATCCCGACTACGAGGTGATCGTCGTCGACGACGGTTCGAGCGACGATACCACGCGTATCGCCACCGACGAAGGTGCGCGCGTAATTGCGCTCGCCCACGGCGGGCTCGGCGCCGCTCGTAACGCCGGTATCGCGGCGGCTACCGGTCAAATCGTTGCCTTCATCGACGCCGACGCCGAGGCCGAACCTGACTGGCTCTACCACCTGGTCGAAACCCTGATACGCACGGGGACACTCGCCGCCGGCGGACAGAATTTCCCGCCCGCCAATCATTCGCTGATCGTTTCGGCGATCGCGTCAGCTCCCGGCGAACCCAAAGAGGTGCGTCTCGGCGCGGACCAACTCGAGCAGCTATGCGGTTGCAGCATGGCCATCGACAAATCGAGGCTCGAGACCGCGAAGCCGTTCGACCCCGCTTTCGAAACCGCCGGTGATGACGTCGATTTTTCCTGGAGCCTGCGCGATCGCGGGTACTCGCTCGCCTACGCACCGGCCGCCACGGTAATCCATGAGCGCCGGGCGACTATCCGCGCATACTTGAAGCAACAGGCCGGCTACGGACGCGGCGAGGGTCTGCTGTTTCGCAAATATCCCGAATATAGCGGCGGCCGCAACGCGCTCTACGGCGGCACCGGTTCGCTCCTCGAATGGTTCCGAACGGGCCCGCGCGTTTATTACGGGGCCTTCGGACGCGGGCTCTTCCAAACCGTTTACCCGGGCGCGCTCTTGCCTTTGGCCGCGCAGACGCCGCTCACATTCCAATGGATCGCCCTGACCCTGATTTTCATCCTGCTCGGCATTTTCAATCTCTTCTATGCCGTGATCGGATGGGTCGGCCTCGCCGTCACGCTATTCTGCGCGAGTGCCGCGGCCGCACGCGCTCCGCGCGACCGCGCGCATGGAGTCGAACGGCGAATCCTGCTCGCGATCCTATGGGTGGCCGGTCCGCTGGTCAGGAGCTGGGAGCGATGGCGAGTATCTTCTTCGTTCGCCCCCGACACAAAAGATGCCCCCGCCTGGGCGACACCAGCTCTAAGCGGCAGGGTCGCCTTGAACCCCGGGCGCAATAAGGCTGGACTTCCCGCCGCCGAGAAGATGGTCGAGGCGTTGCGCACCGCGCTTTTGCGTCGGGGACTCACGGTTGCCCGCGGCGATGGCTACGTTCCCTACGACCTCCAGATCGTCCTGCCGCCCGGTCTCGTCACCGTGCCAATCCTGTTGCTTGAACAGGAATGGCAAACGTCGCTCGGATGGCGCAGCAAGTTCGCGGTCTGGCGCTTCGCAGCAATCAGCCTCGCCGTCGTCCTTATCTTCGTACTCGGCGACATCCCCTTTGGACTCCCCATCGCGGCGGTCCTCATCCTTTTTCCGCTGGTGGTCGCTTTACGACGATCCCGTATGGTTCCGACGGTGATCGCGGCGGCAGCCGCCGAAGCCGCGGCGCAGTTCGGGCTCACCCTGGAACCCTCGCATCCGGACAAACCCTGATGGGCGCCTTTACGGTCTACGGCGAAGTCGTCCGCCGGATGCGTCCGTATCTCGGCTATCTCACCTTCGCAATCGGCGCGGTCGCCCTCACCAGCGCTATCGAGATCCTCAAACCCTGGCCGCTCAAGCTCGTGATCGACAACGTCTTGCGCGGGAAGCCGGTGAACAGCCCTTGGCTCCCGGTTGCGCCCGCGAACCTGCTCACCGCCTCATGTTTGGCGCTGGTCGTGATCTATGTCGCGCTCGGGATTCTCAACGTCACCACCAACTACGTCACCATTTCCATCGGACAGCGGATGGTGAACGACCTGCGCGCGCAGATGTTCGACCACCTGCAACGACTCTCGCTCGCCTTCCATCGCCGGCGCGAGGTCGGCGACCTGATGGTGCGGATCGCCTACGATACCTTCTCTCTCCAGACCATCGCGATGAACGGGATTTTCCCGATTGTCTCCTCGACCGTCCTGCTCGCCGGCATGTTCGTCGTGATGGTACGGATGGACGCGACTCTCACGCTGGCGGCACTGGCCGTGATACCGGGACTCTTCGTGCTGATCGCCTCCACCAGCCGTCGTATCGATCAACTCGCCAGCACCGCCCGCGTCAAGGAAAGCCGCCTCTACACCGTCGCGCATCAGGCGCTCGCGTCGATCCACGTGGTGCAGGCCTTCACCCGCGAGAACGAATCGTACCGTGAATTCGTCGAGTCTCAGCAGCGAGAGCCTGGGCGAGACCCTCAAGCTCTATACCTATCAAACGCTGTACGCCGGAGCGGTAAATGTGCTGATCGCGCTCGGCACCGCGCTGGTGATCTACGTGGGCGCGCTGCACGTATTGCGCGGCAAACTCACCATCGGCGATCTCATCGTCTTTACCACTTATCTCGCTTCGCTCTATGCGCCGGTGAATCTGATCTTTCAAACCTACGGCCTGGTCAACGGCGCGAAAGCCGGCCTCAACCGCTGCCTCGAATTGCTCGCGATCGAACCCGACATAAAGGATCGGCCGGGTGCGACCCCAATCTCCCAGATTCGCGGCGACATCCAATTCGACGATGTCGTCTTCGGCTACGATCCCGCGAATCCCGTCCTCAAAGGCGTGAGCTTTCGCGCCGCGGCCGGCGAGGCCATTGCCATCGTCGGTCCCAGCGGTGCGGGTAAAACCACGATGGCGAGCCTGCTCGCGCGCTTTTATGAACCGCAACAGGGCGCCGTCCTGATCGACGGGCGCGATACGCGCGACCTGAAACTCGCATCGCTGCGACGCAACATCGCGATGGTGCTCCAGCCGCCGCTGGTCCTCGGCGCGACCATCCGTGCCAATATCGCGCTGGGCCGTGCCGACGCGACCGATCGCCAGATCGAAAATGCCGCAAATGCCGCCCGCCTCGGCCCCCTTCTCGCCAAGTTGCCGGCCGGTCTCGCCGAGGTCGTGGGCCAGGGTGGCCACAGTCTCTCCGAAGGCGAAGCACAACGCGTAACGATCGCGCGTGCTCTGCTCAAGGACGCGCCCATCCTCATCATGGACGAACCCACCAGCGCCCTCGATACCGAAACCGAATCCCTGGTGCTGGCCGCCGTCCAGGCCGCGATGCGCGGGCGAACGACACTGGTGATCGCGCACCGCCTGTCGACCATCAAGAACGCCGATCGCATTCTCGTCCTGCGCGACGGCGCCATCGCCGAGCAAGGCACCTTCGACGAATTGCTTTCCCGCGGCGGCTTCTTCAGCTACCTCTACAACCTTCAGGCTTGGGACAAGCAGGCGGGAGGCGGCTGAAAGACTTAGCGGATCGCAAAGCCTGGACGGAGTAAATTGATGCTGACGATTGGGCTCACCGGCGGAATCGGTTCGGGGAAAAGCACGGTCACGAAACTTCTCGCCGAACTCGGCGCACCGATTGTCGATGCCGACAAGGTCGGTCATGCGATCTACGAACCCGGCGGCCCCGCTTATCCTGATATGATCGAGGCGTTCGGCGAACAGATTCTCGCGCCCGACCGCACCATCGATCGCAAAAAGCTTGGGCCGATCGTGTTCGCCGATCCCGCCGCACTCAAACGCCTTAATTCGATCGTCCACCCCAAAATGTTCGCGCGGATGCGCGAAATGGTCGGCGAGCTGCGCGCACAAGGCGAGCGCAAACCTATCGTCATCGAAGCCGCCATCCTGATCGAAGCGAACTGGCAACCGCTGTTCAACGAAATCTGGCTGGTCGTCACCTCGCGCGAACAGGTGATGGCTCGAATCGAGCGCGACCGCGGGATGGCGCGCGATCAAATCGAAGCGCGTATCAAGGCCCAACTGCCCGACGACGAACGCCGCAAGCATGCCACCACCGTGATTACCAACGACAGTACGATCGAGGCGCTGCGCGCCACCGTCGCGAAACTCTGGAATGGAGCGATCGAACGCAACGGTTGACTCATCCGCTATGGCGGATGAAATAAGGTTGGTCTCATGCGCGAAGCGCGGCGAAAGCCGCGCACCGCGCTTTAGTCTCGAAACTGGATGCATCAAATGAGGGCGTGGCGATGAAAATCCTGGTGATGGGCGCGGGCGCGGTGGGCGCATTCTATGGGGCTCGGCTGCAGCAAGGTGGCGAAGATGTCGTCTTGTGCGCCCGTGGCGAGAACCTCCGCGCGCTCAGAGAAAAAGGCCTCGAAATCAACAGCTTCAAGGGCGACGTCAAGGTTGCCGTCAAAGCCACCGACAATCCGCGCGAATTCGCACCGTACGACCTGATTCTGTTCGCGGTTAAGTCCTACGACACCGAAGCCTCCGCCCGCCAACTCGAAGGATGCCTCAGCCCCGACGGTATCCTGATGACGATTCAAAATGGTGTCGAGAACGAAGAGATCCTCTGCCGTTTTTTCCCGCGCGAAGCCGTCATGGGTGGTAATTCGCGCGTCGGCGCCGAACTTGTCGCCCCCGGCAAAATTCTTCATACCGCCATCGGCGTGATCGAATTCGGTGAACTGGACGGACGCGAAACCCCGCGCGCCAAACGACTCGCCGAAACCTTCAAACGCGCCGGAATCTTCGGCGAACTCACCGCCGACCTCAAAACCATCCGCTGGTACAAGCTGATGGGCAACGTCAGCACTAACAGCGTAAGCGCCCTGACCCGCACCACTTTGGGCCAGATGCTCGAAGATCCCGAAGGCTACAATCTTGTCCGCACTCTGATGCTCGAGACCCTCGCTGTCGGCCGCGCCGAGGGCGCCAAGGTCACCGACGACCGCGTGGACCTACAACTCCAGCAAATCCAGAAAAATCTGAACGCCTACGCGATTAAAACCTCGACTCTGCAGGATCTCGAAAAAGGTAAGCGGCTCGAATACGACGCCATCTCGGGCGCGGTCGTACGCGCCGCGAAGCGTCACGGCATGCGTGTACCGGCGACCGAGACCGTTTACACGCTGCTCAAGCTGCTCGACAAATCGATGCAGTCGGCCGGCCGCTAGACTTCACGCGCCTCCCGGCTGGCGCTTTCCGCGTCGGCCCTTTGCCAAACAGCAATGTCTCGCGATTTTTGTCGGGAGGCGCGATGCGCATCTTCCCGCCAAACCTTAGGCTGACATCGATTCGGGGTCGCCCTTGCGGACGCCCATCAGGAACGCCTCGATAAACGGGTCGATTGCCCCATCGAGCACCGCGTTCGTATTGCCTATCTCAACGCCCGTGCGATGGTCCTTGACCATCTGGTACGGATGCAGCACGTAGGATCGGATCTGGCTGCCCCACGCGATATCCTTCTTTTCCTTGCTGAACTTGGCGAGCTCTTCCTGCTTCTTGCGCTGCTCGAGTTCGAACAGGCGCGCGCGCAGGATCTTCATCGCCATCGCACGGTTCTTATGCTGTGAGCGCTCGTTCTGGCACGCCACTACGATTCCGGTCGGAAGATGAGTGAAGCGCACCGCCGAGTCGGTCTTGTTGACGTGCTGGCCGCCCGCTCCACTGGCGCGAAAGGTATCGATCCGCAGATCCGCCGGGTTGATGATCACCTCCACCTTGTCGTCGATCGCGGGAAAAACGAACACCGATGCGAACGAGGTATGGCGTCGCGCGTTCGCGTCGAATGGAGAAATCCGCACCAGCCGATGGATACCCGCCTCGGCCTTGAGATAGCCGTAGCCGTATTCGCCGTCGACCTCGAAGGTCGCGCTCTTGATTCCGGCGCCGTCACCCGGCTGCAAGTCGGCCATTTCGCTCTTGAAACCGCGACGCTCAACCCAGCGCAGATAGAGTCGCAACAGCATTTCGGCCCAATCCTGCGCCTCGGTGCCGCCCGCCCCCGGATGGATCGAAACGATCGCGCCCAGGCGATCGTATTCGCCGCCGAGCATCACCTGGAGCTCTTGCCGCTGCAGTTCGGCCCCCGCGGCCTCGAGCGCCGCCGTGGTTTCGCGCGCGGCCTCGGAGTCTTCCGCTCCCTCTTCCTCCGCCATCGTGAGGAAAAGTCGAGCCTCGTCCAGGACTTTTTTCAGCCGTTCGTGGCCGGAGAGCTGATCCTTGATACGATCGTGTTCTCTCAGTACCGACTGTGCGGCTTCGGGGCGATCCCAAAAATCCGCCTTGCCGGACTGTTCGAGGAGTTCGTTCGAACGTGCCGAGAGTTTAGCGACGTCAAAGACGCCTCCCGAGAGTGTCGGCGCGGCCTTCGAAATCGCTCAATTGTAATCGCATGTCGCTCAGCATCGGATACTCCTCATCGGCGGCAACCCGGCGCCTGCCGATGTCTTTATTCTGCCATACCTGCGGCGTCGAATTAACCGCCTCAGCCGCGCCCGTTGACCGACATTATACTGGCCACGGCCTCCTCCAGAGGATTCGGTGGAATCGGCCTGAAGTAGGCGGCGCCGAACCCCGCCATCATCAGGAACCAGCAGGCCTCGGCGAACAGATCGCCGACGACCGTGTAGACCGTCCTGACCGGCCGCCACGAAACCTTCTGTATCTCGGTCCCACGCGTAAAGAGCGGCGTGCGCGCCGCAATCTTGCCGCTCGGCTCGATAATCGCGCTTATTCCCGTATTGGCGACCCGCACCATCGGCACCTTGGTCTCGACCGACCGCATCGCAGACATCGCGAGAAGTTGATAGGGCGCCGAGCTTGCCCCGTACCATGCGTCGTTCGTGATATTGACCAGGATCTCACCGCCGTTTTTGATCGCGCTCCGTGAAAGATCCGGGAAGATACTCTCGTAGCAGATAAGCACCGATAGCTTGGCGTCCTTCACCTGAAAGACCTTCTGCACCCGCCCCGGAAACATATCGCCGAAACCCTTGACCACCCGGTTGACAAAAAACCCGAGCAGCCGTCTGGCAGGTACATATTCGCCAAACGGCACCAGCTGGATCTTGTCGTACCAATCAACCACTCCCTGTTTTCCGGCGACCAGGTAGGCGCGGTTGTAGAAACCCACCACCCCGTCTTCGACCCCAAAAGCCGGCGCTCCGAACAGGATCGGGTCTCCAGTGTCCGCCGCAAGCTGCAACAGCTTGAGACGATAACTGGCGTCGTCGGCGAAGCCCGCCGGATAGCGATTCTCGGGCTGAAAGAAAAACGCGGCGGCGGCCTCGGGCCATACCACCAGGTCTACGCCCTGCTTCGCGGCCAACTCGGTCTGATCGGCGTAAACTTTGAAGCTGGTGCCGAGAAAGCTCGGGTCCCACTTGATCGATTGCGGGATATCGCCCTGCACCATCGCGACTCTAAGCGATCCCTGCTCCGGCGCGGTGGCGAGCTCGTTGATACGCATCGACCCGAAGATCAACGCCGCCGCCATCACTGCCGTCAGCACGCCGAGACTCAGCGTCTGAACTCGCCGCGAGTAGCGCCGAAAAAAGACGATATAGGTGACCGCATTGAAGAAAATGATCAGCGCCGAAATGCCGTAAACGCCGGTAAACTCGGCAAATTGGATCAGTTGGAGATTGCGGTAGGCGGTGTAACCCAACAAGTTCCACGGAAACCCGATGGGAAAGTACGTGCGAATCCATTCGACCGCGGTCCATGCGATCGGCAGCGTAATCACGATCGGGATACGCAGCCGGCCCGAAATATATGTCGACGCCCAGAACGCCGCGCCGCTATACAGCGCCACCACTGCGGCCAACAAAATCATCGGCAGGACAGCCAGCTCGATTCGCACCTCGGCGAAGGTATTTAGCGTGATGACGACCCAATACAACGAGCCGATATAACAGGCGAAACCCTGCAGCCACGCGTAGCGGAATACTTGCGCCGGCCGCTGCCCCTCGATCGCAAAGAGCAGGGGCACGAAGGCTACCCAGGCGAGTAGGTTGAAATCCGCCTTCGGAAAAGCGGCCGCCAGCGCCAACCCGCTTATCGCCGCGAAGGCGGCGCGTCCCCAACGGTCCAAAACCATCGTCAAAACGCGCCGAACAGGTCAGCGAGAGGAATCACGCCGGCGCATGGTGGCTTGCCGTCGAATCGCGCATACAGGTCGTCGGCATCGCCCCACGTTCGCACCAAAGCAACCGCACCACCGGCAGGCAGATTGAGGTCGCCCGCCAGCCGCCACTCGCGCTCGAAGCTCCAATCGATTGGTGGATTTCGTGTCAGATCGATCGCTACCACGCGCCACAACTCCTCTTCCGGCAACATTCCTTTTGCCTCCGCCCACGGCATGTAAAGCACCGGGCGCGCTCCCAGCTTGAAAGCATAGCGTTTGTCGAAGGCGATCCCGAACGGTTGATAGCGGCGGCGGTTCCCGTCGACCAGAATCTGCTTCAATTCCTCGAGCGGACCGCCGAACAGGCACACGACCGGGCGTCCGCCTCTCACCATTCGCGTCGAACCTCGAATCACCCCTTCGCGGAGAATCGTTTCAAGATTATCGACCGCGTCGCCCGCACGCGAGGCGCGTGTGAAATGCGAGAGCATTCCCGACGATTCGAGTTTGGGAAGCGCCGCCCGCTTCATCCGGAACGCGCGCCGTCGCGAGGAGTGGTGCGGCTTCGACGGCGGGTCAGCATGGCTGCAGGTGACCATTCTGCACGGGTCTTCGCGTCTCTTGTGATACTGCTTCGGCCGGCGAGACGCTCCGCCAGTTCGTGCTCCTTGGCGAACATGCGTCGCGCCTCGGTCGCCGATCCCTCGTGAACGTAACCGAGCAGATGGAGCGTCCCGTGAATCAGCAACGTGCGCATCCGCGCTGAAGGCCGCTCGCCCAGCGTCCGTGCCTGACGGCCGGCGGTCTCCGCCGAAATCACCACGTCACCCAACGCGCATGGAGGTGCGGAAGGATCCAATGAAGTCGAGGATTCGCCCGAGTTTCGCCGCGCACCGCCGCTCGAGGACTGCACGATCTCGTCGGCTTCGGTCAATGGAAAGGATAGTACGTCGGTCGCCTTATCTTTGCCGCGATATTCGCGATTGAGGCGTCGGATCTCGCGGTCGCTGACGATCACCAGCGAGAGTTCACACTTCGTAAGATCGAGCAGCGACAAAATCCGCACGGCATCCCGTCGCAACGCGCGCGTGAGCGGAGCGCCGCGCGCAGTCTCGCACCTGACCTCGACGGCCACGGATCATCCGTTGATCTTGGTTACTGGCGAGTTTGCGAGGCCGTCTTCAGTGAACGATTCGTATGCCGTGATTACTGCCTGAACCAAGCGGTGACGCACGACATCGCGCTCGTTGAAGTGGACAAACCCGATTCCCGACGTATTCGCGAGCACCGTGCGCGCCTCTTTCAGACCCGAAAGCTTGCCGCTCGGTAAATCAATCTGGGTGATGTCTCCCGTAATCACCGCCTTCGATCCATATCCGAGTCGCGTGAGGAACATCTTCATCTGTTCCGACGTAGTATTCTGCGCTTCGTCTAGAATGATGAACGAATCATTAAGCGTGCGCCCACGCATGAAGGCGAGCGGCGCCACCTCGATCGTCCCGCGCTCGAGCATCCGGCGGGCCCGGTCGAAATCGACCATGTCGTGCAAGGCGTCGTACAAAGGTCTCAAGTAGGGGTTTACTTTTTCCGCGAGATCACCCGGCAGGAAACCGAGCTTTTCACCGGCTTCGACCGCTGGCCGGCACAGCACCATGCGGGTCACCTGGTTCTTCATGAGCGCGGACAGCGCCATCGCCATCGCCAGGTAGGTCTTGCCGGTGCCGGCTGGCCCGATACCGAAAACGATGTCGTAGCGTCGAATCGCCTCGATATACGCCTTCTGGTTGAGGCTTTTCGGCGAAATTACGCGTTTGTGGGCGGAAACATAGACAGTGTCGAGAAAGATGTCCCTGAGGTCGACGTCGCGATCCGCCGTCACCATCCGCAGCGCGTACTCGACATCGCCGGCATAGATGGGGTAGCCGCGCTTCAACAGCTCATACAGTTCTCCGAGCAGCTTCCCGGCCAGCGCCTGCTCGCCATGACCACCAGAGATCTTTAGCGTACTGCCGTTGACACCGATTCTTACGCCCAGCCCCTGCTCGATCGTGCGAAGATGCCCATCGTGCTGACCCAGGAGTTCGGTGAAGAAGCGATGGTCGTCGAAATGGAGTTCGAGCGAATCTTCAGAGACTACTTGAGATATTGTTGATTCGATCCTCGCACCACCTTAAGCAATTTTGCTGCTGCCTTCGCTTGCTTACGAAACTGCGGTTATCTTAGCGCGTTCCGTTCGGGGAGTTAACTTCCGAGCGGTAGTCACAACGGCGCCTGGAAGATCACTAGATCAACGCCACGACGCGGTCGAGCGCTTCGTCGAGTTTGGCCGGATCGCGGCCACCCGCTTGGGCAAAATCGGGCCGCCCTCCGCCCGTCCCGCCAACAATCGGCGCGACTTGCTTGATGATATCACCCGCTTTCACACGCGACGCGAGGTCCGGCGTCACGGCTACCAACAGGGCGACCTTGTTATCCCCGAGGTCGGCGCCGAGAGCGACGACGGCGGAGCCGTATTTCTGTCGCATCCGGTCGGCCATCTCGCGCAGCGCCTTCGCCTCGACCCCCTCGACCTTCCGAGTCACGACCTTGACCCCATTCGCCTCACGAACACGCTCGTCCGTCGCCGCCGCGCCGCCGGCGCCCGCCATCAGCTTCTGCTCGAGCGTGCGTATCCGCTTCTCCAATTCCTTCTCGTGGGCGAGCAGGCGTTCGAGCCGTTCGATCGCCTGGGTATCGCGCGCTCCCAGATGACTACCAATATCTTCGAGAACTTTTTCGCGTCTGCGGATCGCTTCGAGTGCTCCTTGACCGGTAAAGGCTTCTAGCCGGCGAACCCCGGCCGCGACACCCGATTCGGCTTCGAGCTTGAAGAACCCGATATCACCGGTGCGATTGACGTGAGTGCCGCCGCAGAGTTCGGTCGAAAAATCGCCCATCCGCACCACGCGCACGCGGTCGCCGTACTTGTCACCGAAAAACGCCAGCGCGCCCGCCTTGAGCGCGTCGTCGTAGGCCATCTCTTCGGTAAAAACCGGAGCGTTCTCGCGGATGCGCGCGTTGATCTCCTCCTCTATCGTCCCGAGGTCGACTGCTTTGACGGGCCCCTGATGGCTGAAGTCGAAGCGCAGCCGCTCGGGCGCTACCAGCGAACCCGCCTGATGGACTTCTTTGCCGAGGATATCGCGCAACGCGTAGTGCAGGATGTGAGTCGCCGAATGATTCAGCATCGAGGCGTCGCGCCGCTGGCGATCGATCTTTAAGGTGACGCGGCGTCCGGGCTCGAACTCGGCGATATCGCCGCGCAACAGGCGACCAATATGGAGAATCGAACCGTCGCGCTTACGTGCGTCCGTAACTTCAAGTAACGCACCAGATTCTGCCTCGACCACGCCGCGATCGCCGACCTGCCCACCGCCTTCGGGATAGAAGGGGGTCTCGGCGGTTACGATCGTGACTCGATTGTCGCCGTCGGCTTGTGCCGCCAATACTTTGGACTCTGCCTCGTAACCGTCGTGGACGAAGCGCGAGGAGACTCCCGGGCTCAGGGTGATTTCCGGCAGCGCGGCATCCTCTCGACGGGCGGCCCGTCCGCGTTGGCGCTGCTCCTCCATCAGGCGATTAAATTCTTTAACGTTTACTTCAATTCCGTCGTCCCGCAGCACGTCCTGGGTGAGGTCGAGCGGAAAGCCGTAAGTGTCGAACAGCCGGAAGGCGAAATCGCCGGATAGAACCGCCTTGTCGGCGGAGGCCAGCCGTCTTCGCTCTTCGTTCAGCAGTTCCAATCCGCGGTCGAGGGTCTCGCCGAAACGCTCTTCCTCCAGCGTGATTACCTTGGCAATCCGCGACGACTCGAGCTCCAGCTCAGGGTAAGCGGCGCCCATCGCCGCCGTGACGCCCTCGTATACCGACGCCAGGAACGGCTTCTTGATATTGAGATAGCGGCCGTGGCGGGCCGCGCGACGGATTATCCGGCGCATCACGTATTCGCGGTCGGTGTTCCCGGGGACCACGCCCTCGGCCGCGAGGAAACTCATCGTGCGCGCATGATCGGCGATCGCGCGGAACGAAACTTCAACCGCTTCTTGAACCTGATTCGCGTCGGCGTCGGGAAAGCGTTGACCGTAGCGATATGGATGACCCCACTGGGCGGCGGCCTCCTCGATCGAGCGGATGATTCGTTGAAAGACGTCGATATCGTAATTGCCGAGGTAGCGTCCGGTTTCGAGACTCTGCATCACGGAGGCGACGCGCTCGAGTCCGGTGCCGGTGTCGACGTGCTTCATCGGCAAAGGGGTCAGATTACCGGCGGCATCACGGTTGTACTGGATGAAGACCAGGTTGCCGAGTTCGATAAAGCGCGAACAGCCGTCGACGTTAACCCCGCATCCACCGGGCGCATGACTGCAAAAGGCGCTCGCGTCGACGCCGCGGTCGATATGGATCTCGGAGCAGGGACCGCAAGGCCCGACGTCGCCCATCTCCCAGAAATTGTCGCGTTCGCCGAAGCGCAGCACTCTTTCTTTAGGGATTGCTTTAAGTTTGAGCCAACCTTCTTCCGCTTCGTCGTCGTCCTTGAAGACGGTCGCCCACAGCCGTTCCGGAGGAATCTCCCAGACCTTGGTCACCAGTTCCCAATGCCATGCGATGGCTTCCGCCTTGTAGTAATCGCCGAAAGACCAATTCCCGAGCATCTCGAAGAAGGTATGGTGATAGCTGTCGCGACCAACCGCTTCGAGGTCGTTATGCTTTCCCGAGATGCGCAGGCATTTCTGGCAGTCGGCGACGCGACGCGAGGCCGGCGAGCGCAAGCCGAGAAAATAGTCCTTGAATTGGACCATTCCGGCGTTGGTGAACAACAGAGTCGGGTCGCCCTTGGGAACCAGCGACGCCGAAGGCACGATCGAATGGCCTCGCTCCGCGAAGAAGTCGAGGAAAGATTGACGGATCCTGTCGGTAGTCCAGCGCATAGAGAGATCAGTTTAGTCTAATCATCTATTCCGGTGCACGCGCAGAGCAGGCTGCGCGATCCTCCTTCGTGGGGAGTTGGGCATGCCGGACAAAGGCTGATGAGGACAGACGAGATCCTTCGCTTCGCTCAGGATGACTGAAAGGGGCACGGGATGACTGAAAGGGACAGGATGACTGAAAGGGACAGGATGACTCAGACAGGATGCCCGGGATGGCAGAATACCACTGGGAAGCGAAAGGATGACTGAGAGCGACGGCATGACTGAGAGCGACGGGATGACTCGTTCAGATGTTTTAGCTCGATGTTTCGGGGAGGCGGCAGACCTTAAGCAAGGCAGCGACGAGTTTGTGCGGTGCGGTCACCATCGCTTCGTGTCCGGCGGCGATTTCCTGATAACGCCATGCCTCCGCGCGTGCCCGTTCGGCGAAGCGGCCGAACAGATCCATCGCGGGAGAGTTGCAATGGATAAAAGACCTGGTGACGTGGATGGCCGCGATATTCTGGACCGGCAGCCGTTCCTCGAAGGTCTTGAGCGGTTGCGGGCAGAGGTTGGACTTCACCCATTCGGCGTCGCCCGGGTCGCTGATAGCTACTTGCGCGATCGGCGGCGGTGGGATGCGCCAACCGTCACCGTGTTCGCGTGCCTCTTCCTGCAACTCGCGGCGATTGCTGGTGGGCATGAGGTCAAAAGCCGAATCTCCGCCATAAGGAACGATACCGTCGATATAGACCAGGTTCTCGATCCGCCTGGCGACGTGTTCCGCGACCTGGCTGATAACCATGCCGCCGTAGCCGAGACCGACCATCAGAGCGTCGTTGATATTGTTGTCCTGAATGACCGCGAGGACGTCCTTGACGTGAAGACTCAAGTCGACTTCGGGTTTGGCGAGCGCCGCGCGATCGCCGAGACCGGTGAGAGTGGGCGCGAAGACACTATGGCCTGCCGCTTGAAGAATCGGTACAACTCGTTGCCAACACCATCCTCCATGCCAGGCTCCATGTACCAGCACGAAAGTTGCCATGGCGGTTGACCTCCCGTCCGAGGCTTTTCGAGTTAGGACTGTATAAGCCGCTGTAGCACGATCCGCCGGGAAGATCACACGGCGTCGCGGCTGAAGGTAAGGCTGGATCGCGCGGGTAGAAAGGGGAAAGAGATCAGAGGAACGCGCCGACCAGACCCAGCGGTGGCGGCCGACGACGAGACCCGTCCGCCGCGACACTCAAGAGGTAGAGGTTTTCGCCAGGAATTCTTTCAGATACTCACTCACCAGCTCGGGTTTTTCCTGCTGCACCCAATGACCCGAATCGGGCACGTACTTGATATCGAATGGTCCGGTAAATAAATCCGTCATTTCGTAGGTCAGCTCCTTGCGCAGGGCGACGTCGCGTTCGCCCCAAATCAGCAGGGTCGGCGCGGCGATTTTGCGCTTGAGCCAATGGTCAGCTGGGGTCGTGCGCAGAAAATCGCGGCGCATCAGCGCGCGGTAGTAGTTGATCGCGGCGGTGGCCGAGTAGCGATGGCGAAAGGCGTGGCGAAAATGGGCGAGATCGTGTTCGGTGAAGGCCTGCTTGTTGAAGGCGCTGCTGCGAATCGCGTTGCCGACCAGCGCCGCCCCGCGCATTCGCAACAGGAAGTCCGGAAGAAAGGGAATCTGGAAGAACAACATGTACCAACTACGCAGCATCTGCCGCGGGTTGGAGCGCACGTTGGTGAGGAACTTGGCCGGATGCGGGCAGTTCATCACGCAGAGCCGATCGACCAGCTCGGGACGGAGCAGCGCGGTGGCCCAGGCGACGGCGCCGCCCCAGTCATGACCGACGACGACCGCGCTTTTGCGTCCGAGGCGTTCGATTAGCGCGGCGACGTCATCGACCAACTTCTCCATGCGGTAATTTTCGACGCCGCGTGGAGCGTCGGTCTCGCCATAACCGCGCATCTCGGGCGCGACGCATTGATATTGCGTGCCGAGATCGCGCAGTTGATGACGCCATGAATACCAACATTCGGGAAAGCCGTGGAGCATCAGAACCAACGGATCGCCCTGCCCTGCCCGCGCGACCCGCATGCGCAGGCCGTTGCGCAGTGTCAGCTTCTCCAGCGACCATGGATCCGTCATAGCTAAAATGATCCTTGAGGGGCAGACGACCCGCAAGGCAGTCTCGCGCAAGGGTTGCGATTAAGTCTTCGATGCACCGCCGAGACGCGCACAACGGGGAATATTTACATGGCAGACGACAATTTGGTCTTCGAACTCTCCCGTTTTATCCAGCGAATCAGCGCGATCGCGCGTACCGGTACCGGTTTTCGCGCCGCCCAGTTTCGATACCGAGCGTTACGACGAGTTGCTGGTCGAGGCGGCGCGAATCACGGCGGCGCTCGAAGGTGCGGACGACGAGGCCCGCGAGAGTCTCTATCGGCGCTGGCGCGATGACGTGGGCGCCGGCTACGAAGGCTACGTAACGGCGGCGGTCGGCTGCGGCGCGATCGTTTTCAATCAACGGGACGAAGTCCTGATGATGCAGCGGCCCACCGGCAGATGGTGGTATCCGACCGGGTTTTGCGATGTCGGTGTCTCGCCCGCGGAAAATGTCGCGCGCGAGGTGCGCGAAGAGGTCGGACTGGTGGTAACGCCGACGAGACTAATCGGCGTGACTGACAGCCTGAAGATCGGGTCGCCGACGCGCCATATCTATTCCACTTTGTTCTATTGCCGCTCGAAGGCGGGGAACTGAAGCTCAATCCGCGCGAGGCGATCGAAGCCGGCTTTTACCCATTGGAACAGCTGCCGGAGCCGCTTCACGGACGCGACCGTCGATGGATTGGACTCGCGCGGGAGTTCCATTTCGGCGGCCGGATCGACGCCTACTTCGATCCATTGTGACGCCGATCAGAATACGGCCGCGCGACTGGCCACTCGCGCCGCCAATACGTACATGACCAGGGCGAAGACGATCGCGATAGTGCATGAGAGGCGAACGCGGGCATCGCACCGGCGGCGCTGGTATTCCCCAGATAGAGACCCTGGCGCAGAGCAGACACGCCGTAAGTGAGCGGATTAATGCGCATCGCCCATGCCAGCGGCGCGGGTGCGCCACTCACCGGCCAGAATGCGCCTGAGAGCAACCAGATCGGAATCAGAATCAGGTTCATGATCGCGTGGACCTGCGTCGACTCGATCCGCCAGGCCGATGAGCAGCCCGATACAGGTCAGCGAAAACGCCATCACCGCCATCATCGCGGCGGCTACCACGACCGCATCGAAGCTGAGGCTGATTTCCTGCAAGCGGGGCCAGCACGAGAAAAATGCAGCTGGGAATCCATGCGAGCGTCGTACCGCCGAGCGCCTGGCCGAAGACGATCGTGGGGCGGAGAGATTCCGAGCGACCAGCACGCCCGGAGGAAGCCCTCGCGACGATCCTCGACCGTCGAGATGGTCGCGAAGATGGCGGTGAAGAGCAGCACCAGCACAATGAATCCGGCAGAGAAGGTACTCGAGATGTTGACGTCGGAGGGCATCCCGGCGGGACGAAACGAAGCCTTGAGGCCAGCGCCCAGCAGGATCAGAACACCAGCGGCTGTAGAAAAGATCCGATGACACGGCTGCGCTGGGCGGTGGAACCGGGGTGATTTCGGCGAGTCGATACCGTCCCCGCTTGCAACATCGCCGCCATCATCCGTCCTCCGCCCGCTGACGTCGAAGCGATGACCGGTCAGGTGGACGAAGACGTCCTCGAGGGTCGGCTTGCCGAAGGAGACGGACTCGATTTCGTCGCCGAACGCCTCGACCACATCGCGCACGAACTCGTGACCGCCGGGGAACGTTCGAGGCGCTAATGTACCGTCGACAATCGTCGCGGTCACGCGCATCCGCTGCTGTATCTGTCGCGCAGGGCGGTGGGATTGGCGGCGTCGATCGTCACCACGTCACCGCCGACCTGGCTTTTCAATGTAAGCGGCGGCGCGATTGCGACCAAGCGTCCCTGGTGGAGAACGCCGATTCGATTGCAGCGTCGGCCTCTTCCATATGATGAGTGGTGAGGATGATGGTGGCGTCGCCTCTCGCGCAAAGCCACGAGATGGTTCAGGAACTCGCGGCGCGCGGACGGATCGAGTCCGGTGCTGGGTTCGTCAAAGATTAACAGGTCGGGGTCGATGAAGCAGCGCCTTGGCCAGTCGACATGGCGCTTGAGCCCGCCGGAGAGTCGTTTGCACCAGGCCGCCCGCACGTTCCTCGAGGCCGAGATGCGCAATCATCCCCGCGCATCGAGCGCGGACAAGACGCCCCGTTCATTCCATAGAGCCGCCCGTGATGGGCAAGGTTTTCCGACACGGTCAGCAGCCCGTCGACACTCGGATGCTGAAAGACCACCCCGATTTTGCGGCGCAACGCGGCGCTATCCGCGGCGAGGTCATACCCGAGAATTCGAACCGACCCGCTTTGGAGCGGCACCAGCGTCGAGAGCAGCTTGAAGAGCGTCGTTTTGCCGCCGCCGTTAGGGCCGAACAGGCCGATAGCTCGGCCACGGGAGATCGAAAAGCTGATAGCATCCAGGGGGCCGCCGCTCTCCAAATCGAACTGACGTCAGCGGCCTCGACCGCCATCGTGTCGGATCGACCTTCTCGCCGCCGGGCATCGAGGTTATGTGAGCAGCCGATGAATGAGGCATCTAGCGAATCAATAGCGAAAATTGAGTAAAGGCATCGTCGCGGACGGGAACCTCATGCGCGCAAGGGTGACCCTCGTACGCACGAGCGCCGCCCGTTTCCTACTTTTTGACGAAATTCATCGAGGCCGAGTTCATACAGTAACGCAAGCCGGTCGGTTGCGGACCATCTTCGAAAACATGGCCAAGATGGGCGCCGCAGCGGTTGCACATCACCTCGGTCCGGCGCATGCCGTGGGTATTATCCGCGGCGGTCTCGACCTGTTCTTCCTTGAGCGGGGCGTAAAAGCTCGGCCAACCGCATCCCGAGTCATACTTGGTCTCGGAGCTGAAAAGCTCGTTCCCGCAGCATACGCACAGATAGACGCCCTTGTCGTGGAAATCCCAATAACGGCCGGTAAAGGCGCGCTCGGTGCCCTTTTGGCGGGCAACCGCGAATTGCTCGGGGGTGAGAAGTTTGCGCCATTCTTCGTCGGTTTTTTCGATTTTCTCGCTCATCACGCGCCTGCCTAGCGCCAATCGCGCTACGACCATTATAGCGAGGCAGCGGCGGGGTACGCAATCGGAACGAGGGATCGTTCCGAAGTGGGAGATCGGAAAGGTTGTGGAGGATAGCGACGACGGTCGAATCGGCATCGGAACTTCGGGGAAAGATTGCGAAGACGATATCCGGACGGCGTGCGCTATTCGTCTCGAAACGGCATAATTGTCGCGTCAACGATTGGAGCGCGCCCCCTTAGCTCAGATGGATAGAGCACAGGATTCCTAATCCTGGGGCCGTGGGTTCGAATCCCGCAGGGGGCACCAGATTTCCCACGAGATTGATTCAGTTGTCAGCTCGATTCTGCCTCACCCGTGGCGACGAGGAACAGTCGCCACCGGTAGAAGGAAAGGCGTTAGCACTCGCGGCGGACGTCGTAGGCTGGAAGGCTGCCTGGGGTGGTCGCTGCCGGCTACTCGATTCGGGATACAGACGGCGATCGCGGACTATCACCGTTGACGGCAAACATCGGAGGATGGTACTGCGTGAATTTCGCGCGCGATACCAAGCCGCAGCGCGCGGCAACTACTTAATTCTGAAAGCGAAGCAGGAAAGCTATGCCCAAACAGTCCCCGACATCAAATGCGTTGGACAAGCCTTTCTACGACGCTTGCAATGAAGAGCGTCTGGTAGTCCAGTACTGCACCGATTGCCGTAAGTATCAGTTCCCGCCGCAGCCGACGTGTGGCCGCTGTGGGAACGAGTTCCGCAGTCGAGTGGCGGCAGGTGAGCGGCCATGGCCGGATTGTCAGCCGCGTGGTGGTATATGACACGCCCACCTCGACGCTGATTCCGGGGCAGCCTTTCAACGTCGCGGCTATCGCGCTGGATGAAGAGCCCGAGGTAGTAATGTTGTCGCATCTGCCCGGCACTCCCGTCGATCAGGTTCCGGTCGGGGCTGCGGTCGAGGTGATCTTTGAAGCGACTCCCGCGACGGGCCAAAAAGTGCCCGAATGGCGGGTGATTGGCTAGATCTTTTTGGCTGAGAAACACGACGGCAACGCGTAGCAAGAGGTAAATATGCCGCATCCAGGAGTTCCTCGAGACTGGTTCCGCAACAAAGATGGCATGGGGCTCTGGGAGGGGCGAGGCAAGGTCGTCGCTACGGGCATCGGGACGTCGCCCACCGCGCGGCGCTGGGACGAGAAGCCCGAGACCAGCATGGGCGCTATGACCATCATCGCGATCCGGAAGGCTATCGCGGACGCCGGGATTTCGCCGGACGAGATTGACGGACTGGTTCTGACCCCCGAATCCACGACCGGGATTTCCAAGGATCCGAATACCCCTCCGCCTGCGGGCTGGGAGCAGCACTTCAAAATGGCATCGTTCCCCCAGGCCGGCATTACGCGGGGAGACATTGACTGGCTCCTGCTGAACATGCCGGAGCTGAAGAACGTCAAGTTCATGATGAACGGCAACATCTGTATGTCCGTGTCTTTCGTCGCCGCGGCGGAGGCGGTGGCGCGAGGACTCACCAAGACCTGCCTGGTGGTTCGCGGCTGGCACAACCTGGCCGGCCGCTACTATGTGGGCGTCGGGGCCAGTGCGCTGAACACGGCTTCCGGCCGGGGCAAGTACGGCAGCATCTGGGGCCTGCCGGCTTGCGGGACCACGGCCATGGTCTTCGAGGAGTACTGCCGGAAATACGGCAAGAGCCACGATCAGATGGCGAACTTCGTGGTGACGCAGCGCCGGAACGGCCTCATGAATCCTGACGGGTACTACAGCCAGCATCGGCCGGAGATGATCACCGTCGAGGACTATCTCACGGCGCGGTGGATCGCCAAGCCGGCGAACATCTACGACAACGACCTGCCGATCATGGCAGCCTTGGCCGCTGTCTTCACCACCCCGGAGCGGGCCAGGAACCACAAGCAGAAGCCGGTTTATATCCTGAGCCATGGCCAAACCCGGCCGGAATCCCAAAATGTCGCTCCCACCCTGGAGCAGTGGGAACAGAGCACCGACCGAATGGGGCGGATTCTCTACGAGGGCGCGGGCGTCGGCCCCGACGATTTGGCGTTCGAAAACATGTACGACGGCTTCACCCTGTTCCACCAGTTCCACCTGGAGGGGCTGCGGTTCGCCGCCCGTGGAGAGAAGCGGGGTTATGCTCTTGACCTCTACGAGACGGATATTGGCATTGAGGGACCGAATCCCGTTTCCCCCAGCGGCGGCAACAACGGGAACGGACGCACCCGCTGGTGGAACCATCGGGACAGCATCCTCCAGTTGCAGGGGCGGTCGCCTTCGCAGATCAAGAAAAAGGCCGAGATCGGCGTCTCCGGTGCTCCCATGCCCGACACTTGCGACGCGCTGATTTGGAGCGCCACTCCCCCCGTTTAGGCTATCGGCCTGAGCGTGATCTGGCCAATATCCCCGCTGCCCGCCTTGGCGGGCAACCGGGGACATTGATGCACCGGGGGACGGTGCCATACCGCCCAGCGATGGGAAGGCGGGCTGCGCCTGCGGCAACCGGTTCGTATCCGGATCCTGCCCATCCGTCTCTCCAATGTGGCATCGCTAACGGACGATTCCGGAGCGCATTACCGAAATGGCTTCTGTAGAAGCCATGTCGGCGATAGGCTAAGCGCGAGGAGGACGAAAGTTGGCTTTTCTCATCAGCTTTGACATCGACGGCACCATGGAATTCGGCGACCCTGCCGGCGGTGTCACTGTAGAAATGGTCCGAAGGGCCAAGGAGTTGGGGTTTATCGTCGGCAGTTGCTCCGACCGTTTCCCCTCGTGGCAGAAGAAGGTATGGGATAGTCACGGCATCGCTGTAGATTTTTGGGTGCCGAAGCACATGCTCCCTGACGTCAAGAGCCCGTTTTCAGGCGGATCGGTACGTTCATATCGGCGACCGGGACATCGATCGCCAGCTCGCCGAACAAGTGGGGTTCCATTTCTGGTGGGACCACGAGGCCGTCGCTGAGCCTTGGCTCGCCTGGCTAACTGACCAGAGTTGAGGAGGCTCAAGCGCCGCGTATGAAGATTGGCCTGATCTCAGACACCCACATCCCGTCCATGGGTGCGGAGCCACCATCCCAGGTGGTCCGGGCTTTTGAGGGGGTCGATCTCATTCTCCATGCCGGACATGTTGAAATCGCCTCTTGCATAGAGTGGCTGGAGCGTATCGCTCCGGTTACGGCAACGACTTCGTGGCTGGAGGGAACGGGCGAAGCGCTCCCGAGGGTGAACACCGTTAAGGTGGTGGAGGCGGAGAACCATACGATTGGCATCTGCCATGAGTTGATCATAAAGAGCCTGGGCGACGATGTTATCCCCGGGGCGATCGGGAGGGCGCTCCCTCCTGCAGAGTCGCTGCACGGCGAGTTACAGGAGCATCTTTGGCAAGCCCGTGGACATTGTGGTCTTCGGCTACACCCATGAGGCCATGGTGGAGACTCACCAAGGGGTGCTTTTCGTCAATCCCGGCAGTCCCAGCCTAGTGAAACAGAATACGAGGCTCGGCACAGTAGCCATCCTGGAGATTACCCCAGAGAGCAGGGCTGCCCGGATAATCAACCTCGCCGCACTGGACGCCTAGTTCACACCAACTCGGCTACCGCGAGACTGGCCCGCCGAGCACCTCGTTTACATCGGACACGAGGACAATTTCGTTCGCGCCAACTACGATCGATATCAATCGTAATTGGATTGCCAACCCACGGGTCTCCGTGGGAATCTGAAGCAGGATTCAAAAGGGAAACCCGCAGGTTGGAGCAGTCATAAGGAGACTAGCCATGGCCTTCGAATACAAGCGTATCGATGTCGACAGTCATTGCCAGGAAAAACCCGATACCTGGACCAGCCGGATGTCGAAGGCCAAGTGGGGCGACCGCATACCACAGATCGTCGAGATGGATGGTCGGGAGAAATGGCTATGCGACGGGAGAGTGATGATGAACGGCTGGCTCTGCCTCTGCCATGGCGTTATTCCCGACCGCAAGAGCCTCCCTACGCGATGGCGTGATGTACCGTCGATGGTCTACACGGCGGACGGCCGGATGCGGGCGATGGACCGCGACGGCGTCTCCGCGCAGGTGCTTTTCCCCAATACCGCCGGGGTCGGCGGTGAAGCTTTCATGATGAGGATGGACCCCGAGCTGCAGAAGGATTGCGTGCGGGCTTACAACGACTATCTTGCCGAGGAATTTTACGACGTCGCGCCGCATCGCTTTATCACGCTGGCCGAGTTGCCGCTCGCAAGCGTTGAGGGCGCGGTCGCCGAATTGAAGCATGCGGCAAATCGAGGCCATCGCGGATTCCTGATGATCGGCGCCACCGAGCAGTATCGGCTACCAGCCTTTGCCGATCGCTACTGGGATCCGCTGTGGTCAACCGCCCAAGAGCTCGATATGCCGGTGCATTTCCATAATGTGGCCGGCGCCAAACGGCTGAATCTCGGTACCGAGCCTGGCGCCAGCGATATGAAGATACTGGCGATGGGCAGCGCGAACTCCTTCGCCCTGTCCTCACAGATCTTCGCCAATCTCTTACTGAGCGGCGTGCTCGAGCGGTTCCCGAAGCTGACCTTCGTCGGTGCGGAAAGCGGCATCGGATGGGTACCGTACGTGCTCGAGGCCTGTGACTACGAATGGGAGCGTAACCAGCTCTACAAAAACGGGCTCAAGCGCAAACCCAGCGACGTCTTCCGTCAGCAATGCTACGTCGACTTCTGGTACGAGCGGGCGGGAATCGAATTGCGCGACTTCATCGGCATCGACCGGATTCTGTGGGAGACCGACTTCCCGCATCCGACCTCGATCTGGCCGGCGGCCGACAAATGGCTTGAATGGAGCTTCGCGGGAGTTCCTGAAGAGGATCAGCACAAGATCCTGGTCGACAATCCCAAACGCGTCTACAAGCTATAGCCGAATGGACGCGATGGAGGCATCAGACCGCCCCGGTTTTTTCCTATTGTCAGGCATGGGAGAGTGATGCCATGGAATTGCGATTCGGTGTGATATCCGTTGACGACCACGTGGTGGAACCTCCCGACCTGTGGACGCGATGTATGTCGCACGCGAAATGGGGCGACCGCATTCCGCACGTGGCCGCACAAGCGAATGGCACTGAACGCTGGGTGATCGACGGTCGAGTCAGTGCGTCGAACTCATTGGCGCCTGCTGGAGCTTTATCTGACGATCGCGGCTCGGAACCGCAAGCCTGGAGTCAGGTGCCTAAGAGCGCATACGAGCCACAGGCGCGGCTCGCCGCAATGGACTCGGATGGCGTCGATTGTTCGGTGTTGTACCCATCGGCGGCGGGTATCAGCGGGGAGGAGATCGGCGCAATCAAGGATCTCGAACTTCAGGTCGAGTGCGCGCGTATCTATAACGATTGGATTATCGAGGTGTGGGCGGCGGCCAGTCCTCGCTTCGTGCCGCAGGCCATCCTGCCAGCGGGATCGGTTGAAGCAGCGACCGCCGAAGCCAAGCGTGCGGTGGGCCGGGGCCACAAGGGCGTAATCATGCCGGCGCAGCCTTCGCAGATAAATCCCGCCTCGCCTCATCTGTATAAGCCGGACTGGGATGCGCTGTGGACCACAATCCAGGAACTGGACGTCCCCGTGTGCTTCCACGCCGGAAGCGCGCCCAGCGTGATGTTCGAAATCAGCCCGGCCTACGACACGGCCGGTGCTCGCGCATTCGACAACGTGCGCCAGGCGGCCGGCAGCGCAGCGTTGATTAACGGAATGGTGCTGTCGGGAATTCTCTACAGATTTGCGAAATTGCAACCGGTATTTGCGGGAAGCGCGATTGATTATGTGCCGTTCGCGCTCGAAGCCCTGGACCATCAATGGGAACGCCAGCGTTTGGCCGAAAATGAAGGGTTCACCGAACGGCCGTCCGCGATCTTCCGTCGGCAATGCTACGTGACCACCTGGAAAGAAAAGGTCGGCTTGCGCAACCGCAATTACATCGGAGCGGATCGTATCCTGTGGGAGTCGGAGTTCCCGCGGTCGGCATCGACGTATCCCGAAAGCGCGCGCATGATCGAGAATAATTTTGCCGAAGTTCCCGCAGAGGACCGCAATCTTATTTTGTGGCGCAACGCCGCGCGGCTATACAAACTGGCAATTTGATTCCCGAGAGTGCGGTTCATCTACCGCATCTAAATCAACCGGTCTCGCCTTCTGTTCTTCGATAACCGTGGGCCGGCCTGCGGTCGACCGTCCCTAAGTTTGCCCTTGCCAGCATACCGATTAGTTGGTATGTGTCGTACCGATTAGTGGGTATGGACATGCAGCAATCAGAACACGAATCCAAGACCAAACTTCTCAACGCGGCTGTAAAGGTGGTTCGTACCAAGGGATACGCCGCGACGCGGATCGAAGACGTCTGTGCCGAGGCGGGCGTGACCAAGGGCAGCTTTTTCCACCACTTCACCAGCAAGGAAGACCTCGGGCTGGCAGCGGCGGCGCATTGGGATGCGTTCACGACCGACTTCTTCGCCAACGCGCCTTATCATCAGCCCGAGGATCCGCTCGATCGTCTGATCGCGTACGTTGATTTTCGCACGGCGATACTGACCGGAGATCTGCCCGAGTTCACCTGCTTCGCGGGAACAGTCGTTGAGGAAGCCTACCGCACTCATCCGGAGGTTAGCGCCGCTTGCGGACGAAACATCGTCGCCCACGCAAAGACGCTGGAAGCCGATATCGACGCCGTCATACGAAAATACCGAGTGCGCGATCAGTGGACGGCGGAAAGCCTCGCTTTACATATCCAGGCCGTGGTCCAGGGCAGCTTCGTGCTCGCAAAGGCGACAGGAAGCGCGGCGACCGCGGCGCGGACACTGGAGCATCTGCGCCGTTATCTCGAACTGACCTTTCCCCGGACAATCCAGGCGCGTCGGCGTCACCCGATGAAAGCGCCGCGGCGATAGCGAAAGGCATGATCGATCATACAGGTATCGGTGTGAGGAACGTCGCCCGCTCCGCGACGTTTTACGACGCCGTTTTGGGATCGCTCGGTATGAGAAGAGTGATGGAGCTTCCGCCGGACAGCGGCGCGGATGGGATCGGATATGGCATCGACTATCCGGTCTTCTGGATCGACCGTTTTCATCCGCACGGCGTAAAGCAGCATACGGCGTTCATCGCGCCCAGCCGAATCGCCGTCGACGCTTTCTACGCAGCAGCTCTACAAGCGGGCGGAACCGATAATGGCCCTCCAGGGCTTCGCGATACTTCCCGAGGTTATCCGCCGGGGTATTACGCCGTATTCGTTCTGGATCCGGATGGTAACAACATCGAAGCGGTTTTCCGCGAAGCGAACCAATAACTATTGCGGCCAGCAAGGGGCTACGTTGGAGCGTTCCCTCCAGGCACCCTCCCCTTTTGTGAGCGCTCTGCCGTTCTCGTGGCATCAAACACGGGATGGCCGACGGTTATCCCGATGATTTGGAGAATCTAATCGGAAGGAAAAAGCTACCGATGATGATTCCGAATACTTCGCCAGGCACTCATGCCCGAAGGCATCGATCGTCAGTAGTGGTAATCGTATGCTCCTCAATCCTATTCATCTCTATTCTGCTGGTCGTCATGCGAACGTCGGCCGACAATAATCACCGCCTTGGTCGTGCGCTGGTCCTGGGTGGTGGCGGCCCGGTCGGAGAAGCCTGGGAGTCGGGGGTGATTCTGGGACTGCGTGACAAAGGGATCGATCTGTCGAGCGCGGATCTCATACTTGGAACTTCCGCGGGGGCGATTGTCGGCGCACGTATGGCTGGCAGGATGGCGATCGCGGAGTTCATGCACGCGGCCCTGACGCCTGCCGACGCGCCTCTGGCGGGACAACCCACGGCTGCGCCGTCGGGGCCGCCCCCTGACCTCTCGTTCCTTGCCGATAAGCTTCAGGAGATGGCCACTCCTAAAGGATATCAGCAATCGATCGGCGCGGAGATCGGGCGATGGGCAATAGGGGTGCGTCCCGTGATGAGCGAATCCGACTTCGTTGCAAATTATGAGCGCCGGTTTCCGAAAAGGGAGTGGCCGAGCCATGCATACGAATGTGTTACGGTCGATGCCGGCGACGGATCGGAGCGCGTGTGGAAGGAATCGTCGCGCGTGGCGCTCGCTTACGCAGTCGCATCGAGTTGCGCACTACCGGGAGTCTTCGCGCATGTCGAGATCGACGGTCATCGCTACATGGATGGAGGCGTCCGATCGGCTACGAACGCAGACCTCGCTCGCGGATGCAAAATGGCGGTGATACTGGCGCCGACGGCCGGGCTAGCCGACCGGCTCGCCAAGGACTTCACCGCACATCTCGATGGCGAATTGAAGGCGCTGCGCGACGGCGGCTGTAAGGTCGCACTGATCACGCCCGACGCTGCCAGCCTCAAGGCATTCGGTCCTTCAATCGGTGACGAACGGCACCGTGCGGCTCCGCTCGAGGCTGGTCGCCGTGAGGGGCAGGCCAAAGCGAGCTCGATCGGGAAGCTGTGGAACCGTTGAGTTGGCGGCGAAATTCGCGTGGAAGATCAAAGACTCGTCGCAGCACCGCGGATGCGCGCAAGGTGATGTGCCCGCCATGCCGATAACGGAATAATTTAGCGACGTTCACGGCCGCTCTGGTCACTGACGTGATTACCCTGAAAAATTTGCCTGATTCACACCACTACATTCAGAAAAGTGCGCATCATCAAGGGATTTCGCGCGGCATAAAGCTTGCTTCACAATCCCATGTCCACGAAACATCTCATCTTTGTTCCACCCCTCGCATGGCGACGCGCATACTACGTCGCTCGATTGGATGGCGGAGCGGATGATCGACGCGCCGCCTGGGAGCCTGGTTGATCCCCCTCAACCAGGCTCTTTTTTATTTCGTCAAGCGGTACACCCTGAGGCATTTTGTCCCCCGCAGGGCGTGACGTGAACGACATCTCACTCTTAGGTCATTCGATTTATCGGTGAGATATGCCGCGCGAAGCGATAATTTTCCAGAGGACTACTGCGAATAAGGCTCCGAATACGACCACGAATAGTGTTCCCACTTCAGCCAGTTCTTTTCTGCCATAATAGAGCCCTTCAAAAACGAAGGCCGATAGCGGCAATAGTAAGGCGACTACTACTATAAGGGTGAATGTCATTAGCACCGGGCGAGGTTCGTCGCGGATCTCCCCCGCCGGGGCAGTGTCTGCGTGTTCCCGAGGATTTTCAAGTTGATCAAGTACCATCTCTTCACCTGTCGATGCTCGATTTAAAGTAGGTATTGGTGTCAGTGGTAGACTTCGGAAATCGCAGCGAGTCGCACCATTCCATTTTCAGAAAACCACTCAGTTCGAATAGATGAAAACGATAATTGCCACCACCCAGAGTGTGGTCACGGCCAGGCGAAACAAGATTTTCGTCAAAGTTTCAAAAAGCTCCTGGTGACCGTGAGGGGGTTCTTGCCCATAACCGATCGCAGCCCCGAGTCGTTGGTACCGAGCGCTAAAATCGCAAAGCATGCCGTGCGATGCGAGCCGCTCGAAAGCTCCTGCTCGTTGAGAGAGCGCAACCGCAGGTCTATCATCGTATATGTAGAACCCGCTGCGCTCTGGAGCTAATCCATGTCTCATATAAGATCCCAGAACCACCCCTAGTACTATCGTTGAGTCGAGCCGGCCGGCGGTATAACGCCCGGTGTCGAATCGGTAGTGGTAGGATACTTTACGTCATTGACTACATCGCGTACGCCGGTCACGCGCGCGGCCACCTGTTGAGCATGCTCAGCAGTAGCTTGCGACGTTACATCTCCGCTTAGGGTCACAACTCCATGCGTCACGAGCACGTGAATCGCACTGGACGCGCCAGACGTATCTTTGTCGCTCGTCAACGCCTCTTTGACCTTCTGTGTCATCGCGGTATCGTTCAAATCATCTGTAGCCGCAATACCGGCATGACTATTCGCGGGCTGTGCCGATTGAGCCGCTACGTGGGAAGCGAACGGGAGGACGCACAAGAACGCGGCGATAACAGTGAGCCCCCGCGTTTGCAGAATGAATGCTTTCGTTCTTATAAATTTACTCATTCTGGATTCGCTCCATCGACCGCGTGAAATCCGGAGACCTGGCCACAGCGCAAACGGCTAATCACGATATACCGTCTCAGGGAGGGGGAGCCGGAGGCGGCGGCGTTACCACGACTGTGCCTGGTTGTACGGTCGTTTGAGGCGCCGGTTCGCGTACTGTAGTGCACGAAAAACAACCTGTCGTGGAAATGCAGGCACCGACGCTGACTAAGAGAACGAAGACTCGATGACTGAGTAATTTCATATGGTTATGACCCTTAATTTCGGAGTCCTATCGTAATGGATGACAGCGAGCTAAAATCGAGCTGGCGAGGAGCCGGGGATGCCGAGTAGCTACAGGGAAGAAAGCAACGCCTTGGCAGACTCAACGATTTCCAAAATCGGACTCAATTAGTTTTCGGAAAACCGCGCCGGGTCTCCCCTATGATCCCTTCTTTTTTGCCGGGACTTTAGCGCCGCTGCGGCGGGCCTCGGACAGTCCTATGGCAATTGCCTGTTTTCGACTTTTCACTTTTTTGCCTGAACCGCCCGACTTGAGCTTGCCCTTCTTCATCTCATGCATGACCCGTTTCACTTTCTGCGATGTCTTTTGGCCGTACTTTCTTTTGGGTGCTGCTTTAGAGGGCATAGCGGCGACTCCTTGGTTGGGTAGGGCAGCAAAAGGTGTACCACAAAAACTCTAAAGGTCTGGGGCCTAATCGAGAGCAATAATTGGGAAATCCGCTAGGCACTCCTGAGGATAGCGACGATTACACAGGTATCCCCACGGCAATGGGTAAGACTTACCTTGACGTTATCCGAATAAAGCGACCAGCGACCAATGCGGTGGGCGTTCGAAGTCTGCCGTGAGATCGGCTATATGAGCCGGCCCACGACGTTCGAAGAAGCGGTATGTACGGATTAGCAGCGTCGGCCATCGAGCGGCCAGAACATCCCGCTGTGCGACGAGGAAGGCTGATCATGTGCATCTCGCTAGGCTCACCACCATGTGAGTGTCGCGGACCGAAGGACCCGCCGAAGACCAGCGCACAGAAGTCGGTAATCGGTAATCCGCGATTTAGATCGCCTCCGCGCCGATCAGCCGCCCGGAGGCCCCTAATCTCTTTTTCTCAGAAAACCTCGCCCCGCTATCAAGTGGCTCGGTAGTCACCGTCATTAGTCGAGTCCGAGTGTTTGTGATGGGGTTTGCGCGATGTCTCTAGTTCAAATCGATATAGGAAGTCGGTAGGAACTCCTTGCTAAGTCGAAGCGCGACCGGACTTCTCTTCGTTTGCGCTGGTGGAACAACCTTTGCTGATAACAAATCCAAGTTCACTTGGAGGCCGGAGCCATTTCCGCCGAGACACCTGAAGAAGCGTTCAAACATTGTGCAGCTATTATTGCGATACCAGTCAGGAATGAACAGAACTACATTGAGGACTGTCTAAGAGCCTTAAGTTCACAGACTGGGGAGTACTCGTACGGGCTCGTCCTTATACTAAATAATTGTACAGACGAAACTCCCGCGATCGTAAATCACCTTGCAGCCGAACTTCCGATTCCGATTTCCGTAACATCGATCGAATTGCCCGTCCCGATGGCTAACTCCGGTTTCTCTCGCCGTATAGCGATGGAAAAAGCCGCCCTACTTGCACGCGGGGGCGCGGTCCTAATGACCACCGATGCTGACGGTCGAGTACCCGACAATTGGGTTGAAGCCAACCTTTCAATCTTGCGTCGCGGAATTGACGCCGTCGCGGGTCGTGCGGAACTCGATCCGATAGATGCCGCTAAAATCCCGAAGACGCTCCACGAGGACGACGCGCTCGAATGCCGATACGGTCAATTGCTAGACGAAATTTACATGCTTCTAGACCCAGATCCAGCTGATCCATGGCCGCGCCACAATGAGCATTCAGGGGCTAGCCTGGCCGTGACCTTGGAGGCATACCGAAGAGCGGGCGGAATGCCGGTGGTCTCGCCTGGAGAGGACCGCGCTTTTTTTGAAGCGCTTAGGAAGATAGACGCTCGTATCAGACATGCTCCGGAGATCGCCGTAACTGTTTCCGGCAGAATAGTTGGTCGCGCGATAGGCGGTATGGCCGATACCATTCGTCGCAGACTTTTTAGGCGGGATATCTACATAGATGACCAACTCGAACCAGCAGCCGACGCCGTGAAACGAGCCACGCTACGTCGAGCATTTCGGGCTACCTGGAACAATCCGACGCGGGCCGCCGTCGAGAGCATAGCAGGAAGTGTATCGTTGGATCGTGCCACCCTCGGCCGATTAATGTCGTTCGAATATTGTGGAGCAGCCTGGGCCGAGGTGGAACGTAATAGTCCCGTACTAATTCGGAGATCGGTTCTGGTTTCCGACCTAGGTAATCAGATGACCAAGGCCTTCTCGATTCTGAGCTGTTTGCGGAAGGAAGCCGTCTCTACGACGCAGTCAACACATCGATACGATAATGCTCTCTTCGGCGTTGAAGAGGTGGCTTGAGAACGCCGGCCGTTCGCGCGAGGAAAATCTCTGCCGCCTCGTCTCCCCCACAGGGATAGTCGGTTCCACCCGTCCAATTAACAAGCACTATTAATCCATTTCGATCTAAACTACTAATCGACTTGGAAGCCACAGTCACTATATCGCCCGAGCTGAGAAAATACAGAACTTCCGACAGAACAATCAGGTCGAAGGTCTTTCCGGGCCATTCGCTAGGGACATGCATCCGCTCGAGAGTTACATTGCTTATACTACCGCAACTGCGACGTGCCCGACCAAGAGCAATTTCTGATGCATCCGCCGCGAGTAGCGAGTCACAACAGGAAGCAAGCATCCCAGTAAGAATTCCGATAGAGCAGCCGACCTCGAAGCCGTGGGCGAACCGCCGGCCCCCTAACAGCTCTATCGTTTCTTCATACTTCCTACGTTCATATTCGCTCGTTGCGAACATCCAAGGGTCGGCGTCCTTAGAATATAAGCGCTCGAAATACTCGGGCGTGAATGAACTTTTGCCAGTCACCATGTCGTATCCAGATAAGTCTCAAAAGGTTGCTCGAAAACTGAAAGCAGCGCGGGGGGAATTGTAAATCCGTTCGGATCGTCTTTTATTAAATCGGAGTACTGCGACTCATAACTTTTGATCGCATTTCGCTTCGCCGCCAGATGGGATTGAATGTCGAGCCGCCACCCGACCAAATTCTCGTCGCTACCGATGGCGCCGGCTGGAAGAAGCCACCCCCAGACCGGATATGAGAGTAGTTTCGCATTCACCTTCGATGCGAGAACACGTGCCATCTCCTGAGTCGATTGATGGTCGCAATGCGGATCGTAAAGCCAGGGAGCGAGGATGGCTCCGCAATGATAGCTGTTAAAGAGTCGAGCGAGCCATTCAATCGCGGAGTAGTAAAACGGCCCGGTTCGGGGCATATGGCTATCGCGCAACCTCATGAAGAGTAGTCGCTCAGGCGGAAGGCCGAGCCGGCCGATGGCGGAGGCAGCTTCCCGCTCACGCAGATCCCGCAGACGCGTCGGTGGATGACTTATTGAGGATGGATGCGACCCGGTACCATCAGTCACGATCACTACTATTGGCGGGCGTTCGCGTACGCAGGATTCAGCAATTAAACCCCCGCACGCAAGGCTCTCGTCGTCAGGATGAGGCGCGAGGATCATGCTAGTTACTTCGCCCGTTATATGGTCCAAATCCGCCACGGGTAACGAAGAGAGTATGGTTCGAGGTGTTACACGGTTCATCTAGAGCTGATCTTCAGGGAAGTCGTGTTCAAATCGCCAGGCGGCAGCCTCGCACAGGGCCTCGTCCGGCGCAGGCTGTCGAACATATGTCGCCAAGTCCCGAACCAAACGTTCAACCGGATTCGATACTAAAAACGCTCCTAAACCCAGACATCGTTGAACGGTTTGAATCGTATCCAACACAGTCGCTTCAACCGCAGTCCGTGTAAGATTCACATACGCTGTCAGACTTGCCGATGTATTGTCCTTGCTCTCGGCCCGCTGCGCGGCGTTTCGAACCCACAGCCGTGCGGTTTCCTGCGCCACAAAAGCCCTACCCATTCGGGCCAGTTGATGCGGATCTTGATGCCTCCCGCGAGCGATCAACTGCTTTCTTGTTTCGTCGATTAGAGCGTCCAAGCCACCTAATGTCACCGCGGTGGTGCGCCAGGCACCCGCGGAGAAAGTAGGCTCACGCGTGTAGTCCCCGGGACATCCGATCAGTGCGTTGACGGGCGTTTCTACTTCATTAAAACTGAAACCGCTCGTTACGGAGGCTCTCATACCCTGAATCGAGCAGTTCTGGCGGGTAGTGCCGCGATGGGCTAAAACCGGAACCAACAGCATACGGACGCCATCGTTCGTTTGCGCCGTGATTAAGGCTCTGGAGGCATATCCGGCCGCCGAACAGAATGCTTTCCGCCCAACCAACATAGGGGTGGAACCACCGACCAGTCTCACTGGATCGCGGTCATCAGCAATCCAAATCGCAAACAAATGACCATTGCGAACGTCGTCAATGGCACTCTTTTTCTGTGCCTCGTCGCCATACAAAAGAATCAGCTTGAGCGCGTTTACGTGACCCTCGAAAATCCGGCCGACAGCCAAATTACCGCTGCCGAGTATGCGCAATAGTTCGAACAGAGTAAGTGCAGAACCAGGGTCGATTCCCAGTCCTAGACCACCCTGTTTTTGAGGTACGACCGCTGCCAGCGCACCAATTGCACGTAGCCGAGAAAAATCTGCCTCTGGAAAACATGGTTCGCGATCCAGTATCTCCGCACGAGAGCGCATTTCTGGAACTATCTCGGTAGTAAGGCGCAGAAATTCTTCCTGGCGGCTTTCAACGGGAAATTCCTCTGAAGTCCGTGTTCTCATAGTTGCGTCGGTATCAAGCGCAAGACTTACGCCATTCGTGGCATATCATTCGAGGTAGTGCGCGCTGCCCGAGTCGTAGAGAATTGCTAGCGAGCATGCGACCGAAAACGACCCTCACACCCTCAGTGGCCCGCAAACGATATTTAAATCTGGACCGACATTCGAAGTAGTGGGAAACCTTTACCGTTCAAATCGCACGATGGCATCACATCAGGAGTAGAAGCTGATGGCCCAATCCTCTCGAATTGATTGACGATCGATGCGTCTCGCAAAGTCGAATCGATACTGGCGTGATCGTTGCTCCACACTCCCCGAGACATAGCGAAAGTCAATGCAAGGAACGCTATCCGGCGGCGCCAGAACGAATTGAAATTTCAATGATCGGAGCGGCAACCCAAAACATTATACGTGATCTAGTTGGACAAGGATTATTGGCGGATTTGAATTTGGCGCTAAGCCGGCGGTGATTCCAGCTTTCAGTTGGATATGCCGCGCTGGATGAAAGATGCTTTTGTTGCAACTGCCGAAAATCCCGTGTCGAACTCAGACTCGACCATTTAAACACAGCGAAGGAACCATATGGGAAGGAAGACTAACGGGCGGCGCAGAAGTGCACCGTCGAATGACGACACGCACAACCTCAAAGAGACTAAGGGAGACGGGGGTGAAATTCACCAGATAGCAGGTGGGGGCATTGCCCGACTGACGACTCAGCAGGGAACGCCCGTTTCCGATGATCAGAACTCGTTGAAGATAGGGGTGCGCGGCCCCACGATCCTGGAAGATTTTCACTTTCGAGAAAAGATCTTTCATTTTGATCATGAGCGCATCCCGGAGAGAGTCGTTCATGCCCGCGGCTTCGGGGCGCACGGTTATTTCGAAAACTATCAGCCACTGACAGACCTGACACGAGCGGATCTCTTCCAGCGAGCGCGAGAGAAGACGCCCGTATTCGTACGGTTTTCAACCGTGGCCGGCAGCAAAGGATCTCCTGACCTTGCTCGCGATGTTCGCGGTTTTGCGGTGAAGTTTTACACGAAGGAAGGGAATTGGGACCTCGTCGGCAACAATATGCCGGTTTTCTTTATCCAGGACGCGATCAAGTTTCCAGATTTAATCCATGCTGCGAAGGAGGAGCCTGATCGTGGGTTTCCCCAGGCACAAACAGCACACGATAATTTTTGGGATTTCATCTCGCTGATGCCGGAAAGTATTCACATGGCAATGTGGATTATGTCCGACCGCGCTATCCCCCGTTCATTCCGCTTCATGGAAGGATTCGGGGTTCACACGTTTCGCCTGGTCAACGCCAAAGGAAAATCGACGTTCGTAAAGTTTCACTGGAAGCCTAAACTCGGGATGCAGTCCGTGGTGTGGAATGAAGCTGTCAAGATTAACGGCGCAGATCCAGACTTCCACCGACGCGATCTATGGCAGTCAATTCAGTCGGGTCAATTTCCAGAATGGGAACTCGGGCTTCAGCTTTTTGACGACGAGTTCGCGGATAAATTTCCATTCGACGTGTTGGATGCTACCAAGCTTATCCCGGAGGAGATTGCCGATCCGCAAGGTAGGCCGGATGGTGCTTGATCGATGCGTGGACAACTTTTTCGCCGAGACTGAGCAGGCTGCATTCTGTACCAACAACATCGTGCCGGGTGTCGATTTTAGTAATGACCCACTGCTACAGGGTCGTAACTTCTCTTATCTCGACACTCAGCTCAAACGCCTCGGCGGACCTAATTTCACTCAAATTCCAATCAACGCGCCGAAATGTCCGTTCGCTACTCTTCAACAGGACGGACACATGGCTATAATCAATCCCAAGAATCGCGTGAACTACCAACCAACTCTCGGACTGACGAAGAAGCCGGCCCCCGCGAGGATCCTGACGGCAGTTTTCATTCTTACCTCGCCGAAGAAGAAGGCCGCAAAGTTCGCGTTCGTCCCGAATCATTCGCGGATCACTACAGTCAGGCGCGCCAATTTTACATTAGCCAGACCCCGGTGGAGCAGAATCATATCGTTGACTCATTTACATTCGAGTTGAGCAAGGTGGAAAATCAAAAATCCGCCAACGCATGGTATCACAACTTATGAACGTCGATGATGAACTGGCGGAGAGAGTCGCTAAGGAGCTTGGTCTCGAACAGCTTCCCCAGGCTGCTAAGCCTGCGGACCGACGCACTCGGATTTCAACCATCGACCGGCATTGAGCATCCTTCACAATGGTCCCGATAGCTTCGAAGGTCGAAAGGTCGGCGCATTGGTGACTGAAGGAGTCGAGAGCAGTTTACTTGGCGCGCTTAAGAAAGCACTCGACAAGGAAGGTGCTGTGCTCGAAATTATCGCGCCGACGATCGAAGGAATTAGAGCTAGTGATGGCGCGTGGGTTGAAGCGAATCAGAAAATCGACGGAGGCCCATCTGTGCTCTACGACGCCGTCGCGCTCCTGGTCGCGAAAGAGGGGATCGATCTCTAAAAGATAATTCCGCCGCGCGCGATTTTGTCGCCGATGCGTTTGCGCATTCGAAGTTCATCGCATACTCGGCCGCGGGCAAGCCCTTCCTTAGCGCGACGCTCGGTGAGGACAAGCTGGACAAGGTTTCATCGAGCTCAGAGAAAATAAAGACGTCGAAACTTCGTTCAGGCAGTTCGCAAGCTGCGCTTCTGGGAGCGCCCGACCGGTGCTTAGCATCGATATTTAGTAGGGTCCAAAAAGTGTGCGATCAGTATTTCTGGCGCGGCCAATTTTCCGGTCTCCGTCACCTGCAGATCGACTCGGACGAAGGCAACGGAATAGCGCCCCGTGCGCTCTAGTTGAGGCGCGGAATGCGAATCCCGCGAATAGGCCCGATTAGTCCGAACACTTGCAATACCCAAATCAGCACAACAACAAACACCACGATATTGAGTAAGCTTTTGATCGACCCTGCCATTGGAATGTAGGTGTTGATCAACCAGAGCACCAGTCCGACTACCACCAGCACTACGACGATATTTAATAGTGTCATCGATACTCCCACCAAATCGCAAGCGGGCAGTTCGTCGCTGCCCGTTTGATTCTACGCAGTTTCGACAAATGAGACACTTCGGTACCGCATCGCAGCACCCTGAGTCTTTATCTTAACGAGGAGGGCAAGCAGGGGACTAGCCCGCGGCGCTCGCGTCGATCGCACTTAACACCGGGGAGTATGAGCTGCAGTATCGGCCCGGCTAGACATCGCCACTGCGGCTTCGTCGAGCGCTGTAGGTCGATCACGACGGATGATACCGAACCGCCCTTGATGCTGACGAGACCGTTGGGATCGGCGTCTGCCATTATCAACGTGGCTTCTATTTTGTTTATCATGGCAGTGATACGGGCGAACCTGAGAGTAAGGATAATCGCGGGACGCTTCTGACCGGCGCAGTTGGCGAAATGACCTATTCGAACCAAATCGCGATAATGAGTTCCTTGCTCATCGGACTTTCGGCCACCTTGGGCACGATACTTATCCATGCCCTCGTGGTGCACAACGTAATCATCCGAATGTGCCGAGATCTGAAACGTGGCCGAATCGGAGGCGAATTTGGGAGAATCTAACATTTATAGGTTGTACAACTCTGCTCTCACTTGCCGGGCACTTCCTCGAGGTTACGTTGTGGGCGTTCGTGTTCGATGTATGCGGCGGGGTCGCAGATTTCAGAGCAGCCTTGTACTGCTCGGCAGGTAGCTACACGACGGTGGGTTCCGGTGACATCGTATTGTCCTCACGTTGGAAGCTGCTGGGACCTATCGAAGCAACTGTCGGAGTACTGATGTTCGGCATCTCCACCGCTCTGATCTTCGCGGTTATCCAACGCCTGATTCAGGCTCGACTCGAAGCCGCAGAGCACAAGTAAATCAAACCCCAGAAGACATGGCTCTTCCCTGCTAGAACTGAGAATCCCGCTACATTCCTCTTGTGGTGCAGGTAGATCGATAAGGCAACGCGCTGAGGTTGTCGGGCTGGAGGGCCCGCACAACGATAGTTACTGCCGGAACCAAAAGAAGGATCGAAGCGGGCACCCACATGATCGCCCCTGCGACGATCTGATCAGTGATAGTAGTGATTCCGGCGACACGCTGACACCTCGGCATAGAATGGATACAGGAGTCGGCCCGTGAAAACCATGAAGGCGCCAGCACCGAATTCTCGGCGTCGGCGATCAGCAAATACGGAACGAATGCCCATCGCGAGCATCGTTCAGCGGCAGGCCACGGCCGCACGATCGGATACCAGAAGAGGTGCCAGCGACGATGAAGCATCCGTGCTCGGCGTATGCCACGTTCGGAGCGCAGAGCGAGCTGAAACGGTCCCGGCAGATGCCATCCGAGCATAACTAGACTGAAATAGCACGAGTGCGCCGACCGGATGAGTCAAACCTCGAGCAGGCGGCGGCACGTGCGCGATTTTGCAATCACGCCGATCGTGCGCTTCGCGATGCCCGGGCGGGATCCCGCGTATCAGTGGAATCTGCGGCGCACCGAGCAAGAACAATGGTGGAGCGATCAAGAGAAGCGAGCAGGTGCTGCAACATGTGAGTAATCAGTAAACGATTGTCGAGCGCCTCAAGCGGAGACAGCAGGGCGATGGCGAGAGCTGCGCAGCCAGCGAGATAGAAGCCAGGCGTCGGAGCGGAAACGCACCGGCATCTGCCGATGAACGCGCACGAATCCTCGCAGTAGAGTGCCACCACCAGCACCAAAAGAGCGCAGGTCCACCACGGGAAGCGCCACGCCGCGAACGCCGTATCGGCGAGTCGAGACGTCAGACTTAGCCGCCGGTTCGGGGGAGTCGATGGGCCGCGCGGAATTGTGCGCGGGGGTTCGTTCGCGGGATGCATGGTCATTAGGAAGGCGACGATCGCATTCACCTCGGCGGGCTTGAGCGCCTTGCCATAGCCGGCATGTTGCCGCCGCCCTGCAGAATCTGGCGAATCAATTCGTTGCGAGTGAGACGCGTGGCGGTGTCATCCAGCGCGGGCCCGCGCATCCCTCCGGCGCCACCGAGCGAATGACAGTTGCGGCACTGCTTATCCTGAATCAGGATCGCGCCCTGAATTTCGAGTGGCGTTCGACCCTTTAAGATAATCAGTCGGAGTCGGCGTGCCGCTCCACGCCTTCATATCCGGCGACCACGGATCGTAGGTACCGAGCCAGGTCGTCGCCGCCAGCACGGTCAGCGCAACGCTGGCGATTACAATCGAGAGCGGACGCCGCAGCAGATGCCGCTCCCCGGTGGGAGAAATCAGAGGCAACGCGATGAGCCCGCCAGCAGAAGCGGCAGCACGAGCAAGTGCGAAGGGCGTATCCAGCCACGACGGCAGCAGGCCCATCAGCGCTTCCATCCAGAGGAAGAAGAAATCGGGATGCGGCCGTGTCTGGATTATCGATGGATCGGGCGCGCCATTCGGCCCTTTTGGCCCCATAATCGCGGCCGTAACGACCAGAGCGATGACTATATGCGCAGCGAAAATCAGATCTTTGCGGAGGCCATTCGGAATCGAGCGGCTCGCCGTCGCGCGCGAGGACGTTCACGATATTCGGCGAGATAGGTTTCGCGATTCACGATCCGGCCCGGCATCGGCCATTCGCTGATACCCAGCCGATAGGCCAGCAGCAGATGCAATCCGGTCAGCCCGAGGATCGCGGCAGGCAGCAGCAGGACATGCACCGTGAACATACGCGCAAGGGTGGCGCCCGCGATGATCGGCCCGCCCATCAGAAAATGTACGAGGTATCCGCCGATCAACGGCGTGCGCCGCCAGGCGAATCCGATTGCCAAATCCCAGTAGGATTCCTGATCGAAGCGTAACACCTCACCGGTCAGCGCCATGGCAAGCGTGAGTAGCAGAAGCAATACGCCGCTGATCCAGGTCAGCTCACGCGGATATTTGTAAGCACCGAGCACAAAGACCTGCAGGAGATGGAGGATCATCAGGGCGACCAGAAAATTGGAACCCCAGTAATGGAGCGCACGCAGATACCATCCGAGCGGCTGCTGATAATTGAGATAGAGCAGGCTTTGCCACGCGTTGTCGGCCGAAGGCGAATAGACCAGAGCCAGGCATAGTCCTGTCACCAACTCGAGTAGCAACACTACGAGCGGTCGCGCTGCCGAAGACATAGCCCCAGCTAATCGAACTGCTCGGTACGCGATATGCGCGCCCAGTCGGGCGGCTGTCCTGACGTGCCGAAGCGCAGCGCAGCCATTCGCCGATCGCCCGCGGCCATGCGCTCAACTTTGCCACTCGCACCTTCGCGCCGTTCAAGCTTTGGGAAGCGTCATCACCGGCATCTCGCCGGCTTTGATCCACAATTCGCCGTTCACGACCTTGTATGGATATTCGTAGAGACCGCGCGGCGGCGGTCCCGCAGCGCGCGCACCATCGGCGTGGAAAGTGCCGCCATGGCATGGGCACATGAAAAGTTCCGACTCAGGGAACCATCGCACGGGACATCCCAGATGCGAGCAATTGGTCGCAGAACACTTGAAATGAATCACCGGTTAGACGCCTTACCCAGCACGGAATGTCGGCGGTGACGCCGTCCCAGGGCTTGCGAAACGGATTCGTATATACGGCGAGCCGTGTCTGATTCTCGGGAAAGCCGCCGACCGATCCAAGCGAAATCCATTTGAGAAACGTTGCGCGACGCATCGGCGCGAGCAGGTACCCGACGATCGGAATCGCAAACGCCGTTATTGCTATCGCGTTGAGCAACAGGCCGGCACGAAATAGAAAGTCCGGCGGCTGCTTGATGGGGCGCGAGCGGGATCCGTCGAGGAGGTCTCAGGGCTTTCGCTCATCGTGATCCTCTTCGACCTAGGTCATGCGCTTCACGATTGGCGTTGTGCCGACAGCCATGCGACGAGGTCGCTCACTTGCGCCGGAATCCAGAGGGGCGCTTTGCCCGGATAGCCATTCCATCCCGGATGGCCCAGATCGGGACGTCCCGCGATGATCAAGGTTCGCAATGACTGATCGTTGTAAAGTGCGAGAAAAGACGCGTCAGCGACCGCGCCCGCCTGTCCCGCCGGTGCCATTTCGCCGTGGCAGGAGGCGCAATATACGGCGAAAAGTTTCGCGCCATGATGCCGCGTCACCCGCATTTCCGCCGAGAGTACGGCGGCGTGCCGTCGACCATTCTCTGGCTCTGCCGCCCCATCGCGACCGGATACCACTTAACGATAGCCGTTACCTGATCATCGGTCAGCATGCCGCCGCCGGATGATTGCGAATGCGGGCATCGAAGTCCCGGCGATCCCATTGGCGATTGCGTCCCGCATCGAGGCATCATCGACGATCGCGAGGTAGGCCGGATTGTTCAGCGGCAACGCGGCGCCGAAATCGACCGTCCGTTCCGTGACAGCCCGCGCAGTTCTCGCTATACAAGCGCTGTGAAATCGGTAACCTTCGACGGATTTTCTGGCCATGCGGACAGCGACGGCCGCCCGGGATGCGGTCGCATGCCGGAAGCATTAGCAAGTCAACAGCGACGGCGAGCTGGCCGCGGCGAGCTTACGCTTCACTCGCTCCTCTCTGAATCCTGAAACGGCGCCTCGACCCCGCTGCGCAACGCGAATGAAAGATGCTGCAGCGTACGAATTTTCTCCGACCGCGCCACCACGATTCCGGCGGTAATCCCGAAGCCGATCTGGCACAGGACGAACCATCCCCATTCGATTCGCGATTAAGCAGAGGATCAATTACGTTCAAGGATGACCATAGCAGCCCGCTCCATAGCAACGGCGCGACTATACCAGCGAGCACTATCGGATAACGCGGCAACATCGGCAGCAACACGCCGTAGAGTAATCCAACTAACAGTGAAACCACCGCGTGAATCATCAGTGCGACCATGAAAGCTTGCAGGTTGAAGGCCGCAAGGGTAGCGGCGCTGGCCGTAGCGAGACTTGCCATACCGCTCGCCGCGAGCAGATTTATCGTGTACCAGGGACTGCCATGCAGCACGATGCCGTGAACGTTGCGCATCGCCGCCATCACGAAGCCGCCCGCAATTCCACCTTTGATTCCCGCCGAGTACGGATAAATTTCGAGTGGCAGGCGCGCGCGATGGTCTTCCTCGCCGATCCGCAGATGCGCCACCGGCAGAGGACTGGCGTAGTCCTCTTCAGCGGTCTCTCGACCGGTAATCTTTTCGCGATGTTCGCGCGGCAATACTTCGCGAAACCATCCAGTAAATCCTACCAGCGCCAAGCACCACGCCCACTACGTGACCAGGAAGCTCGTGACCAGCCCGGTGAACGCGAGCGTGATTCCGGCAGCGGCGAGCAGCGGCATGCCGGTCGGGGCGGGAACCGCAATCATCCGTGAGCGGATTTTCCGATTTGGTTCGTCTGCCAACGCGGAGTCCTTATCTAGTCCGACCACGTACACGGTCAGGAACACGACGACCCAGACCGCGTCGACGAAATGCCAATACCACGAGAGTAATTCGATCCGTTCGGCATGTTCCGTCTGACCGCGCCCTCAAGTCAGCACCATGACCAGTGCGATAGCGCTCGCGCCAATCGTCACATGCACCGCGTGCAAGCCGACGAGTGAATAGTAAGTCGTGCCGAAAAGATTCGTGCGTATAGTCAGTCCCGCTTGATAGATCAGGCGGTGCCATTCAAGACCGGTACCGATCAGGAATTCCACGCCGAGCGCGAGTGTGATGAACCACAAAATGGCAAACCGGCGCGATCACCCCGCTGCCTGAGCGCGTTCGAGGCCAGCGCAATCGTAACGCTCGATGACAATAGGCATATCGTATTGAACACCGGGTAGGAAAGGACGTCACGCGGATAAGGCGGCGACAGGCTTTTGCCGATGTAAAACGATACGCTGTCACGAAAATCGAGAAGAACGCGCTCTCGGTGAAAATCAGCGCAATCATCCCCGCGCGCCCGCGCGACGGCAGTACCCATGGATCGGGTATCGCGGGCGGTGCGACGGTCCCGGCGATCGCGTCCATCGGCAGCGGTTCGGCGCTACTCATACTTCCAATCCGGGTCGTCGGGATGTTTTAAATCCCATAAGGGCCGGCGGCTATGCACGATCGGCACTTCCGCGAAATTATATTCCGGCGGCGGCGACGCCGTTGACCATTCCAGGGTCCACGCGTCCCATGGATCCTTTCCCGCCGCTTTCCTCTGACTAATGCGTTGACAACGTTATAGCCAAAAGCGAACACCCGAACGCCTGGAAAACCACGCCAATGCGAAGCGAGCAGGTTATGCCATTCGAGGCCGCGGCCCGGCTGATAAGTATAAATCCGCCGTGGCATGCCTCGAGGCCCGCGAAATGCAGCGTGTCGAAGGTCAGGTGAAAGCCAATCAGGAATAGCCAGAAATGCCATTGGCCCAGGCGCTCGTTCAGCATTTTGCCCGTGGCTTTGGGAAACCAATAGTAGATTGCGGAAAAAATCATGAAGAGGATTCCGCCGATCAGCACATAGTGGAAATGCGCGACCACGAAATAGGTATCGGTGAGCTGCCAGTCGAACGGCGCGACCGCCAGCATGATCCCGGTAAGGCCGGCGATCAGAAACTGGAATAGGAAGGCGATCGCGAAAAGCATCGGGACGCGCAACCGAATACGGCCGCCCCACATCGTCGCCAGCCAGTTGAATATCTTGATACCGGTCGGAATCCCGACCAGCATCGTTGAAGTGACGAAAAAAGCATTGCCCGCCGGGTCATTCCGACGCTGAACATGTGATGCGCCCATACGCCGAGGCTGATGAATCCGATCGCGCATGACGCCGCGACCATCACTTCGTAGCCAAAAATCACTTTGCGCGAAAAGACCGGGATTATCTCCGAAGCGAAACGCGAACGCCGGAATCACCAGAACGTAAACCTCCGGATGCCCGAAAATCCAGAAGAAATGCTGCCACAGCAAAGCCGACCCGCCGGCCTGGGTATCGAAGAAATGCGCACCCAGGTAACGGTCGAGCAGCAGCATTATCTGCGCGGCGGATAGCGGAGGCAATGCGACCAGCATTAGCCCGGCGTCCACTACCGCGAGCCATACCAACACCGGCATTTTGTTAAGCGTCATGCCCGGACAACGCATCGAAAACGCAGTGGCGATCAGGTTGATTGCAGTCGCAGTGGAACCGACGCTGGCCAGTAAAATGCTGAGTATCCAATAGTCAGTCGAATGACCGCGCGAGAACGGCGTCTCGGTCAGCGGCGCATAGCGAACCATCCGACCGACGGTGCGCTGCCCGCGCCTTCCATTCCACCGCCGCCGATGTAGCTGAAATATAGTAACAGGGCGCCAAAGAACCATAGCCAGAAACCGAAGGCATTGAGGCGCGGGAAAGCCAGGTCACGCGCGCCAATCATCAACGGAACCAGATAATTGAAGAACCCGGTCAGAATCGGCATGCCGACCAGGAACACCATCGCAGTACCGTGCAACGTCAATAGCCGGTTGAAAACCTGCGGCGAAACGATCCCGGCGTTCGGCACTGCCAGTTGCAGGCGGATCGTAGCCGCCTGCAGAGCCGGCCACCAGAAAAAAAATCAACCCCCCGCCAATATACATCAGGCCGAGCCTCTTATGATCGACTGTGACTACCCACTGATGCACTCGGCTCAGCGAACGGGAGAGCAACCTCAGAAGCAAGTTCGGGATCTGGTGCGCCGAACGTGATGCGATCGTCTATAGTACCGGCCATCGCTACCCTACTTCAGCGTTGTCATCCAGGTTACAAGATCGTTGAGTTCGCCGTCGGATAAATTCATCGCCGGCATCAGCGCCCCTGGCTTCATGCGAGCCGGATCTCGCACCCATATCTTGAGGTGATCAGGAGTATTCAGTGGCGACACCGGATCCGACTGTCTGCCGGCTCATTAGATGAGTCAAGTCAGGCCCATAGGTTCCGCGCGCCGAGCTTCCCTTAACCGCGTGACAACTGGCACAGGCATTACTCTCGAATACCCGCCGGCCACGAGCCACTGCCGCTTGCGGTGCCGCGGGAAGGCGTTGCGCCGCCACCCATCGATCGAAAACCGGGCGCGGCTCGACGATGACTCGGATGCAACATCATCGCGTGCTCGGTCCCACAGAACTCTGCGCATTGGCCCAGGTAAATCCAGGCTCGTACGGATCGATCCACATGGTATTGATTTTCCCAGGGATCAGATCGGTTTTACCGGCCAACCTCGGCACCCAAAAGCTATGCGCAACGTCCGCCGATTCCAGCCGCAACCAGGTCGGCGTCGGATGTGCAGGATCACTGAGCGGTACGTGTAACTCATTCGCCGTGGTGATACCCAGATCCGGATATTGGAACTCCCACCACCATTGATGACCGATAGCACGGACGTGGATAGCGTTCGGGGGCTCGGCGGCGGCCTGTACGTCGTAGATGGTACGGATGGTCGTGAGGACCAGGACGATTACGATCAGCAGCGGAATCGCGGTCCAGGCGAATTCAATCGGATTGCTCCCGTACAACTGCGGAGGTTCGCGTGGCTGGTCAGAAGGGCGGGCGCGAAAGCGGATAACGCTATAGGTGAGCAGCCCCGCGACTACGACGAAGATCGCTCCGGTAACCGCGAGCGAGAACCAAGCCAGCGTCGAAATCGAACTGGCCGGAGTCGAAACCGGGCTAAATACTGCGCCCCGCGCGATCTGTTGGTTCGCAGCGCCCATACCCCAATCCTCGGTCGCCCAAGCCACTGCAGCAACAGGAATCATCGCCGCCCCGAGAATCATCGGGATCATGACCCAGACGCTGGCGCGCGACCGGCGCGTCGTAACCGGATTAGTTTTCCGACTGACCCCCAAGTTGATCATCCGATCCCGCTCTGATGCGAATCCGTTTCCTAACCTCGCCGCTTCGCCCCGCTGCGCATCGCCAACCATTGTCTACGTGCCAGACGCCGGCGCGCGAGTCTACCTTTCAGATGTCCGCGCGCGAACATCATGCAGTACGAAAGTGCAGACTGACTGAAGACTGCCACTTTCGAAACCCATCTGATTGATTTGCTGTTAGCCAGAATTTCGTTTACGACTATTTGCTTCGCGATACCCATAGCGCCATCTGACCTTGTACCGCAAGGCCGAGCAGGTCGGAATTGGAAGTCAAAGCGGGGTTCCCGTCGCTCCTTGGCGCACGCCGTCGAACGATGCGATGTGCAATCAGCATTCACTTGAAAGCGAAATTCGGAGAGAACCCGCGATGGCCTCGAAACTTGCCGAAGATCCCCGCATCGACCCGCGTCTGAAAGCCGTGTTCGGCAACCTCCCTGTTTTGACCGCCACCTGCGACGTGATCAGCCGGGAGGATATGCTGGCTGACGCGAATTCCGAAGCTGGGAAAGCGCAAGCCGCGGCTGTTGAAGCGATGTTCAACTCCTTCGGCGATGAGGCAGTCGCACCACTTGCGAGTGCGTTCACCCCATCACATGCGTACCGCCATCGATAAAAGCGATATTGCCGGTGACGTGGCGCGCGCCGTCGCTTACCAGAAAGGCCGCCATCGCGCCGACATCGGCGATTAGCGGGGTTTCGTGAAGCGGTGACCTGCGCTGCGCCTCGCGTAGCAACTCGTCGAAGTCAGCCAACCCCTGCCCTGCCCGCGTCAGGATCGGCCCCGGCGACAGGGCATTGACCCGAATACGGCTCTTCCCCATCTCCGCCGCGAGATACTTGACAGCCCCTTCCAGAGCCGATTTCACCGGTCCCATGATGTTGTAGTGCTCGACGACTTGTTCGCCGCCGTAGTTGCTCGTGGTGAGTAGACAACCGCCCGCCGTCATCAGCGGCTCGGCGAAGTGCGCCATGCGTATAAAGGAATAGCAGGAAATATCCATCGCGCTCAGAAATCCCTGCCGCGAACAGTCTGCCACGCGGCCATGCAAATCTTCCTTCGGCGCGTAGGCAATAGCATGTAGCAGGAAATCGAGCTTCCCCCACTTCGCTCGAACGGCATCAAATACCGCTCCCATCTGCGCGTCGTCGCGCACGTCCATAGGGAGAATGATAGATGCTCCCACCTCCTGCGCCAGCGGACGCACGTAGGGTTCCGCCTTTACATTCAGGTAAGTGACCGCGAGTTCCGCGCCTTCGGCCCGAAATGCTTTCGCGCAGCCCCACGCAATCGAATGTTCATTGGCGATGCCGACGACCAGCCCTCTTTTGCCCGCGAGCGTTTGGGTCATCCCGCTCTTCTTAGCTCCTGCCTCCGAGGCTCCTTGAGACGTTCTCGACTTTCGTCTCGACGTACTCGACCGGAGTTTCCTTTTTGACTTTCCAATTTCAAGCCATCCGGTAGCTTGAACCGCTATCCTTTGCAAGGCTCTCAACCAAAAAGGGCAGCTGGTAGCGCCGGGGCGTGGACGAACAATTGATTCGCCGCGACTGACTAATCTAGCTCCAGGGGCCGGCCTTGACGACTTCGTAGCCGAGCCGCCCGAAGGCCAGGACCCATATGGACGCCGTCGCCATCGCGAAGGAAAGCTGGGTCCTTCTGACGATCTCGAATCCCAGAATAGCGGCACTGAGCAATATCGGGATCGCTAAATTTTGTCCCAGCCGCTGCTCATAGAACCCGGTAAAGTAGAAAAATCCGAAGCAGGCTATCGTCGTCAGCGCTATTGCGATGAAGGCCGGCAGTCTTTCTGCGAAAATCGCCCGAAGAGGCGCTCGCACCAGCACTCCGGTTATAAGTACGACTACAAACAGTAGCGCCGCGAAAGGGACGACCGGCAACATCACTCTCACGAACAAATGCATATTCGCGATTAGCTTGGCGCTCAATGCCCGCAGACCAAGATGGGCTGAGTCGATGACCCAGATGAACTCGTGATAGTGAACCAGTTCATGGTTATAATAAGACCCTGCGACGAACTTGCAGATTTCCATCCAAACTAACGTTGGTAACGCGAACCCTATAGCCATCGCCCCGCTTCTGGTCACGAACCGGCGCAAAGTATCACTAAACTGCTGCCATCGAATTTTGAGTGCCAGCACCGCGGCGCCGCACGCGACGCAAATGACGAAACTGCCATACGCCAGCGAGAGCAACCCCATGGCGCCGCCGAGCCCGACCATCCACGCCATGCTGCGATCAGGATAACGGTAAAGTTGCTGCGAAATTGCCACGGAACTCAGCGGGACCACCAGGTTGAAAAGCTGCAAATGGGGCGTCCAGAAAAACGCCTTGACCACGTCGTTAGTCAGCAACAACATGGCAAACCCCACTACGATCAGGTTCACCGACCACTGTTGCGCGACCAGCCAATGGAATAGCAGCAGGGTGACGAGGACTGTTGCCGCATTCATCAAAACGTACGCGAGATACGCGCACAGAAATAGTTCAGCCTCATTTATACCGGTTCCTTGATGTAAGGCAGTGATACTCTGGTAGGTGCGCTTCGGTACCAGGCGCCATATCGAGGACATCACCAGCACCCGCGTAAGCAGAGCCGCCGCTGCAACGTAAAGAGGTCGATCTTGCCGCGTACTGTCCGTGTTGAGCAGACGGCCGGGTTCGATCGCATAGAGAACCAGTTCGGGCGAATCGCAATTCAACGGAAAAGATAGCAGCCCACCCAAATGCGCTGTCCGGCCGCAGAGGTTATCATTGGCGCGCGCCGGCGGAGCGAGAAGGTACGATCCCGTCGCGGCCGCGACGAGAATTACGTATAGCCCGGTAATCTTCAAAAGTTTGCGACGAAGCGAACGCCCCTCGCTTCCGCCTGGTGGAATAGGGGTATCCATCGGGGTGTTTCCTCCGGATAACGTTCCATCTCTCGGATTAATGTGGATTCAGAAGAGTTGAGAAAAGACAAAAGTGGGTACAAAAGTCAACCAAAAGACGCAACGAGTTCTAAGGCCATCCTCATATCTGGTCTGCGGAGTTGTGATTCATATCGAGATGTAATTATTGCGTACATACGGACAGCTTCTTGCGGATCGATCACAGATTTTCGACGATCAGCTCCTCGTAAACCACGAACCCTCCCGCCCATCCCGCCGGCACGAGTACCTCCTACGTAATCGCCGGGTGGTTGCGCCAGCCTGCGGGCGCGTCAAAATTGAGGAGATGAAAATTGCGATTGTCGCCGCCGAGATCGGTCCCTATGCCAAGGCTGGCGGGCTCGCCGACGTTATAGGCGCCTTGCCGCAGGCCTTGAGTCGCTGTGGCGCCGAGGCCTTCGTCGTCGCGCCCGCATACAAGATGCTGCTCGATAACGTTCGCGCCGAACCGATCACTGAGGATCTGCATGTCACGCTGGGGGCAGGCATCGAGCCTTTTCGCATCCTCCGCGCGACCGGTTCAGGCGGCGTCTCGCTCTATCTGATCGATCACCCCGGATTTTTCCGCCGCGACGGCATCTACGCCGAAAACGGTGCCGAATATCCCGACAATCTGCGCCGCTATTTGTTCTTTGCGCGCGCAGCCGCGACCGCCCTCGAGAATCTGCGCCCCGACGTCGTTCATGCCCATGACTGGCACGCCGCGGCGCTCCCGGTTTTGATGCGCGCCGACGCCGCGCTTCGTGAGAAATTCGCCGGCACCGTCACCGCGTTTACGATCCACAATGCCGAATTCCAGGGTAGATTCGCTCCCGGCGATTTTTCCTTGCTCGGCCTCGATCAATCCTGGTTTTCGCCCACGTACCTCGAGTTTTACGGCGACGGCAACCTGATGAAGGGCGCCATAGTCCTCGCCGACGGCGCCTCGACCGTGAGCCCGTCATACGCGCGCGAAATCGCCCACGATCCTGGTATCAGCTTCGGACTAGACGGCGTCTTGCGCGATAAAGGCGACCGCTTCGTCGGTATTTTGAACGGCGCCGATTACGATGAGTGGGATCCCGCGAAAGATTTCTTCACTACCTCGCACTACTCGCCGGACAATCCCGCGCCGAAGCAGGAGTGCCGCCGCTCGCTGCGCGACCAACTCCAATTGCCCCATCGCGACGACTCCGCGATCATCGGTATCGTCTCGCGCATGGCGTGGCAAAAGGGCCTCGACCTTCTCGCCGATTCGCTCGACGCGGTGCTCGCCCTCGACGTCCAGATCGCGATGCTCTCGAACGGCGACTCCCGACTCGAAGCTTTCTTCCAGGACGCGCAGCGCAAACATCCGGACGTGGTGCGCATAATCTCCGCGATGGATAATGGTCTCGCCCATCGTATCCAGGCCGGCAGCGACATTTTCCTCATGCCCTCGCGCTTCGAGCCATGCGGCCTGACTCAAATGTATGCGTTGAAATACGGCACCCCGCCCGTTGTTCACGCGACTGGAGGGCTCAAGGATACCATCGAGGAATTTGACCCCGCCGGTATGCGCGGGAATGGCTTCGTCTTCACCGAGTTTCGTCCCGAGACGCTCGTGGATGCGATGCAACGGGCGGTGCGTACGTTCCATCAGCCGCAACTGTGGCGTCGCCTGATGGGCAACTGCTTTGCCGCGGATTTTTCCTGGGCCCATGCCGCGCGTCAATATATTGATTGGTTCGAGCAGATGCGTCACGCTCGTCCCGCTGCCTGAGACGCATCGATGGACGAAACCAAGACTACCATGCTCGCCTATGCCGACGGCTCCTGCCTGGGAAATCCAGGGCCTGGCGGATGGGGCGTCGTGCTCATCAACGCCGACGGTTCAACCCGCGTCTTGTCGGGAACCAATCCCGCCACGACCAACAATCGCATGGAGATGACGGCCGCGCTCGAGGCCTTGCGCGCGTTTCCGCAGGGCGCCGAGGTCACCGTTCGCACCGACAGCCAGTACGTCGTCAAAACCATGACGCTCGGCTGGAAGCGGCGTGAGAATCTCGACCTCTGGCGCGAGCTCGACGCCGAAGTCGCACATCGCCTGGTCCGTTGGGAATGGGTGCGGGGGCATGCCGGTGATGAGCACAACGAGCACGCCGACGAGCTCGCTCGCACAGCCGCGGCTGCCGCTACCAAAGGTGCGCCGCGAATCTTGCCCGCGAAATCACGTCTGTCCTCCGCTCGTGACGAGAGTGAGGAGCGCACGCTGGCCGACCTCGATCCGCTGCTACGTCCCGGTGAAACCGCCCGCCACTGCGTCGCCTGCCGAAAGCTCTTCGTCGCCGGCGACGATTCGCGCTACTGCTCGCTCGCTCCCTGTCAAATCAAGGCCCGCCGATCTCCGACCCGCTAGCAGAATTCGACGACGCGGCCGTTCGCTACCAGACGTTTGGTAGTACCGCGTCGGTGGCGCGGATGTACCCCGCATAGTCGTCGCCAAAAGCCGCCAGCATGTCTGCTTCCTCATTACGCATTCGACGGCGCAGCACGAAAACGCCGACGATCAGAACGATAATCAGTGTGATGATCGCGCCGTATTCGAACGGCCAGGCGAGCAACACCAGGAACTCGCCGAGGTATATCGGATGCCGGATATAACCATAGAAGCCGTTGCGCACCAGCGCCGGAGGCGTCCCGACGCTCTCCGGTTCCGAAAAGAAGCCGAGCTGAATCCGCGCACCCAGCACCAGCCATAGCCCGATTAATTCGATCAGCAGGCCGAGCGCGCACAGCCATCGCGGCGCATCGCCACCATATAGATACGTACGCTCGAAAGCGGCGCCAAAGAACACCGCCAGCACCGGCAATTCATTCATTACCCGATGCGCAAAGCGAGTCGCATCGATACCGAGCGCAGCCTCATCGCGCACCAGCAGGTCGGCGAAACGAAACGCGGCGTAGGCAATCAGGTAGGCGGCCGCGTATGGACGCTCACTGAAGTACTCGCTGATTCCCAGTCCCAGTGCCACCGCGCCGAGTATCGCCGCGAGAAATACCACGAGTTCCGCCAGCCGCGTGGTGAAGTCACGCCGCCCTGGCCGCGAGCCGCGGTTCTCCGGTGGCGCCACCGCGGGGCCTTTGAGCGATCCCGTGGACGCCTTCAGCGAACCAGTGGATTTCGGCGATTCGGAGCTTTCCGGGATGCGAGAAGTTTCGTCCGCAGCCATGTGGGGTCCCTTTCAGGATTCGCCGCGCGAATCAAAGGTTCTGATCGCATCGATCATCATTTCGTAGGCAAAATCGCCCGAATGTCTAGTTGAGCCCGAATGTCTCCGGCCGGACGGCGGCGCTGTCGACGAATCGTCGCGTTTTTCGATCTACCCCGGCCCGACGCTAACGCTTACTCGCCGCGCGCCTCCAGCCAGCGCTCCGCATCGAGCGCCGCCATGCATCCGGTGCCTGCCGCCGTCACCGCCTGCCGATAGACCCGATCCGCCACATCGCCGGCGGCGAACACACCGTCTATATTGGTGTAGGTCGAACCCGGCCGTACCTTCAGATAGCCGAGTTCGTCCATGTCGATCTTGCCGGCGAAAACCGCCGTGTTCGGCTGATGACCGATCGCCATGAAGACCCCGTCCGTCTTGTGCTCGCTGAGCGCGCCGGTGACGGTATCCTTGAAGCGCACGCCGCTGACGCCGCTCTTCGGCTCGCCGTAAATCTCGTCGATCGCGGAGTTCCACACAAACGCAATCTTCGGGTTTCGTTTCGCCCGCTCCTGCATGATCTTCGACGCCCGCAGTTGATCGCGGCGATGCACCACCGTGACCTTGTTGCAAAAGCGCGTCAGAAACGTCGCCTCCTCCATCGCGGTATCGCCGCCGCCGACCACCAACACTTCCTTGTCCTTGAAAAATGCCCCGTCGCAAGTCGCACACGCGCTGACGCCGTAACCCATCAACCGCTTCTCGGATTCGATACCCAGCAGCTTTGCCGTCGCTCCGGTCGAGATGATCAAGGCATCCGTCCGAATCGTGCCTTCGTCGGTGGTCAACTCGAACGGCGACCGGCCGAACTCGACCGCGCTTACATTGCCGGTGAGGAAGCGCGTGCCGAACCGCGTCACCTGTCGGCGAAATACTTCCATCATTTCGGGTCCCTGGATCCCGCGCTCGAACCCGGGATAATTCTCCACCTCGGTGGTAATCGTGAGCTGCCCCCCGGGCTCGAGGCCCTCGATTACCAACGGGTTCAGATTCGCGCGCGCGGAGTATAGCGCCGCCGTCAACCCGGCCGGACCGGAACCCAAAATTACCAGACGATTCGACTCTTCAGCCATGGCATCCTTCGCATAATTGACTGCTTCCCCGCGTCTTTAAACCGTCGCGAGTCGCAAATTATTGTACACTGCCCGCACGCCAGCATAAGCTCTTAGCCACTGCGAAAATGAAGGGCAAGAAGCATCTCGATTCCGCTCAGCCGCGGCGCAAACTCACGCATCTCGATGATCGCGGTCGTGTTCGTATGGTCGACGTCGGCGCCAAACCGGTCACCCAACGCGAAGCTATCGCGCGCGCCGCGGTTCGGATGGAACCTGCGACCCTCGAGGCGATCATCGGCGGCACCCTCAAAAAGGGTGAAGCCCTCGCCGCCGCGCATCGCCGGTATCATGGCCGCCAAACGCACTCACGAATTGATTCCGCTCTGTCATCAGATTCCGCTCGAGGCCGTCGACGTCGACTTCCGCCCCGACGCCGATCATTCGACCCTCGAGATCGAGACTCGTGCGGTGACTCAGGCCCGCACCGGCGTCGAGATGGAGGCCCTGGTCGCCGCCAGCGCCGCCGCCTTGACCATCTACGATATGGCCAAGGCAATCGACCGTGCGATGGTGATCGATGCGATCCGGCTGGTCCACAAAAGCGGCGGCCGCAGCGGCGTCTTCAACCGTTCCGGCGAATCGGCGCCCTCCTCGCGCGATGTTTCCGGCTCCGATCTCTAGCGCCCCGCCCTTCTTCGCACCATGACTGTCGCTGGCCGAATCTTTATAAGGAAGGGTCGCGACGGTCCGATTCGCGGCGGCAATCCCTGGATCTTCTCGCAGGCAATCGCGCGCGTCGAACCGTCCACCCTCACTTCCGGGGACGTCGTCGAGATTCTCGACGCGGGCGGCGATCTGCTCGGCCTCGGCTATTTCAATTCCTCAACCACTATCGCCGTGCGCGTCCTCGCCTTCGGCGTCCGGGCCAGCGCGGATCGCCTGGTCGAACAGCGCCTCGCCGACGCGCTCAGGATGCGCTCACGCATCATCGCGCCCGATACCAATTGTTACCGGCTGGTAAATGGCGACGGGGACGGCCTTTCGGGAGTCGTGGTCGACCGCTATGCCGACGTCGTCGTATTGCAACTGCTCACCCACGGCGCCGATCGGATGCGCGGCGAGATCGTCTCGGCCCTCAAGGCCCTCATCTCGCCGCGAACCATCCTTGAACGCAGCCTCGGCGCAGTCCGCCGCCAGGAAGGCCTGCCCGACCGGGTGGGACTGCTCGAGGGCGAAGCGGCCGGCGAGACCATCGCCGTCGAAAACGCGATCAAGCTCGCGATCGATCTCGAGCAGGGCCAGAAAACCGGCTATTTCCTCGACCAGCGCGAGAATCGTCAGGTCATCCGGCGACTGGCCCATGACGCTCGCGTCCTTGACCTCTGCTGCTATGCGGGCGGCTTCATGCTGGCAGCGCTGACCGGTGGCGCCGCCGCCGTCACCGGAGTCGACACCTCCGCTCGCGCCCTTGCCTCGGCACGGCGCAATCTCGAACTAAACGGCTACAGCCCGGACCGTGTCAGCCTCTTTCAGGGGGAAGCTGGCCGTTTTCTCGGCGGCGACCCTGGCCAATTCGACCTCGTCGTCCTCGACCCGCCTCCGCTTGCCCGCAGCCTCAAGGACGCGCCCAATGCCGGCCGTCTCTACACGGACCTGAACTCGCTGGCGATGAAGACCGTGGCCGCCGGCGGCTATCTGATGACTTTCAGTTGTTCGGCTCATTTCCATGGCGAGGACTTCGTCCGCGCGGTGCGGATGGCGCAAAATCGCGCCCAGCGCCAGTTTCGCGTGGTTGCCCATCTCGGTCCCGGCCCCGATCATCCTGTCCTCCTCGGTCACCCGGAGGGCGAATACCTGACCGGGTTGATGCTGGCGAGAATCGGCTAGCCGCAAAGTATTGCCGATCGCAGCGGCTTCCGTCACGATTCCGGCGGCGGTACCGCCGCCAAGGGAGGGCGACGATGAGGCTCGAGCGGCTCGACCATTTTGGTGTGGAGGTCTCCGAACTGGCCCGCGCCGAACGTTTCTATACCGAAGTGCTGGGCCTAAGCGTCGTAGCCCGTATGGGCGATCAGGTGCTTCTCCAATGCGGCGACCAAAACCTCGCGCTGTTTCACGTTAATCGCCCGCCGCTCGACAACGCCGCTCGCCGCCTGCTGATTGAACATCCGTTCGGCAAGGGTCACCATGCTTTCCGCGTGAATCCCGCCGACTTCGCCAGCGCCCGCGAGAATCTCACGGCGGCAGGAGTCGAGAGCGCGCGACCCATCGACTGGGGCGACCACGATTGCATCTATTTCCTCGACCCCGACGGCAACCTGCTCGAAATTGTGACCTACCGTTGACCGCCGGCCTGCCAGGGTACACACCTAATTTCATTTACAGGAGCATCATGAATCAGCGTTTCGCTTCTTGGGCGACAACTGCCGTGGCGCTCGGTGCGCTTGTGGCCGCACCGAACCGTGCGCTCGCCGAGACGATGCATCTGCAGGTCGACACGCAGAAGAGCCATCTTTCGGCGACTGTCGAGGAGCCGCTCAGCAGATTCCGCGACGTCGCCTTTGCCGAGGGCAGCTTTCGTATCTCTTTCGGCGCAATTTCGGGAGATCCGTCGGACGTTGCCGCAACCGGTCACGTCGAGCTGACCATCGACCTCACTACCTATTCCTCCGGCAGCGAACGCCGCGATCGCACGATCCTGAGTTCCGCGCTCGAGACCAGGCTCTACCCGACTGCCACCTTCGCGAGCACTCGAATCGAAAAGGTCGAAGTTGTCGTACCCGGCGCGGTCGGCTCGGCGACGGTGGTGGGTAACCTCACCCTTCACGGCGAGACTCGCCCGATCAAGGTTCCCGTCCGCCTGTCTCTCAGCCCCGACGGCGAGCTGACCGCCGATGGCGAGGTGACCTTTCGCTATACTGACTTCGGAGTAAAGGTGCCGAGGCTGGCCTATCTCGTCTCCGCGGGCAACGAGGCGACGATCAAATTCCGCATCGTCGCGGAAACCCCGAAAGCGCCGGCCTCAACCTCGAGCGCCACGCCGGGCGCGCCATGAGATAAGGTCACACACTGCGCATCCTGAATGGCTTGCGCCAGTTAACGCGAACTAAAGTCATCGCGAAACTTTGGAGATTATATGGAACCGAAGGGCAAAACGGCCGTTATAACCGGGGCCGCATCTGGCATCGGACGTGCCACCGCTCAGCGCCTCGCCGCCGCCGGTGCTTCGATCGTAGTCGCCGACCTCGACGCGTCGATGGGTGCTGAAACGGTAAAGCTAATCGAAAGCGGCGGAGGCTCCGCGACGTTCGTTAAAGTTGATGTAACCGACGCTGACGACGCGCAAAAGATGCTCGACACGGCTGTCAGCAATTATGGCCGCGTTGACATCTTATATAACAATGCAGGTATCGCCGTGGGCTCGCCGCCCTTTCCGCGATCCGAACTCAAGCGCTGGCGGCGGGTGCTCGATATCGACCTCCAGGCGGTTGTCCTCGGTACCTACCTCGCCGCCTCTATAATGGAGCATCAGGGCGGCGGCGTGATCATCAACACCGCGTCGATGGCTGGGCTTTACCCTTACAAGGAAGATCCGGTCTACGGAGCCGCGAAGGCAGGCGTGGTCAACTTCACGCATTCGCTCGCGCCTTGGGCGGCGCGACTCAATATCCGCGTCAATTGCGTATGCCCCGGTGTGGTAGACACACCGCTCGTACGCAAGGCTATTGAAGCCGCGCAACGCTCTGGCGAGCGGGCAGCGATTCCCAGCCGGATTATCGCTCCAACCGAGATAGCGGATGCTGTGTTAAGCCTTATCCTCGACGATACCCTTGCGGGACGTGCGCTCGAGGTGAGACCTACTGGTAGGCGGCTAGTCGATATTCCGGCCGCACCGGGCACGAGACATTAACTATGAATTAGGACGGGAAACCGAGTTGCGCGTGCTCTTACCAGGCAGAACCGCTGGCGGACGCTGCGGAGGGTCCGTAGCCGTCCGCCAGTATGCGCAAGGTTGGTTAATTACCGCGAAGCGGCTCACCTTCGCCAGGCTTCATGTTCCGTTCCAGGCACCAGCGATCGATCACCTCGGCGTTGAAGCGCCAGTCGGTACCGATTCTGAACCCTGGCAACTCGCCGCGGCGCAGAAGCTTGTAGATGGTGGAGGGGTGAACCCGAAGGTACGCCGACAATTCCCTCACTGTCATCACGCGGGGCAAATTGTACTTTGGTTCTGCCACGTTTCTGTTTCTCCAGTTCTCCCGGCCAACCCGTTTGCCCCCACCAGCGCACAGATTGACGCGTTTTTATGTCTCACCGAGACTGACCGTTATCTTACGCCAGCCTTGACTACATCAAACGTACCGAAAAATGCGAACGCTGGTCAAGAGGTAGAGCCTGCGTTATCAACAACTCCCTATATGAATCCTTGGTCACGTTCTCTCGATTCTTCGCAATCTTTCCAGCGTCTAGTGAACCTATACTTTGAGAACAGCACCTTTTCAACTTAACTGATGAGGAAGTGACGCAAATGCGTGTCAAATATGCACTTTTTTTCGCTGTAACAATGTGCGTTCCTAGCCTTGTCTTGGCTAGTGAATCTGCCATGAAACTCCACAGCACCGCTTTTAACGACAACTCTGTAATTCCTTCGCAATATACCTGCGCCGGCGAAGGTAAGTCACCGCAACTGGCGTGGCGTGACGTTCCGGCTGGTACTCGAGCACTTGCACTCATTGTCGATGACCCGGACGCACCGAGAAGAACTTTCGTCCATTGGGTCGTATATAATATCACGCCAAATGTGACAGAACTACCTGAAAATGCACTAAAATTTGAAACGACATCACAAAGCGCAATACAGGGCGTAAATGGAGCGGACCAGGTCGGATATCGCGGACCCTGCCCTCCACCCGGCAAACCTCATCACTATCACTTCCGGCTCTTTGCCTTGGACTCATCTCTCGACCTCAAACCCGGTGCCAGCGCCGACGAGGTCCGACAGGCGATCAAAGGGCACGTCATTGGCCAAACCGAATTGGTCGGAATCTTCGGCCGCTGATCGACGGCGGTAACTTTTGCCGAAGCTTTGACCCATCAGCTGCCGCAGATAGGATTTGCCGTATGCGTCTTGACGCGGAGTTCGTAAGCTCGGCTTTGGCGATGGATCAGTGCCCGCGATGGGATCGCTCAGAGATTGCGGTCGCGGGTCGATCCAACGTGGGCAAGAGCTCGCTACTCAACGCGCTAACCGGACAGAGTCATCTAGCGCGCACCAGCAAGACGCCAGGCCGTACGCGATGTCTGAATTTTTTTTCCGTCGGTAATAAGCTCGCACTGGTCGATCTGCCGGGATACGGCTATGCAAAGATGGGACATGCGGATGCGGCGAGGATCGGCGCGCTTATGCAGGACTACTTGCACAATCGCTCGAATCTGGACGCCCTGGTGATTCTGGTCGACGCACGACGCGGTCCCGAGCATGAGGAAGTGGAACTTTCGGAGCTGTGCGAACAGCTCAACCTCGAGCCGATCGTTGCCGCGACCAAGAGCGACAAGTTGCGCCGTTCCGAAAGAGCGATCGCGAGGGCGCGCTTCGAAATGATGGGAATCGAACCGATGATGTGCTCCGCAGCGGATGGCGAAGGTATCGAGGAGTTACGCCGGCGTATCCTTGGAGTGGGCCAAAGCAATCGCCGTCGCGTCAAGCAGCGGTAAAATCAGCGTTGTCCTGAATTCGCATGAATCCTGCCGTCAGCGTAATTATCCCGACTTATAATCGCGGCTCCGTGCTGGCGGCGATCGACTCCGTCCTGGCGCAGCGCGAGGCGCATTTCGAATTGATCGTCGTCGACGACGGCTCGACTGACGGCAGCTGGCTCCAACTCGAGAACCTCGACGAACGCGAACGCGGCGTTACGCGGACGTTACAGACGAAACATCGCGGCGTGGCGGCGGCGCGCAACGCCGGTATCGCGATAGCCACGGCCCAGCTGGTCGCCTTCCTGGATTCCGACGACCTGTGGGCGCCGGACAAGCTGGCGCGCCAGATCGACTTTATGCGTCTTAATCCGCGATGCGTGCTTTCACAAACCGGTGAGATATGGATTCGCAACGGTATGCGGGTGAATCCGGGCGTGCGTCATCTCAAACGCGCAGGCGATATTTTTGTCGACTCATTGCGCACCTGCCTTATCAGCCCGTCAGCTTCGATCGTGAGGACGGATTATCTGCGCGAGATCGGCGGCTTCGATGAAGATTTGTTCGCGGCCGAGGACTATGACCTCTGGCTGCGCGTCCTGGTGAGGCATGAGGTGGGACTCATCGACGAGCCGTTGGTGACGCGCCACGCGGGTCATCCGGACCAGCTTTCCGCCACCGTTCCGGCGATCGACCGTTTCCGGATTCTCGCCCTTTTGAAGCTTTTGGCAGTTGACGATTTGTCAGAGAATCGGCGGCGCGCGGTGTGTGCTGTACTCGAGGAAAAGTGCGCTATCTACGCTCAAGGGCTGACTCGGCGTGGCCACTGGAGCGACTCCGCTTTCATTCTTACTTTGGCCGCCGCGGCGCGAGAGACCTGGCGGATACGAGCCGACGAACGCCTCGTCCACGCCATCGCGACTATGCGATCGCTGCTCAAAGGTATCTCCGCCGAGTGCATCCCAATGGCCGATGGCGTTTCGATGGATCGCACGCAATGAGCGCCGACGAGGCGGCCGTGATGGCATGGGCGGAGGCACGACGTCTGCCGCAGTCCCATCTGGACCGTTGGCTGGCACTGGCCGAGACGGACCGTTCGATTTTGCTGGAAACGGCCGAGCGGTTGCATCTGCGGACCGGCCAATTCGTCACAGCCTTCGGACTGCTGGAAGAGATTGCGGTGCGCGAACGGGTGAACATCGCGAGCGTGCTTGCCCGCAGCGAGATTCGGCGGATACTTGAGGGCACGGGTTCGGCGCCAGGCCGCGCGCGTATGCTGGTTGAGCAACTGCGCTCCGCGCGTTATCCCGAACTCAAGCGGACGACGGAACGTCTCCGTTCGGAAGTCGCGGCGCTCGCCCTGCCCCGCGGGATTAACGTGATTTTGCCCCGGGATTTGGCTTCTGACGAGCTTCGAATCGAGATAACGGCGCATGGAGCCGCCGAACTGGAGAGACTGATCGAAGCGATCGCGAAAAGAGCGGCGGGCCTCCGGCGGGTCGCCGGTCTGATCGGTGGCGAGGATTGAGTTCGGTGACGACCGAGTTTGGTGACACAGAATGACCTTCGAACTCGACTCGGTGCTGATCGAGGAGCGATGTCGTCAGAGCGCGCTGGCCCGCCGCGTTATCGAGACGATCGGACCGGGTGTCGAGGTCGGCTACGTCGCGGACGGCCGCGAGGTCGCGCGGCCGCTGAAAGGCGTCCCCGATGCGTTCGGAGCCGGCAAGCGCCGAATGGTCGTGATGGATCGGCGGACACCATTTTTGATGGGATGCCCGGCGGGATCGTCGGAATTCGCCTGTTGCGGTTATTTGGTGCTGGTAACCGGCTCAAACTGCCCGATGGATTGCAGCTACTGCTTCCTGCAGGAATACGTTGCCGATAACCCCGGTTTCCAGGTTTACGCCAACTACGCGAATGCCTTTGACGAACTCGAGCGCCTGGTCCGGCGATCGCCGGGGCGCAGCTTTCGGGTCGGCACGGGAGAATTGGCGGACTCGCTCGCGTTCGACAGCATGACCGGTATGAGCCGGGACCTGGTGGAATACTTCGGCCGGCGCGACAACCTGCTGCTCGAATTCAAGACCAAGACCGACGAAATCGGGAATCTCCTGGCAGTCGAACCGCGCGGACGTTCGCTGGTATCGTGGACGCTGTCGCCGCGGCGCGTCTATGAAACGTCGGAGCATCGGACGGCGTCGCCTTCGGCGCGAATCGAGGCGGCGCGAAAGGTGATTGACGCCGGCTACAAGGTCGCATTCCATCTTGATCCGATGATCGCTTATACCGAGGCCGAGCGAGACTACGGCGAACTGGTCGAGAACCTGTTCGATGTCGTTTCGCCCGAACAGATCTCCTTCATAAGCATGGGCGGACTCAGGATGACCCCGGCGCTGCGCAGTACCGCACGGCGGCGCTTCCCGAATGATCCGATGCTTACCGGCGAGGACGTGATCGGAGCGGACGGCAGATTTCGCGCGTTCACGCCGATGAGATTGCGCTTGTTCACTTCAATTCGCACCAAGATTGAACGGCGGGCACCAAAAATCCCCTTATATTTGTGCATGGAAAGCGCAAGCGTGCATGAACGGGTGCTGGGGACGGCGCCCGCGTCTCCAGGGACGTTGGGAGCGAGGCTCGCGACTTAGAGCATGGCGACGCGGGGGAGAAAGATCACGCGGGCGCGAACGACGGGGGTGCGCGACGGCGCGCGGATAGCAGCGGCCGACGGACGCGCGCGTAACGGTACCGGGGCGGCGGCGGACAACCGCAACCGATCAATCGGGGTGTTCGATTCCGGTATCGGCGGGCTGACGGTGCTCAAGGCCCTGACCGAAGTTCTTCCCGCCGAGGATTTCGTCTATCTCGGCGACACGGCGCGGCTGCCCTACGGGACGAAATCAAACGAAGTAATAATCCGCTACTCGCGCGAGAATACCGAGTTCCTGCTGGCCAAAGGGATCAAGATGCTGGTGGTGGCGTGCAATACCTCGAGCGCGGTGGCGCTGGGCGAGATTGCGCGCGACACGGCGGTGCCCGTCATCGGCGTGATCGAGCCGGGTGCGCGCGCCGCGGTACGGGCCTCGCGATCGGGCAAGATCGGCGTGATCGGGACCGAGGCGACGATCGCCTCGGGCGCCTACACGCGGGCGATTCAGCGCCTGCGGCCGCATGCGGAGATCTACACGCGCGCCTGTCCGCTACTGGTGCCGCTGGTGGAAGAGGGATGGGTCGACAACGATATCGCGGAGCGCACGGTGGCTTTCTACCTGGAAAGCCTCAAAGCCAGCGGCATCGACACGTTATTGTTGGGCTGTACACACTATCCTCTATTGCGCGGCGTGTTTTCGCGAGTGCTGGGGACTAGCGTGAAGATCGTGGATTCGGCGACGGCGACGGCGGAAGGGGTGCGCGAGCGGCTGGGCGCTGCGGCTTGCGCGGCCGGGGGTGAACGGCGCGCAGATTTTTTTCGTGACCGAGACGCCGGATCGTTTCGTGCGGGTGGGAAGGCGCTTTCTCGGTCCGCAGGTCGAATCGGCGGTGCGAATCGAGCGCTGAAAAGTTAGGGTTAAACAGGTACAATCGAAACCAGAAGCCCGCGTCCGAGTACGCAGCGGCGTCTATATCTTTTAGAGCGAACGCATAAACGATGGCCTCATCGCTGACCCAGATATCGCGGAAATTTTTCGGATCCAGGAACGACCGGGAATTGAAACGGATGCGCCCGCGGTCGAACGAATCAATCAGCTGGAAGCCGAGTACGAAGCGCGCAGCGACGACGAACTGCGCGCCAAGATCGGCGAATGGAAGGCGCAATTAAGCGCGATCGAAGAAAAGGAAGAGCGCGACGAGGCGATGTGGGACGTGCTCCCGGAGGTCTTCGCGACGGTGCGCGAGGCCGCCAAACGCACGATCGGGCAGCGCCATTTCGACGTCCAGCTGCTCGGCGGCATGGTGCTCCATCAGGGCAAGATCGCCGAGATGAAGACCGGCGAGGGCAAGACCCTGGTGGCGACGCTGCCGGCGGTGCTCAACGCCCTGGCGGGCAGGGGCGTTCACGTGGTCACGGTCAACGACTACCTGGCGCGGCGCGACTCTGAATGGATGGGGCGCGTTTACGGTTTTCTCGGCCTCACGGTCGGCGTGGTCGTGCACGGAATGAGCGACCAGGAACGCAAGGTTTCGTATAACAGCGACATCACATACGGCCAGAACAACGAGTTCGGCTTCGACTACCTGCGCGACAACATGAAGTTCAACCTGGAGGACTACGTCCAGCGCGAACATTTCTATGCGATCGTCGACGAAGTCGATTCGATCCTGATCGACGAAGCGCGCACGCCGCTGATTATTTCGGGAGCGTCGGAGGAGTCCACCGACACCTATTACGTCGTCGACCGGGTAATACCGCGGCTCAAGACCGAGGAGCATTAGACGATCGACGAAAAGCTGAAGACGGCGGCGTTGACCGAGGAAGGGGTGACGCGCGCCGAGCAACTGCTCGGGGTCGAGAACCTGTACGACCCGCGCAATATCCTGCTGATCCATCATATGAGCCAGGCGCTCAAGGCGCACACGCTGTTCAAGCGCGACGTCGATTACGTGGTGAAGGACGGGCAGGTGATCATCGTCGACGAGTTTACCGGACGACTGATGCCTGGCCGGCGATGGAGCGACGGATTGCATCAGGCGATCGAGGCGAAGGAAAACGTCAAGATCGAATCGGAGAATCAGACGCTCGCCACGATCACCTTCCAGAACTACTTCCGCATGTACAAGAAGCTCGGCGGGATGACCGGCACGGCGGACACGGAATCGGTCGAATTCAAGGAGATTTACAACCTCGAAGTATCGGTGGTCCCGACCAATCAGCCGATGATCCGCGAGGACAATCATGACGTCGTCTTCAAGAGCGAGGCGGAAAAGTTCGACGCGGTAGTCGAAGAGATCCGCGATTGTTACGAGCGCGGGCAGCCGGTGCTGGTCGGCACGGTTTCGATCGAGAAGTCGGAACGGTTATCCAACCAGCTGAAGAAGACCGGAATCAAGTTCAACGTTCTGAACGCCAAGAATCACGAGCGCGAAGCCGAGATCGTCGCGCAGGCGGGACGCTTCAAGGCGGTGACGATTTCGACCAATATGGCGGGCCGCGGCACGGATATCGTGCTGGGCGGAAACCCGGAAGGATTGGCGGCGGCGGAGGCGGGCACGCGGGACCCGGCCGACGAGAAATTTCAGCAGGCGCTAGCGCGGGATCGCGAACAATGCGCGCGGGAACGCACGCAAGTTCTGGAAGCCGGCGGCTTGCATATTCTGGCACGGAGCGCCACGAATCGCGGCGGATCGACAATCAGCTGCGGGGGCGATCGGGACGCCAGGGCGATCCGGGATCGTCGCGGTTTTACCTCTCACTCGAAGACGACCTGCTGCGGATCTTCGGGCGGACCGGCTCAAGGGATTGATGACCCGTATCGGGATGGAAGACGGGGTCCCGATCGAGCATCGATGGATTTCCAAGGCGATCGAGAACGCGCAGAAGAAGGTTGAGGCGCACAACTTCGATATTCGTAAGCATCTGCTGGAATACGACGACGTCATGAACAAGCAGCGCGAGGTGGTTTACCATCGGCGCCGCGAACTGCTTTCGGGAGAGCCGCTCAAGGAAGACGTCATGGAGATGTGCCACGAACTGATCGACGCGATCGTGGCCGCGCATGCGGATAAGGACAGCGATGCACCCGATTGGGAATGGAAGGAGATCGAGGACGGCTTCTTCAAACAGTTCAAGTTTCGGCCCGCCTTCCGCGAGAATCTGAACGGCACTGCGCTCAACACGCCCGAGGATCTGACGGAGATAGCGGTCGAACGGGTGCAGCGCCAGTACGATGAGCGCGAGACTTCCTTCACCGAACCGGTGATGCGGCAAATCGAAAAAATCGTGATGCTGCAGAGCCTTGACGGATTGTGGAAGGACCACCTGTTGGCGATGGATCACCTGAAGGAGGGGATCGGGCTGCGCGGCTATGGGCAGAAGAACCCGCTCGTCGAGTACCAGCGCGAAGGCTTCGAGATGTTCGAAGCGATGATGCAGGTGCTGCAGCAGGACGTGGTCGAAAAGGTCTTCGCGGTGGAAGTGCGCAAGGAGCAGGACGTCGAACAGATCGAACAGCAACAGCAGCGTCCGCAGAAAGTCGTCATGAGCCATGGCGGCGAGACCGTCGAGCAGAGCGCCGCCACGGTCAAACGGGATGCCGACAAGGTCGGCCGCAACGATCAGTGCCCGTGCGGGTCGGGAAAGAAATACAAGCGCTGCCACGGGAAATAGCGGGACATCCAGGCGCCGGCGGCGTGCCGGAAATCGCATCCGAAAAAAATCACGAAATTGAAGACAATACGTTCGTCCAGACTTGCGCCGCGCCGGAGTGCGCATATTAGATAGGCGGCTGAGGAAGAACGGATGGACGTACGACTCGAACCCGCGCCGGTGCGGGGCTTTCGTTTCGCCGGTGTGGCGGCGGGCTTGCGCACCGAGCCCGAGCGCAAAGATCTCGGAGCGATCGTCGCCGAGGGGCCGGTCGCGGCCGCGGGAGTCTTCACCACCAGCAAGGTCAAGGCGGCGCCGGTAGTGGTCGCGCAGGATTGTCTGCGGCGCGGAAAGCTACAGGCGGTCGCGGTCAACTCGGGATCGGCGAATTGCTTCACCGGCAAGGCAGGAATCAAACTGGCGCGCGAGTCGTGCGCGGCCTTGGCCGCGGTGATTGGATGCGCCCCGGAACTGGTGGCACCTTGCTCGACCGGAGTGATCGGGCGTCCGTACGATTTGGAGAAGTATCGCGCGGGAATCGTCGAGGCGGCGAACTCGCTCGCGCCGGATGGTTTCGAGAATTTCGCGCGCGCGATCATGACGACCGATACCCATCCGAAGATGGCGTCGGCCTCGATTCGCGCGGGGAGCTCCTCGATCACGGTGGCGGGTTGCGCCAAGGGCGCCGGGATGGTCGAACCGAAGATGGCGACCATGCTCGCGTTCATCGTGACGGACGCGGCGGCGCCGCCCGCCCTGCTGCGCGGCATACTCAAACGCACGCTGCCGCAAAGCTTCAACGCGATCACGGTCGACGGCGATATGTCGACCAATGACACGCTTTTGTTGATCGCCAGCGGCGCGGCGGGGAATCGTCCGTTGGTGGGACGGGCTTTGCGCGACTTCGAAGCCGCGGTCGGCGGTGTCGCCGAGGCGTTGGCGCGAGAACTGGTCCGCGACGGAGAAGGCGCCACCAAATTGGTGACGGTGGAAGTGCGCGGAGCGCGACGGCCGGCCGAGGCGGAAAAAATCGCCCGTGCAATCGCCAATTCGCCGCTGGTCAAGACGGCGTTTTTCGGCTGCGATCCGAATTTCGGACGGATCGCGATGGCGGTGGGCAAATCGGGCGTCGAGTTCGATCTCGAGCGACTCGAGGTCAGTCTGGCCGGAATAAGAATCGCAAGCCGTGGCGCGTTGCACGCCGACGCGTTACCGGCGGCGGGTATCAAGATGAAGGAACGCGAATTCGGCCTGGTGGTGGATCTGAAGCAGGGCAACGGACGGGCCCGCGTAATGACCTGCGACCTCAGCTTCGAATATGTAAAAATCAACGCGGAATATACGACTTGAGCGTCGAGTTACGGGCGCGCGCGAGTCAGCCGATGAGTGAATTCATCAGAGTCGCGGCGGTGGGCGAGATTCCCGATGGCAGCGGGCGGACGGTCGAGGCTCGCGGGCGCAAGATCGCGCTATTCAATGCGGGCGGGACATTCTATGCGATCGACAACGCGTGTCAGCATCAGGGCGGTTCGCTGGGCGAAGGCGACGTTTATGGCACGCGCGTAGTTTGCCCATTACATGGCTGGGAGTACGATTTTGCGGCCGGATGTAATGTTGACGATCCGTCGCGGAAGATCGCCTGCTTTACCGTGCAGGTGAAGGGCGACGACGTCATGGTCGAGATTTAGGCGGAGAGAAGGAAGCGAGCTTGGCGCCAGGTGTAAACGGCAATGCGAGGAGTGGACGGCTGCCCGATTTTCTCGGGGTGGGACCGCCGCGCGCGGCGACCTCGTGGCTCGACGCCGTATTGCGCGGCCATGTGGGATTGCCGCGCGATATCAAGGAAGTGGATTTCTTCGTGAAGAATTGGGCGCGCGGAGTCGAATGGTACGAAGGTTATTTCGCCGGTTGCGACGCCAAGCTGCCGGTTGGCGAAATCTGTCCGAGCTACTTCGGATCGGACGAGGCGCGCGGGCGTATCGCCGAGCTTATCCCGCATTGCCGGATAATCTGCACGTTTCGCGATCCGGTCGAAATGATCTACTCGATGTATAAGCTGGCGCGGCGCAACGTATGGACGCGCGGCAACTTCGAATCGTACGTGCCGGAGGAATGGCATCATCATGCGAGCAAGCTGAAACGATGGCGCGAGACTTTCGGTCGCGACGCCGTGCTCGCCTGTTTTTACGATGACCTCGAGGCGGATGCGCAGACGTATCTCGATCCGATCTGCGACTTTATCGGAATCCCGCGGATCCCGATCGGCCAGTCGACGTTGGCGAAACAACGAATCAATACGTTCAGCCGGGAACCGCGCAGTCCGCGCATGGCCCGGCGGGCGCGCAAACTGCGTGACTGGCTTGAAGCGCGCGAGGCCTACCGGGCGATCAACCTGCTGACGCGCGCGGGCTTCTGGCGCTTTTGCTTCGAGGGCGGCGAGGAATTCGAACCGCTCGACAGTGGAGTCGAAGCGCGCTTGCGCGAACGTTTCCGCCCCGCGGTCGAGGAATTGGAGGAGGTCGCCGGGCGCGATTTGAGCGCATGGAAACGCGGAAGAACGTCCGATGCACGTTCGGAGGCATCGGCTTGAAGTCCACGGATCGGCCGGACGGCGAGAGTTTACGATAATGGGTCTGTTTGGACGTAAAAGCCGCGAGACAGTGCGGGACGACCTGCTACGCAAGATGGGGCAAGGCAAGGTCTGCGCGGAGATCGGGGTTTTCCGCGGAGACTTTTCGGAGCGGATCCTGCTGATTGCGCGGCCCCGTCAACTTCACTTGATCGACCCCTGGAAGTACGAACCCGACCCGTCCTACGAGAAAGCGGTCTATGGCAGCACCGTCGCCAAGGGACAGCCCGCGATGGACGGCGTGTTCAACTCGGTGCGGGAACGTTTCGACCAGGAGATACAGGTGGGGACCGTCGTGATCCATCGGACGACGTCCGACGAAGCGTCGGCCAAGTTCGAAGACAGTTATTTCGACTGGGTCTATATCGACGGCAACCACCTCTATGAGTTCGTGATGCGCGATCTCGAGAACTACGCCCCCAAGGTAAAGCCGGGCGGCTATATCACCGGCGACGATTATGGGGTCGCAGGCTGGTGGCAGAATGGCGTGACTCGCGCAGTGGACGAATTTGCCGCGCGCGGCGGATATGACAAACGGCTCACCTCGGCCGGCCAGTTTTTGCTGCGAAAGCACTGACCCGCCGCGGCCTGCGATGCTGCCAGCGTGAACCAAAGCTGATAGCCTCATTGCGATGGCGCGGGTCTCGGCAATAATTCCAGTCTACAACGGGGCGGCAACTATCGCCGAAGCGGTAGACAGCGCGCTCGCGCAGACCTTTCACGACGTCGAAGTAATCGTGGTCGACGACGGATCGACCGACGAGACGCGCGCGATCCTCGAGCGCTACGGCAATCGGATTCGTATGGTTGCGCAGGACAATAGCGGCCCGGCGACGGCGCGGAATGCGGCTGCACGAGTCGCAAACGGCGAGTATCTCGCATTTCTCGACGCCGACGATGCCTGGATGCCGACCATGGTCGAGCGCTGCGTGGCGGAACTGGAGAGCGATCCACGATGCGTGCTCGCCTATGGCAATCTCGCGCTGATCGATAGCGACGGCAACCCGCTCGGCGCTTCGCTGATCAGCGGCGAGGCGGCGCATGCGCCGACTATCGACGAAATGCTCAAACGGATGTGGCCGATAATGACGAGCGCCGTCGTGATGCGAAGGGCCGCGTTCGACCAGATCGGCGGCTTTAGCGAGGAGTTCAAACGCGCCAGCTACGAGGACATCCACCTGTGGATGGTCGCGCGCGAGTTGGGGACATTCCGCTACGTGCCGGAAACATTGGCGATGTGGCGATTCTCGCCCTTTCCAGGAAAGCTCAAACAGTCGGGCGGCAACGTCGCGGCAGGAAAAATATTCGAGCGGCTGGTGCGCGAACGTTGGGGCGTGTCCGCCGAGCCGTTGCTACGGACGCGGAGGCGCGCGGCGCGTACGATTCTCGGATATATCGGACTGATCGCGATGCGCGACGGGGAAGTAGTGCGGGCGCGCCAGGCTTTTGGCTCGGCCCTGCGTATCGATCCGTGGCGGCTGCGCAACTACTTGCGCCTGATACGAACTTACCTGCCCACACGAATCGCGCGGGCGCTCAGCGGGCGAACCGGACGCACGCACGCGGAGATCGGGGCAGGTCGATGAGCGCGAACCCTCGCGAGATCCGCGCTCGGATCGAAGAAATTTATCGCACCGGCAAGGTGCGTGGCGAAGACGACGTCGAATATTCGATCGGCGATACCAGCGTGACGCCGCAACGTGGGCGCTTCCTCGCTGACTTATGCCGCGCCGAAAAGCCCGCGGCGACACTCGAAATCGGGATGGCATGGGGGCTTTCGACGCTCTATCTACTGGAGGCATTGTCGGAAAACCAAGCTGCTGAAGGTACGCACGTCGTGGCCGATCCGTTTCAGTCGACGCGCTGGCACGGCGCCGGCGTACGTGCGATTCGCGACGCCGGGGCGAGTAGGATCATCGAGTTTCACGAAGAGCCATCGGAAATCCTGTTGCCGCGGTTATTGGAGCAGAAGCAGCTTTTCGATTTTGCGTTTATCGACGGCAATCACAGGTTCGACGCGGTTTTTGTCGATCTGATTTTTGTGAATCGCATCCTGAAACCCGGCGGCGTGATCATCCTCGACGATGCATGGTTCGATCCGGTTTATCTGGCGTGCCGCTTCGCTGAGACGAATCTGGGCTACGTCCCGATCGCCGAATTTTCCGAGAAGGGTCAAGCCGGCCACGGGTCAAGCGGAACGGATTCACGGCCGCTCATGCGCGCGTATCGCAAGCCAATGATCGAGAAGCAGCGCGACATCTTTCATTTCGTCCCTTTTTTCGACGGGGTGGAAGGTACTCCAGTCAGGGAAGAACGACGACTGCGCGAGGAAGGAAGGCAGGCGCTTGCGCACGGAGACAGCGCGAATGCGCGACGGGCATTAGTGGAAGCTTTGCGGCTGAATCCGCGCCGCGTCAACACCTGGATGCGACTTCTGCGCACGTTTCTGCCGGCTTGGCTCGCGCGATCCACCAGCGGGCGGCGATTTCGCAACGAGTCGCATCCCGCGCGAGAAGTTCGATGAACGCGGATCAACGGCTGCCGGATTTCATTGCGGTAGGACCGCCGCGGACCGCTACGACCTGGCTCGAACAGACCCTCGAAGGTCACGTCGGACTGCCCTCCGGGATCAAGGAAACCGATTATTTCGGCGCCCGACATGAACTCGGGACGGAATGGTACACGGCGCACTTCAGCGGGTGCGATCAGGCCAAGCCAATCGGAGAGATCTGCCCGGTCTACTTCGATTCGCCGTCGGCGCGAGAGCGAATTGCGCATCATATCCCGCAATGCCGCATAATCTGCACGCTGCGCGATCCCGTCGAACGGCTTTATTCCCACTACCGCCTGCTCAGACGCGAAGGCTGGATGCGCGACATGACGCTCGAGCAGGCGCTGGCGAAGGATTTGCGCTGGAGCGGGCCGGGCAACCTGTATGGATCGAATCGCTACGCGACTCTCGTGCGGGAATGGCAGGCGACGTTCGGCAAGGATCGCGTACTACTCCTGCTGCACGACGATCTGGTCGCCAACGCATCTGAGTATCTGAATCGCGTTTGCGCTTTCATCGGAATCGAGCCGTTCGCAATCAGTGCCGCAAAAGCTCGTGAGAGAGTTAACACCGTGGAACGGGCGCCCCGGAATTGGCGATTGGCGCGGCGAGCGCGCAAGATACGTGACCGTTTGATTCGGCGGCAGATGTACGGATTGCTGAACCTTTGCCAACCGCTGTGGGATTACTGTTCGGGCCGCGGGACGCCGTTTGGGCCACTCGAACCGGAGCAGGAAGCGCACTTACGGCGACTGTTCCGCCCGGAGATAGAGGAACTCGAAGTGATCCTGCAGCGCGACCTTTCGAACTGGAAAGACGTTCGCCGTCGCGCCGCATAGAATCGCGATTTCCTCCTACCGGCGTGAAAGCAGGAGACCCGCGCTATAGGTGACGATGCCGGCGGCGATTCCGATCGCCATGCTTTCGAGGCCACTACGCCACCATGAGCGCGAAGTGATCAAGAGTCTTGGCGGCGCCGATCACGAAAAGAGCGCCGACCGTCGTGCAAGCCGAAATATAGATACCGAGTTGCGGCCGGACGAAGAGGTACGGGAATACCGGGATTGCCGCGCCGAGCAGATAGGAGAGTCCCACCGTAATTCCCGAGCGGATCGGCGGATCAGCAAAATCCGCCCCGAAACCCAACTCTTCGCGCATCATCACGTTAGCCCAACGCTCCCGATCCGCCGTGATGTGCGTGACGATTTCGTCGAGCAATCCGCCGGCGAAACCCTTGGAGCGATAGATCCCACGAATTTCATCGCGTTCGCGGTCCGGCCAGCGTTCAATTTCCTGTCGTTCGCGTTGAACCTCGCTCTGGTAGAACTCGAATTGCGCGCGGGCCGAGGCGTATGCCGCGAGGCCCATCGAAACCGCTCCGCCAAGCATCTCGGACAAGCCGGCGATCACCACCACCGTTGGCGAGGTAAAAGCACCCGCGACACCCGAGGTCACGGCGAAGGACGCTACCAGGCCATCATTCAGGCCGAGGATCACGTCACGCACGCTGGGCCCACCGGCGGCATGAATCTGCTCGGTGTGATGGTCGTATTCGCGTTTCAACGCCGAGAGCGCCATGGAGATTCCTCGACTGACAATTTGATTTGACTAACGGCCCGCGGTGTCCGCGCGCGTGAATTTGCCCGCAGGACTGGACACGACAGCCTTGTTGTCGGACGCGGCGATATTCGCACTGCCCTTGGATCGTTCTACTTTACCGCGAATGGCGGCGAGGTAGGCAACTAACCGCCGGGCCTGTGCGCGCTCGGGTTTTCCTCCGAGATAGTTGTAGAAGAAGCGCAGCCGCTGCGAGCGCGAGACAAAGCGTCCGATACTGCGGTCGAGATGGATCAGGTTGAGCATCCGCCGACGCTGCGAAACGCTTCGTACCTGTCGGAAGTCCTCGAGATCGACAAAATAGACCGTGATGTCGGTGCCGCTCGCGGCCAGCATCAGATTGGTTTCCTGCAGATCGCGAGTATAGATCCCCGCTTCGTGCAGACGGCGAATTTCGCCTGCGAGATGTTCAGAGATCCACTTGCGGCGGCGAAAGTTACGCCCGTCGGTCAAGGCAAAGCGGCTGAGAATGTTCGCATCGGTGAGCGCGGCGCTAATAACGCAACTGGCCTGAACGAAGCCTGACTTTCGCCATTCGAACGCTGCCACAGGCTTCGGATGGGCGAATCCAGCGTGGTCGAGGATCGCGGCTCCGTGCAACGCCCGTCTGGCGCTCGAACCCCGCACCGAATCGCTTATCGAAGTGAACCATGATCCAACCGCTTTGCGCTTTACGAACAACTCTTCATCGTGATGACGCAGAAATCCGGCGATGGTGCGCTCATTGGACTTTATCGGGCGGAAATCGGGGTCTCCCACGGAGCCTGCGAGGCGTTGCAAGGCAACGGCGTTCAGAGCCGGGGGCGCGAGAAGAATACGCACGCTCATGAGAGCTTTAGCCTAACCGATTAGAGCCACGGACGCATCTTGCCCCGGATTGGCGCCTCGGCCCTGAGATTTTGTGCTAATTTACGAGCGATGATACGGGTTTCCGTCGTTATTCCAGTCTACAACGGTGCGCATACGATCGCTCGCGCGGTCGATAGCGCGAAGAACCAACGTTTCGACGCTGAGTTTGAGGTAATCGTTGTAGACGATGGATCGACCGACGGAACCGCGAGCATCCTGGAAAGATACGGCACCCATATACGGGTACTGACCCAGGAGAATCGAGGCCCAGCGGCGGCGCGAAATGCTGGCGCTTCGCTCGCCCACGGTGAATATCTGGCTTTTCTGGACGCCGACGACGCCTTCACCCCCTACAAGCTGGGAGCGACGGTGCCGGTCCTGGACCAGGTCTCGGCGGCGGTGCTGGTCTTTCACGACGCAATCCCGGTGAACGAATCGGGAAAGGAAGTTGGGCGTTCGTTTGTAACTCCGGCGATGGCGTGGGCGCCGTCGATGACCGATCTGCTCGAGCGTTGGTGGCCGATCATCCCGAGCACCACGGTGATGCGGCGCAAAACCTTCGAGGCGTGCGGCGGCTTCGTCGAGGAGTTCCGTTCGGCTGCCTACGAAGATCCCTACCTGTTTCTGTTGGCGCGTGAACATGGCGAATTTCAATACGTGCCGGAGCGACTGGCGTACTACACGATCGAACCGCCCGCCGTGCGGATGGAAAAGTATTTGCGGGCCCAGGAGATTTTCATCCGCAGGGTGCGCGAACGCTACGGTTCCGCCGCGCGGGGCTTGATTCGCAATACCCGTCAGGCGTATGTAAGCGCGCTTGGATATCAGGGGCTGCTCGCGATGGGAGCCGGACAGAAGGCCGCGGCACGGAGCTACTTCACGCGCGCGTTGCGACATCAGCCGGATTTGCGCACGGCATTAAGGCTGGTGCGAACGTACCTTCCCGCACGAATCGCTCGCGCCCTCGGCGGACGAACGTCGCACGGGCAAAACCTCGGCGCCTAGCGATCAGCCATTAAACTGCCGGCAGAGCTTCCGCCAGATATCGTTGTCGAAGGCCGCCTTGTACGGAACGTAAAAAGCGACGCGATCGAGTAGTCCGTCGTAGCGCTCTTTCACTTTGTCGGCGATATTGTCGTAGGTGCCCGTTACCGCGTAGACATCGAGCATTTCATCGGTGATTAAGTTGGGCATCTTGGCCCATTCACCTTTGGCGGCGAGTTCATTCAATTTGGGCGCAACGTCACCCCATCCATGCGTTTCGAGAACGATCTGGTAGGTGCGCGTGGAAGCATAGAAAGAGATCTGCTGGCGGACGCCGGCCTTGGCCTTTTCGATCTCCTCGTCGTTGCGGCCAACGATAACAAAGGCCGTGGTGAATATCGTGAAATCCTTACGCGAGCGGCGGGCCTTCTGTAAGCCCTGTTCAACGCGCGGAATCAGAAATTCCCTCAGGTACTTAGCCGAGGTGAAGGGATGCGCGTGCAGTCCCTCGCACAATTCACCTGCGGTTCGCAGAATGAGTTCGTTGACTCCGGCGATGTAGATCGGAATTGGAAAATCGTGCTGGCGCGGCGCGAAAAATGGCGTCATCAACGAGAAGTTAAAATATTTGCCCTGGAACGAAAGCTTCTTACCGCCCTCGGCCCAGCTCTTGAAAATCGCGCGGAGCGACTGGATATATTCGCGCAATTTGGGCACCGGGGGTTCCCATTTGACCCCGTAACGACGTTCGATGTGACCCTTGACCTGCGTGCCGAGCCCCAGAATGAAGCGGCCTTTTGAAAGCGCGGCGAGATCCCAGGAGGTATAGGCCGTCGCCATCGGGCTGCGCGGAAATGCGATCGCCACTGACGGGCCCATCTTAATCCGCGAGGTATGTTCCGCGGCTAAGGCGAGAGGTAAAAACCCGTCATTACCGGCCTCCATCGACCAAATCGCGTCGAAGCCGTTTTCCTCAGCCGCTTTCGCTTCCGCCGGCACCAGGGCGAGGTCACGAGTGGCAATTCCCGTGTCGAGTTTCATCGCATCCCGTCTCCAATCGAACAGATTTCACGCAGCACGCGAATCGTAACAGAAGCCCTCGGGAAGGCAAAAGCGAAGCGGGGACATGGACTAAGCTGGCTGGCTGCAAACGGCGCACTCTGGCGCCGACCGCCTCGCGTGCGCCGATTCCGATAACATCGAGGGTAACAGTGGATTGCCACTCGAAAAGCCCTTGCGACAGATAAACCTACCCATGCTAGGGTTTATTTTCAGGAAGGGTTCACCAGGCGAGAGTAGTCACGTGCGCGCAGGCCGGTCGCAATATGCCAGACGCAACCAAATCGTCCGCGTAAACGTGGAATTACGGCAACACCGTTCGAATGCTGTTCCGCATTAAACACGTCACCCGCTACATCTACGAACGGCCGGCTTCTCGTTCACGTAATAACGTCAGACTCACGCCGATTGAGGCCCCGGATCAAAAGCGCGTCGCCTTCAGCCTCGACGTCACCCCAGACGCGGCGATCTCCGAATATCAAGACTATTTCGGAAACCTCACCCATTCGATTTATATCGAGCAGCCTCACACCGAACTGGTAATCAGCACGACTTCCCTGGTCGACCGAATCGTCCAGACCCCTCAGCCATCACCTCGAATCAGTATTCGCAAATATCTTGCTGACGATTCGACCAGAATGAAGCAACACGAAGAATTTCTGAGTCCGAGTCGATACGTGCCATTCAGCGATCGGCTGCGAAAGTTCTTCTGGTCGGTGCGACCTGAGTTCGCAGAAGACATCACCGAATACACCGAGCGCATGATGCATTACGTGCGCAACCAATTTGGCTATGATGGCGGCACTACTAATGTGCATTCCACGGTTGACGACATACTAACTTTGGGCGGTGGAGTATGTCAGGATTTCGCTCATCTCAGTATAGGCCTGCTCCGTCTGGCGGGAATTCCGGCGCGATATATCTCTGGCTATCTCGCCCCTGATCCGAAACCAGGCGCCGCACCTCCTGAACTGGCGACGCACGCGTGGATCGAGGCGCTTTTGCCGGGCATCGGATGGACCGGTTTTGATCCGACGCATCGGATTCGGACGACGATACGCCATATACGTCTCGCGGTTGGCAGAGACTACGACGATTTACCGCCGGTATCGGGAGTCTACGTAAGCGCCGGAGGCACCCGCCAAATGGCCTATGAACTGGAAGTAAGTCAGGCCGGCGAAGATGAACTCGAAGGGGTCAAATTATCTCCACGGGTCTGACGCGCAGCTTCGGCTTTCAATCAGGGCATACCCAACGCAAAAGCTAGAACCTGATTTGTTCAACTCCGTCGAGTCGTTTCGAGAGATCAACCGGGTCGCCTAGTTTTACCTGACCGGGATCGACTTGGTATGCCCATACCTCGAAGTTAGTGAGGCGGGCGGGTCCGTATACGGTCGCGAATGCACACTCAACGGCGTCCAACCCATGTCGCAATCTTTATTCGACCGATTCGAGGTTCGTTGTAGCGGGCGTCGAAGACATGCCACCGCCCGCCCAGATACACTTCACTATATGCATGAAAATCCATCGGCGATCCTGGATCTATGTGCCCGATGTCCGGTAAATGACCGGTGATGTATCTCGCCGGTATGTTGAGCGCTCGACACAGCGCAATCATGCAATGGGCAAAGTCGCGACACACGCCATATCCTTGTTGGATAACCTCAGCAGCGGCAATGTCCGGTCGTCCCGAACCGAAGCGATACTCAATGTTATTGTGAATCCAGTCTGAGATCGCCCGCACGCGATCGCCCGCTTCGAATATATTTCCGAATTTCTGCGCGGCAAACACAAATAGCTTGTCCGAGTCGCAGTATCGGCTAGGCAGCAAATAGCGCAAGAGCCCGGGATCGAGTGTGGCCACCGCAGGCGCCTCTCCGAAATGCTCGCCTCGATCCGGATCCGCCGACACCTCTACCAACGCGTCATGGCGAATTTTGTTCAAGCCCGTCCCCAGAACCACTCGATGAGAGGCGTTGCCCTCGGCATCGGAGAACAGTTCGGTCCTGGAGGCGCAACCAAAGTCGAGATTCTCGTGCAATATGCGACGCCCGGAATCGCGCCGCGGATTAACCAACAAGATAGCGGTTGCCGACGATTCGCACTCAAAATGTATGTCGCAACCGACACGAACCGTTAGCATGTGGCACCTTAACAGCGCAGGGCGATTACTATTTTGGGTTCACAACCCGATCAAAAAACTCAGCAAACAACGAAAGATACATCGGGTGCCGTTCGGGGTGATATTGAACTCCAAGCGCAAAGGGATGAGACCGCACTCTTGCCTGTTCGATAATTCCGTCACTGGCCGACCATGCCTCGACTTGCATTCCGTCACCTAATTTTTCAAGCGCCTGGTGATGCGAGCTGTTCACCGCATCGAACCGGTGAAGCGCCTGAGAGCTATGCCTGAGCGATTGAACGTTAACCGTTTCCGCGTTGTCATGGCCCGGGATATCGATATGCAAAGTTCCGTCCAATGCCACGTTCAGCACTTGGAGGCCTCGACAAATCGCCAGGATCGGCTTGCCGGACGTGAACATGTTAGCGACTGCGTTGAATTCCCACTGATCCGCGTGCGCAATCGGTATCGACAATCAACGACGGTGAAGTAACCAGCTGGCGGAGAAATCCGGTAGAAATATCGCCACCGCCGCTTAACAACAGGGCATCCATCTGGACCGGATCGACAGGACGCAATCGCGCATTGTGCACGGTAAGATGTGGATATTGGCCGAAGATGGGATCGAACCAATGCTCGTCGCATTGGCGAATCCACGTCGCGATAGTTGGCATCACTAACGGTTCGGAAGAACCCGACCTTACTGAAATAGGCGTTTAGCTTTTCGCTACGCAGCCTACTTTCGCGTCAGATTCGAAGCAAATCCGACGGGGTCTCGTCCGCATGAACCATTTAAGACAGCAAAATCCTGCTCGAATGAGACTGACTCGTTGCCTTAAGCCGGGCCGACTTTATCTCTCTCGCGACGGACCGCGGTGCGACGGAGCATCGCGCAAAGCCCAACGTTGCGATCGTTCGACGTTGCGTTCACGGTCGTCCTAACGCGCCACAAGCCGGCGCAGGGCTGATTAAGTGGCCGGCTCCTTATGCGTTTGTGCGGGCGCCTGCTCCGACTTGCAGCAATTTAGCGGCCTGCTGCTCGACGACCGTGCCTTTGAAGAAATCTGGATTCATACCGCCCCAGAATTCGACCGGATAGGTGTAAACAAAATCGCGGAAATCATCCTCAGTAATGACCTTGTCGTCCACCAGCTCGTGAGCTTCTACCAGTACTTCCTTCATGTCGGAAACGTCGAAATGTCCGATGTCCGACCCAAACAGCGTTTTAAGCTGTGCACCGTAAGGATTGACCTGGCGGTTGAATCCCCAAGCGTTCATCGGATCATCCGCTTCACATCCGAAATAGAAATTCCTGGCGAACAAATCACGAATGTCCTGCGGTTTTGAGATCCCACATGCGGCGAAATCGTCAATCACCTCAGGGCTCTGAGCGGCCCATCGAGCTGCCACCGCTTCGCCTTCCGGCACGGACTTCCATCCCGCCAGTTTTTCGGCGGCAGCTTTGTCCTGGTACTTCTCGAGGAGTTGGCCCAACAATTCGCGGTCGAGGTTGGCAGGATCGACCTCCTCGAGCGCTTTGGAGTTGCGTTTCTTCCAATGGCCGATCAGGTCGGCATACAGTTGGCAGGCCCATCCGACACCGCCTTCGAGAAAGCCGAACTTTAGGGTCGGGAACCGGCGCGTCACGCTCCGCCCATGAATAGCGCTTTGCATACCGCCTCGCCGGCGCTCGCGAAATGGCCGATATGGTTGTAGGTGAAGTTTGAGGGCGACATCCGAAATCCCATGCCACGTCCGGCGCTATGAAAGGTCGGCGCGACGCCTAGCCCCACGCATTTCGCCGACACGGGATTGTAGTCGTAGTCGCTATCTATCCCGAGGACGTCGTACCAGGCGGCTCCGCGATCCGTTCACCCTTGCGCGCCAGCGAAGCGATCGGGCGGCGGATTATGCTGCCCATCACGATGACCTTGAGCCCGAGAGTCTTGATCGCGTGATCGAGCTCAGCGATGGCCTCCTCCGGCGTGTTCATCGGGATCACGGCAGCAGGAGTCAGCCGGTCGGAGAATTCACGAAAAGCGTCGGCAATATACATGTTGAAGGCACGACAAGTGGCCTGGCGCACCTCGTCGTTGGGAATCGCATAGAGGCCGAGCCCGGAGGTCGGGTAGAGCACGGAAAAGTCGAGCCCCAGCTCATCCATCCGATCATGAAGCAGACGCGGAATCATTGAGGTCGCACGATCGCGGGTATTCTTGGTGGGAAACGCCCACCATGATTGTTGTGCGCGCCGTTCCTCCCGACGCTGATCGAGCGACATGGAAAGGATACGGCCGACTACCTCGTCACGCGAGATGAAACCCTCGACAGCCTTCGTGCCCCCTACTTCACGCAGGTAATCCTGGAAGAACCGGCGAATATTCGACCCAATGGCCGTCGGAGTCTATGACCGGATGATTCAGTTTTGCGTGGATTGCTCTGGGATCGGCGTGTTTGCCTGACATGACGCTATTTCCTCTCTGTGTTCATTGGCGAGAGATCACTGTTGCAAGAGCTAGGCGCGGAGGAATCTGGATGTCAAGAAGAGCGCATTTGGGGTTCCACCGAGCATCTTGCTAGAAGCAATTATCGGGCAAGACGATCGTCAAAAGGCAATTTGCGCCGAGATGAGTGACTCCAAGAACAGCAGACAAAAGCGCGCAAGGTAAATGTTATGGGAAGACTCGACGGCAAGGTTGGCATTCATTACCGGGAGCGGCTCGGGCATAGGGCGGGCCGCAGCAGTTCTGTTTTCGCGCGAAGGGGCGAAAGTCGTCGTAGCGGATATCTCACGCGAAGGCGGTGAGCGGACGACTGCCTTGGCTCGAGACCTCGGCGGCGATGTCACTTTCATTCATACCGATGTGACCGAGTCGACGAGCGTGCAACAGGCGATCGCGGAAACTGTTCGCACCTATGGCAAGCTGAACGTCCTGTACAACAATGCCGGCGGATCCACTGCTCAGGACGGAACCGTAACCGAGGTATCGATTGAGGAGTTCTGGAGAGCTATCAAACTCGACTTGTTCGGAACTTTTTTGTGTTCCAAATACGGCATTCCCGAAATCATCAAGGCGGGCGGGGGCGCAATCGTCAACATGACTTCCGTCGTGGCACTGGCCGGTATGAGGGGTGGGCGCGATGCTTACACCTCGGCCAAGGGCGGCGTGCTTTCGTTGACGCGGTCGATGGCGGTCAACTACGCGAAACACAAAATCCGCGTCAACGCGATCGCTCCCGGCGGATCATGACGGATCGGGTCAAGAAATTTCTGGCTGACGACAAGGCGGTCGCAGCCGCGACCGGTAAGCATCTGCTGGGTTTGGGCGAACCGGAAGACATTGCCAATACGGCGCTATTTCTTGCCTCAGACGAAGCGCGTCTGATCACTGGGGCGATCCTGCCGGCAGACAGTGGATGGACCGCATGGTGAGGCTGCGTGCGCGGCAGTTAGAGATTTTAGATCTATTCTCCGAGGCTAACGAGGAGGAATAAACCGATGACATCGATACTCGAGGAAAAGGAATCGATTCGCGACTTGATGTCGGCCTATTGCTTTCATGTCGATAATGGCGAGTTCGACAAATTCGCCGCGCTCTTCACCGATGACGGCGTCTTCGAAGCGGGCCCTCTCGGCAAACTTCGAGGCCGCGGCGCGATTCGCGAGTTCATAGCGGCGCAAGTGCCACGCCAGGGCGAAGGTCCCGCGCGAAAACATTGCACGCTTAATCACATAATTCGGGTAAACGGCGCCGAAGCCATGGCCGACAGCTACATCGTGGTATTGCGCGAATCGGAGCAGGGAATAATCGCTTCCCTGGCGGGCCGCTACGAAGATGTACTGGTGAAGGAAGGCGGCGAATGGCGCTTCAAAGTGCGAAAGATTCATTTTGATATTTCAGGCGACCTCGGTTTGAAGAAATAGAAGATGAGCGAGAAGCGGCAGAAACCCGTCCCGGTGATCGACGAGTTGACTCGTCCGTTTTGGGAGGCGGCGCGCGAACAAAAACTGGTCGTGCAAAAGTGCGGCGCATGCGGCTACTACAACCATCCACCGCGATCGTTTTGCGATTCCTGCCTTTCACAGCAGCTCGCGTACGCACCCGTCAGCGGGCGCGGCAGGATTTACACCTTCACCGTGATGCATCAGCGCGATGTCGCAGGTTTCGAGGATGAATCGCCCTTCGTCAACATCGTGGTCGAACTGGAAGAGCAGCAACGGTTGTTGATGGTGGCGACGCTCAGGCAACAAGATCGGGAACCAGGTACGTATCGGCGCGGCGGTCGAGGTCTGTTTCGAGGATCGCGGTGGCAACCTGGTAGTGCCGCAGTTTCGATTGGTCCCCGCTTAGCCGGAGGATTTCGCAATGTGGTCAGGCAAAGGCAAGACGGCGATCGTCGGAATAGGTTACTCCGATATCACCCGTCGGCCGCAAAAACCTCTCGGCTTGCTCGCAATAGATGCGTGCCGTGCCGCGATCGCTGATTCGGGACTCGACGCCAGTAGGATCGATGGTCTCGCAACCTATCCTGAGATGCCTTTTGCGGGGGCTGGCAACCGTGACGGCGAGGACGTCGTCAGCGTGATGTATATCGTCAACCATCTCGCGCTGGGGCCTGAAATCCGTTGGTATGCGCAAATCGAGACCGGCATGATCGCGAGTCCGATCATCGAGGCGATGCACGCGCTCATCGCGGGAGCCTGCGAATATGTTCTGGTTTGGCGCGCACTGCATCGCCCCGCCCCACGTCCGAGCGGCGGGACGGGCAGCACAACCGCTCCCAGAGCCGCGGGCGAGGCGCAATTCATGGCGCCTTGGGGGTGCAGCACAATCATCCAGTGGCACGCTCTGGCGTGGCAGCGATACATGCATCGCTTCGGCGCAACTCGTGAAGCCCTCGCGGCGCTGGCGCTCAATAGCCGGCGCAATGCGAACATGAATCCGCGGGCCTTCTTTCACAAGGAGCCGATGTCGCGCGAGGACTACTTCAATTCGCGGTGGATCGCAGAACCATTGTGCCTTTTCGATTGCGACGTCCCAGTTGACGGATGCGTGGCGCTGATTCTCACCACTACCGAGCGCGCGAGAGACCTCCGCAATCCGCCAGCATACGTCGCCGGGTACGGTCAGAATACCGCTCCACGCCGGACGTTGCTTCATTACGCGCTCGATGACCACATGCTTTGCGGCGGCTCGCTGGCAAAGAAGCTATGGAGTTCTGCCGGAATGGGTCCGAGCGACATGGATGCCGCGGAACTGTATGACGGTTTCAACCCCTCGACGGTTTACTGGCTCGAAGCAGCCGGCTTTTGCAAAGAGGGTGAAGGTGGCTCCTTCGTCGGCGATGGCCGTATCGCCCTGGAAGGCGAGTTGCCGGTTAATACTTTTGGTGGAAGCTTGAGCGAAGGCCGCATGCACGGGATGGGTCATATCGCCGAAGCCGTTCGCCAGGTTACCGACAGGGCGGAAAAACGTCAGATCGCAAACGCCGAAGCCGTTTGCGCAATCGACGGGTCGCCAATGCTGCGCGGTAGCGGCATAATCGTTACGAGGACCCCGTAGTGAAGGTATGAACTCCTACTTGCACGAACTTCTAGAGCACCTGATCGCTTTCAACACAGTCAGTTCCAACAGCAATCTCGCCGCGGCCGAATACCTCGCCGATCATCTCGCCCGCCACGGTTTCAAGACCGAGTTGCATCGCGTCGAGATTGGGGGAGTGAAGCATGCAAACCTGGTGGCATGGGCGGGACCTCCTCGTCCGGATGGTCTGATTCTGTCGGGGCACATCGATACGGTTCCGGTCGAAGGACAGCCGGGGTGGGAGCGCGATCCGTTCAAAATGGAAGTTGGCGGCGATCGCATCTACGGGCGCGGAACGACCGATATGAAAGGGTTCCTGGCGCAATGTGTCGACGCGGCGCGCGCGCTCGACCGCTCGCAGCTCAAGCGGCCATTGGTATTTGTCTTCACGGCGGACGAAGAAGTGGGAATGCTCGGAGCGCAGCGCGTTGCGCCGGAGCTCCAGCAGATACTTGGCGATACTCCGTGCCCCCGATTGATTTGGATCGGCGAACCTACATCGTATGCGATTCTCCACGCCCACAAGAGCATCGGTGCTTTCGAGATTAAGGTGCATGGGCGCGGTGGCCATAGCGGTGCGCCCGAACAAGGCGTCAACGCGATCGCTGTGATGGGCAAGGTGATCGCCGCTATCGGTCAAATTCAGACGGAACAGCGTGCGGACAAAAATAGCGAGTTTGCCGAGGTCTTTCCGGAAAATCCTTACGACGTAATGAATTTCGGCACGGTCTCCGGTGGTATCGCCACCAACGTGATCGCGGAGGAATGCTCGCTTCGCGTCAGCTACCGCTCGTTACCAAAACGCGATCCGATGGAAATTTACCGAGAGACCGAGAGGCGCATCGCCAAGATCGATACCCGCGACTATGCGTCCGGCAATTTCGCGGCGACGATCGAGATGGGTAAGCCGATGGTCGCGCCCGCGATGTTCTCGGCCCGCGGGACTGAGCTCGAGAAGGCGCTGTTCGAAGTGACCGGTGCGAATACCGCGACGGGCGCGCCCTTTGCCACCGACGGTTCGTGGTTCTCCGGTGTAGGACTGACCTCGCTGATATGCGGGCCCGGCGACTATGACCAGGCGCATCGTCCCAATGAATCGATCGGTCGCGCAGCCTTTGAACGCGGTCCGGCGATGATCCTCGAAGTTGTAAATAAAATCTGCTGCGCCTGATCGACTCGTTCCCTTCCGGATATTCGTCCTTCTAACGCGGAACCGCCTCGCCCAGGAATGCGCCCAAAATTTCGTTGAACTCGGCGGGCTTTTCAAAATAGGCGGAATGACCCGCGCCGCGAACACGAATCAGCCGTGATTGCGGAATGCGCCGGCCCATCAGTTCCATCACCTTGGGCGGGGCGAGCGCGTCCTCCTCGCCAACCACCAGGAGCGTCGGGACCCGCTTTTCCACGATTGTGGCGACTGAATGCTTCATGCTCATTAGAGCGGATAGTAAATTCCCTGGGACCTGCACGTTAAGCCCGGAAATCTGCTGATAGAGAAAGCATCGCGCCGGTTCACGTTGGGGAAAATCTGCCGCATATGCTCGCGTCAATATCTGGGCGAGGCCGCCTTTGCTCATTTCGCGCAGAGCCGCCTGCTCGCGAATGACGTCGGGATCGTCCATCCCAGCGGTGGTATCGCATAACACGAGAGCACTGGTTCGATCGGGATGAGCTATCGCAAAACCCAGCACGGTCCATCCACCCATCGATTGTCCAGCAAGCGCAGCCTTTTTGACCCCCAAATGGTCGAGCAGTCCCCGCAGATCTTCGACGAAATTTGTTGGACCTCCGCTATCCGGCCGATCCCGCGAAGAGCCGAATCCACGATGATCGAAGGTTATGCAGCGATAGCGCCGCGACAGCTCAGGGACTTGTTGCCACCAACTCAGATGGCTGCCACCGCCGCCGTGAGCCAGAACAAGATCCGGCCCTTCACCGTGCACCTCATAATAGAGATCGATTCCATTCACTTGAGCTAACGGCATTTTGTGCCTCCGTTGATGATGGTTATTCGACTTCTACCGTCCGATTCGAGAACGATCATACCGCGCGACTCGTTCGGACAACGAATTACCGCGCCAGTGTAAGGAAAATGTCAACCTTACTTTGTAAAGACTATTGTCGTGAGACCGGTTGCTCCGATCCCAGCCTGCGCAGACGCATGCGCCCATCGATTACCAACGCACCTGCACCGGGAGTCATTACCTTGATTGGATCAGTTCCAGGTCCAACAGTTCGGGCACTAGCTCAACTATCGCGGAAATCCTGGTCAGAAGGGCAACCAGCGCCTCCCGGTCGCCGGGCGGCGCACCACGATATCCTTCGAGCAATCGGTGTGATTTCAGATTGGCGACCATCTCATCGGCGTCGATATCCGTTACCGGATGGAGTCTGAACGAAACGTCCTTCACCAGCTCGCCGATCGCGCCAGCCAGTCCGCACACCATGACCGGCCCGAACGTCGAGTCCGTAGTTACGCCGGCCATCATTTCAATCCCACCAGCGATCTCGCGCTGAAGAAAAACCCGGTCTAACGCACCGACCAGTCTGGACCTGCGACGTAATGTAGTCATCGCCGCAGTAACATCATGAGCGTTTTTGAGTCCCATGATGACCGCGCCCTCTTCACTTTTGTGCGCGGGTCCCGGCACCATCGCCTTCGCCACCAGCGGATATCCCAGCCGGTTCGCCGTTTCGGGTGCGCGCATGGGAGTGGTTTGTTCCACGTGAACGAACTCGATTCCAGCAGCGCGCAAGATGGTGATTAAGTCTTCGAGCTCGATTTCCAGCTCGCTCTCATCGGAAGCGGTCAAGGTGCGATCGACCACGGCGCGTATCGCATCACGTGCAAAACGTGTCAGTTCAAACACGGCACCAGACGGCCGATCCAGCCAGCACCGTCGCCGCCATGCAGCGGACAGCGCTATTGCGGCATTTTCGGGAAAATCATACGAAGGAATCCTGCCGCGAGGTCCGGCGTTCAACTCCGCAGGTGCGCCTTTGGTCGAGAGGAAAACGCTGAGGATCGTTTTAGCTTGCGGCACTTCCGCAGCGCCACGGGCAATTCCGCTCGCGAACGCTGCCAGATCTCTCACGATCGGTGGAACGTAAATCGCGACTACGGAATCGACGGCAGGATCGTTCCCTACCGCGGCAATCGCACGTTCGAAGTCGATCGCCGTCACACCAGCGGTAATGTCGATCGGATTCGCATAGCCGGCCAAGGGCGAAAGAAAAGATCGCAAATGTTCGATCGTCTCTTCGGCTAGAGCCGGCAGGACCAGGCCTTGACCCTCGCACGCGTCTGCGAGCAAAACGGCCGGCCCGCCGGCGTTGCTAATCACACCGACTCTTGGGCCCGCCGGCAGCGGCTGGGTCGAAAACAGTGCGGCGATATCGAATAGTTCCTCCAGGGTGTCGGTGCGCGAGACTCCTGCCTGTTCGAAGAGGGCCTCGACTGCAATATCGAGATCGGGACGCGCCGCGGAGTGGGTGGCGGCAGCGCGCGATCCGGAGCCGGAACGGCCCGACTTCACCGCGATAACCGGCTTGATTCGGGAAGTTTCGCGAGCGATCCGTGCGAACTTGCGGGGGTTTCCCACGCTTTCAAGGTAGAGAACGAGTACCGCGGTATTTGGATCGTCAGCCCAATAGGCGATCAAATCGTTATTGGAAACATCCGCCCGATTGCCCCCGGAAACAAAACTCGACAGTCCCAGATTGCGACGGCGAGCATGGTCAAAGATCGCAATCCCGAGGGCTCCGCTTTGGGAAAACATGCCGATGTTTCCGGCGGGCGGCGCGATCGGAGCAAAGGTCGCGTTGAGCCGAACCGCAGGATCGGTATTGACGACCCCGAGGCAGTTCGGCCCCACCATCCGCATGCCGCTGCGTCTGACAATTTCGAACAATCGTCGTTCGCCCGATTTGCCCCCACCGGCGACTTCAGCGAATCCCGCGCTGATCACCACTACCGCGTGCACTCCGAAGCGCGCGCATTCCGCCAGTTCGGACTCGACGGCCGCCGCGGGGACCGCCACTACTACCAAGTCGACTGGCGATCCAACAGCTGAGACTGAAGGATAGCAACGTAGTCCTTGCACTTCCGTCGCCTCGCGATTGATCGGATAAATCGCACCGGTAAAGCCCGCCCCTCGGAGATTCGCCAGGATCGCACCGCCGATCTTGCCGGTATCGCGCGAGGCCCCGATTACTGCGACGGATCGCGGGCGCAAAATTGACGCAACGCTCCGCGAGACCGCGGCATGCTCGCGCACATTGCTCGCGCGAAGAGATTCCTCCGTCTCCGCCGTCGGAAAGGAAAGATGGACAACGCCACCCTCGATCGAGCGACGGACCCTGAAGCCACTTTTTCCGAATACCTCGAGCATCCGATTGTTGTCACCGAGCACGTCCGCCTCGAACTCGGTGATACCAGCCGCGCGCGCGAGGCGGCCTAGGTGTTCAAGGAGGACAGTCGCTATGCCGCGGCCCTGATGATCGTCGAGAACGGCGAACGATACTTCAGCCCGCTCCGGCTTTAGCCCGCGGACATAACGCGCGACCCCTATGATGCTCTCGTCCTGACCGTCGTGGAGAGTTGCAACGAGACCCACGTGCTGAACGAAATCGAGAACTGTCAGGCGAACCAGTTCATTTTCGCTCAATCCGCGCTTTACGCCGAAGAATCGATGATAGATGGAATCCTGGCTCAGACCCTTAAAATGGCGTAGCAGACGATCGCGGTCGTCCGCGCGGATCGCACGAATGAGAATCGAGGCGCCATCGCGAAGTATCTCTTCGGCGCTGTAGTTGGCGGCTTCGGAAATTTTCTCTTCGGCCACTGCGATCGCCCGCCTCTCCTGGTCGCACTCGTATCAAGCGACGCGTAATGATGATTCCGCCCCGTCGCCAGAGTCGAATCAAGCCTCAGATGAAAATTAAGACGGACCACGTGGCCATTTGAATTCAGGAACGCGGTAGGAACAGCCAACCAGCGCTGTGTGCGCATCGCGACTGAACGGAGGGCCGCTAAATCAGGGACGATCGAGAAGCAGGTCCGGCAGAACGGCAGCCTTTCCCATAGCGACAGCATTGACGATCGATTTCGCGGCCATCACGGCTACCGGATTCTTCGCGACCAGGCTCTCGGCCAACTCTTGCGTCGCAGGATAGAGCTGTTCATTTGCCACCACACGATTGAGTAGCCCCATTCGGAGCAACTCCTCCGCGGAGCAACGGCGGCACGTAATTATGAGTTCTTTAGCGCGCGCCGGGCCAATATGCGCCTCCAGAAGAGCGCTTGAGCCGGGGCTCAGCGGCACACCAAGATCAACTTCCGGAAACCAGAACTGGGCACCCTCGATCGCGATACGTAGATCGCATCCCAGGGCGAGCGCCCAGCCGCCGCCGACCGCGTAGCCATTGATCGCGGCTATGGTGACCTGCTCCAGATGCACAAGAAGGTCAAGGGTGCGACCTATAAGCCGCGCGCGTCTCTTCCGGTACTCACCAAAGATTCGATGACGCTCGACCTCGTTTGTCACTCCTCTTATCTGTGACAAATCGGCGCCGGCGGAAAAGGTATTGCCGGAGCCTGTCAGAATCAGCACCCGCACCGCAGGATCATCGCGCACCTGCAGAAGTAAACTCTCGAGTTCGAGCACAACCTCTTCGTTGAGCGGATTACGCTTCTCTGGCCGATTGAACGTCAGCGTTGCGATCCGGCCCTTTGTCTCCAATTTAAAAAATTGCGCCAAGGCTAACCCTTTGCTTGATTTTACTGCCCGACCAAAGCGGGCGCTCAGCCGGCAAGGAATTTAGTGACTATACGGTTGAAATCTGCGGTCCGCTCCAGATGCGGAAAATGGCCGCACTGTTCGATCACTTCGAGACGCGCACCATGTATCAGACCCTGATACTGCTCCCCACATTCGACAGGCACGATCTTATCCTCACGTCCCCAAACCACCAGGGTAGGAATCGTCTGCACACGCGGCAACAGCATCGGCAGACTCGGGTCGTGCATGTAGGGCTTCCAGCAATAGCGGGTCGCGGCCTCTCGGTTGATGACATGAGCTTCGCGCTCCTGGGGGTCCGGCTTTCGACCGAACAGCAGCTCGTAATCGACCACCTGCTTGAGGTCGAAGAAGGAGAGCCTCCGCGACCCCTCGCTCCCGTGCAGAAAAATATCAGTGATCTCCCCACTCTTCGGACGGATACCGGCGGCGTCCACCAGTACCGTGCGTTCAACGATTTGCGGGCACATCACGGCGATTTCCGCCGCCAGCCAGCCGCCGATAAAATGCCCGACCAGAGTGACGTTCTCGAGTTTCAGTTCCTGGAGAATCCAAAGATAGAAGCGCGACAAGTCGAAAAAACTCTCTACCCATTCGGGACGATCCGAGCCGGCGAAACCCGGATGCGTCGGTGCGTAGACCGTAAAATTGCGCGCAAGTTCGTGGAAGCTGCGTAACCAACCGAGGTTTCCCTCAACGCTGTGCAGCATAACCAGTGGACGACCCGTGCCGCCCTTCAGATAGGAAATCTTCGCCCCGCCGACGCTGACCGTAAGTTGCTGATATTCCGTGGTAGGCATTACTTATCGCTTTCGCCGCACTGGACGAATAATCGTTGAGTCAGGGTGTTTTCTCATAGGGCCCCGGAAGCCCCAGTTCTTTGCCGATCTCGCGGAGCTCGGGGATCACCTCAGTCTTCATCAATTCGAGGCAGCGCATCGTATCTCGATGACTAATCGTTCCATCATTCGTCCAAACACCGAGTATTCCGGGACGCAAAACTTCTAGACCTTCCCGGATTTTTTTGACCACGGTTTTGGGACTACCCACAACGACTCGATTGCTCTGGACGACGGCATCCCATCCGGCAGCATCGACACCACCATATAGCGCGTCGGGTTTGAGCGCGTGCTTGTACTGCTCGAGAATCCGCTTTGAACCCTCGCGCGAGTTATAACCGGCCGGAGCCATAAAATCGCCGGGAAGCGGAACGCGCCCGATGCCGGCGTTTCCCGTCAAAAACCCCTTGCCGACCTCGTAGGCCTTCTCGTCGGTATCCTGCACGTGGATCCGCCATAGATAGCCGAAATTCTGCGGGCCCGCTTCGTAACCCGTCTCGCCGGCAGCCTTTTGATAGAGCTCCGTCATCTGCACAGTGACTTGCGGGTCCGTCTCCAGGTAGATGTACGGATAGTGATGGCGCGCGCACCATTCGAGCGTCTCCGGACTGCCTATACCGGGAATCCATATCGGTGGATGCGGCTGTTGCAATGGGCGCTCGAACGGATTGACTACTCGAAACTGGTAGTGCTTGCCCTCCCATCGAAAAGGGCCGGGCGTAGTCCAGGTTTTGATAATTAGGTCGTGCGCCTCCTCGAAGCGCTCCCGATTGTGCACGGGATTTGTGTTCGTAGCCCAACTTTCGATGCCGGTTCCCCGCACGAAACCTGACACCAGACGCCCGCGCGAAATCATGTCGATCTCGGCCAATTCCTCGGCCAGACGGATGGGATTCTCGAAAATTGGCAACGGATTCCCGAGCAGAACGATCTTCGCCTTCTTGGTAACTCGCGCGAGGATCGCCGCCTCGAGATTCATCGCGGCGCCCATGCAAGTGGGAGTGTTATGATGCTCATTAAGCATCAGACCATCGAAGCCTGCCTCTTCGGAGAACTCGTATTCATCCAGGTATTCGTTATACAGATCGGCACCAAGTTCCGGATTGAAGTGAGTATTGGGGAAAGTGAGGCGTACTGAGTTTCTAAAGCTGCTTCGAACGTCCTCCTCGCTGTAATTCACGTAGGCCCGTTCGGTAAACCGCATGATAAACATAGTGGAACTCCGAGCCTGCAGCCGCCTTAGTTGAGGCCCATGTCATATAGCCGGTTGGCGTTCTCAAATACTATTTTCCGCGTCACCTCGGACGGGACGCCGGCGAAATTCTCGTCGATCGTCTTGAGCGAGTTCGGGAACGTCGAGTCGGCATGGGGAAAGTCGGAAGCCCACATATAGTTATCTTCGCCGAAGAACTTCCAGGTCGCCGGACCGAGCGGATCATCCTGGAACGTCCCCCATACATTGCGTTTGACGTATTCGCTGGGCTTCAGCGGCAGCTGTTTCGCATTCGCTACTTTGGAGTGGACATGATCGAGCCGGTGTACCCAATTCGGGAACCACCCGATATCATTTTCAGCCGATACTATCTTGAGCTTGGGGAAGCGTTCGAAAACACCGCCATATACCAATCGCGTCATGCACTGTTCGACCACGTGGATCACATTGATCTGAAGATCCGCCGCGGTCGGCATCGCCGGCGTCAGCGGCATCCCCGAGACGAGGGGTTTGTGCAGTGAGATCGGCATGCCGGTTTCGGACGCCACGCGCCATAACGAGTCGAAGCGCTCGTCGCTATAGGGAGTTTCGATCGCATCCGACGCCAGTATCAGCACACCCTTGAGGCCAATCTTCGCGCATCGTTCAATCTCTGAGACATCCGGCAGCGCGGCCAGCGAATAGAGTCCTATCCCCACAAAACGCTTGGGATCGTGCGCACAGAATTCCGCGAGCCAGTCGTTGTACACGCGGAGGTAGGCTTGCTGAAGTTCGATGTTCTTGACGTTGAACAGAACGATACCGAGGCTCGAGTAGAGGACCTCCGCCACGACGCCGTCGAGATTCTGATCCTTAATCCGCTCGACCGGGTCCCAGCCGCTCGGACGGGCCGCCTCGTAGCCGCGCTTCATGTGGTCGCGCAGTTCCGTGCCGCTCTTACCTGCGGCGAAGACACCCGCCACTGTCAGTGGATGGATTCCGGGAGCCACGAATAAATACGCGCCACCTTTGCCCGTTTCATTCTTGATGACGCGCGGCGCGTCGTCGCGATACTTTAGATCCAGCCGTTTCTCCCAAAGGTCACCGGGCTCGGTCATATGCGAGTCCGCGGAAATCACTCGTTGCGCTGTCATCGCTGATACTCCTCTCGCTAAGCCATAGCGGAATTATCGGCCCGAGATGCCCGAACGCACCGCCTGCCCCGGCATTGCCCCGGTATGGCGCTTATCTTCGTACAGTACCGTGCCGTTGACGATCGTATACTTCATGCCGTCCGCTTGCGTGACCAGACGGCGGCCTCCACCGGGAAGGTCGTGGCGGACCTCCGGACGTTCCGGCGAGCCCACCGTATTGAAATCGAAGATTGCGATATCCGCTGCCATCCCTGGCCGCAACAGACCGCGATCGTTGATGCCAAAAAAATGCGCCGGCTCTGACGTGATTCGCTGGATCGCCCGCTCCAGCGGCAATGCCTGCCGGTCGCGCACGAAGGTACCAAGAAGATAGGTCGGGTAACCGGCGTTACACAGCATGTCGACATGCGCGCCGCCGTCGGAGATTCCGATCATCGTACGCGGATCGCTGAATTTGAGCGCTACCCGCTCCTCATTGATATCGAGCAACGGCACCATGTAGACGAGTTCGAGCGAATCCTCGATCGCCAAATCGAAAAATACGTCGAGGGGATCCGCCGCCCGCTGCCTGGCGATTTCGTCCACGCTCTGCCATTCGGCCGTCTTCAAGGCCGGTGCTGCGGCCTCCTTGATCTTGGTGCGTCGCCAGAGATCGCTTAAAACCGCCCGTCGCTCCAGTTCCTGCCGGAACGCGCGACGGAAATCGGCATCGGCGTACAGCTTTTTCTGCGCTTCGACCGATTTGTCGCCAAAAGCCGGCTTCATCGAATTCATACTCGCGAACAAAAACGGATTGCGCAGGTTGAATTCGATCACGAGCGGCCGCGCCGCCACTTGCGGACGGCATCCGCGCTCCAGCAGCGGTGCGACCTTCTCCAGCGTCTCGGCCCATGCTTCTGGAGCATCGTCGCGATCGCGCAAATTGAGCCAGGTCACCGGCCGGCCGCTCGAGGAGGAGAGCAGTTCGAGTAGCGCGTATTCCTTGTCGGAAACCGTGCTCGGCTGCTTGGTCAGGGCGATTTCGATCGTTCCTCGGCCGAATTCGCGCAGAATTCCCGCGTACGATCGCAGCTCGTCGTCGCTGGCCAATCGGCACGCGAGCGGCTGCGCCTTGTAGCCCAGATGCTGCGGCATCACCGTCAGCGAGAATCCGAGCGCTCCGGCCGCAATTGCTTCGCGTAACAATGCGCGGATACCCGCGGTCTCCGCTTCGGTAGCCGCCCGGCCCATCGCCTCATCGCCCATCACGAACTGGCGAAACGGCGAGAGCGCGGCTAGAAATCCCGCGTTGATCCCCAATCCGCGAGTCGCGGCGGCGTCCATGTATTGCGGGAAGCTCTCCCAATCCCAGGTGACACCGCGACTGAGAACGTCGTGAGGTATTGCTTCAACGTGCACGAGGTTCCAGATCGCGATATCGCGCTCAGTCGGTTTGCACGGCGCCAATCCGACCCCGCAGTTGCCCATGATAACCGTCGTAACCCCATGCCATGACGAGCAGGTCACCAACGGATCCCAGCAGATCTGCGCGTCATAATGCGTATGCGGGTCGATAAAACCTGGTGAGACGATCAGGTCCGAGGCGTCGATCGTGCGCGACGCGCCTGAAGTTATTTTGCCGATTTCCGCGATACGCCCTTGCGTCACCGCGATATCCGCACGGTAAGCGGGCATCCCGCTGCCGTCCACGATCGTACCGTTTTTGATTAACAAATCGTGAGGCATCGCCATCCACCTCGCTTTAGCTTGTGCGTAAGCCGCAAGAGCCTCAAAGTCAAGCATCACCTTCCGATGCCGGCGTTTTGACCCGCACGCGGAAATGGTTAAGTTGAACGCGTGACCGCTGTGCTCAACCTGCCGGTCAACGCGGAGCGATAATCGTGAACGGCCCTTTGCTCTTCCTCGAGAAAGTTGCGCGCGCAACGGTCAGTATCCATTCCCAGGTCCCGCAGGATCATCCTTCGGTCGCGATCGGGCTCGGTGATGACCGCCGCGGTACAGGCACGATCGTAAGTTCCGACGGCCTCATCGTCACAGTGAACTACGTCATCATGGGCGCTCAAAACGTGATCGTGACGCTGGCCAACGGCGAACAGTACCCTGCCCGCGTGGTAGCTCGCGACTTCACTACCAGTCTGGGTCTCCTTCAGATCGAAGGCCGCGACTATCCAACTGCCGAAGTGGTCTCTTCCGCAAAGGCGGTACTGGGCCAGGAGGTCTTCGTCGTTTCGAGTCTAGGCAGCGAAAAGCGCTGCGCCGACACGGGCTTGATTACCTATCTGGGACCCTATGAAGCCCCTTGGGAGTTCCTTCTGGAGCGCTGTCTATGCGTCTCAGCGTCTGTTTTCAAAGTCGGCCACAGCGGCGGTCCAATCTGCAATGCGGCCGGTCAAGTGATCGGTTTTTCGTATCTCAATTTCGCGGACCTCGTGCGACCAATCCTGGGTATTCCCGGCGAATGCTTTCTCTCGGGTCGTGACGAACTGGTTCAGCACGGGCATCGCACGAGCACACCGCCAAAGCTATGGCTCGGCCTGCTCTCTTACACCCTTCGCGAGCATGTCGTGATTGCCGGAGTGCTGCCCGGCAGTCCGGGGGAGAAAGCGGGGCTGCGCCAGGGCGACCTGGTCCTGACGGCAGATGGCTGTGAGATTCACGAGCGCAAGTCGCTCTACGAAGTGATCAATCGCCACCGGCCGGGCGAAAATGTTCAGCTGCGCATCCTGCGCGATAATCAGGTTCACGACCTCGCGATATCCGCGATCATCGTCGACGACTACCTCGGCTAGCGCACTCCGCTATTTCTAAACGTCCTTGAATTCGCGCTTGGTTTTGCGCCCCTCGATCGCCGCCTGCGCCGCCGCCAGCCGCGCCACCGGTAAGCGGTACGGCGAGCACGAAACATAATCGATACCTAACCGATGACAGAGCTTGACGCTCGCCGGGTCGCCGCCGTGTTCACCGCAGATTCCGATCTTGAGCTTCTTGTTGGCCTTGTGTCCCCGCTCGATCGCAATCTCCATCAGGCCGCCAACCCCCTCGGGGTCCAGTTCCTGGAAGGGATCCTTGCGATAAATTCCGCGTGAGATGTAGTCGTTGAGGAACTTGGACGAGTCATCACGCGACAGCCCATAAGTCATCTGCGTGAGGTCGTTCGTCCCAAAGGAAAAGAACTGCGCGACTCCGGCGATCTCGCCCGCCTCGATACACGCGCGCGGCACTTCGATCATCGTACCGATCAAGTATGTCGGCAGCTTGCCATTGTTGCTGGAAACCTCGTGCGCGACCTCTCTTATATCGGCCGCTAGCAATTCGTACTCTTTGCGCTCGCCGATCAGCGGCAACATAATTTCGGGAATCGCCGCGACGCCTTCGGCGCGTAACTCCGCCGCCGCTTCGAGGATCGCGCGCGCCTGCGCCCGGTAGATTTCCGGGTAGCTCACGCCAAGGCGCGATCCGCGATGACCCAGCATCGGGTTGAACTCCTCGAGGTTGTCCCGAATCTGGCGCAGTCGCGTTGGATCCGCACCGGTACTTTCGGCGAGTCTGCGGATCTCGTCGGCATCTTTGGGGAGAAATTCATGAAGCGGGGGATCTGAGTAGCCGAATCGTCACCGGCTTCCCGGCCATCTCGCGCAGAATCGCGATGAAATCCTCCTTCTGCATCGGGACGATCTTCTCGAGCGCGCGGGCCCGCGCCTCCTTGTCCTCCGCCATGATCATCTCGCGCACCGCCTCGATCCGTCCGGGACCGAAAAACATATGTTCCGTCCGGCACAGACCGATACCCTCGGCCCCGAACTCTCGCGCGATACGTGCATCGGTTGGAGTGTCGGCGTTGGCGCGTACGCCCAGCCGCCGCTCCTGGTCGGCCCATTTCATAAACTTCTGGAAATGCGTCGACATCTCGGGCTGCACGGTGGCGACGCGCCCGGCGATTACCTCCCCGGTCGAGCCGTCGAGTGTCAGATATTCACCCCGCTTGATTACCTGGCCGGCGGTTTTGATCTCTCCTTGCTCGTAGTCGATCTCGAGCGCCGAACAACCCGCGACGCAGCATTTGCCCATCCCTCGCGCTACCACCGCGGCATGGCTCGTCATACCGCCGCGCGCCGTGAGAATGCCCTCCGCCACCTGCATGCCATGAATGTCCTCGGGTGAGGTTTCGATCCGCACGAGAATCACCGGGCGGCCGGCGGCCTGCACCACCACGGCCTCGTCGGCGGAGAAGACCACCTCGCCATAGACGGCGCCCGGGCGATGCGGGCAGTCCGCGCGCGATCACTTCCTTGCTGACGCTCGGGTCGAGTCGCGGATGGAGCAGCTGTTCGAGTTGCACCGGCTCGACGCGGGTCAATGCTACCCGCCGGTCGATGAGGTGCTCGTCGACCATCTCCACCGCGGCGCGCACCGCCGCCTCCGCCGTGCGCTTACCCGTGCGCGTCTGCAGCATGAAGAGCCGCCCCCGCTCGATGGTGAACTCCATGTCCTGCATGTCGAGGAAATGCTTTTCCAGCCGTCCCGCGATCTTGAGCAGTTCCTTGAAAACTTGCGGGAATGCTTCTTCGAGCGAGGAGTAACGTTCCTTTCGCTCGGACTCGGAAATACCCTGGCGCTCGGCTCTTTTTCGTGCCGCGGCGAGACTGATTTGCAGCGGCGTCCGAATCCCCGCGACGACATCTTCGCCCTGGGCGTTGGGCAAAAACTCACCGTAGATACCGCGTTCGCCGGTCGACGGATCTCGCGTAAAGGCTACTCCGGTCGCGCAGTCCCCACCGAGATTGCCGAACACCATCGATTGCACGGTGACAGCCGTACCCCAGTCGCCCGGAATATTGTTGAACTTGCGATAGGCGATCGCGCGATCATTGTTCCACGAACCAAAGACTGCCCCTATCGCCTCCCACAACTGCTCTCGAGGATCCTGCGGCACGTCGCGACCGACACGGTCACGGATAAGCGCGCGAAACTCGTCCACTAACTCGTGCAGGTCATCGACGGTGAGGTCGACGTCCTCTTCGATACCGCGCGATTCCTTTTTGCGCTCGATAATCTCCTCGAACGGATCGCGGTCGTTCTTGTTCTCCGGTTTGAGCTTCAGCACGACGTCGCCGTACATCTGGCAGAAGCGGCGATACGAGTCCCATGCAAAGCGGGCGTTTCCGCTCACCGCTTCGAGTCCCTTCGACGGTCTCGTCCGTCAGTCCGAGGTTCAAAACCGTATCCATCATGCCGGGCATCGAGACCCGAGCGCCGGAACGAACCGAGACCAGTAAAGGATTTTCCGCGTTGCCGAACTTACGCCCGAGGGACTCTTTCGATCCGCCGCACGCTCTTCTCGACGCCATCGGTCAGGCCCTTGGGATACTTGTTCTTATGTTCGTAGAAGTAGTTGCAGACTTCGGTCGAAATCGTGAAGCCCGGAGGAACCGGAAGTTTGAGCGTCGCCATCTCGGCGAGATTCGCGCCCTTGCCGCCGAGCAGGTTGCGCATCCCCGACCGCCCTTCCGACATGCCCCCACCAAAAAAATAAATCTCAGGATGAACCCGCGCCATTTGAAATTGCTCCTAGGGTTTCGAAGCCAATAAAGAGGCGTTGAACCGCAACGCCACGGCTCGCTCGAACTGTACTTTGGACTGCGGTCTGAACTATGCCATCCGATCTGTTCGATCAGCGTTTGCACCAGGTTCGCGATCGGTATCCGCTCCTGCTCCTGGTGTCGCGATCGCGCAGGGTCACCGTGTCGTCTTCCATCGTCTGATGGTCGACCGTGACGCCATAGGCGTTCCGACTTCGTCCTTCCGGCGGTAGCGGCGTCCAATCGATCCGGCCTGATCGTAGGCTACGGTGAAATATCGCTGGAGGGTTTCACGAACCTCTTGCGCCTTTTCGGGCTGCCCGCCCTTGCGCAGCAGCGGATAAACCGCGACCTTGATGGGCGCCAGGCGCGGATCGAGCCGCAAGACGATTCGCTCTTCGTTCTCGACCACGTCTTCGTCGTACGCGTCGAGCAGGAACGCGAGCATCGCGCGGTCAACGCCTGCGGCAGGCTCGATTACCCATGGCCGATAGCGGGCCTTGGTTTCCTCGTCGAAATAGGTCAGTTCCTTGCCGCTGAATTTCGCGTGCTGATCGAGGTCGAAGCTGCCGCGCCTGGCGATTCCTTCCAACTCGCCCCAGCCGAAGGGATAGAGAAACTCCACGTCGGTGGTGCCGCGGGAATAATGCGACAATTCTTCCTGCGCATGGGGGCGCAGGCGCAGATGCTCGGTCTGGATTCCGTATTTGACATACCATCGAAGCGCTCCTTACCCAATAGTGAACCAGCGATGCTCTTCGTCCGGGTCCGGCTTGATGAAATACTCCATTTCCATTTGCTCGAATTCGCAGGTGCGGAAAATGAAATTGCCGGGGGTAATCTCGTTGCGAAGGATTTGCCGGTCTGCGCGAGACCGAAGGGAGTTTGACGCGCTGGGTATCGAGGACGTTGGCGAAATTGGCGAAGATGCCCTGGGCGGTTTCGGGCCGCAGATAGACGACGTTGGCGGAATCTTCAACCGGACCCATGAAAGTCTTGAACATGAGGTTGAACTGACGCGCCTCGGTCAGTTCGCCGCCGCAATCAGGACAGCGATCGCCTTTGATATGGTCGGCGCGAAAGCGATGCTTGCAGGCTTTGCAATCGACGAGCGGGTCGGTGAAATTCTGCAGATGGCCGGAAGCTTCCCAGGTGCGCGGATGCTGCAAAATGGCGCTGTCGAGCCCAATCACGTCGTCGCGTGACTGGACCATCTCGCGCCACCACGCTTCTTTGACGTTGCGCTTGAGCTCGACACCCAGCGGACCGTAATCGTAAGTCGAACCGAGACCGCCGTAGATCGTGCTGGTCGGAAAGACGAAGCCGCGCCGCTTACACAGATTGACGAGCTTCTCCATGGTGACCGCGCGTTTGGTTGACGCGGCCGGCGCGTCGGGAGCATTATCAGCGGACAAAGAGCTTCCTCCTGGAATTGATCATGACAGCGTGGTGAGGTTCGCAGTTAGCCAAGCCGGATAATTTCGGCGGCGATGTGGCCACCGGCCGATTTCGAGAATCGCCACGGTGCCCGGAACGTCCACCAGATTGCGCGGCAGAGTCGCGCTGCCGGGATTAACCACGAGGGTCGCACCGAAGCGCGTGACGCCTTCGAGGTGACTATGGCCCATCACGAGGACATCGACGGGCCACCAAATGGGATTGCATCGCATTCTGGAAGACGCGCTCGGAGTCTCGTCGGGGGTCGGCAGCGCGTGAGCCAAGCCGATCGCACGCCTTCGACTTCGATCAGGTGAGCCATCTTTACGCGATCTCATGGCGTCGAGCTTGAAGCGATGCCGTCGAGGCCTTCGTCGCCATTGCCGATGGCGGCGATCACCGGCGCGATCACGGCCAATTCGTCGAGCACCTGGTTGACGTAAACATCGCCCGCGTGCATGACCAGATCGACCCCGAAAACCTCAAAGACCGCTGCGGGAGATGCTCGCAGGCCTCGGGAATATGGGTGTCAGAGATTAGTCCAATGCGCATTGCACTGGAGCGCAGGGGCATTCCCGAGCGCAACTTTAGAAAGTATCATGCGCCGAATCGCGTATTAATTTTGCCAAAAAACACGACCCTGTCCTCGCCATCGGTATATCGTGGACGCCAACGAGGTTTTGAAGCGCGGCCCATCGAGGATCGGAAACTTCAAGGAGAGTTACGTGAAGGCATTCAAATCGACGCTCGCTCTGGTCCTTTTTATTCGTGCTGCCACTGAGCGGAATGTCAGCCATAAACTCGTCGCACATGGGGAGGCCATACGAATGTCGCTGTCTACCCCGATAAGGATCTCCTTCGACAGCTAAAGGAATGGAGAAGCAAGGCGGGCCGATCGGGCTGATTGGCGGCTTGGGCGAATCAGTGATGACTAAAAGGATCAACGCGGGCACCCCGGTCAAAATCGTCGCCTGCGACGACGACAAACAGGCTGCCAGATTCAGGTTCTCGACGGCCCAATCTGGGATTTTGGGTTATGTCAGCAAGGATAGCGGGATTAGTTTGGAGTCTCCGGCGGGCGACCGATGCTGGAACCCGCCGGGCATAAACTGCGCAATGCTCAGAGCGCGTTGGCCCGGCGCGGTCGCCAGTGCGGATTCGAACTACCTCTTCCATCGGCATCACAATATCTTGCCGTCACCGATTCGGCCCGTTCGCGCGCGCTCGATGGTTTCCACCACTTGCGCTGCGGTTTCGTCGGCAACAATTATTTCCAACTTCACTTTAGGCAGGAAGTCGACTACTACTCCGCGCCTCGATAAAGCTCCGTATGTCCCTTCTGGCGACCGAATCCCTTCACCTCGCTCACCGTCAGAGCCTGCACACCCGGACGTCTGGACAAGGCCCTCTTGACCTCGTCGAGCTTGAACGGCTTGATAATCGCCTCGACCTTTTTCATGTCCTCCTCCGGAATCGCCTGCATGGGGACCTTCGATACCGGTTACTCTCGACCCCTTTCCAGTACCTTTCAGATATACGACCGTGAACGCAAGGCCGTCAGTTCGTACGTCTACAATCTTTCGAGACTAACGCAACAGCGATGCCGAGCTAGCCGGAGCGCCCCTCGGTTCTGAATAGGTCTTATGCTTCTCGGCCTCTTGAAGCGAGTTGAATGGTTAAACGACAGGAAGTTTACTCGATAAGGCATTTGAACTTGTCCGCCTGATCTCGTTTACCACCGATCTTCGGCTCCTCACCGTTCATCAGGCGTTTGATGTTCTCCTGATGGCGGGAAGATAACCAGAATGCCGACATGAGAGTCGCGAGCAAAATGATAATGCCTAGGCGATCCGGTCGCCGCGACCGCGGGTGGCAGCGCGACCGCCGCCGCGATTGAAGCGAGGGACACGACGCGCGTAGATCCACCAAAATAGCGAAGACTAGAAGGGCAACTAAAATGGGTGTGGGCGCGAGTCCAGCCATATCCAGCCCGAGGCGGCCACGCCGCGCCCCCCCTCAATGTAGGAAATCGAAGCGATCGCCCCTACAAAAGCGGCAAACCCGACCAGGGCCAGCGCGGGCAGTCCTTCCCCGAGGACCGCGCGGTGCGATGAGCACGGCCCACCCTTTGGCCAAGTCACCGACGAACGTCAGGCCCGGCGGTTCCGCCCCCGGCGCGCGCCACGTTGGTCATACCTATATTCCCCGAGCCGG
>CAWDQC010000051.1:0-77382 GCA_963804355.1 uncultured Pseudomonadota bacterium | reverse complement strand
GATTTAATGCAAACCTTTAATAACCGTCGACAGCAGTCCTCTCTGAACCGAACGGCTGTGAACCACAAAAACAGCAGCCACGACAAAGTCCAAGGTGCTTGTATTTTAGCGCAATGGCGGTGGCAGAAAGGCGTTTCACCACCACGACGACTGATTCGACCAAAAAATCTGCCTCTTCGTGGCTCCTCGCCTCTTAAGCCGGGACGGAGCCGCGCTCACCAAACTGGGTTCCACATCGATGACTTGCGTCACGTCAGACTAGCTAGGTGCACAAAAAGGAATTGAAATCGGTCGGCAGGTCGAAAAGAGTGCTCAATCGGTCATGAGCCACTATTACGACATTTGGGCCGAGACGCTAAGGTACTAAGTGATGCGGAATAAAGCGGCTAAGCAGACCAACGAACAAGGTTGTCTAGATTCGAATGTTCGGACCTGACGAAGAGCAGCCCAGGCGATGGCGAATAGAGGAGCAATAAATGCACGCCTCGCTCTATCGCATTCAGAGTTTTGATCTTTGAACCTACGGGCAACATGAGGCGAAGATGATTACCGACTGGATCTATAACAACCCCACCTGGCTCTGGGGAACTATCCTAGTAGTGCTTGTCACTTCGATCGCCTTAGGCGGACTACTCATCTTTCATCGATTGGTTCATGTCGGTTTACGCAGGGCCCACAACGATCTGGCTGGCTTTACTATCGCGATCATCAGTGTGCTTTACGCGGTCTTGCTAGCCTTCATCGCCATCGCCACCTGGGAATCGTTTAGCAAGGCGTCGGACATTGTAGAGTCCGAATCAGACTACGTCGGTGGCATGTATCTCAATACTGCAGGTCTGCCGGATGCGAAAGGACAGGATATCCGGAATGCCTTGGAAAAGTACGTTAGCGTCGTCATAGATCAGGAATGGCCGATCCAGCGCGAGGGCAAAACGCCCGCACAGGGATGGAAGCCGCTGCGTGACCTTGCGACTGCGATCGCCACGATACATCCGCAAAACTCGGGTGAAACGGTGATCGAGGCAGAGCTCCTTAAATCATGGAACGAGGTGTATGACGCGCGAAGCGCGCGGCTCTCTGCGGTTCAAGGACATGTCCCCGGAGTGATTTGGTGCATAGTTTTTTTTGGCGCGGCGATCACGATCGCTTACACCTACCTTTTCGGCTTCGAGAGTGCTTCGGGATGCACATCGCTATGACGGCCACGGTCGCCGCCACTCTGGCGCTCGTCATAGTAATGATTATTGCGCTCGATTGGCCGTTCCGCGGCCAGATCAGCGTCTCTGTTGACCCTTTCATCCTGACACAACAGTCCTGGGCCGATGCGCCCATGCAGAAGTGAATGAGACCATTTGGTAATCGCCCTCGGGATTTCAAATTCTGGCGGAGCCATCCGCGCGGTTCGGTGTTTCGGTTGCTCCTGGTCGACGGAATGGTCGTGGCGGTGAGAATATATCCCCACATGACATTTGTCGCCCGTTAGCCATCGGTCAGGTAAGACCGGCCTCAGCCGAATACCCGCAGATGGATGAAATCAGTCTCCCACCACTCGTTAACCGCAGTAGTCGGCTGCGCAGGGCGGCGCGACCTTCAGCAGAATGAAGGCTTAGGTTGGCGATTCTGTCTTACAAGTACTGACAGTCAACAGGTAAGGCGACATACGTTCATACGAAGGTGCCTCTTCATACCTACTGGATAGCGTCGGAGTGTAGGTTGAGATTCCATTCAAAATGCAAGCTCGCATTTTACTCTGCAGCACGGTTTTGACCGCGCTATCAAAGTTCGAGCCTATTCTCCTTTAAATTCCGGGATTTCGAGTGTGGTCCGACAATTGCCATTAGCGTCGGCTATGAAGCTATGGGCAAGGCACACCGAAGTTGCTGAACGGTCCCCAAGCTCTCGGCATGAGTTTGTTATTGGGCCACTTCGCAACAGTAACCTGTCCCCGGAAAAAGCGCGGATCTACTACTGCAGACTATGCAAATGGAGCTTCCTGGTCTGCGGCAACAGAGTCGCCGTCATCGACGAAGATGGGCAGCCCCTAGTCGGCCGAGAAAGTTCCACCCGATTCAGCACCTTCGAAGAAGGTCCCTGTCCTGTGCTTGAGGCATTTTCGTCAGCTTTCATGGCTGACGTTGACAAATCCCCGCAGCTATTTCGGAGCGAATATCATGGACCTAGCAATTTGGCTTCCCGCAACTTTCCTACTCGGCCTGATAGGTCTCGGCCTGTGTTACGTGTTTTTGCTGGCCTGCGAGAAAATATAGGGAGGCGGGCGTGATCTATTTAACCGCAATCGTTGCAGCCCTCGCATTCGTTTATCTGATCACCGCAATGGTCCGGCCGGAGTGGTTCTAACTGCGGTCGCTGCTAGTTCGGAGAGAGAGGACTTATCCCATGTGGCTTTTGCCGATCTCGATAATCGTCTTCACCATCATAATAGCCGTCCCACTGAGCCGTTACATGGCGCGGATTATGGACGGTAACTACAATGCACCGCCATTGCTCAAGTGGTTCGAGAAGCGTTTGGACAGCGGGCCGCAGAACTGGAAGCAATACACGGTAGCGCTGCTGGTCTTCAATGTCGTGCTCTTCGTCTATGGCTATATACTCCTCTCACTTCAACCTTTGATGCCACTGAATCCGCGTGGCTTGGGATCTCTGGCTCCTAGCACAGTCTTCAATACCGTTATTTCGTTCATCACGAACACTAACATCCAGCATTACTCGGGAGATGTCGCGTTCTCGAATTTCACGCAGGTGTTCTTTTGCGTCGCGATGTTTTTCCTGTCGGCCGCGGTGGGTTTATGCGCGCTGGCGGCAATTATCCGCGCACTGCGCAGTGATTCAGATATCGGCAACTTCTTCGTCGATATGTGGCGAGTGGTCGTCTATATGTTTTTGCCCGCCGCCTTTGTCATCAGCATCGTCTTCTTAACGCAAGGGATGCCGATGACCTATCAGAGCGATTATCAAGTCAACACCCTCGAGCCCGCTGCGATGGGGACCGACAGTAATAATCAACCCAAGCAACAGACTATCGTAGTTGGACCTTTGGCGGCTTTTGTGCCCATGAAAATGATGGGGACTAACGGCGGCGGCTTCTATGGGATGAATTCGGCGCATCCATTTGAAAACCCCAGTGCCGGCTCCAACTTCTTCACCACCTTTTGCATGATGCTCTTTCCGATGGCGCTGGTCCTGATGTACGGACGCATGCTCAAGCGATTCCGCCACGCCGTCGTCATATTCTCGGTAATGCTCACGTTATTCGTCGGAACCGTAGTCTGGGCAATCTACTTTGATACGATGCAGCCGAACCCTGGTCTGACCGCGCATCCGCATAGTAGAACATTCGCGATTGCCAGTACGAGTGCGCCCGGTGGCAAACAGACTATTACGTTGCCTGCAGTCGCAGGACTGCCTGTCGATCAGCATCTCGGAAATCTGGAGGGTAAAGAGCTTCGGTTCGGAACGTCGGCTGGAGCGACTTTCGCGGCTGCGACGGTGGACGTGACGTGCGGCGCGGTGAATGCCGAGCACGACAGTCTCAACCCGATCGCCGGACTGTCGCCTTTCGTCGGCATGTGGCTGAACTGTATTTACGGCGGCAAAGGCGTCGGGATGATCAATCTGCTGCTTTTCCTGATCATCGGAATCTTCCTGGCCGGCCAGATGGTTGGGCGCACGCCAGAATACCTGGGCAAGAAAATCGGTGGTCGCGAAATGGCACTGGCGATGATTGCATTGCTGGTTCATCCCTTCCTGATTCTCGAGCCGTCGGGGCTATTCGCTGCAACCAATTGGGGCATCAAGGCAGAAAATAATCCTGCTGCACATGGCCTATCGGAGATCGTTTACCAATTCTCTTCATCATCGGCCAACAATGGCTCCGCCTTTGACGGTCTTGGCGTTACTTATGGCCTGAACAACAATCCGAGTCCTTCGCCCGAAGCCGTGCCGTGGGACATCGCAGGGGGGTTGGTAATCATGTTCGGACGCTATTTACCAATCATTGCACCCATCGCAATGGCGGCATTTTTGGGAATGAAGAAGAGCACGCCCTTCGGCCTCGGAACCTTGCGCGATGATACCTTCACGTTCGGCTGTTTACTCTTCGGTACGATCGCGATCGTGGGGGCACTCCTGTTTCTACCCGTCGCGGCGCTTGGGCCGCTGGCGGAACATTTGGGTCCGATACCCTTCGGTGGGTAGCGGTTCTGAGAGCGTCTGAACCGCTAATTCGAGAGTTCATTTTAGAGACAAGCGCACTTCTGGAGGACCCAAAATGGGAGCAGCCGCAAGACCGTTACGGACTATCGAGAGCCCTGAACATCCGCGCCCTCCCAGGCGTGTCAAGAGCCGGAAGCTTTTCGAACGGGAACTCGTACGAGATGCCTTCAGGCAGTCGTTTGTGATGCTCCGCCCGGATATTCAGTGGAGCAATCCAGTGATGTTCGTCGTCGAGATCGGCGCTGTACTTACGTTGCTTTTCATAATACAGGCGGCGGTGAGTGCATCAGCGAGTCAAGTTCCGATTACCTATTTCATCGCATTGGACTTTTGGCTTTTCCTGACTGTGCTGTTTGCTAATTTCGCAACAGCGCTCGCTGAAGCGCGGGGTAAGGCGCAGGCTGAATCGCTGCGTAAGACGCGCGGAGAAACGCCGGCCTATCGCCTAAATGCCGGTGGCGGTAGCCTCGAAGAGGTCTTGTCAACGGATTTGAGACCGGGAGATCAAGTGGTCATCTCGGCCGGGCAAGTGATCCCTACCGATGGCGAGATAATTCAAGGTATCGCCTCCCTCGACGAATCCGCCATCACGGGTGAATCCGCCCCGGTGATCCGTGAGGCGGGTGGCGATCGTTCGGGTGTAACGGGCGGCACGAGAGTTATCTCGGATCGAATCGTGGTAAAGGTAACGGCTCTTCCGGGTCAGGCCTTCCTCGACCGCATGATCGCTCTCGTCGAGGGCGCCGTCCGTCAAAAGACCCCGAATGAGATCGCCCTGACGCTGGTACTCTCGGGCTTAACACTAGCCTTTTTGATTGTAGTGATCCCGCTGTGGCCGATGGCGTGGAATGCCGAGCAGTACATGATGGGTTATCTCGGCCTTTCAGAGCCGGTGAAGAGTCTCGGGACTGATGTCCCGACACTTGTGGCCCTCCTGGTATGTCTTATTCCAACTACTATCGGCGCATTGCTGGCGGCAATCGGTATCGCCGGTATGGATCGCGCGCTGCAGGCCAACATCATCGCCAAAAGCGGCAAATCGGTTGAGACCGCCGGAGATATCGATACCGTGTTGCTCGACAAGACCGGCACGATCACCGTGGGCAACCGCAGAGCCACCGACTTCGAACCGGTCGCCGGTTATTCTCAACTTAAGTTAGCACTGCTCGCCGCACTTGCATCGGCGGCGGATGAAACACCTGAAGGCAAGAGTATCGTTACCGCGGCAAAGACACTCGGCGTTAGCTCGAAGGACTTCAGTACGCCAATCGAGGCGAAATTCATTCCATTCAGCGCTCAGACCCGCATGAGTGGTGTGGATTTCCCTGATGGCCGATGCATTCGGAAAGGTGCCGCCGATGCCGTCATGGCATTCGTCCAAGAGAGGAATGGCATCGTTCCCGCCGAACTTCAGCAGACTGTTGACGCCGTTGCCTCAAAAGGCGCGACGCCGCTGGTAGTCGCGGAAAACTCCAAGATCGCGGGCGTTGTAGTGCTGGAAGATATTTTAAAGCCAGGAATGGTCGAGCGCTTCGAACGTTTGCGCAAGATGGGCCTGCGCACGGTGATGATCACCGGCGACAATCCCCTCACCGCTGCCACCATCGCAAGACAGGCCGGCGTTGACGATTTTGTCGCGCAAGCCACTCCGGAATCTAAGCTCGCCTACATCCGCAAGGAACAAGGAGAGGGCAAACTAGTCGCGATGATGGGCGACGGAACCAACGATGCGCCCGCACTCGCGCAGGCGGATGTTGGCGTCGCGATGAACTCCGGAACTCAGGCGGCTAAGGAAGCCGGCAATATGGTCGACCTGGATTCCGATCCGACAAAACTGATCGAAGTGGTGGAGGTCGGGAAGCAACTGTTAATGACGCGCGGTGCGCTGACGACGTTTTCGGTCGCCAACGACGTCGCCAAGTATTTCGCGATTGTTCCCGCGCTATTCGCGGGCACGCTTCCATGGCTCAAGGCGATGGACGTAATGCATCTTCATTCGCCGACCTCAGCAATACTATCTGCGGTTATTTTCAATGCTGTGATCATCCCGGCCCTGATTCCGGTCGCTCTGAAGGGTGTTAAATATCGGCCGCTCGGCGCCGACGCTCTGCTTCGCAGGAATCTGCTCATATGGGGCGTCGGCGGGGTTATTCTTCCGTTCATCGGAATCAAGCTAATCGATGTCGGGTTGGCTGCAATGCACATGGTTGCGTGAAGTCGCACGGCGCCAAAGGAAAAACATGAACCACGTTACAAAAAGCTTGTGGCTACTCGGCTCTTCTGTAGTGATCTGTTGTCTGATCTATCCGCTGGCAGTGTGGGTCATCGGGCAAACATTCTTTCCGTTTACCGCGAACGGCAGCATGGTGAACGGACCAGACGGCAAGCCGGTCGGTTCGCTTGATATCGCGCAACCATTCACCAAGGATGAGTATTTCTGGCCGCGGCCCTCAGCAGCCTCCTACGACGGATCGGCCTCGGCTTCCTCCACGCTTGCCGCCTCGAATTATCTGCTGCGCGATCGTGTAGCTCGGCAGCTCGGCCCGCTCGTTAAATATTCCGGAGGTCCCAAAGAAGGACAGCTAGTGGCGCCAGACGTCGAAGCGTGGTTTCAACAGGATCAGTATCAGGGTGCCCCGCACATCGTCGCGCAATGGGCGGACAACCATAACGAGTTGGCCCAAAGTTGGGTAAGCGCCGACCCATCGCACGCTCAGTACATCAATGACTGGGCGAAGGCTCACAGAGCCGAAGTGGCGGATTGGGTAAAGCAAAATCCTGGGAATCCACAGCCGCAAGCCTCCGATTTGGCAGTATTGTTCTTCGAGAACTTCTCCAAGCAGTATCCTGGCAAGTTCCCGTCGGCGAGCACCACGCAATTGCCCAGCGGAAGGAGCCAAACCGTGATCGCGCCCGTGGCGAGCGGTTCGGACATCCAATCGATATTCTTCGACATGTGGCGCCAAGATCATCCGGACGCGGCTTTGGCCGACGTACCGGGTGACATGGTGACGACTTCGGCTTCCGGGCTCGATCCGGATATCACGCTGCAGAATGCCGAGTACCAACTCGACCGCGTGGCCTCGAAATGGGCAACCGACACAAAGCGCGACCCCGCCCAAGTGCACGTTGAGGTCGAGCAGATATTGCAGTCGGATGAGTTTGCTCCGCTGAGCGGACTCGTCGGCGAGAAAATGATCAACGTGCTGCAAGTCAACCTGGAATTAACCAAACGCTACGGTCGTCCCCAAGGTTAGGAACTTTGCGGCGCATGGTTTTGCATGCGGTGCACAATCTTCGGAATCGTCAGCCATGGATGTTCGAATAAGGGATGGAATTTCGAGGAGCGGTGTTCAGGCCATCGAAGAAGAGAACGAGACTGCGCCGCTCTTCGAATCCCGGAACGCCACAATGATTGCACTGCTCGAGACGGTGAAGCGAGCAGCAACGGCCGACACCACAATCCTTCTGACCGGCGAGAGCGGTACCGGTAAAAACGTACTTGCACGTCAGATTCATCGATGGAGTCACCGACGGGACAGGCCGTTTGTCGTGATCAACTGCGCGAGCCTGGCGGACCAACTGCTCGAAAATGAGCTGTTCGGTCACGTCCGCGGCGCTTTCGCGGGTGCCGTGAATGACAAACCCGGATGTCTTCAGGCAGGCGATGGCGGGACCGTACTGATCGATGCAATTTCCGAGCTCATCCCTTCACTCCAGGTGAAATTCCTGAGTTTTGTCCAGGAGTGCAGTTTCAGGCGGATTGGTAGCAGCGGCACGATCAGTGTGGACGTTCGTCTGCTGGCTGCATCCAACCAAGACTTGGAAGCCGAAGTCAGGGCCGGGCGTTTTCGCGAGGATCTCTATTACCGGCTCAACGTGATCGCATTCACGCTGCCACCGCTGCGTGAAAGGGTTCAGGACATCCTTCCCTTGGCGCAAAGGCTCTTGAAGATAATCTCATTCAAAGCCGGCCGCAGTCAGTTAACCCTGTCCGAGAATGCGGCGGCGACGCTGACAGCATATCGATGGCCCGGCAACTTGCGCGAATTACACAACGCCCTGGAGCACGCCGCTACGCTCGCTCCTACGGACATCATCACATACCACGATTTGCCAAATTCGGTCCGTCACCCTGCCCCAGCGACTATTGCTCCAATCGCACATGGACCGAGACTGAAGGATTTTGAGCGAGAGCATATTATGCGGGTTATCGCAGAGAGCCCGACTCTCGAGCAGGCGGCAGCTAGGCTTGGGATTAATGTTACGACGCTTTGGCGGAAACGCCGGGAACATGGCCTGGGATAGAAAAAGCGCCAAGTGATCTCTTCCTGGTTCTCTCGCCGCTGGCATCGTCCAAACAAAACGCCTGCTCCTGACCGATGTCTCCGACTTTCGACGCCGGGCGCAGACTGCATAGCTTCGGGCACCGGATAATCTCGCTCAATTTGCCGCACTCTTAGCTCCGTTACATTTGTCGGCATCGTCGCGCAATGTCGCGGCATAAGCGCGGTAATTTCGCGCTTCATCGGGGTTAGTCGCGGAATCACTTACTCTTTCAGCATATTCGGCGACTTCCTCGAGAGCCGCGACGTGACCACAAAGAGGCAGATTGCTGTTTTGTTCCACTGACAGCCGATAAGGGCTCGCTAGTTCACTTTCATCGTTCGCAATTCTGATCAAATACTTTGACCGTTTAACCAGGCGCTTTTTTGGTATCTCGGGCGCCGAGGCATGTACTTTTAGAAGGGCAGCGGCAAGCTGTCGATTTGACGTCGCATCAGCCTCAAGAAAATTCGCCACTCGATAGTCCGGCGGGAGGCTGCGCTGGGGTGGAGGTTGCCCCTGGGACGCACAACACGTCAGCACGCAAAGGGAACATGCCATGGCAAAGCCTACACGAGACCCTCCGGCTATGCGCCTTTCATTCTTGCTAACCTTGGACATGAACCTATGTGCGACCATTCGATGGAACGAATAATTTAAACTACCCAATATATCCTATATTATGCTATATTAAGCACAATTATGTCAGCAGACGAAGTAATGAATTTTCTTCAAAAACGCTATGATCTAGATCTGCTGCAAAAGACCACCGACGAAGCCATCACCAAGTTCCTAAAAGCCGCCGAACGTCTGGCTGGAACTCGATTCGAACGGGAAGGATGGCGCTCAGTCATCGTCACTGGCGTGGCTTTGCCACCCACGCTGGCAAGTGGCCTCAGTGCTGATCCGCGCGAATGGCTGTCGCTGGACGAACTGGCGCAGCTGTTAACGACGTGGCACCAGGCAGTGCAAGCGACAGTTGCGGCGTGGCGCCACTTGACCCATCAAGAGCAGTTGCAGTTGCCCGGTCGCCAACCGCCGGACTTTTAGGTGCGTCTTCCGATCTTTTTAGAGGCGGCGGCGTTCTGAGTCGGAACCTATTGCTCTGGCAAACGCGAAGAAAAGGCGCAACAAGTGCCACGTGCAGGCCGGTCATATTGGCGGAGTGAAGAGTTGCGTCCAGACACACCGGCAGAATCATGGCTTATATTCGGTACGTTCAGCGCCTGACAGAAAGTTCTAGGCACCTCGGATCCAAAATGAAATCATTGCACCGACTGCCAGGTCTTGTTGGGATTGTAAGTATCCATTGCCCTTGCAAGTTCCTCGGTTTGAGGGCCAAGATCCTTTTGCAAAATGTTTCCGTCGCTATCTGCCAGGAAGGTCATGACTCCTGAGGATCGATAAGCCGCTGGATAAGCGAGGACCGCGAAACCACCTTTCATTTTTCCATCGACTACATAGCTTTTGGCCCCTCCCGGCGCATCTGAACCCTGCTTGGTCAAGATTTTGAAATAGTAACCGCGTACTGGCTTCCCTCGCGGGTTCGCGCCATATCCTTCTTCTGTCGCTTGCGCGACCAGTGGACCAATTGGGCTCTCTCGCTCGCCCGGGCTGGTTGTCCAGTAAAGGCCGTTGTGAGTGTGATCGTCGCTCAGGATCTTTTGCGCGTATTCCTTGCTTGCACCGTTGTCATGCGTCTCATTGAAATATTCGTGCTGGCCAACGACAATGGCTTTCAATATCTTCATTGCGCTGAACTCGTTCTCTCCGATACGACGAAAAAGCAACTCCCGTTTTCCATACGGAGTATCGAAGTGCCAACCAGCCGCGTTTCTAACTAGTGGAATGGGCATCGGCCAGTTTTCAGCGCCGACTATCAGGAATAGTTTGCCGTCAGGTCCGCGGCTGAAACGATGCATCTGGCTGTAGTCCTTTAAAAATGTCTGAATGGTGTTTTTATCCTCCACCGGATCACCAGAGGTGAGTAGACCTCTCGATTCTTGGCCAAAGATGGTTATCAGCCCCGGCCGGTCGTCTTTGTTAAGCGCCTCAACCATCGCTCGCGCGGCGTCCTCAGGCGAACTGAAGATCTTTGGTTGTTTCGGAGCCGCCGCCCAACCGGATAACGTCGCGAAGAGCGACAAGATGAAAAGCAAACCGCCGCTGCGGAAGGCGACGCTTCGTAGTGATCTCACTATAGTTCGGTCCTTTTTCTGCTCGAACTCGGATCGTTTCATAGAATCGGTCTCAACCCCTACGGCGGTCGCTGCCAAAGCCACGACCACCGAAACCACCAAAGCTTGATCGTCCGCGATCGCTGTCTGCCCAAGCTTGGCCACCTGGACGATATCCGCTGAAGGCGGTGGAGTGTCCACCGCCGCCGAAACCGCCATAGCCGCGGTCGCTCCGATTGGCGCTCGCTGCATTGTGGTTCCGATTCTGATCCCTATTCATATCGTTCCTCGCGTGACTCGAATTCGCGTCATTCCAGCTATTGTTTCTGCTCCAGCTACTTCTGTTCCAATTACTGTTGTTTTTGTTCCAGTTACTGCTCGAGCTGTTCCAGCCGCGATAGTTGTTGCTGTTCGATACGTAGACGTTCTTGTTGTATGAGACGTTGCCGCCATGCCAGTTGCAATTCCAGTTATTCGAGCCCCACCCGTCACTAGAGCTAATCAAGGCGCCTACCGCGATGCCGGCGCCGAACGCCAGCACTCCCGTCATCGCCAGATCTGCTCCCGAATAGCCTGGATAGGCGGCTACCGGGGCTCCGTACACGATCGTAGGGTTGTATTGCGGCACATAAATCACTTGCGGGTTGACCGGCTCGATTATGATCGACTGGCCCTGTGTTACTACCTTCTGCTGCTGATTCGATTGCAGCGAACCCGCGGCCTGCGCCTGCGCGCGCATAACCTGCACGGACTTCAGCACCCCTTGCGGATCGCTGTAATAGGCCTCGCCCAGAGCCGAGGTCCATGAAAGGTTGGTGTTCATATTGTCCAGAACTTTCGGAAATGCGGTTAATGATTTCACGCTAGGGTCCCAAGGTTGCGTGTCAGCCTCTCGAGCCAACTGGCTCGCTGATAGCCTGGAATTATTCTGCATCCATCGTTGGGCTTCGACTATTTGTGTCGGATAAGACGAGGCCGCAAGGATCTGGCCTACGAGGGAGTCGGGATAAAGTGCGATCGGCGCGACAAGTTGGTGCAATTCCGCGGTGGTTGGACCGTGATTCGCCGTGTCCGGCGATCCTTGCGCGTAAACGGGCAGCCGTAATAGAAAAACGACTTGTGTCCACAACAATATGAATGCGAGAGACCTGGAAAACTGAGACATCTGACATCCTCCCTGAATCGGGCAGCGCCTCAATGACGCCCACTTTGCGGATGATCGTTCGTGAACTTGATTACTCACGCTGAAGGCTACTGGCAAATCGTCGGCAACAGACGTAATCACTCCGCGCCCAGAAACGTCACGCTCTGGCAATCTGCGGTTCTTCAACTATCCGTCCCGGAGCGGCGGAATCGTTCCACATATCAATCCCCAAAGACAATAGGACTTTGGTCCAATGGCCTTAGGGAGAAGCCAAGTGTATGGAGTGGCAGACAGCGAATGTTCGCCGGAGGCTGCGGAAGGTCGCGGCGCCGCCGTTGCGACCGTCGTAGGACAAACCAAAATATTGAGATGCTCGGGCTTCGATGTCAGAGAATGCGGTCGGAGTTGCGGCAATCCGCGTATCTGATTTCTCGACCTTTGCGTTGCAAACCAAATAGCCTTGATGCGAGTCTGAATCAGGCTTTGAAAGGAAAATCGCCGTTGATGATGCAAAAAAGTCTGCGCGGGTTCGTCTTTCTGGGATTACTACTTGCTTCGCTTTTCTTGTCGAACTGCGCGCAAACCACCACCTCGCAACCGGCAGCGTCGCCGCAGACCGCGAATCCGGCTCCGCCGCCTCCACCACCTGAGGCGGTCCAGCCACCGAGTATGCCGTCAGCTGCAGGCGGCCAGTTCGAGCAACCGCCGGTCGTGAGTATCAGCGAACTGCTTCCGGCGAACTTGCAATCGGGGCCGGGCTTTCAGGTTGGACAGCAGGTTGCGACCAACGGCGCCATGGGCGAATACACCATTACCGCGAGCGATACCGTATTTCATGAAGATGCGGGGACCTATCAAATCGAAAGTCTCGACTTGTTGAAGATTCGACTCGCCGAAGTTCCCGCGATCGCACAACTCGATAATATGAGCAGCTCGGCGGTATTCGCCAAGGAATTCGCTGTTAGCGCAGCACGGCCAGTCGCCGCTGCCGGGCAGATGGTGGTTCATCCGATTGATACGATTACCGGGTTGCCGAGCGGGGTCGGAGAGTTCTTTGGCCGCGTCGATCTGGGCGCCAAAACGATCTACAAGACTGCCAGCAATGCGTCGGAAAGCGGCGAGCAACGTGCTTCGGAAACCGCTCAGGAGACCGGCAATATTACGCTCACGGCTTTGGGTTACGACCAGGTTCGACGCGATCTGGCGCGCAAGCTCCATGTTGACCCGTACAGCTCCGATCCGGTTCTCACGAAGCGGCTAAACCATGTCGCGTGGGTGATGTTCTCCGCGCGTATTACCGTCGACGCTGCGATGATGGCCGTACCCGCCTCGATGATTATCACGGGTACGGAGTTCACCGACGACCTGGTTTACCAGACGCCCAAGGGCGATTTGATTCTTTTCGTCGAAAAGAAGCTCACCAGTTTTGGACTATCAAAGGAGGAGATCGCCACCTTTACTCACAACACTGCGATCCCGTTGAGCCTGCAAGTCGCGGCGGTGCGTCATCTCGATGGTTTGGGCCACATCCCGGGACGGCGCTCCGCGGCAGTGGCGTTGGGCAGTGTCATGACGGAATATCAGGCGCGGTTTCTGGTGACGTCGCTGAGTATGCTGGATCAGTGGAGTACGCAGAAAAGTCCCATTCGTAAGATTCAGGTGACCGGCGTTCTAGTCGGGTATGATCAGAACGGCACGACGATAATACCCGCGCCGATCGATTACCTCTCATGGACGCCGCGCATCGCCGGCTTCGCGACAAACCCGCAACTACTCGCAAAACAGAACCGGGTGCTTTGGATAACCGGGAAAATCAGCCCGCTCGCGCAGCGGCAAGTGACGGCGAATGGCTGGACACTCCAGCAGGGACCGCAGCTTTGAGCTGTTTCTGGATAACTCGTGGCTGCGAGGTCATTTGGAATCGACCACTTAGTATAGTCCAAATGGATCCACGTGGAGGTTCGAGATGAGAGTTCTGCTAGCAGGAGCGACGGGGGCGATTGGCCGACCCTTGATTCGTGCTCTCAAGCAACACGGGCACGCTGTGTTCGGCTTGGTGCGTTCGGCGGAATCGACGCGCAGGCTGAATGAGATGGACGCTGAGGCCGTTATCGGCGACGCGCTCGATGCAGGCTCGGTGCGGGCCGCGGTAAATCGCGTTCGTCCCGACGCCGTGATCAATGAATTGACTTCACTACCTGCCCATTACAGTCCTGAAGAGATGAAGGCTGCTGCCGAACGCGACCGCAAGGTCCGCACGGAAGGAAATATCAACCTTCTAGCGGGCATGCGCGAGAGCGGTGTTCGTCGCTACGTTCTGCAGGCGTCAGGATTCTGGTACGCGCCCGGGCAAGGGCTGGCTGACGAATCGTCGCCATTGGCTATTGATGCTTCGCCTGGCGTCGCTGCCAGCGTTCGTACTTACCTTGAACTCGAATCGACTGCCTCTCAGCAGTCGGAAATAGATTGCGTCGTGATGCGTTACGGATTTTTTTACGGTCCGGGAACCTGGTACACGAAGACCGGTGATATGGGCGAGCAGGTGCGCCGGCAGCAGGTGCCGATCATCGGCGCCGGTCAAGGCGTGTCGAGTTTTGTCCACATCGAGGATGCCGCATCCGCTACAGTCGCGGCGATCGAATGTGCTCCGGGCGCCTACAATATCGTCGATGACGATCCAAGCCCGGAGCATGTATGGTTGCCGGCGTTCGCCCGTGCTTGCGGAGGGCCGCAGCCGCTTCAAACCAGCGAGGAGGATGCGTTAGCTACTGCCGGCATCGACAGTGTCTATTACTCAACGCGTCTGCGCGGCGCCTCCAATGAGAAGGCCCGACGCCAACTCAATTTCCGACCGCGTCGGCTCGAATGGCTGCAGGCGTAGAGAATTCTCCAGGGTAACTCTTCGATAGAGAGAAAGTCCGCGCGACTCGCCTTGAATGTCGCTCGTGCCACCAACTCAATTTCGTTTTCCGCGAGGAGATAATGCGATTCAAAACACTGACCGCGATGTTGCTGATAATCCTGATGCCATTTGCGGTCGGTCCTGCGGAGAGCGCAGATTCCAGCGCCGGGGTCGTTCACCAGATATCGCGGCAGCCATTGCCTCAAAAGCCGGGCATGGATGTAGTGGTGATCACAGTCACTTATCCTCCTGGTGGCAGCACGCCCGCACACAAACATCCGGGATTCACCTATGCGTATGTTCTCAAGGGAACAGTGATATCCGCGCTGGATCAAAAACCAGCCATGACCTATACCCAAGGCGAATCGTGGTCCGAGCAGCCGATGCAGGAGCATCGGATTTCGAGGAATGCCAGCCAGACCGCGCCAGCAGAGCTCCTCGTTTTCTTCGTGGTCTCGCACGACACTACCAATCTGGTGATTCCTGTGGCGCATAAGTGAAGCCTGCCTCGTCCTGGTGTCGAACGCTGTCGCCGTCCGGGTCATTACTTTAGTTTTTCTGAGTCCACTGGGTTAATTTCTTTACCTGACTTTATTGCCAGAGCTGATGGGAGTTCCGATGGCAGAACGACGCGAATTTACAACACAGATTGCAGAAGTAGACGGCGCGATTGGCTACCTCACCTTGAACCGCCCCGAACGGCTGAACGCGATCAACGACGCGGTGATGTCCGAGATGATCGAGGCGTTGGTTTGGTTGGACGCCCGTCCCGAAATGCGGGTGCTGATCCTTCGCGGTGCCGGCCGTGCTTTTAGCGCCGGAGCCGATCTCAAGGAAATCCCAGGCGGTCCGTCCCGGCCCGACAGCGGCAACAGTTGGATCTTTCGGCGTCGCTTCGGACAGATCGGAAGACGGTTGCTCGATGCGATTCAAACCATGCAAGCGGTTACGATCGCACAAGTCCATGGCGCGGCGGTCGGTGGCGGAGTGCTGCTGATGGCGGCGTGCGATCTACGTATCGTCGCGTCGGGGACCGTAATGTTTATCCCGGAAGTGGATATAGGCACGCACTATTCGTGGGGGGCGGTACCGCTTCTCCTGAGGGAGCTTGGTCCCGCGATAACCCGGGAACTGATCCTCACATGCCGTCGCTTTACGGCTGAAGAGGCGCTTGCCTGGCGATGGATCAACCGAGTCAGTACCAACGATCGGATCGCGGAGGAAGTCGCTCAGTTAGCACAGGAACTGGCCGCGAAGCCGTCGGTGCCAGTTGCGATCACGAAGGACCATATCAATGCGATTTTGCGTGTGATGAGCGCGGGGACAACGGCGTATGCGGACGGCGACCTTGCTATCGGAATGGCGCTCGACCAGGAATCGAAAGAAGCCGGTGCATCGTATGCTGAATCCACGATAGGCAAGAAACGGCGCCGCTAACGGTCCTGACCTATTCGCCCGCGGCTCAACCTCTACCTATCGTTAGAATTGCCCGGATGCGAGGGAAGCGGTGTGATTTCCACCGGCATTCCCCCGCTCCATCCATATTTGCGATCTGCGATCGCGGCGACCTCGCTCCACAGCTCTGGATCAAGATGCCGGTCGAGAATGCGGGCCGTCGCTTCGATTTGCAGTTCTCCGACTCGAACGGTGACCTTGGGATTGCGTTTAATGTTCTTGACCATCCGGCCCGATCAGACGTCTCCGCAAACAGGTAAAAACGTCCGCGGCAGAGTACAAACCAGATCTCGATCTCGCGGGGCAAAGCACTGATACGCCCTATCGTGGTGAGATGGAGCACCTGCTCGCTCGCAACACTTTCGAGAGCCGCCAATTTCATCGAGAAAGCTCTCGCTAGCGATAGCTCAACCGTTCCATCTGCTCCGTGTATCGAGCGCCCTCTACTTTTATTTTCGCGGCAGCATCTTCGATTTCCTGCAAATCGCCTTTGGTCAATTCGACCGCGGCCGCTCCATCGTTTTCCGTAAGGCGCTCGACCTTCGTTGTACCTGGGATCGGAACAATCCAGGGCTTCTGAGCGAGTAGCCACGCAAGCGCGATCCGCGCGGGTGTCGCCTTTTTCCGCTCCGCGATCGTGGCGAGCAAATCAACCAACGCCTGATTCGTTTTTCGGGCCTCCGGGGTGAAGCGCGGCAGTGTGTTGCGAATATCCTTATCGGAGTTGAATGCGGTATTTTCGTCGATCTTGCCGGTTAGAAATCCCCTGCCCAATGGACTGTACGGCACGAACCCAATCCCCAGTTCCTCCAAAGCCGGAAGAACGTCCTCCTCCGGACGCCTCCACCATAGTGAGTACTCACTCTGCACTGCGGCCACCGGCTGGACCGCGTGGGCACGCCGAATCGTCTGCGCCGCCGCTTCTGACAGGCCAAAATGCTTCGCCTTACCTTCCTGAATCAGCTCCCTCACCGCTCCCGCTACTTCTTCAATCGGCACATTCGGATCCACTCGATGCTGATACAAAAGATCAATAGACTCGACCTGCAGCCGTTTGAGCGAACCCTCAACCGCACGCTTGATCTGTTGTGGCTTGCTGTTCACACCTCCATGGTGCTTGCCCGTCACAGGATCGATGTCCCATCCAAACTTAGTCGCGATCACTACCTTGCCCTTGAATGGAGCGAGTGCTTCACCGACCAGCTCTTCATTAAAGAACGGACCATAGGTTTCGGCGGTATCGAAAAACGTCACGCCATCCTCGACCGCCGCTCGAATCACGGCAATTCCGTGCTGTTTCTCGACCGCGGGACCGTAGCCAAAAGTCAGCCCCATACAGCCTAATCCAATCGCCGACACTTCCAGATTGCTTTTTCCTAGCCTTCGCCTCTGCATCGTAACCTTCCTGTTTAGGGTCATCTCCCGACAATCAACGTAAGCCAACTCGTCGACACAGTCTTATTCACTCAAATTGTGTTGGCGGATCGTGCCGACACTGCAGTCGGGCCGGATGATTCGTCTCTAATGTCGCCGACACGAGATAGTGAATGCCATCTGGTAATCTTAAACGGCTTCTGCCACCACCTTCTCAGAAATCGACCAAAGGCGTTCGGCGTTCGTTGGGTCCAAAGCATATGATTTGACGCCGGACATCGGATGATCGTCGGACCAAGGTTTCGCAATCGCGCAATCTTCCAGATACTGCCCACTGATATTGTCGAGTTCTGGAGCCACTGCCGCCCAAATCGAAGTGGCTGCTCCCTGTTCCGTGGTCTTCATTCGCGGATTTGGCCGTCCCGCTTCGTCGATCCAGCCCATTTTCTTTTGCTCTTCGAGGGGTACGTATTTTTGTAAACCAGTCATGATCCCGCCGGGATGGACCGCATTCGTTTTGATTCCCTTGGAGGCAAATCTCTGAGCCATCCCGACGGCGAACAATATATTCGCGGTCTTCGACTGTCCGTATCCCAGCCACGGATCGTATGCGCGATGTCTAAAGTTTATGTCATCGAAATGTACCTCCGAACGGCGATGTCCGAGGGACGACAAGGAAACTACGCGCGCTTGCCCGGCCTCCATGAGTGCCGGTAGCAGTCCAACGGTTAAACAAAAATGGCCGATGTGATTCGTGCCGAATTGCGATTCGAGTCCAGCATCCGTGTAGGCGAGCGGCGCTGCCATAATTCCTGCATTGTTGATTAGAAGAGTGCAATTCGCGCCGCAAGGCCAGGAAGTCTGCGACGAACCTCTTCACTGATTGGAGTGATGAAAGGTCGAGCGAGCGGAATTCGATTTTTTCGCTTTGAGTCTCTCTGCGCAAAGTGGCCGCGACTGCCTCGCCTTTGACTGACATCCCGCGTGGCAATAACTACTCTTGCGCCAGCAAGGGCCAGCGCCCTCACCGTCTCGACTCCGATCCCGGAAGCTCCGCCTGTGACGATCGCCTCGCGGCCATCGAGATTATGTCCTTCGATAACTTCCTGTGCCGTGCTTTGGGCACCAAATTTCTTGGCAGATCTGTGATCTTTTTCTGACATTGACAGCTCCTCGCTGATACTAAAGAGACCAAACGTTCAGATGGAAATTGTGTCCTCCAACCCGTCGTCGAGACATCTGCGCGCCTCCACCTGCGACGCTCATACATCTGAGCGACGGAAAACGCCTGAATCTCGCAGATGGTCGGAGGCCAGCAGGCTCGCTCCACGCGGCAGCTCGTATCAATGTGCCAGTGCCGATGGTTTTTGCAGGATGACGAATCTGGTTATCAGAGTCCACAGCTCGTCAAGAGCCGGATGTATCGGCCTCTCCCTTACAATTTCACGTGAACCGATTTGAATTGTGGATACTTGAGGTTTTCGAAATGGCACGTTTGATCTTGAGGCGCGCATAATCAGATGGTTATGCACGAGTTGATCATAAATGAGAGCTGCGAATGCACGAAGGAGTCTCGTTTGCGTAGGGCGCGCATCGGCCTGACGGGCCTCACTATTGTAGCGCTCCTCTTATACTGCCTGACTCCGAAACTTGCCTATGCAATCCTTGCTGGAGACGAACCGCTCGCAGAAGGCGCATACGATCCGACGGCGAGCCTCGCGCAGGTCCAATTCAGAGACATCTATACGCCAGCGCAATATGGGACCAATGCTCAGCAAAACGTACTTCAGATCCGGCCAATAGTGAATATCTCGCCGTTCTGGCTAATCCCGTGTGAGCAACTGCTCCGGCCTACTTTCAGAGTCGTCACCGCGGCACGTAGCAAGAGCGCTTCAACTTCGACTGGCTACGATGACATGCAGCTGCTTGATCTCTTCATAATGCGCTGGCCGAATACCGACGCGATCAAGCTTCGATGGGCGCTGGGCTTTTTTCATTTTCCCGACCGCCACCAATCAGCAACTCGGACAGGGCGCGTGGCAACTCGGACCCGCCGCTGCCTTCTCATTTCGCGGCATCCAAGGTCTGGATATAGCCGCACTACTTCAGCAGGCAACGTCATTCGCGTATACCTCGTCGCGTTCCAAGCCGGTGACATCGCTGACTTTTCAGCCGATCCTCACGTATCAGCTGGGCGGCGGATGGTATCTGAAGTCGAGTGATTCGACTTGGAATATCAACCTGCGTCACGGTACATCGACGACCATCCCGATCAATGCGGGCTTCGGAAAGGTCTGGAGAGCGTCGTCCGGCTTAGCGATCGATACGTCCACCGGTTGGGAATGGATGCTTTATCGCCAATTCGCGCCACGCGCGTCGCAATTCAGCATGCTCTTCCAGATCACCGTATTATTTCCGAGAACGCAGTTCTGAGATTCGACGATCCAGTCCTCTATGCGTAAGCACTCGCGGGCATAATTGGATGGCGCTATCCAGACGCATAACAGAGGCGCAGCAAGGCCCCAGCACCGACTAAAGATCGAATACGGGTTAGTTTACAAACTTACGAGATTTTTAGGGCGCCGGATATTCGTAGGTCGTTGTCACCTGTTTCTGCCCTACTCTCCCATTGTTCATAGTTGTAACGGTCGTTTCTTTAATGACCGTTCCGTCCGGTTCGGTCCTTGTGGTGGTGTTCGTGCTGCTACTGCTGCTTGTCGAGCAGATTGAAGGCGAGTATTTATCGGTTTGCGGCCGGTCGGGATTTCGAAACACCGCGCCGGCGCGAGAATCTGGCGTTGATCGCCATTGGAATTGGATTGCGAAGCGTGGACGATAGGCCCCACCGCTACACGTTTTGAACTCGGAGGCATCCGCTATGTCGTACGACATTGTGATCAAAAATGGGACGATTGTTGACGGTACCGGTCGTCGCCGGTTACCGCGCCGACCTGGCAGTAAGCCAGGGAAAAATCGTCGAGATCGGCAAGGTAAAAGACGGGGCGGCGAAAACCATAGACGCCTCCGATCTCGATCGTCAGTCCAGGCTTTATCGACCCCCATACTCATTACGACGGTCAAATCTGTTGGGATCCTCTGGTGACCGCCTCTTCGTGGCACGGCGTTACTTCGGTCGTGATGGGCAACTGCGGAGTGGGACTGGCTCCGTGCAAACCCGAATTCAGAGAAGTAGCCACTTGGGACTTGGTTAACGTCGAAGCTATCCCGTTCGAAGTGCTCAATAAGGGCTTGACCTGGGATTGGGAGACATTTCCGCAATTCATGGATGCCGCCGATCGGCGCGGATCCGGGATAAATCTTGGCTTTCTTGCCCCGCTGACTCCCTTCAGACATTACGTGATGGGCGAGGAATCGATGGAGCGGGCGGCAACACCTGACGAAACCGCTCGCATCAGGGCCCTGATTAAGGAGGCGGTGGCGGCAGGTGCGCTCGGCTTCAGCACCACAAACGCGCCGCAACATATCGGCTACAAGAGTCGGCCGCTGGCCTGTCGATTGGCGGATCAAACGGAACTGCAGGCGTACGCCAGTACGCTCAAAGAGCTGGGCAAAGGCGCGATTGAAATAATCATCAACCGTCGAGTCGATGCGATCACGCCCGAGGAATGTAACCTGCTCGATATGTTGCTGACCGCGAGCGGGCGACAGGTTACCTGGCTGGTGTTGCGCAAATTTGTCCACGCGCCCGAGGCATACAGAGAAATGTTGCGGGTTGCGGACCAGGTAATCAAACGCGGCGCGCATCCTCAACTCGCCACCATGGAACTGATCGGCGAGTTCAGTTTCCGTCAGCCGTCACTGGCCTTGGCGCTCTACCCTTCCTGGAAGCCTGCCTTCAACGCGACACTCGAGGAGCAGAAAGCGTTCTACGGAGATCCGGCATTTCGGGCGGCGTTTCGCGAGGAGACGACCAGGCGGCCGGGTCTGTTCACCAACATCTGGAATCGCGTGACGGTTAACTTTGCGCAGAATCCAGCAATCCGGGCGCTGGAAGGCCAGACCGTCGAGCAGGTCGCGCGCGCTCGGGGACAAGACCCACTCGACACTTTCTTCGACCTGCCGCTGGAGGACAATCTCGAGACTCGGTACTGCAGCGCGATGACCGAGGTTCCCACCGAATTGCTCACAGATTCACGAGTCCTGCTCGGAGAATCCGACGGGGGCGCCCATGTCGCAGACTTCTGTACCGCAGGATATACGAGTGATTTGATCGGCAAATGGGTGCGAGAGCGACAAATGCTGACTCTGGAGCAGGCGATCAAACGAACTACTTCGGAACCTGCGGACTTTTTTGGACTCCGCGATCGAGGGCGGCTTGCCCCCGGGTTTGCGGCTGACGTTGTGATTTTTGATTACAATCAGATCTCCTGCGATGCGCGGGAATCGGTCGACGATCTGCCTGGCGGCGGACGCCGATTCGTCGTGCGTTCGAAAGGGATCGAGTACACCGTTGTTAATGGTCAGGTGGTGTACCAAAGCGGCACGCATACCGGAGCGCTGCCTGGGCAAGTTCTTCGCTCCTGAAGAGGGGAGGCGTTGGTACATTTGGATCTGGACCTGGCGGTGAAGTAACAGTCTCAGATTCAGACCTGCCGCGGACATTAAATAGTGACGACGTGATGATGGGATGCTCTGTTCGATTGGTGGGCTAGTGTGGAAATAGTCTCTTTCGATGCCGTCACGCTCTCGAGAGCGATCAAGTCGAGGCAGGTGTCCTGTGTCGAGGTGATGCGGGCGTATCTTGAACAAATCGCTCGCATGAATCCGCTCGTCAATGCGATCGTCTCTCTTCAGTCGCCTGAAAATCTGCTCGCATTGGCGGGGAAACGCGACGAACAGCTAGCTCACGGCGAATACCTTGGCTGGATGCATGGTTTTCCGCATGCCGTGAAAGATCTCGAACCGACAAAAGGCATCCGAACTACGATGGGGTCCTTACTGTTCAAGGACTTCATTCCGAAGGCGGATTCAATCGTGGTTGAGCGGATAAAGCGCGCCGGCGCAATCATCATAGGCAAGACCAACGTGCCCGAATTCGGGCTAGGCTCGCAGACCTACAATCCAGTCTTCGGCACGACGCTCGACGCCTACGATCAGACCAAAACTGCGGGAGGAAGCAGCGGAGGAGCGGCTGTCGCGTTGGCGCTCAGGATGTCGCCAGTAGGTGACGGCAGCGATTTTGCCGGCTCATTGAGAAATCCAGCGGCGTTCAACAATGTGTTCGGGTTTCGACCCTCTTTCGGCCGAGTACCATCCGATTTGCAGGAACTCTTCAGCGCCTCGTTCGCGGTATCGGGGCCGATGGCACGAACGGTGCCGGACCTGGCGATGCTGTTATCGGTGATTGCCGGATATGATGGGCGCGCGCCGCTCTCAATTCACGAGGACCCGGCGGTGTTTACTGAATCGCTGAGCCGTGATTTCACAGACGCGCGGATTGCCTGGCTGGGCGATTTCGGCGGTTACTTGCCTTTCGAATCGGGCGTTCTGGATCTCTGCAAAAGCGCGTTGAAGGTATTCGAGGAGCTTGGATGTGATATCGATGAAGTGGTACCGGATTACCCGCTCGAGCCTCTATGGGAAAGTTGCCTCACCCTTCGCTCGTGGCTCATCGCGTCCCGTTACCGAGAGCTATACAACGATCCGGCCAAGCGTGCGCTGATTAAGCCCGAAGCCCAGTGGGAAATTAAAAGAGGTCTCGAGATCACCGGCCTCGAGATCGCCGATGCCCTCGCCGTCCGCAGCGCGTGGTATCAGATCGTGCGTACGATTTTCGACAAATATGATTTCCTGATTGCGCCAGCGGGACAGGTCTTTCCGTTCGATGCGACAATCCATTGGCCCAGAGAAGTCGGCGGGAAAACTATGGACACGTACCATCGCTGGATGGAAGTGATGATACCAATCACAATGTCGGGATGCCCGGCGCTGAGCTTGCCCGCAGGCTTCAACGAAGTAGGTCTGCCAATGGGTATCCAGATCGTGGGCTCGAATCACGGAGAGATGAGCTGTCTGCAACTCGCGTATGCGTACGATCGAGCGACCGGATGGGTCAACAAACGCTTGCCGCCATGCTTGACGACCGGCGAAAATCTCTGAATGACGATTCACGTATCGACGACCGATGAATTTTCTGCAGCATTCTTGTAGAAACGCGGTAAGGATCGATCACGCGGTCTGACGTAATTCACACGTTTCAAAGCGCCCGGGGCTCTATACCGAGCCTTCCAACCGAAGAGCGAGGCTCACAATGTCTGCCACACCGCCAACCGTCATTGCTCAACTCGTGGAGACCATGAGAGCGCTTGCCGGCGCACATCCCGGATTCCGTCCTGTTCACGCCAAGGGCCTCGTCTGCACGGGCACCTTCCGAGGTGCTCCAAAAGCGCGCGAGCTGAGCCGGGCATCACACCTGCAAGGTCAGGTAGTTACAACCGTTGTGCGTTTCTCCAGTGCTAGCGGAAATCCAGATATCCACGATGGCATTGCCAGCCCTCGCGCGCTGGCGGTCAAGTTTCAGCTACCCGACAAGAAGCACGCTGACATCCTGGCGCTTTCTATCGAAGGATTTCCGGCGCGAACGCCGGAGGAGTTTCTCGCGTTTCTTCGAGCACAGCTCGCGGACCCTGCTACCGGTCAGCCTGTTCCTGATGCGCTCCCCCGCTTCCTTGATGGTCACCCTGCCACGCGCGCTTTTCTCGAGCGTCTGATGCGGAAGCCGGTGCCAGCGAGCTACGGTCAGGCGTGCTATTACGGCGAGCACGCCTTTCTTTTCAGTTCCGCAGATGGCACTCGCCGATTCGGCCGGTATCGCTGGATACCTATGGCGGGGGAAGCCTATCTATCACCCGATGATGCGGGAAAACGCAGCGCGAACTTTCTGCGCGAGGAGTTGGAGAACCAATTGCGGAATGGTCCGGTCGCATTCCGTCTCTTGCTGCAATTGGCTGAAGACAACGATCCAACTGACGACGTCACTGCCCTGTGGCCGGCGGACCGTCCCTTGGTTGAGCTAGGGACCTTGGAGCTAACAGGCATTTCTGCGACGAGTGAGGCCGACGAGCGCCGCTTGGTGTTTGATCCCACTAGCCTTACGGACGGCATCGATCTCTCGGCGGATCCGATTCTGCTTGCCCGGTCGGCCGCATACTCCATCTCGTACGACCAGCGCAGCAAGACCTAAGCTTGTTCAAAGCAACACCTTGTGGCCACCACGACACAATCAATGAGCGCCAGTCAGACATGTGAGGAAGGATGAAACATGGCCGGTAAACTCGAAGGAAGAGTCGCGATTATAACCGCGGGCGGATCGGGTATTGGCGCCGCTACCGTGAGGCGTTTCGCCAAGGAGGGCGCGGCAGTGGTCATTGCCGATCTCAGCGGGACGCGCGGGCGCGCCGTCAATGACGAAGTCAGAGCGGCGGGTGGACGCGCCGCCTTCATCAAGATGGACGCGTCCGACCCCGAGGCAATTCAGGCGACTATCAAGCTTGCCCTCGATTCATACGGGCGGCTCGACATTCTGTTCAATAATGCGGGAATGGCGGAGGTCGCGCTGATTCACGATACCACCCTCGAATCGTGGAACCGTGTGATGGCAGTGACGCTCACCAGCACCTTTCTCGGTATCAAGTACGCCGTCCCCATCATGCGGAACCAGGGCGGAGGTGCGATCATCAATACCGCATCGATTTCTGGTATGGGCGGCGACTACGGAATGGCCTCCTACAATGCCGCCAAAGCCGGCGTCATCAATCTCACGCGCGCCGCGGCGCTTGAGAATGCCAAGCACAAAATTCGTGTCAATTGCGTATGTCCTGGTGGCATTAACACTCGCGTTGCGCTGGTTCTCGGCGGTGACCATGCCGATGAGTTCCGCCGAAAAATGGGAGCAAGTCACCCGGTCGGCCGGATTGGCGAACCAGAGGAGATAGCCAATACCGTCACCTTCCTGGCTTCTGACGAAGCCTCGTTCATCACCGGAGCTCAGTTCGTCGTCGACGGAGGGGTTACGGCGCAAACCGGTATGGCGCCCTTTATTCCTTCGTTGAAAAACTGACGAGACAGGTTTTCTGTATCTGACAAAAACAGCAGGGGCGAGATACCCCTGCTGTTTCCGCGAACTATCCGTTGCGACTCAGGCGTGCCCGTTACGCAGTAGCTTGCCGGGCGTCGCGCCAGTGCAATTGCCCTCGCTGAAGGTCTCCATCCCATTGACTATAATTGAGCGGTAACCCTTCGGGCGCTGTACCCGACGCCATTCGCCGCCAGGCAGATCGTGCACGATTTCGCCGACCCAATCCGGCTCGATGCCGAGGCCGTTGAGGTCATACACCACGACGTCCGCCGCGGCACCTTCGCGGAGCACGCCGCGATCGCGGAACCCGGCTGCATGTGCGGGCAGCGCCGACATCCGATAGTGCGCTTCTTCCAGCGTAATTCGCTGCTCGTCGCGCACCATCCAACGCAGGAAGTCGGTCGTGAAGGCTCCACCTGTAAAGAATTTGGTATGGGCTCCACCGTCAGAAACACCGGGGAAGGTAAACGGTGAGGTATTGATAATCTCCGCCATGAATTCGGCATTGAAGCCACGGTTGGGGCCGAGGAACTCAGCCTTGAGATCGGTCGCCACGGCGAGGTCGAGCATCACCGTAATCGGATGCTTGTCTTCCTCCATTCCGATTTGGCCGAGCGACTTACCGACGTACTTTTCCAGCGGTTCGATGTTCTCGACCCACTGCACGATCAGATGCTTCGGATGACCGCCGACTCCGCCCTGGATCACTTTGAAGTTGGCATCGGCGTTATCGTTAGCGCGAATTACTGCCGCCCGTAGATCGGGATTTTTCATCTTCGCGAGCTTTTCTTCTTTAGTACCGGTCGTCAGCTCGCGCCATTCAGGCAGAGTGTCATACAGATTCCAGTCTTCCAGTGAGAATGCGAAACCGCTGCGGAGAGTCGCGCCCTGACCGAAAATCGACCGACCTTTAGCTCGGTTACGATCGATCCAGCGGAGCGTGCGGCGATGAATCTCGGGATTATTGCGAGCGGGCGCTACCGCCTGAAAAAGAATCGGGCGGCGCGCTTCATCGGCCAACCGCTCGACGAAAGCCAAGTCGTGACGCGCGTCGCCGGTCCCTTGGGTTATCTCCATGAAACCTTCGTCACGCTTACGCAATACACGCGCGAGGTTGAAGATATCCTCATCGCACATCGTATCGGTGACCATCGGCGAACCGTCGAAGTCGGCCTGCGCCGAGTTGGGACCAAGACGCTGAATCGAAAACCCGCAAAGGCCGGCATCCATGCCTTCGTCGAGAAGCCGCGCCATTTCCGCGCGCTCTTGCTCAGTCGCTGGACGGGTTTTCGCTGCTTCAAGCCCCATTACGTAGGTCATCAGTGACGCGGTGGGCATGTACTGGATGCAGTTGATCCCCTTCGGCGTGCGGTCAAGCGAATCCATATACTGCGGGATCGTCTCCCAATCCCACTGCATACCGACTTTCATCGAAGCGTACGGAATTGCCTCGGTACGCGTCATCGTGAGCATAGAGCGGTCGCGGAAATCCGGTTTGCAGGGCGCAAAGCCGAAGCCGCAGTTGCCCAGCACCAGGGATGTAACCCCGTGCCATCCCGAGATGGTGCAATACGGATCCCAGCGAATCTGCGCATCATAGTGCGTATGTAGATCAACGAAGCCCGGCGCGACGATCAGCCCGCTCGCATCAATCACCTTCTTGGCGAAGCCCGGGGCTCTCCCGCCGATTTGTGCGACTCTACCGTCTTTGATCCAGACGTCGCCGCGATAGCGAGGTACACGCGTGCCATCGACGATGGTGCCGCCTTTGATTTGAATGTCGAAGTCAGCCATTTAGGTTTCCTCAACTGAGTTGGTTGGGTCTTGCCCCTTAGTCTTCTGAATCTAACCTCTTTTCCCTCGCACAACTTTAGTCGGCTTATTTCTATGTGCAAGAGAGGGCAATCACAGGGCCTCAACAGGCTAACCGTCGCCCCACTTCACTGGATCAAGGCAGAGCGGCTATTTTTGGCCGGCTGTGATGGTAACGAGGCTGCCCGTCGCGCATCGGCTGACGCACCGGCGGGTAACGGTCGCTTAATATTCGATGGCACCGCCGCAAGGTAATCTGAAGAACCTTAACGCGGACGGCGCGCTTTCGATGCTGGCCGCTCAACGCATGATCAGATCCAATCCAGCGGGAGTGGTGTAGCGGGCGTCATCGCGATATTCCTTTGGCGCTTGCGCATTGATGTAGTAAGCGCGTCCCTGGGCTGGTTCGCTTACGAAGGTGGCGTGGTTACGCTGAATATCCCACCAAACCTCAACGTCGAGCGCTGCCGTATCGACCGGGCCGACGCCCGGCACATCGACTGAGAGTGGGAACAGGGCGGCAAACTTCCACAGGTTGCCCTTGGTGTCCCACATATCCTCCCAGAGCGGAAAGGCGTAGGCGCTATCGGCATAGATGACACGCTTGCCGTAACAGTAGCTCCCGGCCTTTGATGGGATCTTTTTGAGCCCGAGCACATCCACATCGCGCAACTGCCATTTACCCCACTTGGGTGTGGGAAAGGCGAGCGGCATTAGAAGATCACCGGGAAAGGGCGAGCTGGGCGGCGTCACGTCGACCAGCGCGAGCATCTTCCGATGGCCCATATCCTCGACCTCCATTTCGGTCAGGTTAGTATCGAGGCCGTTGTGGAAATCTTCGTACGACTGGTCGAGTCCACCCCCCTCAACACATCGCGCGGCGTTGGAAACGGGCTGATAACGGCGCAGTGAGGGCAAAAAGACATAGGTCGTTTCGGGCCGCTCGGGATCTGCGTAGTTCACGGTCAGATAAGCCGTGTATCGATCCTGCTCGGGTTCCAGCGTCATGAACCATTCAGTGAAATAGCGCGCGTCCGGACCGGCTGGTTCGGCCGGAGCGTCGGAATCAGTGTTGTAGGCCATCTGCCGCTTGACGCCAACGTAGGCCTGACAGTTGGTATTGGCCGAACTGTCTATGGCACATCCGACGCCATAGGTATCGACCACTAAATGCGGGATGTATCGGTACCAGAGGTTGGCTAGTAGTTTCCAGCCTTTGTGCGGCTCGGCCGCGTTGGGAAAAGGAATGCCGCCATGGTAATTTTCCAGCGTCAGGCCGCCGCTCGGAAGCTCTTTTATCCGGATCTGCTGCCCGTATTTTTCAGTCGCAGCAAGATAGTTCTTCGACAGCGGATGGGTCACGGTAGGTCCCACTTCGATTTGTATCTCGGCGGGCATCTTCCAGAAGTACTTACCCTCGAACAGAGCTATCATCCCTGCTGGCATAAAATCCCGAAATTGCTGCCAGTTGCTCATCGTGATCACGGTCCCTGGCGGAATTGCTGCCGTTTGGACGGGTACCGTGTGTTCCGAGGCCACACTATCAGCAGACGCGGGTGTTCCGCAGAGCATCGCACAAGCCGCTGCGAGGACAATAAGGCGACCAGCAAACATGATCGGTCCTTTCGAATTCCTCAGTGCACGCTTTGAAGCCTCGCTTTGCGATAGCGGCTGTGAAAAGGAATGTCAAAGCAAACCAGTGGCGAGATCTGGCGAACTCGAAAGAGGATTTCGCCCCCTCTCTCACTGCAAGAAGGATAGCCAACGCCAGAACACCGATGGCTCGACGAGCTCTCGATATAGATGGATGGTAAGAGAGGCCAGCGACGCTCCAATGGTTGTGGCGAATTTTGTTTGTCTGTATTGATTTCTGCCAATAGCGATCTCGTCTTAGGAGGCTCAGATGTCGTCGGACTTAAAAATCGAGGGCGAATGTGACAAGCGCTTTGAAAATGTACGGAAGGCGTTCGCGGAGAATTTTCAGAAACGCGACGAACTAGGCGCCGCAGTTTCAATCGTCGTGGATGGACGCCCTGTCGTCGATTTGTGGGGCGGACATGCCGACGAAGCCAAGACCCGGCCCTGGCAGCGCGACACACTAGTCAACGTCTACTCGACCACCAAGGGGCTGACCGCGACGTGCGCGCATCGTCTCATCGATCAGGGCAAATTAGATCCTGATGAGCCGGTGTCGAAGTACTGGCCCGAATTTGCGCAAGGCGGCAAGAAGGATCTCCCCGTCCGTTATATTTTGAGTCATCGCGCGGGACTGCCGGCGATTAAAAAGCCCCTCGCCGGCGATGCGATTCTATCATTGGGACACAATGACTTCAGCGCTCGCGGAGCAAGAGCCGTGGTGGCAACCGGGTACCAAGCACGGTTATCACGCACTCACCATCGGCTGGCTGGTTGGCGAGGTGATCAAGCGTATCACGGGTACCGGGCTGGGGACCTATTTTCGTACCGAGATCGCCGAACCCCTCGGACTCGACGCCCACATTGGCTTGGATGCGAAGCACGATAAGCGCGTGAGCGATCTTCTGCCGTCGCCACCACCCGAACCCGATCAGCCGAATCTATTCGCCGAGGCTGAAAAAGATCCGGAAGGTCCGACTGCTAAAGCCTTTTTAAATCCTCCCGTTCTCACCGAAACCGCATGTGGTCAATACCCGCGCATGGCGCGCTGCGGAAATCGGCGGCGCCAACGCACATACGACGGCGCGCTCGCTGGCGCGAATGTACGGGGCCCTCGCTCGCGGGGGCGAACTGGATGGCTATCGCATCGTGAGACCTGAGGCACTTGAGCGCTTCTGGACCGAGCAATCATTCGGTCCTGACCAGGTTCTGATGCAACTACCGACGCGCTTCTCGATGGGTTTCATGTTATCGCAACCCGGCATGGGCTTCGGTCCAAACATCAAGGCCTTCGGACACCCGGGCGCGGGCGGTTCGCTCGGCTTCGCAGATCCGATGAAGAAAGTCGGCTTCGGTTACACCATGAATAAGATGGCGAATGGATTGATAATCGACCCACGCGCAGCCGCCTTATTCGACGCATTCTACGCGGCCTTGTAACCTCAGAGACGGATCCAGCGCGGACGCGGGGCGAGCCAGATCGAGTATGTCGCGGCTAACGATCCCGGAGATAGAGCCGGTGCCGGATGCTCTACCGGGATCGTGCCGCGACCTCGAAAAGCGACGATATACGTGAGCCGAGACCTACAGATTCTCGGCACCCCTCCACAGGGATTACGACGCGACGCACAATTTGAGACGGACCGATCTCCTCAACTGGCTGAGACCGTCGCCCAGTTTTGCGCATCGGAGCCAGGCTCATAGCGCATGATGTTCTGTGCAGGATTGCGGTTGACCAACGGACGCAAATAAAGCGGGTGCCTCATGCTCCGCACTTCGTGCTCGATCGTAAAAACCACTTTACCGTTATCAGGATCAATGATGTCCTGGAAACGATACTGATTAAGGTCGCTCTCCTGTGTGATCAGCCGCTTGCCAGAGCCGCTGATGAGGCCCGGAGAAGTCGTTGATGTAGATCTGGATATGGTGTTGGTCATAGGCGGGAATCTCGACGAGCAGTCTCGCGAAAGAAAAGATTCTGCCCATTGCCGGCCGTGACGCAGGCAAAACGTCCGTTACTATCCTCCATCGGAGCTGCCTGCGCGCCCATGATCTGCGAATAGAAGCGTGCGATCCCGCATCCGCGGCCCCTCGGGGCACGTCGAATTCAATGTAAGGAATTCCGAGAGCCATCGGGCCGAAGCGACTATCTCGGCGCATAACAGCGGATCCGGTTACCCGATGGACAGACCGCCTCGATGAATCCGTCTCGGTCATGACACTCAAATCGGGTGCCCGCGAGCGCTTCACGGACCGAGGTTAAGCGTTGCCGTAACGAGCCGGCGTCTGGCACCACGACACCGATATGACCTCGCAACACTTGTGGCTTGCCGGTCGGCAGATGGAATTGACTACGTCCGACGTTGACCCACATGTTGGCAGGGCCGGTCATCATGTAGGGATCGCGCGTCAGGCCGAGTCCGTTGACGTAGAAAAGGGTGGCTTTCTCCTGGTCAGGGACCGTAACGTTGACATGCTCCAGGGCGACTATATTGCCGAGGTCCCCGGCGGTTCGATCGTAGGTAACCTTCTGCTTCATCGCCTTGAAGATCGCCCCGCTGTCGATGCTGGCGTCTCCCGTCACGCCCCTCATCATCGGAGGTCGCGCTTCGGATTTGCTCTTGGCGCCATTCCCATTCGCCGAGCCGGCTAAATCCGCCATCTGCCGCGCAAACAATTCTTCGGAGATGATGCCTTTGCGGTAGGCTTTGAGCAGCTGCTGTACCTCGAATTCTTTACTCGCCATATCTCAACTCCTCTGAATTTCCACGAATGATTTGCGTTAACTCTTTTCCAATCCCACCCGCAATCCTCGCGAGCGGGTCACCGTTCGCCCCTTGGACGCTCAGAGTATGCACCTGAACGCATCCTCTCACCAAGCGCCGGGGATCTGCCTCACTTAAAATGGATCTGGCGTCAACGATCAGTCAAGGCGGCAAAAGCCGAGTCGTAAGCGGCCGCAATCATAGTCTTTTGTAGGACAATGAACTCGCAGGTTTTCCGCCAATCGAGAAAACTCGCGCATTGCTGGACCCCATTGACACCAAAAGTCAGCGCGGGAAAGCCTCCGAAAGCGCCATGTCGATGCCTTCGTCCGGCATGAGTATTTACCGGCAAATTCAATAGACTCTTCGATAGATTCTTCGACGCCGTACCGAGCCTGTTTCTTGCTTTAGACTGCCCCATGTGTGGACTCAACAAAAAGCGGGTTTATCTGGAATATTCCAACCGATGAAATCCACAGCACTTTTCTAGGTCAATAATGAGCGATTTATACAAACACCCGGAACAATACGACCGTGAGCATTTGGGCGAAGACGAGGACATCGCATTCTACCGGTCGTTGTGCCAACGCCTGGCGCCAAAAAAGATTCTCGAATTAGGATGTGGAACGGGGAGGATCACGGTACCCCTGGCAGAACTCGGCTTTGAGGTCGTGGGCCTCGACAGGCAACCCGAGATGCTACGCAAAGCCGAAGAGCGGCGGCTTCAGAGTCGCCCCGAAATCCAAGAACGACTCGAATTCATCGAGGGCGATATGCGAACTTGGAGCGGGCAATCCGATTTCGATCTGATTCTGATCCCTGGCTCATCGATAAGCCATTTACTTAGCCTCGAGGATCAGCTCGCGGTGTGGAAAACCAGTCATCAGAATCTCCGAATCGGCGGGAGATTCTCGGTGGAAATTACCATGCCAAACATGGCCTCGTTCGCCGACTCCTTTAGCGTACCGCCACGTTCGATAGTGGAAATCGACATAGACAGCGAGAACGAAAAAGATGGTACGCGGCTGATCCGGCGTAAAACCACCCGTTACGAAAGCCACGAGCAACTCGCTCAGATCCGTTTTCTCTACGAGGAGTATCGAAACGGACGCGGAGTCGAAACTTCTGTCGACGATTTCGCGAGTCATGTCTTCTTTCCTCGCGAAGTTCACCTGCTCTTCCTGCACACGGGATTCGATGTCGAGGAGACGCTCGGAGACTACCGTGGACGAAAGCTTAAGGCTGATTCTCCTCTTATCATCATGATCGGCAGGCGACCGGACTAAAGTGCGTTTGACGAAAGCACTACTCTTACCCATTGTTCATTCGAGCTATAATGTGGTAGCCGAATCGAATCAGCAGGCCCAATCGGGGCGTGGCTCTCGGCCCGCATCAATCGTGACATAGCCAATACTCGTGTGAGGTTGCCAGGATGACGAAATCACCGAAGATGCTTGAGGGTTATCGCGTGCTCGATTTTACCCAATATGTCGCGGGACCCACCTGTTCGCGCCTGATGGCGGAATTGGGAGCAGAGGTGGTGAAGCTGGAGTTGGCGCCCGGGGGTGACCGCGTGCGCGATTGGGGGTTGAAGCCGCGCACATCCGCACCTAGCAGCCACAGCACCTATTATATGCAGCACGATCACAGCAAGCTTAGCTTGGCGATGGACATGAAGCGGCCCGAGGCGCGCGCACTGGTGATGTCCATGATCCCTAAGTTCGACGTGCTGATAGAGAACTTTGCCCCTGGCGTAATCAAGCGACTGGGCTTTGCCTATGACGATCTGAAAAAGGTGAATCCGAAGCTCATCATGTGTTCGATTTCGATGGCGGGACAGACCGGGCCGCTGGCGGATAAGGCTGGGTACGACCTCATCGGGCAGGCCTATGCGGGTGTTACCGATGGAATCGGCGAACCTGATCGCGCACCTGCGGTCATCGGAATGGCGATCGGCGACGTCTCGACCGGGGTCGCTGCCGCAATGGCAGTCTGCGCCGCGCTTCTACATCGCGAGCGCACCGGCGAAGGACAGTATCTTGATGCCTCTCTTACGGATACCTACTTCCATATGCACGAAATGAACGTGCCGAAGATCGCGCTGGCAGGTGACAAAGTGCGACCGAAGCGTGCCGGCTCCCAGGCCGACGGCCCCGGACCGGCGGGGGTTTTTCGTTATCGCAACGATGAATACGTGATGATTCTGATCACGCCTCATCAGTGGCCGCAGATGGTACGCGCAATGGGCAAACCCGAGCTGGCAAGCGACCCGCGGTTCAAGCTCGCACGGGCGCGACACGCCAATCGCTTTGAGTTGCAGGCCATTATCGAGCAATGGCTCGCGAGCTTCCCGACGCGCGACGAAGCAATTGCCGCGATGGACAAGGAGCGCGTGCCATGCGCCCCCGTCTTGACGGTCAACGAGGCCGTCGCCCATCCGCACTTGAACGAGCGTAAGACCGTCCGATGGGTACAGGATCCCCTATTCGGCAAGCTGGCAATTCCGGCAGTCCCCGTGAAATTTTCGGCTTGGCCCGACCGAACTGAGCTGCGCTCGGCGCGGCTCGGAGAGGATAACGAGCGCGTGCTCCGCGATTATCTCGATTTAAGCGACCAGCAGATTAATGACCTGTACGCGAACGGCGTGCTGGTTCGCGATCCGACGATCTGACCGCAGACGACAGATCTTAAATCTCAGCGCTGCCATCCCCGGAGAGGCTGTTGTACTTCAGGGCATGCGCTGATCGAACTGCACGATGATGCCATCGGGGTCCTCGAAGAGGCAGGTGAGCACCTTCTTGCCGGCGGGCTCGCCGTAGGCGACGGTGTCGGACTCGACTGGCGCGACGAGAATCGGGACGCCGGCAGCCTTGAGCTTCTCAACTCTTTCCCGCAGATCGTCGACCCAGAATGCGAAGTGATGCACGCCGACTTGATCGAGTTTAATCGCATCGCCCGGAACTTCCGCCGGATTCTGCGACAGCACGATGAAGCTCGAGTGAGGGCCGTCTTCGAAGCGCAGGTAGACGGCGCGCCGCTGGCCTCTGACTGGACTGGCGAAAAGAGCCTTGAGCCCGCCGATTTTCTCCATCGTATCCAGACAAACCTTAAGTCCCAGCAGATCGCGATAGAATCGCAACGAGCGATCCATGTCGCGCACGCCGACCGCAATATGTGATATCGCCTTCATCGTCGATACCTCCGTGGAAATGATCTAAGCGAGCGTCTGGTGCTCGGCCGCAATCCTGAGTCTGCCCTTTCGCTTTAGGCGAGGAACCACCACGCGCGTGGCAACGGCCTGACTTGGTTCGGTGCGTTGATCACGACGTCTTGATCTCCGCTTCGGCCTCTTCAAGCTCCGCCTCAAGTTGTGTAAGTAACTTGTTCCATAGCGGGACCAGGATCACCTTCGAGCCTGCATGTATGAGAAATCCGACGAGAACCATTGAAAGTCCGATCACGATCGCCGGGCGATTGCCGATCGCGATAGAGCGTATCATTTCGTAAAGGCCAAAAATTATCAGGAGTGGAAACAGCGATATCACTGCTGATGAAACGCGATAGTATCTGGTACTTCGGCGATGCAGTTCCTTGATGCGCCGGATGCGTTCCTGCCGGTCCAGATCAGCGCCGCGATTCACGACTTTCAATTCTTAAACCGTATAGACGATAGAGTAACAATGTTGCCCGGAAACCAGGCTTCATTGCCCTGCATCGTGACGTCTACAAGTAAAGCATATCAGATCATGATCAGAATGATCGGTGGCGACGTACGTGATTATTCGGCAATCATCCTGCGTTGAAGAATCGGTATTTTCTTTGAAGATGCCGGTAATAGTTGCGCGCGTTTATCGTACTCAGGTCGTTCAGAGCCGGAATCTGCTTGAATCGCTGGACAAATACCTCTTCGGTCATACCGCTTCGATAGGCTGCCCTGAGTAGTGCCCGCGTCTGTTTACTGTGCGTCAGAAACACTGGATGATCGAAGTCAAATTCCTTCATACCCGTAACCAACTTCTTTGTGACTTACACTCCGCATCGTCGACCGAGGACCAAACCACCTTCTGGCGTTTCCCGACTAGGCGTCGGCGATGAAGAGTAACCTACACGATTCGCCCCAAGAAAGGACGGCTTGCGCGACTTCTTCCGAACCCGCTCTTGGCATTCGGCAGCCCGTTTAATTGAGTTCATCACACGAGGGCGGTATCGACCAGTTCGCGGACGTGTGATCTTCATCGAAATCTTGAATAGAGCTGGCTCCAGGTACTTCATTCGCTGCGGTTAACGAATTTTGTGTGAAGTGTTCTGGATACGATCCATCCAGAACGTGAGCCGGGGCGTATAGGCATGGGGAACACATCCGCCACAAATATCCTCCGCCAGACGAGTCAGGTTCGCCAGGGCCAGTTCTAGGGGCTCCGAGCGCATAAACTCAGCAGGGAGACAGGCCAGCAGCTCGGCCAGAACATCCAGTGCCGAGGCCAGGTTGGCAAGAATCGACGACAATACTCCTTCCGCCACCATGAGCCTCGGTTGGTAGAGCAAGTCATGGGTCGTGCGTAATTCGCCTAGAAAAAGGAGTACCGCGCTATCCAATCTTACCGCGATACGAGCGAGAGGCATCGACTGCGTTTCACATAGCGAATTGATCGATACCAGTTCTGAAATGACCAGGTGCAGGTTGCTCTGAACTCGATCGAGCCGTTCGTCGAACGTGATCCGATGGATCTCGAGCACGAGTTCATCCTGGCGATGTGAAACAAATTTGGCGACCACCGCGCCGAAGATCAGCAAGGCTGCCACGGATTCACTGACCGCGAGCACTCGCGCGATTCCAGTCGGCACGACGTCGCCGTAACCCAACGAGGTTGCCGTCACGAAGCTGAAGTACAGCGCGTCGAGCAGTCCCCGCAGGTCAGCACCAACCGGTGAACCCGCTTCGACCAGTCCATGCTCTCCCACCAACGCCCCGAACCAAAAGCCGAAACCACACAGTACGACTGTTCCGATCCAGACAAGGAAAAGTTGGGACGTTGATAGTCGTCCTACCAGTCCGAGGACTGAGTCATTCCCTCCGCTGACGCGCGCCGGTCCCGCGCCCGCATATCCCCCCGACGGGACCAGCAGGCTCGGTCGAACCGATTCCGTCACCTGCTGCGACGGCGAGATTACGCCATTCTCCAGCGACCTTCCCGACTCGACCCAGTCAGCCAGGCCTCCTCGATAATCGCGGACATTGGAGTAACCTAGATTATGCAGCAAGGCGACCGCCTGCTCACTCTTCGGTCAAGTGAATTTCCCGCAATAGACGACGATTTCTGCGAGCGGATCGGGAAGCAGCTTGGATGCCTCGCTGGGGATGTTCTCACCCGGAATATTGATCGCGCCCGGAATGTGTCCACTCGCGAAGGACTCCGCCGATAGCACATCGACGAGCGTAACCGACGCGTCGCGCAGCCCGTTTATAAGCTCTTCTCGAGATATCTCCGGCAGCTCGGCGAGAGTTTTTCCGTTTTCCAACTCAGATGGCATCTTTGCGATAGCTCCTGGTTTCAAACCGCCGGCCGCATCGATCAACGCTCCAATGATCCATCACGCGTCTTCGGAAGCAAGGAAGGTACTGGGTTTTCGCCGGACGGACGGGCCTGTCTCGCGACGTAGTCCTCGGACTCACGGACTCATATTTGCCTCTCTCGTTTAGCCATCGCGCGCGACGATCAAAACATCTCCCTACGGACGCACTTCGTAGTAGGCATTGATCGGATTCTCGAAGTCGCGCGTCACGAAGCGCGTGAAGCCCGCCTTCGCCGTCATCTCGCGCGCGACCGGTTCGGGAAATCCAAGTGTACCCAGGCCAAGGCCGTCGGGCTCGGACAGCGCCGACGACATGCAGCAGATCACCGAAAATCCATACATCACCGGCGCTAGCGGATTCTCGCTCAAGTTTTGCTCGAAGGTCGGCTGTCCGTGAACGTCGGCGATCAGCCAGGTGCCGTCGTTTTTGATCGCCTCGCGGATCGCCGCCATAACCAGATCCGGCCGCGTCATGTCGTGCAGGCAATCGAAGGTCGTGATGAAGTCGTGGCTCGCATCGCCGGGCAGCGGATCCACTGCCGCATCGTGAAAGGTGATATTGCTCACGCCGGCTTCCTTCGCGTTTGCTGAGGCGCGCGCCAGCGGGATCTTGGCGATATCGTAACCGTGAAAGGCCGATCGCGGGTATGCCTTCGCCATCTCGATCAAGGCGACGCCGGATCCGCAACCGATATCCGCGACTTTTGCCCCAGCCTGCAACTTGCTAACGACTCCCTCGAGCCGAGGCAGGGCGGTCGGCACCAGTTGAGTACGAAACCACGGCGCCAGCAGCCGTTCCACACCCCGATTCACCTCGGGACCGAGTTGGTCGTAGGTCAATCCTCTCCCGCTCTTGAATGATTCGGGAAGCAGGTTGAGCACCGCCATCTGCTGTGGCAACGCGCAGAATCCGCCGGCAAGAAAGAAGGGACTGTTCTCATTGGCCAGCACCTGCGCATTTTCGGCACACAGCTCGAAACGTCCTTCCCCCTTGTAATCGATCAGCTTGGCGGCCGCCTGACCATAGAGCCATTCGCGAATCCATCGCTCGTGCAATCCGGTCTTTTGCGCCAACTCGGCGCTGGTGACGGCGCCAGCGCCGCTCAACACCTGATATAGCCCCATGCGGTCGCCGAGATAGATCATCGCCGAGACCAGCGCGCCGCTCAGCATGTCGAAAACGTGTTCGGCGGTCTTCTTCGCCTTGTCGATATCGATTTTCTCTGTAGTGTTGGCCATAATTCGCTGAAATCTCCCCACGGGAATCGTTTTCTCGTTAGCCCGTCGAACCGATCGCTGTCAATCGAGAATCGAATCCATTTCGCGGATCGTTCGCGTCCGGGCGTTGAAGCTCCAGTCGAACCGCCGTTGCCGGTTCGGCCGTTCGGCTACCGTGCGACACCTTTGATCCGGCGCTTAGGCTGCCGGATCGATCCGCCGCTGACAGCCGCCACTGCTAATTTTTATTAGCAGCAAGCTTTCGCGATTCGCCAAATCGAGCGCATTTTGCGCTGTCCAAGCCGATTAAATCGCGTATCTTCGAGGTGATTCGAGGGCGATCCGGGAGCGACTCACCTCGCTCATACAGGCACCCTTTTTGCCTTTAGCTCTCTCAAGATGTCTCGCTGCAAACTTTCAGCAACAATCGCCGCGATAGTATTCGTCGCCTCCATCGGTCGCGGCGTAACCGTATCCGCCGCCGCGTCCGATCCGAACGAAGTCTGTGACCCGACCGCTGACTACCTGCTCGGCATCGAGGATTATCCCCGATCAATCCAGGCGCACCTTCGCCTGATTGCAGCCCATCGCGATGACGCCCTCACCCACTACCATCTCGGTTTTGCTTACGGGATGGTTGGGCGTCATCGGGATGAGCTGGCCGAATATCTCGAAGCCGTTGGTCTGGGCTCAAACAATGGGACTTATTCCTCAATCTGGGCCGGCTTTACCTCGAGCACGGCGAATTTCACGCTGCGAACGCCGCCTTCACCACAGCGGTGATTCTCGGCCCGGAACATGCCGAGGCCCATTTCAACCTTGCGCTCGCCGATGAAAGGCGGGGCGCGCTGGGCCTTGCCTATAACGAAATCCAGACCTCATTGCGGCTCGACGCCCATCAGCCCGACGCCCGCAATATGCTTGGCGTCGTTTGCGCTGAGCAGGGAAAGATCGGGAAGCGCGGCGGATATGGGCCGATCTGGCCGCATCCGAACCGGATTTCGCGCCGGCACGCACCAATCTCGCCCTCATCGAACACCTCGGCCAACCGTCGCATGGCGCACCCTCCAGGCAAAGCTCGCCCTTTCTTACCGCCTCACTCGACAATTCGCACTAGGTGCGCGACCGTTTGACCGCCACGATCTCGCGACGCAAAACGGATATGCTATTGGCGATCGAGGTGATCGATGGACGCTCAAGCGGCAGCGACCTTGCGCAAACAGTTTCGATCCGACGGCGTCGTCTGTATCGTTCCGCGCTCGACCGCGATTCGATGGCGATGGCGGAGGAATCTTACAATTGGAGCCTCGCGCATCCCGGCCCCTACGCCTCACAATTCCAGGGCACGCCGGGGTCGCCGGATAAATTCTATCAGGATCTCCTTAACGGCAAGGTTCTCACCGGATACCGGCATCTGCTGGAGTCGTCGAACGCCGCCGATATCGTCGCCGAGTTGTGGGACTCGCCCGATGTCTGGTTCTTCTACGAACAGGTGTTCCTCAAGGAAGGCGGCGAGAGCCGCCGCACGCCCTGGCATCAGGACGCCTCCTATCTGCCCATCGACGGTGAACAACTCGCCGTGATGTGGATCACGTTTGATCCCGTCAGCAAGGCGGATTGCCTGGAATTCGTCCGCGCTTCCCATCACGGAATCCTCTACTACGGTTCACGCTTCGAACCCGGTGACGATACCGCTCCGCTCTACGGCACCTTGCCGCGTTTGCCGGATATCGAAGCGTCGCGCGATCGTTTCGACATCCTCTCGTGGGACGTCGATCCGGGCGATGTACTGATTTTTCATCCCGCGATGCTTCATGGGGAGCGCCGACGCACCGCGCACGTCGCCGGCGCACGCTGTCACTGCGCTTCTTCGGCGACGATGCTGTCTTCGCGCCACGCCCCGGGAATCTGGGACATACGGGAGAAAATGCCGAGACTCAGTTCGGTGAAATCAAGCTCAGGCTCGGCGCCGGCGATTCATTCAGGCATCCCTCGTTCCTGAAACTACGCCCGCGCGGGTGAAGGCCGCCTGGAATCTTCACCATCCATTCCGCGGCGTCTCTTCATCCACTTAACTACCGCGAGCCGTTCCCAGGGCGCGATGCCGAGTGCCGCTATTCTTCGGGACGCGGCCCCGGTCAATCGGGTTGTTCGTTATCCGATGGACGATGGGCCAGCAGATAGAGCGCGGCCGCTATCGCCAGAATTGCGCCGGCGTTGGCGCCGAGATCGATCATCGCCTCTCTGAAGTGGTCGGGCGAGACGGTCTCTCCGGTCACGCTCATCTGCGCGCCGATAGCCAGGATCCGCCGGGTCGCCGAGATCGCCGCGATAAACAAAAAAGGCTGCAGGGACGTCCCGCGCTCCTGAAGGTACGACAGAACCGTCCGCAGCACCTCCATGATGATCATGACCAGCAGCAGATCGTTGACCAACGTAACGACCGCAAGGGCGAACCCGATCCGGTGAAGATCGGCGGGAAAGGAAGTCACGCTGTATCCCAGCATCCCGAGCGCGGCCACCAGAAAGACGATACCGACGAGCGCATAGACGATAGCGTCGGCGCCTTCGAGCATCGGAACCAGCGTACCGTGCACGTGTCGCGCGAATGAGGGTGGATTCTGCTCGGAGGGCGAATTCATCCCGCTCATCATTAACGTCCGCCGCCCAAAACTCCAGATACCCGCGCGCGCCCGCTCCGGCCTGCACCAATCAGCGGCCCAGCGCCCATCGATTTCGCCTGCGTTCACGAGCGCCAGCAGTGCGAACCGTCCAAAGTTGAGTCAGACCTCCGCTTTCGGGCCAAACTCATCGTGGATGTATCGTTCGGGGTGCGCGTAGAGCAAAATACTAATCGTCAATCGCAGCCTCGGTGGCTGGCGGTTGAGATCGTCGTACCAACTCGATCGGAAGTAACATCGTGATTGTGAACAATCTATTGTCGGTCCGTTTACGCGAAATGTGGCAGCAAGCCGATCAAAACGGAATGTCCGCCGATCAGTGCGCCGCCAAGCAGAAATTGGAACTCGACAAGTACGCCGAAATCTGGAAACGCGCGCTGCTACTGCCGGGAGAAGACGACCTCGTCCGCAGCACCTTGATCGAGATCGGACGCTGGCGCGGTATCGACGATTTGGATGTAGTGCGCCGGCGCTGCGAGGATTCGCTCCGCGCCCTCAAATTGCACTGGGAGCAGACGGTGCATCAGGTCGACTCGCAACAGGTGGAGAACTACTACGATGCGGCCGACGACTGTATCGAGGAATTGATGTGGTGGCACACGTTATCGGAAGATAATTCTCCGCTGGCCTACGTTTCCGCTTTCGAATTCGCCTCGACCAACGGTTGCAAAACCCATCTGGACTTCGGTTCCGGTGTTGGTTCGGGCGCCCTGCTCTTCCGCAGTAACAATTTCGAAGTCACTCTCGCGGATATCAGCAGTGTGCTCCTGTCCTTCTGCAAGCGTCGCTTCAACGATTGGGGACGCGACGCCACATTCATCGACTTGAAGGAATCGAAGCTTCCTGAGAACGCCTTCGATTTCGTCACCGCAATGGACGTGTTCGAGCATCTGGTGGATCCTGCCGCAACGGTCGATTCGCTCGACCGCAGCATGAAACCCGGCGGCTATATTTACGGTCGTTTCTCCGCCGATGACGACGATCACGATCGGCCCCAGCATATCGTGCACGACTTCCGCCCGGTCTTTGACCGATTCGCCGAACTGGGCTTCAAGCGGGTGTTCGAAGACGACTGGCTATGGGGTCACCAGGTATTCCAGAAATCCGGCTGACCCCTCCGGATCGTCTGACGATCCTCGAGTCCCGAACTCCGCGAAGATTACCTGCGGCCCACCCGCCTCAATGCTGCGAGCGAAACAACAAACGGGGCATGTCGAAAAGCCGGCGAACCGGCGATGGTTGAGGAGCCGCCAATGCACGCTGCCAGAGCTCGGAAATCCGAGCGTCGTGATCTTCGCCCTGATGATACTTGCGGTCCGCCTCGACCGCGCTGGTATCCGCGCATTTCAGTTCCGGCAAGCTCCAATCTCGCGTGCTAAACCACTGCTCGATTGTCTCCTGACAGGCAAGGCAAACCTGAGCCAATTGTTCGAGTCGCACGCGAGGACTTAGCTCTGGATGGGTATTACGTACCATCGTGCTGCCTCTGCTCTCTTATATAGCTCAATTATGATCTCTATTAGTTTTTCTTGCTATCTATAATCGTATTTAGTGACGTCAATCTTGCACACCGGTAAGCACAATATGCCGCCGTGCGTTTAGGCGAGACCCCTGGAGGAGTGAGGCGGGTAGCGGCATCGAGACCCTGCCGCCCCACTCCACGCGTTTAGGGGTACGGACGACGGTCCACGGACGGTACGCGAGCGATCAAGCGGCGTAGAACGCTTAAGAAACCGCCGGGCGGCCAGCCAAAAATCAAAGCCTGTCGATGGTTAATCGAACAAACCTGGAGATGACTTATCGAAATATGCGGGAAAAACCCGATCGCTCAGTAAACCAACCACCGGTTAGCTGCAGTACAGAGTCGCTATTGGTGAAACTCCGGCGAAAACGGATGTTTCTATCGCGTTTCCGCCGGAGCTGATTCTGTCGGTTGGGCGATCTCGGCCTGACCAAATCTGAATCGGGGAGATTCTCCCCGGGCCAATCGGTCAACCCATCAGTTCATTGAAGTTCGTCGCGTAGAACCGTTCCTTGGTCGACTCGTTGATTCCGACCATCGATTCCTCGAAGCGCTTCAGCGGATTGCGGCCACCTTCGATATGCGGATAGTCGGATGAAAAGAGGAACAGCTCGGCACCGCCCTGCTCGATTATCCAGGCCACCGGCTCAGTCGGATGAGGCGTGAACTTGAGCTGACGGCGCACATAGTCCGAAGCCTTCATGGGCAGGGCCAGGCCCGGCTCCGTACGCGCGAAAGCCTGTTGCGCGACGTCGAGGCGCCTGAGCCAGGGAGGCACCCACAAGGCGCCCAGCTCGATTATACCGCCACGCAGGCGTGGGAACTGCTCCAGCGTCCCGTCGAGCACCATCGCACTCAGAAAGGCCTCGGCCGGCCCGTGCAGCATCATGAAGGCCTTCGAGTCGAGGTCCTCGCCGCCGCCGAGGAAACCGGTAATCGGCCCGCGGCCGTTGTTCCGATACGCGTTGGGCATCGGCGTCTCGCCCGCACCCACATGGAGCATGAACGGTACGTTGGCGTCTTGGAGGCGACCCCAGACCCCGTCAAAAGCGTGATGGGTGGGCGACTTGTCACCGGCCGGGTTGGCGGGAATCCAGAAGGTGCCGCAGCCCAGCTTCAGCCCCTCGTCGATCGTGCGCTCGGCGCGCCGGGCGTCGTCGAGCGGCAGAAAGCCGACGGGAATCATGCGCTTGTCGTCCTTGCAGAAGTCGCTAATCGCCCGATTGAGGGCGTCTGCGCCGCCGTACAGCAGGTTCGGATCATACTCGCGCTGCTCGAACACGCCCCAGAACTGACCCATAGCGAGCGAGGTGAAGACCAGCTGGCGGTTGAATCCGAGCAAATCGAGCGCTCGTTTGCGCTCGTCGGGATCGAAGGCGCCCAGCGCCTCCCAACCCTTGATGAACATCAGGTTCTTTTCGATATTGATTTCGTCCCAATGGCTCGGGTCGAATTTGCCCGATGTCGCATGATCGGCCATCTTTCCGGTCTTCGAGAGGTCCATCGGTTTAAGCAGTTCGCGTGTTTTGGCGTCGGCGTAGCTGGCGAGCCAATTGATCGGCTCCATCACGTGAGCGTCGGCGTCGTTGTAGATGCGACCGGTGGCGTACGGCATCGTGTTCCTCCCTCGATTGCCTGCGGTGAGGCGCTAACTATGAATAGTGAATAATTCGCATAAGTCCAAGCGCGCAAGACGTGGGCTTTGCGAACCCCCTGCGTCGGCCCGTCGGATGCGATGCGTGAACTCGACGGTGCGCCACCCGATCGCGATGATCGTAGTCGCGCGGCGGGTCGTTGTGGAAAATAATCTGTCTGTAATTTTCTTTAGACCCTGGCACTAAATAGAGTGTCGTATTAGCTCAGCAGTCGATCAGGCTCGCTGCGGGCAAATCAATGTGGCGGCGTCGTCCACACCATGCATCGAGTAGAGTTCCGCAAATGGGTGTTGCCCTACCCCACTGCGCTAAACAATTGGTAGCAGTTCCTTAAAACGGCTAAACGTCCAAATATTTGGAACCAATGGCCCGCATTTTCGCGTTCGCGAACCAAAAAGGGGGAGTAGGAAAAACCACGAGTAGTGCCGCGCTCGCGGCGGCCTTTGCCGAACAGGGCAAACGCGTGCTCCTGGTGGATCTCGACCCTCAAGCGGGACTGACGACGAGCCTCGGCTGCGACCCCGGTACGCTCGAGACAACCGTTTACCAGGTGTTTACCGACGGCGTTGAGCTTAAATCGGTTGCCCGCGACACCAGGATGCCTAACGTTACGCTCATCCCGGCGAACCTCGATCTTGCGGGCGCGGAGGCCGAGCTCATCGGCGAGGTGGCGTGGGAGCGCACGCTCAAGGATGCGCTCGAACCGCTGATTGACCAGTACCAGCGCGTGGTACTCGATTGCCCACCCTCGCTGGGAATCCTTACGACCAATGCGCTTGTGGCGGCCGACAGCGTAATCGTCCCGCTGCAATGCGAGTACCTCGCACTGCGGGCCCTGAAACAACTTCAAACCATCGTGACCAAGGTCCGCCGCAAGGCAAATCGCAACCTTTGCGTGAAGATTCTCCGTACCATGTACGACAGCCGCACCCATCACGGGCGCGAAGTCTTCGAGGAGATCGCCCGGGTTGCTCCGGACGAGGTCCTGCGGACGTATATCAAGCGCACGGTGCGCGTCGCCGACGCCGCAGCGGCCGGAGAGACGATCATCACGTACGCGAAGGACTCCGAAGCCGCCCAAGCCTATCGCGAACTCGCGAGGGAGCTGGACCCTTAACCGCAAGGAATCCGGTCAGGCCTAACGAACGCAACATTTCTGATAACTAAGGATATAAGCGATGCGAAAACGACCACAAATCAAGGGAAAGGGAGCCGACATCTACCTGGGGGGCGACCCGCAAGAGCGACCTGCTCCACGGCAGAGTCCTGCCTCGCAGCAGAAGGAGCCGATTGAAGCCAAGTCATCGGAAAAGCAGAGCGAAGGAAAAGCGCCCGATTCGGTCAGCAGGTTCGGGGAATCATTTTTGAGCCTCGACGGCGTAAGGAAGACGGCTGCCCGATATATCGAGTGCGGCGAGAAGCTGGCCAATCAGGCTATCGAACTGCAGGAAAAGACCACGAGTTGGGCCAAAAAGACACCTCTATGGCCGCTGTTCGAGGTACAGACGACGATTGCGCGAAAAATTGTCGAAAGTTCGGCTTCGGCCGCGCGAAACCTTTGGCAGATTCGCTCGCATGAACAGGGAGCCTAAGGCGGGCATTTCGGGCATAATCGCCGGACATCGGGTTTTTGTTGGTGCTGCTGCGCGGGTTAATGCCTCGCATGGCTTGGAATGAATCGGGCGTCGAAATAACGAGCGCCATTGCCTTCCGCTTCCTCAAGACCCAGTCGGATTGGACTCCGCGAGGTGGCATTTGAGCCAACCAGGTGAGAGTAGTCATCGCTTTGTGCTACCAAGCCGGTGTCGCGCTGAAAGAAAGGGATGTGAATCATGCGAACACTTGTTGTCGTCACACTCGGTGTCTTAATACTGGCCTCGGGATATGCTCGCGCCCAGGGCGTGGTCCTACCGCTGCCACCGCAGGATCAAAAGAAGATCACTGCCGAGTTAGGGCCCGGAGTCGTGGGCGAGGCATTGCCGAGCGAGCCGCTCAAAGACCCCTCTGTCTACTTTCCACTTCAAGAGAAGATTGCGACCTACCAGGTCATGGCCGGTCCAAAGGCTGGGAGCGCACAGACGCTTGGTCTGGCAAAGGCGAAACGCTTAAGCGGGAAGATGGCGTGGCGATTTCAACTCTCGCCGTCGCTGGCGGGTTTCATCCGGAAGACGCCGCAGGGCGACCTTATCATGCCGGCGGTAACCGACACGGGAGAAGGCGTGGTGGTTATCACCAAGCCCGCCAACCCGTTCGTCCTCAAAGGAATGAAGCCCGGCGAGACGCGATCGTACTCGCAGAAGGTCGCGGTGATTGAGCTCGACGATCCGACGGACGAGGAATATTCGGGATCGCTACACGGTGTTTACACCTACGTTGGAACTTATCGAGTAACGGTACCGGCCGGCACCTACAACGCGGTTCTGGTCAGTCTCAAGTGCGACGGCAAAGTCGGTCCGGCGCATACGAAGGACGCGGCGTACTATTTTTTCGCGCCTGGGGTCGGCGTGGTCGCGATGATCAGCCAGGAGGACGCGACGGCGTTCTGGATCATCCACATCGACACCACCAGCGGCAAAGTGCTGACGTCGAAGTGAATCAGATGGTCGGAGCAAAGTAGCCCGCGTCAGCTTCGACCACGGCGGCAGGAGGCCATCGCCCCATCAAGCTTTGCGAAGCGGAGACCATTCGGAGGGCGGACTGAGCAATCACGTCCGCCACTCCAAATTGCGGTCAGTTGCCGGAGGAGGATGGCGAATCAAGCCGACAGAGCCGTGATTACCTCATCAGCCTTACAGACTGTAGTAAGCATCCCGAGCACGCCGCCCAGGACAACGCGGTGCGATTCCTCCGAAAAGGTCGCGCAGCAGTCATTTGGAATGACGACGTAGTATCCGCGATCGACGGCGTCCCGCGCGGTGCCCTCGACGACTCCATCGGTCGCGATTCCGGTAAGCACCAGATGGGTGATGCCCTGAGCCGAGAGTATCGCCTCGAGCGGACTCGCGTAGAACGAACTCACACGGGTCTTGGTGATCACGACATCGCTCGGATGCGGGGTCAGGTCCTGGTGAATTTCGGATCCCCAGGTGCCGTCCTTAAGGATCTCGTTGGTCTTCATCGAGGCCAGGATAGGAGTATTTTGGGGCGCGTCGAGATAATCGGGACGATAGGCGTGGCGCACGTGGATGATCGGAAGCTTCGCCGACTCGGCCAGCCTGCGCCAGCCGTGAGATGGTGCCGAGCACGTTGCGATCTTTGATCAGCTTGGCCATTACGCCGCCGTTCATTGCGGCCATCTTGCCGCGTTCGTGAACGATATCATTCTGGCAATCCATTATGAGGATTGCCGTTTTGCCTTTTGAAAGATTCGGTGTCGTCATAGTTCAAACCTCAGGATATCGCGAATAGTGGTCCGCCTGCCGACGAAAGATCGCACTCGTACAGATCTTGTGCGACGGGATCAGCGCAATTGAAAAGAAGGCCCGACGAAACCGGTCGAGCCGCTCCATTCGGCGGTGGAAAAGTTACCGAAGGATTGCGCCCGCGCCATGAAACCGCCATCGACCAGCATCGAGGTTCCGGTGATCCATTCGGATTCGTCACTGGCCAAAAACAGCGCCATGTTGGCGATATCTTCCGGTTGTCCCGCGCGCTGGATTGGTTGCGCCTTGGAAAGGGCCTGCACGCTGCGTTCGGTAGTTGCTCCGCCGATGGGAGTATTGATTCCGCCGGGACAAATACAATTGACGCGAATGCGATCCTTACCCAATTCGACCGCAGCACACTGAGTCAGGTTGATCACGCCTGCCTTCGCCGCGCTATAGATGCTGGGGCCGAAACCTCCGCGCATCCCGGCGATGGAAGCGGTCGAAATAATCGAGCCGCCGCCAACTTTACGCATATGTGGAATCGAGTATTTGATCCCGAAAAAAACCGCGCGGAGGAGAATTGCGTGGGTGCGATCCCAGCTTTCACCGCTGATCTCTTCGAGGCGACCGACCGCTCCAATCAAGCCCGCGTTGTTGAAGGTGACGTCGAGACGGCCGAATTCGCTGATGGCGCGGGCGACCATGGCTTCGACGTCAGTCTCGGAGGTGACGTCGGCCTTATGGAAGATCGCGCGCCCGGCGTTTTCCTTGCATTGACGGACAGTGGACTCGCCGCCATCCTCGTTGAGATCGGCGACTATGACCGCGGCGCCTTCACCGGCGAAGCGGATTGCAGTCGCACGGCCCATCCCGCTGGAAGCGCCAGTGACTATTGCGACCTTGTTGTCGAGTCTTCCCATGGCGAATTTCCTCCGTTTGGCCATTCGCTAACATGGGGCTGGTGGAATAGCCAGCAATCGCGAGAAAATCGATTTGGCCAGGCCGCGATCTGAATAGAGACGCCGCGCGATATCCAAGAAGCCGTGAAACCGTTGAAGCGTATCTGTTTCGCGATCGTTAAATCTTTCTTCGCCAGCAATCGCGAGATTCAGTAGACTGTCGACCGTAGCGAGCATCCGATGAATCCGCGCAGAGTCAAACGGGAGTACGTGTGGGCGAAGAGTCCCGAGGGACGATGCTGGTACTGTGGGACGCAACTGTACCGTTCCGAGCAGGCGGACACCGAGGCGAAAAGGCGCTGCGTCTTTACGGCAGACCATCTTCATCCACGATCGCAAGGAGGTCGCGGGCGGGCGAACAAGGTGCCTGCGTGCAAATACTGCAATTCCCACAAGAGCTCGCGGAGCGTCGAACAGTTCCGGCTTTGGGTGCATGCACGACAGCTCGAGGAGGCAAGGCGCGGGACCGCGCCGGCCGGCGAGCAACTACTCAAGCGCTGGAAAATTACGGACGAAACCGTGATCTTCTATTTCGAGCTGGCGCAGTTGCCGGGCGGCGGCGCCGGGTGACGGTGTTGGAAGCTGCATTCGACTGATCCGACGGCAGGAAAATCGAATCGTGCGGGCAAAAGCAACAACTCGGAGAAGTGGTGACGGAGACGGTAGCGGAAGGTGCGCAAATGGACTTGAGTAAAATTCCGCCGGGTAGTGATGCGCCGCGAGAGATCAACGTACTAATCGAGATTCCGCAAGGCGGCGTTCCGGTGAAATACGAACTGGACAAGGTTTCCGGCGCCCTCTTCGTAAATCGCTTTCTTCATACGGCAATGTACTACCCTGCCAATTACGGTTTTATCCCCAACACGCTGTCCGAGGATGGGGACCCGTGTGACGCGTTGGCGCTGTCGCAGGTCCCGGTGGTGCCCGGCGCGGTAATTCGATGCCGTCCGATCGGCGCGCTGCTGATGGAAGATGAACATGGCGTCGACGAGAAGATCCTGGCGGTGCCGGTGGATGAGCTAAATCCGTACTACGACGGTGTCGAGGAATACACTGATCTTCCACCTATAATGCGGGATCAGATCGAACACTTCTTCCGTCATTACAAGGATCTCGAAAAGGGAAAATGGGTAAAGGGCTTGCGATGGGTTTCGCGACTCGAAGCCTACGATCTGATTACTAACGCAATATCGCGCTTTCATGCGACATAATGTTGCGTCGGTGGTGCCTTAAACTGGAGCGTCCCGACGATGTTTCACCGTTGGCATACTTTCATCTGAGAGAGGATGACTATGGCGGAGAATGAGCAACCGGCCGGCAGCGCACTAACCAACTATGGCTTCGCCGCGTGGATCATTTACGGAATACTGTCGAGTTCCGGTTACTGGATCGCCGGAGCGATTGGCGGACTCGCAATTACTCTGGCAATCCTCGCGCACGAGTACCGCTGTCATGCGGTCAAGATTATGGATTGTACGGCGGCCGCGTTCTTCGTGTTCTCACTGGTCGGAACTATCGCAGCCGGGCCGGCGCTTTTCAAAAATTTCAATCCGGTGCTGACCTGGTCGCTATTCGCGATTGTAACCTGGGTTACATTGGTGATCGGCTTTCCTTTCACCTTCCAATATGCGCGCGAGCAGGCCCCGCGCGAAATCTGGGATCATCCCGTGTTCGTACGGCTCAACGTGATTCTGACTTTGGTCTTCGGCCTGATGTTCACGGTCAATGCCGGTTTGGGGTTTATTGGGGTGAGGAGCGGATACGTGCTGACGATCGGCGTGGCGGTACCGATATTACTGCTGGTCGGATGCCTGGTTTTCAGCGCGCAATATCCGAAACACTATATTCAGCGCTACGCGCCTGATTGGGCGGCCGCCCAGGCCGCCTCCGCGCAGTGATCCCGAGTTACTTGGACCGCTGTCTTCCGTTCCTGCGCGACCTTTCTATTGCTTACGCCAGTCGACGCTCTGCTCGTAGGCATAGCCCAGTCGCAGCAGGGTAGCGTCGTCGAAATGACGCCCGATCAGCATCAGACCGATCGGTAATCCGTCGGACATTCCGCACGGCACACTGAGTCCCGGATGTCCGGTAAGATCGAAGGGCGCGGTGTTGGTCAACATGGCATAGGGTGCGCGCTCGGCGCGGCGATGCGGCTTCATCGGTGTCGAGGGCATGACCAGCGCGTCAAATTTCGAGAGCGCGGTGTCATATTTCGCGCGCAAGCCGGCGCGGAGATTTTGCGCTTTCGCATAGAGGCGGCCGTGATAGCGCTCATGCAGGTATTCGCCCGCCTATGCAAAGCGTTAACGCCGCCGGCTGCGCGCGAAATATGACACCGCGCTCTCGTAAATCCAGCGCGCTGGTCATGCCTTCGACACCGATGAAGCTGGCTCTGCCATGTTGACCAACCTCCGGCGCAGTCATGCAAGTTGTTTTCGACATACAGTATTCCGTTCCGGCGCGACCTTTCTATTCTTCCGCCAGTCGACGCTCTGCTCGTAGGCGTAGCCCAAGTTGCAGCAGCGTGGCGTCGTCGAAATGGCGCCCGATCAGCATCAGTCCGATCGGCAATCCGTCGGACATGCCGCACGGAACGCTGAGTCCCGGATGTCCGGTGACATCGAAGGGCGCGGTGTTGGTCACCATCGTATAGGGCGCGCGCTCGTCGCGGCGATGCGGCTTCATCGGCGTCGATGGCATCACCAGCGCGTCGAACTTTCGACAGCGCGGCGTCGTACTTCGCGCGCAAGCCGCCGCGTAGATTTTGCGCTTTCGCATACAGACGGCCGTGATAGCGCTCATGTAGATATTCGCCCGCCGCAATCATGAATTTCACAGTGAGCGCCTGAGTCACCGGTTGTTCGAGGCGGGCGGCGCCGAAGAAATCGGCGAGGCCCGGATCGTAGCGTCCCGAGTGGTGCCTGCCCTGGAGATTGCCGCGGGACAGCGCCGCCATCCCTTCGAGCACGATCGGCCATAAAAATTGCCAGGCTTCCGATGTTCGGGGATCGAAACTTCCTCGACTTTTGCGCCGAGCCGATGCAGTTCGCTCGCGGCCTTGTGGACGGCGGCATTCACGTCCTCTTGCGCGCCCGGATGCGTGAATCCTTCTTTGAGGATACCGAGCCGCAAACCATTCACGTCCTTGCCCAACGTTTCGCAAATAGCGCTGAACGGGCACCTCTTGCTGGCGAAAGTCGGCGGGATCTTTTCCGGCGATGACTTCGAGCGCGAGTGCGACGTCGCTAACGTTGCGCGCCATCGGGCCGACATGATCGAGCGAAGGATCGATACTCATAACGCCGGTGTACGGCACCAGGCTGTAGGTCGGCTTGATGCCGACGACGCCCGACCATGAAGAGGGCATACGAATCGAGCCGCCCTGGTCGGTCCCGATGGTGATATCGATCCAGTCGTAATAGAGCGCGGCGCCCGAACCGCACGAAGAGCCGCCGGAGCAATACTCCGGACGATGCGGATTCAGCGTCGGACCGTGCGCGCTGGTGATGCCGTCTCCCGACAGCGCGAAGTCGTCCATCACGAGCGTCGCGACGATCTCCGCGCCCTCATCCAGCATGCGGCTGACGATGGTCGCGTCATCGTCGGGAACGAAGCCATCGAGGATGTGCGAGCCGCCGCAAATCGGAATTCCGGCAACCGCGACGCTATCCTTCACCCCGATGCGTTTTCCCTTGAGCTTACCCGCGGCAGCGCCTTTGACACTTACCTTGCGCACGACCGCATTGAGAGGATCTTCGGCGAGGTCGGACGCCTGCCGGCGTCGCGGCTCGGATAATTTCGAACCGAGGGGCTGCGATCGGTGGGCATCCGATCGATGCGATCGAGAAACGCAACGATCGGCGGCAGCATCTTGCCGATGGCGTCGGCTTCGGAATCGCTCAGTTCGAAGTCACCCTCCTTCGCGATACGTTGGAGGTCTTCCTTTTTGGGTTGCTCAATAGCCATTGATGATCACCTGAAGAGTAAACGAGGGTGGTTAGTCAGAGTTCGCCGCGCAAGGAGGCCCACAAGAGGAAGGCGGACCACGCGACTAGCGGATCGCTCGAAACTTTGCCTTCACCCGGAACTTCGGGAGCCGGGGGAAGTTGGGCAATTTCGTCGGGGGTCAGCAACTCGCGCGACGCTGCACATATGGTTGAAATGCCGGGGTCGACCTTTGCTTCGGCCAGGGCTCGCATCACGCCGACCATCTTCACGACACCGGGAACTTTTTGAGGATCGAAATCAAATTTCATGATGACGCCATTGTATGGTGCTGATCTTTCTCGAGGCGGTCAAAGCCGATTCTTAGCACAAGTTTACGAATTTTTCGTGTTCTTCGGTTGCGGATACTCGTAACTTGCGGAGAGGCATCCGATCACTATGGACGCCGCTCCTCTGGTAAGGTCAGGGCAGGCCGCGAAACCGGGATAGCGGATCCAAATCGTCAGGCGAGGTTGAGGTAGTTGTGTTCGGGAGTGAAACGCATCCGCCGGTCGTTTTGCGGAAAGGGGTTTGAGTGATGGCAGACCAATCAAAAATAAAGCCGCAAGCTCTCGCGGGCGTCAGGATCATCGATCTGACCTGGCTGCAAGTGGGACCGCAGGCGACCCGGCTGCTGGCGAGCTTCGGCGCCCAGATAATTCGCGTCGAATGGCGCAAACGGGGCGCGATCGATTTCCTCCGCTACTTCCAGCCCTTCGCGCCTGACCATGCGACGGCAGACGGCGGACGCGCGCAAGGCGCCGCTCGCAGTCATGGGATTCGGGGAAACTACGATCGTGGCGCGTACTACAACAACACCAACCCGGGAAAATATGGAGTGACCCTCAACCTGAATCATCCCAAGGGTCGCGATCTGCTCAAAAGAATGGTGGGCGATGCCAACGCCCTCTGCGAGAACTTCAGTCCCGGCCAAATGGACAAATGGGGTCTCGGATATGAAGAACTCCGCAAGGTGAATCCTCGGCTGATATACATGCAGACCACCGGAATGGGTAAGGCGGGAGTCTACAAGGACTACGTCAGTTATGGTCCGACCGCGCAGGCCTTCTCCGGTCTCACCTTTCTCTCCGGGCTGCCCGAGCCGTATCAACCCGCCGGTTGGGGATACTCGTATCTTGATCACTCACCTGGGTATTTCGGCGCGATGCTGATGATGGCGGCGCTCCGCCGGCAACGCGCCAGTGGTGTCGGCGCCTACATCGACATGTCACAAGCCGAGACTGGTCTGATGCTGACCGGGACGTCGATCGTCGAGCATCAGCTTACCGGCAGAAAGCACCAAGCGATACGGAAACCGGATGCCTTTCCGCGATTGGGCGCCGCACGGCGCTTATCGATGTGCGGGAGAGGACAACTGGATCGCACTTTCAATCCAGTCCGACGCGCAGTGGCAGTCCCTGGTCGAGGAAATGGGAAGGCCGTCCTGGGCGTGCGACAGCAAGCTGGCAACGGCCGATGGCCGAAAGCAGCATGAGGACGAACTGGATGCGAAGCTGAGCGAATTTACCGTCGGACAGGATCGGTACGACCTGATGAATCGCTTGCAAGCGCGCGCGATACCGGCCGGGGTCGTGCAGAGAGCGGCCGATCGATTCGATCGCGACCCGCAACTCAAGGCTCGCGGATACTTCGTCGATTTGCCGCACAGCGAGATCGGAACATGGCCGGTCGAAGGCTTTCCCGCGAAACTCTCCGCCTCGCCCGCGTACGTCGGTGGATTAACGGGCCGCGCCGCACCAAAACTCGGTGAAGATAACGAGTATGTCTATCACGAGATTTTCGGTCTTAGCGCGAAAGAGCTCGCGGCGCTTCAAGAGGAGGACGTGATTTGAGTAGCGATAGCAATTTGCGCACTTCTCTCGAGAATATCGTGGTAGTCGAGATCGGCGACCAGATGGGTGACTACGCCGGTCTGTTGCTTGCAGGATTGGGCGCCGAGGTAATCAAGATCGAACCGATAGCGGGCTCAGCGTCGCGATCCATCGGCCCCTTCGCGTCCGCTGCGGCGGATCCCGAACAGAGCATCTTCTTCTGGCGCTACAATCTGAATAAGAAGAGCGTAGTCCTGGACATCGAGAATCCGGCAGCATCAGAGCCTCTGCGGCGAATCCTCTCGAAGGCGGATATTTTATTGCTGGCCGGAGAATTCGCGACCGTTGAACATCGGCTGGCGCAATTCCGTGAACTCGCTGGAGAAAATCCGCGGCTGATAGTTTGCGCCATTACTCCTTTCGGACTCGACGGCCCTGATCGCGAACTCAAGTCCACCGATCTGACGCAGATGGCTCTGGGCGGGATCATGGCGGTATGCGGTTATGATCCTGACGAGGAGCACAAATACGATACTCCTCCGATCGCTCCCGCGATGTGGCATTCGTATCACATCGGCGGCGAGTATGCGGTCATCGCGACGATGGCGGCGCTGAATTTTCGTGACCTTAGCGGCGAAGGACAACTCATCGACGTTTCGGTGCATGAGGCGATAAACACCTGTACCGAAGTCGCGATGCCGACCTACATTTACAATGGCGAGACCGTCCTGCGGCAGACGGCGCGGCACGCCGCACCCGCGGTCACCCAAATGCGACTCTCCACCAGCGCCGACAACGTCTATATGCTGGCGAGCCTGAGCCCGTTTGAACGTGAGGAGCGCGCGTTTGTCGAACTCGCCGATCAGGTTGGAATCGAGCATGTGCTGAGGACTCCCGAATATGCCCAGCTCGGAGAAGGAAGATCGGAGGGCGGCATTCACCTACCGCAATGATTTGATCGGACAGGTCGTCGCGAGCCGGCCGGCCAACGAGATCTTCGAACGCGCACAGGCGCTCGGCCTGGCGTGGTCGCCGATTCGCCGTCCCGAGGACAACTTGCAGGACCCCCACTTCGCCGCTCGCGGCAGCTTTGCAGAGATCGATCATCCTGAACTTGGGAGACGCCTGCGCTATCCAGGCACTGTCGCGACTGATGGACGTTCGCCCCATATGCACTTCCATCGTCGCGCGCCCCGACTCGGAGAGCATACGGATTCGGTGCTCGAATCGTTCGGCTTCACTACCGACGAGATCGCGTCGATGGGGCGGCAACGCTTGATCTAGTGGCGATTCAGGCAGGGAGTCGATCGCCACAGGAGATGGAGCAAGGAGCGGCAGGAGGCGACATCGCTTTGTAACTGCGAGTCTCAGGTCTCGTTAGTGCCTAACAAGGCCGCCTCGTCCCGGAACAAAGAGCTTTCCCGATAAAGCTCATGTCGTGGTGAATTAGCAGGCGATGAGAACTTCTACTCAGCGGCTCGAGCGACTACGCAAACCTCTCGAGGGCACGCAGTTAGGTTTCCGCGAGCATGACGGTTATATCGGGGCGACCTGCCCGGGGGGTAACCACATCCGCTGCTTCCAGCCCAACGAGCGCTTCGGCCGCATCACCCTCGGCATCCCTTATGTAAAGGGCGTCTCTCTTATAGGAAATCGTTGAGCGACTGGATGGTTTCGGAAGCCGGGCGCGTGTCCGCGCGCGGCGCTCACATCATCTGTCCTTTCCGACATCGCCGGTGGCGATGAGAGCGCCGCGTCAAGTTCAGAACTGCGGCCCATTCAATAACATCGCCAAGACAAATCCATTGCCCGCGATTATATCGACGTGTTGAGATGTGACCACATCAACACCCGAGCGACCCGCTAACTCTGAGTGGGCGCCGAATCAGGACGACCGCATACGCGTTCTTCCTGACTATCTACCTATAACCCGGGCCGTATTCCCCGTTTTCGTCAGTCCCGATCCGAGTCTCCACGTCGCTAACGAACCCTGGAATCGAACGCATTCACTGTTCGCTCGAGGCAAAGGGCGAAACCGCGCGAAACTTGAACGTCAGAGGCTCATTTGCGCGATATAGAGCATCTCCAGCAACTAGGAGGTGGTTTTGCGCTTGCAACTTTTCGGGCAACCTGTTTTTCATCCTGTAAAGCTTCGAGTTCTTTCCGCGCTCGGGAGACACCAAGAATGGCCTTCGCGAATATTTCGCTCGAGAAGCATGAACTCATCGGGACGTTGACGCTGAACCGCCCAGAAAAGTTGAACGCAATGAGTCCCGCGCTGATAGCCGAATTCGGCGACGCGATTACCCAAATAGACAAAGACCCTGAAATCAAGGTGCTGGTCATCCGCGGCGCAGGGCGCGCCTTCTCGACCGGTTACGATTTGGGCGGGGGCTGGAGCGAAGGCGGCTCTAAGCCGTTTACGATCGACGATGATCAACGGTTTCTGCAGCGTTATGTCGAGCATTGGCTGCGCTTGCGCGATTTGCCGAAGCCGGTGATCGCGATGGTGCATGGGTATTGTCTGGCGGGAGCCACCCAACTCTGCGTCAGCAGCGATTTAATCTTTGTGGCCGAGGACGCGCAGATCGGCTTTCCTTCGATTCCCGCCGGTGCGGGCTATGTCAGCTCGTTCTGGAATTGGATGGTCGGTCCGCACCGCACCAAGTACCTGGCTTTCCTTCCCGGCAGCAGAATCAGCGGCAAGGAGGCCGAGGCGATGGGATTCGCGACGCGGGTCTTTGCGGCCGAGGCGCTCGAAGACGAGACCTATGACTACGCTCGTCGTGTGGCTAAGGTTCCCGCGCAAAAGCTTCGGCTCGAGAAGCTAGCGATCAATCGAGCAATGGATTTGCGAGGCTTTCGGGTTTCCGTTCAGGCAGGCGCGGAGTTCGACGCGATTTTCCATTTCGGACCCGGGAACGAGGAGATTCGCCAGATTCAGAAAGAGCGCGGTCTCCGCGGTGCGATCAAATGGTACGAAGAGAAATGATTTTAGTCCCATGCGCGCGGTATAGTCCGCCGCTCAACTGGCCGCACACCAGACGAAGGTGACCTCATGCAGCGATCGACGATAAACGGAGCCGAGTTGGCCTTTGAAGTAACAGGCAACGGCGAGCCGCTGGTTATGATCCACGGCGCGCAGGGTGACCAGAGCATGTTCAGCGGGCTGGCTCCCGCGTTCGCGAGTAAGTATCGGGTGCTGACCTTCGACCAGCGCGGTTCCGGTTTGAGTGAAAAACCCCACGACGAATACAGTGTGGGACAGCTGGCTGACGACACTGCCGCGCTGATGGATCACGTTGGTTTCGATAGCGCGCATATCCTGGGCGTCTCGATGGGCGGGATGATCGCGCTTCAGTTCGCCCTGCGTCATCCACGGAAGGTGCGCCGGCTCGTACTGGGGTGCACGACTCCGGGCGGCCCCAAGGCAGTCCGGATCGGCGGCGAGACTTTTACCGCGGCGTACTCGACGCGCCCGATGTCCAACGAAGACCGTGGGCGGGCGCTGGCCGAAGCCGCGTTCACCAAGGGGTATATCGAGCGCCATCCGGAGATCATCCCCACGATGATTGAGGCACGTCGGCAGCGACCACTCGATCCGGTTGCACTCGAAGAGCGGCTCAAGGCGGCGCTCCGACACGACGTTTACGATCGCCTTGGCCAAATCTCCTGCCCGACGCTGGTGATCACCGGTAAGGATGACGCGCTGATTTCCGCTGAAAATTCGCGAACCCTGGCGGAAAAGATCCCTCACGCTCAGTTGGTATTGCTGGAACCAGCGGGACATTGTTTCTGGCTCGAGCAACCCGAGCAGTCCCGTCAATCGATCGAACGCTTTCTCAACGGCGAAACTCCGGAATGAAGCGATTCAACACGGTTCAGGCCGATGATTTACCACGCGATGAGGTCGTGTTTTGACCGTGCTGCGATCGTCGATTTTACTGGTTGCATTGCTTTTGAGCTTTTTCCCACTTAGGGCCATCGCACAAAGCAGCGCGGGTTCAGTCACTAAGCTCGATGGAAAGGTGAGCATCGAGCGGGGAGGCCGGTCGATCGCGGCGGTGCTGGCGATGCCGGTTCTGATCGGTGACAAAATCGAAACCACCGCGCAATCGAATTTGACTATAGTGCTGAGCGACGGCAGCGAGATATCACTTTCCGAGTCGAGTTCCATCGTCATCGACCAAACGATGGTGGGAACTGCGCGCGCCGATTCTTTCATCAATTTGTTCAAGGGACGTTTGCACTCCGTGGTGAATCCGCGGGGCGGGACCTTGCCTGCATTCGAGGTCCGTACTCCCAACGCGGTGGTCGGCGTACGCGGTACCGATTTCGAAACGGAATACGTTGAAGGCAAGCCGTGCCCAGGATTCCCGAAGTGTTCACGCTATACGGACGTGGGAGTCTATTCGGGGGTTGTCGAGGTGCGGAATCCAACCAGCGCGCATCCGTCCTCGGTTCGGGTAAGTTCGGGACACGAGACGACGGTGCCTTGCGAGTTGCCGCCGGCGACGCCGGGTCCGCTCGGAATGGGTGATTTGACGGCGCCCGGCTACCATTAGGATTCTGCAAGATGCGTCGCGCCGGTGCGGTTTACCGCCTGTTCATACGATTCGCGTATGCGCAGCGATTTTCGATCGTGCTCGTATTTGCCATCATCGGATACGCATCGGCAGCACACGCCCAGGATCCGTCGCAATTCTTTGATCTTAAAAGCCCCGGCATCTTCTCCTTGAGACTGTTCGGCACCGGCTATGGATCGGAGAAGTACGGAACTGCGCATCAGGGAATCGAACTCAATCAGACGGTCACTCAAGACATCACGCTGGTCGGCCGGCTAACGGCTTACCAGATCTATCAGGGCACAGGATTCGACAATCCGATCAAGCCGTCATCGCACAGTGCGGTCCGCGATTTCGGCCGCTTCGAGGGCGGCCTGGCGTTGACGCCGTTTCAAGGCACCACATTCACGATTTTGGGTGGTGAAGACGTCGGCGATAGCGATGCTCCAGTATTCGAGAACAACTTCTCGACCTGGCTATGGCTGCAGAGCGATCATCCGGTTAATTTTTCGTACAGTACCAGCCACTACTTCGAGAATAGCGTCACCAACGGTCTGATCGATCTGCGTACGGTCGTACTCTCGACCGGTCGCCTCATTTTGTTGGCGGGCGCGGGCGGCGCGATATGGGGCGGCGGCACCGTCGGACAAGCCAAGGGACAGGGCGGTCCGGACGTCGGGTTTTTCTTCCGTAGCTGGCGGCTCAGCGTCGACCTGCAGGCCGGCTACGGCAGCTCACGAACATACGGGATGTTAAGCGTCTCGCGAACGTTCAGCTGGAAGGAGTAGCCATCGCATATCCCGGCTGGCGCCCGACCGATCGAACGAAGCCCCGCCTGCACACTCTATAAGCCCAACGACGCCAGCGCCGCGCGATCGACGACCGGCGCGCGTTTGGTTCCCGCGACCAAGCGAACCGATCCCGGAGTACGTTCGAACGGATCCAGCAGTCCGATCTCCTTTGCATGCTGCTTGAGCGCGGGAATCACTTCTTCGGCGTACAAGCGCATGCTGGTTCGTCGATCTTCGTCGCCAGCCGGACCCTGGATACTCAGTATGATGAAGATACCGGTACGGAGAACGCTCAAAATAGTTTTGATTTTGGGAATTACGCTTTTGGGCGTACCGACAATGACCTGCAGGTTCTTCTCAGCCCGCATCAAGGCGGTGCCCAGCTTGCGGCGTATTTCATCGTAATCGACTGCCCCGCTGGCGCCGTCGACCATCTGCTCTTTCATTTTCTCGCCGCTGATACCCAGCCATGCACTGGTCTGTTGCTTGGCCAAGGCCCGAATCGCGGCCTTGGAATTGTAGCCGGGAGGCATCGTGAACTGGGGTGCTGAGAAAGCATTCTGGCCACCGCCGTATACGAAGCCCTGCGCGACCTTCTGTGCCTTCTCCTCGGTTTCCCCGACCGCTGTCGCGATCATGTAGCCGAAGTTCTCCGGACCGGCCTGGTAGCCATGCTTCGCGGCTTCGTCGGCGTAAAAGTCCCACAGGTCGCAGGTGGGCGCGAGTTGCGTACCGAGGCCGATATACGGGTAGCGATGCTCGGCGCACCATTGCATAGTCTCGGGACTCAAAGTGCCGGGGATCCACATCGGAGGATGCGGCTTCTGGTATGGCAGCGCCCACGGATTAACGTGGCGATAATGAAAATGTTTGCCCTCGTAGCGCCAAGGTCCCGGGCGGGTCCAGGCCTGCACGATGAAATCGTGGGCCTCGTTGAACATCTCACGGTTGTAGGCGGGATTTGCGTTATTGAAGAACTGCTCAGAACCGGCGCCGCGCACCCATCCAGTAACCAGGCGGCCACGCGAGATTAGGTCGATTTCCGCCAACTCTTCCGCCATTCGCAGCGGATGCTTGATGACCGGCAACGGATTACCAATAAGCACCAGACGGGCGCGTTTGGTTCGATACGCGAGCACGGAAGCCTCGACGTTCATCACCGAACCCATGCAAATCGGGTTGCCATGGTGCTCATTGAGCGCCAAGACGTCGAAGCCGAGGTCCTCGGCGTAGCAGTATTCGTCGAGATAATAATTGTAATCGTCAGCGGCCTTTTCGCGGTCGAAAAATTTGTTAGAGATGGCAAAGAATGCGCGGTTTTTGAGAATCTCCTCCTCCGGGAGCCATCGATATGGACGTTCGGTGAAATATCCTAACTGCATCTTCAAAACCTCCGCGAATCTCAGCCATCCAGCAAGCGGGATTGTCAGGCCGCTGTAGAACTTTGCATCGTTTTCGATTTTCGGACAATGGGATTGCGTCGTCATCTTGAAGGACATGAAAAAACCCGTCGGACCGTTCACGGTTAAAGAAAAGCTTTGCTTTTTCGATGAGCTCGTATCTAAAGTGGAACAAATTCGAGGGGTGCGGGACTGCCAAAGGAGACGCAAATGAAAGTAGGGATGACGCTCCAATTGACCAGTTTCGGCGGCAAGCCGGATCGCGAGACCTATCAGGACGAGCTCAACCTGATGGAGATGTCCGAAAACCTGGGCTTCGATTCGGTCTGGGCGCTCGATCATCATTTCACCGGCTACGTGATGTCGCCGGATCCAACCCAACTGCTCTCTTATGTCGCCGGACGAACCAAGAAAGTGCAATTAGGCACCGCGGTTATCGTGTTGCCGTGGCACGATCCGGTCGCAATCGCCGAGAAGATCGCCTTGCTCGATCTACTTTCGAATGGGCGCACAATTTTTGGCTTTGGACGCGGCGCCGCGACCGTCGAGTACAATGGCTTCCGCATCAACCAGGAAGAAGCGCGCGACCGCTTCGTCGAAGCCGCGATCATCATTCGAAAGGGACTGACGCAGGACAGCGTGTCGTTCGACGGCAAGTACTACAAGATTCCCGAAATCCAGATTCGGCCGCGACCGGTCTCTCATCCTGAGCAATCGCTTCTACGCATCTAGTGTGAGCCCGGAGTCGGCCGAGATCATGGCAAAGCTCGGATTCGGCGTTCTGATTATCGCGCAGCGGAGCTGGGAGGATACGGCCGCCGACTATAATCGCTATCGGGAGACCGCTCTTGCGAACAACATTACGCCGCGCGCACCGATCGGCTTGCTCAACGTCTTGGTATCGGAAGACTCGAGTGAGGCCGCGGAATTAGGCTCCAAGTATCTCGAAGCAATGTGGGACTCGATCGACGAGCACTACCATTTCTCGGACGGCCATCTGCGCGGCGTGAAAGGCTACGAGTTCTACGCCAAGCTGGAGAAGACTTACAGCAAGCTGCAGGCGGATAATACGGCGAAGGCCAAAGCTATCGAGTTCTTCCGCAGCCTGCATGCCGCAGGAACTCCCGCCGAGGTCCTGGAAAAATTGCGGTATATCCACCAGACCGTGGCGCTAGAGCATGTGATCGGAACGTTCGCCTTCGGTGGGCTGCCCTACCCCAAACTTGAGAAGAGCTTTAAGCTTTTCGCGGAAAAAGTCCTGCCGGTGCTCAAGAACGACCCCGCGTTCGAGTATCCCAGAGAACTACTGTCATCGGGGCAGATGTCGGCGAGCAAGTAGACATCCATCCAAAACGATTGAGAAGCGGCGGTCGAATAGTCGGTCGCCGTTTTTCTTTGCTCATTTCTGCGGCCAAGCCGACTCGGGACTACTGCCTAATACTGTTTCGTAAACCCAAGCATCACTTGCGCCGAGCCATCCGAGTAACTCGTACTGGTAATCGATAGCCAATCCGTGATGTTGTATTGGACTGAAGCCTGGTGGCCCTGCTCGCCGGTTACAGCTTGTGAAACTGAGACATAAGTGTGCTCGCCGATATATCGGCCGAAGCCAATCCCAGTGCCCCCGGAACTGACATCGTTGAGCTCGACACCCAGACCTTCGAGACCAAGCGCCTGCCCGACGGCGTTTCCTACTGCGGCAGCCGCCGCACCCGAAGCCATTTGGCTAGCGCTTTGCTGAAGATCTTGGCGTTGGCCCGAACCCAAGGACGAAGTAGTTTTTCCGAACAGTATGAGCGACAAGATATCAGCCTGCTCGAGTTGAGGACTGCTGGTTAACTTGAGCGTCGGACGGCTCGCAGTGCCACCGACAAGTACGTCGACTGTATAGCTTGGCAGCTTATATTGGGCGTCGATGTCGAGTGAGGGATCGATCGTATGGCCGCCCGTGAAGCTGATGGATCCAGAAGCCAGGTCGAATTGGCGACCCTGGAAACGCAACCATCCTCGTACAGTGCGTATAGTTCCGATCACGAGTGCCTCTCCACCAGGCTTCTTTTTTATCTGCAAGTCGCCCTCGAGTTCGGCCGTCGCATCGTCTTGTCGAATCCAACTGTTCCGATGAATGGAAATAGCGATGTTCAGATCAAGGTCGTTGAACGTGGGAGCAGCGGTAGCATGGCTCTTCGCGGCGCTCTGCTGGGGCAGCGGTTGCGTGCGCCGCGCCTCGTCTTCCGGCCGGATCACTTCGATTGTCTCGTCCGGCGTGAGCTTCGAAGTACCAGAAAGAAATGCAAGATCGGGACGAATTGTCGCGTCGCGTATATCGATCTTTCCCGTAACGCGCGGTGCGTGGAGCGTGCCTGCCGCGGTTACAGTTCCGTCCGCACTCGCCTTGTAGCGATTAGTATTGATGGCCGGCCAGTGGCTGAATTGTAGAGCCAACTTCATATCGCCGGGCGCGTAGTTTGTGAGCGCCAAAGCGCCACGTCCGATGAGTTTCCCGTCACCTGCGGAGGCGGAAAGATGATCGATTCGCAATATCGACGGAGAAATAGCGACTGCAACTTCCATATTCTTCACCTTCACGCCGATGGGAAGGATTTCGACTGTTCCGCTGTTGAGACCGACTTTACCATCAACAATGGGTTTGAACGGTGTACCGCTCACCGCCAAGTCGGCGACGATTTGTCCGGTAACTCCACGCAGAGTGCGAGGTGCGATGGCACCGAACGGCGCCGCTCGAAGTCCAGCCGTGTTGAAGCGCAGCGCCATCCCATCGCGAAATTCCATTGTCGTGCCCTTCGCCCATTGGAGCGTCATAGGCAAGGTTCCTTTGAGTGTGGCGGAATGTTGCGCATCCTGGAGGAACGCCGCGTTGATAGTCGCATCGCTGTCGTGATATCCGCCCGTCAAAGAGAGAGCGCCGATCCGCGTTTCATTAACTCCGATCTTGTCCGCGCGGGCTTTGCAATCCAGTCGCGGGGCCGCGGCCGCTCCGCCGATAGTGGCCTGTGCCGAAACTGTGCCCGCCAAATCGGCGCTATTCGGGGCCAGCGCGGAGATCAAACCAATGTCGATCGCATCGGCGGTGATTTTGAGATTCTGAGCGCCTGACCAAGCGACGGATCCATCCACTGCGAGTGAGCTTTGTCCGCTGCGCATTTCCAGGTGATGCACGCCCGCACCGCGATTGTCTTTCCAGAAGCGCGTCGCGCCTCCAAGCTCCCATTGCTTTTGACCAAGCGCGATCGTTGCCCGCGTCAGCCTCCCGTCGATGCGATCGTGCTCGAGGACTAAATTCGTCGCGAGACTATCCCGATCACCCTTTGCGTCCTCAGCGGAAGCAGTGAGTGAAATGTTAGGAGGTTTGGAGCGCGCGATTTGGGTATCAAGGCTGACGTTCCGCAAGTCAACTTCGCTGCGCAGTCGGTCCGCCTTTATCGCTATCGTTCCCGAGGGAATGCGAGCTCCAACTCCGTCCAGATCGTAGTGGCTATTGAGAGCATGCACGGAAAGCTGTTGGAGAGTCAGTTCATTCGATCTAGCGGTGCCAGCCACATGCAGATCGGCGCCACGCTTCCCTGCCGCAACCCCTCTAACACTCCCACTCAACACCAAATCCCCGTCGCCCATGAGATTCGCGAGCTTAAGCGCCTCCTTCAAGTGACCGGCTTTCATATCGTAATCGACAGATGTGGTGAACGGATTCGTAACCCCGATTCGTCCGCGCAAATTGAGGACGGCACCGGCAGCGTCCAATTGTGCCGTACGGATCGCGATCTGCTGTTTCGCGATCGCCGCTTCGATGCGCGCGCTCTGCAACTCGAAAGTTCCCACTGTCGACCGAGACGAAGTAAAGGAGAGCTTGGATTGAAGAGTGGCCAGCGTGAGCCCAGTCCCTTCAACGGTCGAATTAAAGTTCACGTCTGTTTGGGAAATTGTCTTTACAGCAAGCACCCTAGCGAGATTGAGATGCTGCGCCATTAGAGCGAGGCGAAAACTCGGATTCGACGATTCCTTCGGAGAGGTGAAATCGACTCGTCCATCCAACACCGCATTGCCGGAAGGTCCGCGAACGTCGCCATGCGTAGTCACGATACCATTTGACGATCGCAGCGTTGCCGCCAGCGATCCGATCGATTGCCCGGCTACCGATAGATTATGCCCCTGTAGTGTCGACGCGCCGTTAAATTTTGCGATGTCGCTTCCTGTACCGCTTCCCTTTATCGTCGCGTCGACTGTTCCGTTGAGCGATTTCGACCCCGCGTTGATCATTGCCGTATCAAAATTCTGCAATGACGCATCGACATCATAGGTGAAGGGTTGCGAGGTGAGGCGAAGAGATCCGTTTTCTAGAATGTGAGCCTGGTCGAAAGAGAGGGCGAGATGCGAATTGATGTTATCGCTGCGTCCGCCCACGTCGATTTCGCCATTAATATCGCCTGCGCGTAAGGGAAGAGATGGAACGAGTGCCAGGAGGTCTTCGCGCGCGAGGCGTCTGATCAGAATTTTCGCGGAGAGGCTCTTCGCGCCAAAATTTTCCGCGCTCGCACTGGCTTCGATCGCCGATTTCTCAGTGGCGACACCGATGTTTTGCGCCACTATGGTCGTCCCTTGCGATCCGCCCTTGTAGGTTATCCGACCTGAGATTACCGCCGCTGGCATCTTAGGCGCCTGGATTCGGCATGATTGAATTGCCAATTCCGCGTTGATCATGTCGGTCAAAATTGCAGCTGAGCCTGAAAGATTCACCTCTGATAAGACGTAGTGGGCACCGTTCGGAGCTGGGGCAGGCTGCACGTCGATAAAGCCGTGGTGCAACGACATCTCATTCAGATAAACCGAATATTTACTGGGAGACGAAGGAGTCTTCGCCGCCAAAGCTTTGGCCAGATTCCATTGACCGTCAGAATCTTCGCGCAAATTAACTCGAGGATCATCGATGGCGATCTCCAGCGGTACGGCATGCCATAGGATCGGCAGTATGGAATAGCGCACCGCGACTCGAGGAATTGTCAATATTTCGCTCGCGTTATCGGCGATTGCTACTCGGTCCAGCAGCAGCTCACCCCATAGAGAGACTTCGACGCTCCCGACTGAAATTTTGCCAACAAAGTTCGCTGCCAAATAATTGTTGACCGCTCCTGTGACCAGCCGAGAAAAAGTCGGAGTGCGCACGAAGATGACCGCACCGACGACTCCAACCAGCACCACCAGAGTGGCTACCGCAACGATTGCTCGTAGAACTCGCACAACGGTTCGACCGCTTAGAAAAACTGCCCGATGCTAAAGTAGAGCTGCCAACTCGAGTCGCCGGGTGGCGTCTTTGATGGAAAGCCGATATCGATGCGCATGGGTCCAACCGGAGTCGCGACGCTCAATGCCGGACCCCAGCCATAGACCAGAGATCCAAAGGGCGGATCAAACGATTTCGTCGACACCTGACCGAAGTCAAAAAAGGCCGCGCCAGATACCTTCCAGAAGAGCGGCCGCCGCAACTCGACCGAACCCTCGACTTGACTGAGTCCACCCAAAGGATCGTTAGATAGGCTGAGTGGCCCGATACGTCGCAGACCGTAACCACGGACGCTACCCTCGCCTCCCGAATAGAATCGCTCTGATAAAGGGACATCACCGATCGTACCAAGTGTATCGGCAAGGCCCATTTTAAAGCGGCTCGCCAGAACGGTCTTCCATCCGATCGAGACGTATTTGCGCGCCTCCGCGTCGACTCGCCAATAGCGGTAATCACCGCCGAAAATTTTACCGGTCTGTTGCCCTCGCAATGTCAGGATTTGGCCCTTGTGAGGATCGAAGGGGTCGTCAGTGTCATTGAACACTGCTCCAGCGTTCGGCCCCGATAGCACGCCCTGCCGCCGGAAACCGCCGATGGCAGCTATCGTCGTTGGGTTAACTGAGTTGAATTTCAGATATTCGGCGCGGTAACCGACATAGGCCGTCAAAGATGGTGTCAGCTGGTAGTCAATATGCGGAATGAAGCGGGAAGCATTGAGCAGATAGGTTTGATAATTCTCCTGAGCCTGCTGGGCCTCGAGAACCAGTCTCGATTTACTGTCAAACAGAAATGGCTGAATAAGTTTTACGTCGAGCGAACTGGTCACGCCGGAATAGTTAGCATCGACCGAAAACTGTCTGCCGCCTCCCAAAAAATTGAAGTGGCGCCATCCGACGATCACGTTGAACTGAGTCTCGGTATTATACCCAAGCGCCACGTTGATACTTCTCGGTGATCGCTCACGCAGTTCGAGCTTGATGGGAACGACCGCGGGATTGGCAGGATTTTCCTGGGGCGTAAATGTTACCGCGCTGAACAGATTGAGCGCCAAGAGTTTGTCGCGTGTCGTTTGGATCTTGCGGGGATCGAACTTCTCGCCAGGCTTGTACGCGAACTCTCGTATCACCAGCGAACGATCGACCTTCTTGAGTCCGTCCACAGTGGTTCGACCAAAAGTCGCCTCGACTCCGGGCGTGATCGTATAATGAACGCGCGCGAGAGCAGTGGCCGTTCTCACCTCCGCATGCCTATTAACCTCCGCACGCGCATAGCTGTTTCGCAGGTACAGACGACGCAGGGCGACTTGTGCACCCTGGTACTGGCTTTGATCGAAAATATCGCCGACCTTGATCGGCAGTACGAATTTTGGATCGAGCTTCCGCGGACGAGGCGATCCGGAAGGTACGTCAACTTCGATCGCCGCGATTTTTACCGCCGAACCTTCCTTTACCTCGATGTGTGCGTTGACGATATCGCCATTCAGCGACAGCGCGTATTTTACCTCGGTGTCATAGAAACCGTGAACGCGATAGAAACTCTTGATTCTATTGATGTCCTCGGCAAACGTGTCCGGCTCAAACAGCGGCCTGGGTTTCCAAATCTCATAGAACGTACGCTGCTTGGTGGCCAGAATTGGCAGCAACTCTGAATCGGCAAAAGCATGATTTCCGGTGATTACGATTTGCCCGGTGCGCCACTTGTGGCCGGGATCCAGATCGTCGGTGGTCATCGCGCGAGCCATGCCGAAAAGACAGACCCACACGATCGCTATCAGCGTCACTCGGAGAACTAACACGACTCAGAAAACCCGGCGTCGGAGATTCATCGAGATGAGAGCCCTGGCGCTGCTCGAATAAATTCCCGCAGCACCAGGTCTCCGTCCACCCGTGAGGATCCGCGCCAGATTAGGCGCGGGCATTCACTCACCTGGTGGAACGATCCAAGGGAATATTATTGTGAATGCCGACGCCGGTGCCAGTAGCATCAACAGATAGAGGAGAAAACGCTCCAGGATCGAGCGTTCAGGCGAACTATTGCAGGACGCGAGCTTCGGTGGCTTTGGCGCGTCGAACTGCCTCGATCTTAGCGCGGAGACTGCGACTCGTAGGATCGAGTGCTAGCGCTGCCTGAAAATGGGCCAGAGGCCTGATCGTAATCTCCCTCCGCGCATCAACCGATCGCCCTGTTTGACATCGGATGAAATCTTTTCCTGATCGGTTGCGGTGCGACGTGTGATCACTGTGGCCGGAGCAGCGGACGTATCTTCCAAGGACTTTGCCGAGTCTTTCAGAGGATTGGTGGGCGATTCGACGGACGCGAGATTGGCTTTGGCGGGCGTCGCGGTTGATCCGGTATTTTTTGCCGGCTCGTCATCTGAAACTATGGTGGGACCAACGACTCGTGGCAACTCGACGAAATCGCGACCGGACCTCGTCGGATCGCTAGGCTCTAGGGCGGGCGAGGTCGACGAAACGGTCACTGGTTGCGCTACATCACTCTTGGCCAAGGTGATGGCTGGTGCCGAAGAAATCCATCGATTGAGTTTTCCCAGGTAAAGAAAGCTTACGACCAGGGCGAACGATAGAGCCATCGGGACTCCGACCGCGAGCCATGGTGCACGCTTCGAACTGCCACTAATAGCAGAAGGTTGCCCAGCCTGAGCCTCGGGCGTGAGACCGTTCAGGTCCAGGCCTGCGATAGCCGCACGAACAATTTTGGCGTCGATCTGCCGTTTCTTAGCCGTCTGCCCATAACTCAGCGCGTTGAAGCATAGAGTGTTGATTCGCCTCGGGATCCCATTACTCCATGCCGCGATCGCCTTGCAGGCTCCGGAATTAAATAACAACGGGCCAGCGTAACCCGCTACACGCAAGCGAAACTCGATGTACTTTGAAACTTCCTCGGGTGGCAACGGCTCGAGCCGCGCGATCACCGATAGACGTTGACGCAATAATTCGTGCTCCGGACGCGACAGCGCTTCCGCCAACGACGGCTGACCCACTAACACCGTCTGAATCAATTTTTCACTCGGTGTTTCGAAGTTGGACAGTAGCCGCAACGTTTCGAGGGTCGAGCTGGTGAGGTTCTGCGCCTCATCGAGGATCAAGACGAATCGATGCGACGAGCGCGCCTCATTCCGCAACAAGTCATTTAGGCGCTCATGCATCCACAGCAAATCGTGGTCTCCCGGATCCACGCCGAAACTCGCAAGCAGGCATCCGATCAGTTCTCGTGTGCCCGAATTCGTCAGTGAGAGGAAGACTACGCGTACGCCGAGTTGTGGGGCCAAACGCCTCAGCACCGTGGTCTTGCCGATGCCGGGTTGCGCCACCAGCGCGAGAAATTCCTGGCCGTTGTTCAGGCCGTGATAGAGCGCATTGAGAGCATTATAATGACTCGGGCTGAGATACAGAAAACGCGTATCCGCAACCACTCCGAATGGATTCTCGCGGAAGCCGTAATAGTCGAGAAACATTATATTAACACCCCCTTTCCCTCCACTTGCCGCTTCGCCGACAAACGAAACCGCCAAAGGATTCTCTACCTCATGATTCCCGCAAGGCCTGACGGGGTCGAGTACGCCGCAAAGCTGCGATACTCCGGGGGCACATCGTAGTCTGCTAAAAGATCGTGACCATACTTATCCTGAGTCGAAACGTTGGTCATATGGTCATTCTGAAAATCCCAAATACTGGAAGTAACTGCGCCGGGAATATAACCGAGATTGGTAGAAAGCGTTTGGCGCTGAGCAACGTAGGCACTCTTCCACAGCGCCATACCGGCATCATAGGCATCTTCCCATAGCGCGTAGTGTGTGCGCGAATCTTCGTAGATCATGCGCTTGCCGAAACAATAGCCAGGCTGCTCGTTCGGGATCCGGCGCACGTCGATCACGTCGACATCGCGTAATTGCCAAGGTCCCCACGAGGGCCTCGGCCATCCAAGCGGCATAAAGTAGTTATTCGGAAAATCGCCGGCCAGCGGTTGTAACTTGCCGGTCAGCGCAAGAATCTTTCGATGCTCGATGAAACGCGCGTCAAATATAGCGACTCCGCCGTTGAACCCAATGCTCTTGTAGTCGTCTTGTACATAATCAGTTCCGACCACCGGACTGCAGCGCGACGCCAACGATCCTCGAATAGTCAGACGCAATGACGGCAAATATATATAGAGATCCTGATTTCGCTGATTGTCTTTGAAGAAGAGCGTAAGCTGAGTGGTGTACTTGGCCTGCTCCGGCTGCTCGACCATTACCCATTCCGTATACCAGACGTCCTTCGCCAGAGCTTCATTTCTTGGAATCCCGGGATCGGTATTGTATGCCGTCTGGCGATAGACATATGACAGCTTGAGACAGCTCATATAGCCGAGACGATCTTGCGTACACGTATTGAGCAGATTCTGCCCGGCGCCCACCGCCAAATGCGGTACGTACGCGAACCAGAGATCGGCGAGTAGTTTGTAACCTTTGTCGGGCTCTTGCGGATTAGGAAAAGGCTCACCCGCATAGTAATTCAGGATATCGTTACGGCCGTCCGGATAGTGTGCGACCCGCACCTGACGGCTGTATTGTTCCGTCGCTTGCGCATAGCCTCTTGGAATATCTTCGAGAACTGTAGGACCGACATCGAGCTCAATATCCTCGGGCATCTTCCAAAACTGATTACCCTTGAACAGCTCAATCATGCCGGCAGGCATGTATTTCTGATACTGCCTCCAGTTCTGCATGTTGACTCGCGAACCCGGCGCTAGCTCCGGCTCCGCGGCAACCTGCACTGGAAGCGGCGCCACCGGCTTCGGCTGAGTCTTTTGTTGAACCTCGATAGTTTTCGTTGGAGCGGGTAACTCCCGTCGTGGAACCACTCGATGCGCTGTTAGCACCGCTTGCAGGAGTACCTTGGTAGCGCCGGCATCCTGGAGCGAATCGAGGTCGCGATTATTCGGAACGAATGCGATCCCGCGCTGATGAACCAGCGTGGCGACTCGCTCATTGTAGACACCGCCATTGAGAAGTTGGATTAGGTCGTTCTGCGTAAGCGCCCGCTGCACCTGTGCTTGCACGAACGCAGTCATCGAGATCAGTAGGATCAAAGCAAGGATTACTGGCAAACCGATCCTCACCGTCAGGATGCTTCTCTCGCGAATCCCTTGCGATTGCGAATCAGACATTTTTGACTGTGCGGGGCGGTACGACCGCTATTGGACCAGCCGACGAGCTTTCTCACCATCAGCTGTGTCGCAGGCGTCTTAGATTACGACTGCTTGGCCTATCCCCCAATTTATCGATAGTTGACCTGTGTCGACTCGAAGTCAATAAGATAAACGTAAGTGTACGTATATTTATCCGCAGAAATGATTACTCTGTTGACAACTCTTCATTATCTCGAGACGAAGGTATCGCGACGGCTTAACGACTCGCTCACGCGGCGCCTGGGCCTTTTTTGGCATCGAGCAACGATGTGCTATAGGGCTGGACTAAGTTAGCTGGGAGAACAGAAACGTCATCATGAATGAGCAAGACTTGTCTTTTTTAGGCATCGTTGAACTTGGAGCTCGACTCCGTCAGAAAAAGCTGTCGTCGGTCGACGTCACTCAGGCAATCCTGGGTCGGATTCGCACGATGAATCCGCGGCTACATGCCTATATCACCGTGACCGAGGAGGCCGCATTGCGTTCCGCCGCTCAGGCCGACGTCGAGATTGGGGCCGGACGCTGGCGAGGCCCCCTTCATGGCGTTCCAGTTGCGGTCAAAGACCTTTGCCAGACCAAAGACGTGCTCACGACTTGCGCCAGCCGCGTCCTCCGCGACTGGCGTCCGGGCTCGAACGCAACAGTGGTGGACCGCCTCGAAGCCGCAGGCGCCGTCCTACTTGGCAAACTGAACATGACCGAGTTCGCGGTCGCCTGGTATCATCCCGACCTTCCCGTGCCGTTGAATCCCTGGGATCCCGCGCTATGGCCGGGTGCGTCCTCGAGTGGCTCGGGAATCGCGACCGCGGCGGGACTCTGCTTCGCCTCAATCGGCAGTGATACGGGCGGTTCAATTAGATTACCGTCAGCATCGAACGGTATTGTCGGCCTGAAACCGACTTGGGGACGCGTCAGCCGCCACGGAGTTTTTCCGCTCGGTGAGTCGCTGGACCATCTGGGGCCGATGACGCGGAGCGTCGCCGATGCGGCGATCGTGCTGAATGCGATTGCGGGACACGATCCGGCGGATGAAACGTCGCTGACCGCACCGGTCGATGACTACCTTGCCGCAACGGAAAGAGGCGCAAAAGAACTTCGCATCGGTATCGATGAAAACTTCGTCGGCGGCGGCGCCTCGCCCGATGTCGCAGCGGCGATCACTGAAGCCGTCCGCACCTTCGAGCAGCTAGGGGCGCGAATCGTGAACGTCACGGTCCCGGACACGGGACCTTTGCTCGCCGCTTGGACCAATATCTGTGCGTCCGAAACCGCTGCCGCACATGAAGCCACTTACCCGTCGCGAGCTGACGAGTACGGGCCAGGTTTCCGATCGTTTATAAAAATGGGCGCTTCGGTTCGCGGACAGGATTACGCCAAGGCCCATATTCTCCGCGAGGCTTTTACCAATCGCTTCCAGGCATTGTTCGATCAGATCGACGTCCTGGCGTGTCCCTCAATGTCGGTGGCGTCACTACCCGCGAACGCGATGCCAGCCGATGCCCGCGATCTCTTCGGTCCTAATCCGTTGGTGCGCTTTACGGCGCCCTTCAATTTGAGCCGAAACCCTACCCTGTCGTTGCCTTGCGGTCAGAGCCCTTCGGGGCCGCCGCCCAGCCTTCAACTAGTCGGTCGCCATCTGGGAGAGGCGACGATAGTTCAGGCCGGCGCGGCGTTTGAGCGAGCAACAAAGTGGCATCAACAGCGCCCTCCAGAATGAGGGAGTTCGCTGCTTATCTCGGAGGTGCCAGAGGCTAGCGTTCGTACATCACTTGTTGCGCGGATGAACCTCGTTGTAGTCGTGAATCGCCTTCATAATTGCGCCGACTGATTTTTCCATCAGCGCCGCTTTGTTGGCCTGAACACGGTCCGCTGACGCCTGGATCGATCGGACCAAGCCCTGGCACTTGGGCATTACGTAGCGTGCGAGAAGTTCGTAGGACTTCAGGAGCTTTTCGCGGGGCGCCCAGTCATGCACGAAGGAGAGAATCGTGCCGAAACCACCCGAGAGTGCCTGCAGCTTTCCGATCTTTTCCAGCGCGTCATCGGGAGTGCCGAAGATCCCTCCACCATATTGGTCGAGGCGTTTCGCGGCCTCGTAACCATCCGGGAAAGGATTTCGCTGCGGCGTTCCGAGAATTCCCACGATGTATTCGTTCTGCCACCGTTTCAGTCCTTCGGCGACCTCCCGGAAGGCCTGTTCCTTGGAGTCCGAAAGATAGATCGGAATTACGATGCGCCAGTTTGCGCGGTCGAGTTGTTGACCGTGTTCTCGCGCGGAGGTTTCGCCAAAGCCCCATTGAGTCGGCAATGCCACGAGGCCTTCTTCCGAATATGACGCGATCGAGAGTACGCCGACCCCATATTTTCCCGCGGTCTTCATCCCCGCCGGTGAGATAGTGGATGCGACCGCGATCGGAATCTGCTCCTGCAACGGACGAATGTGCAGTGCCGCCTGATTCAGCTCGAACCAGGAACCCTTGACCGTGATCGGCTCTTCCTCGTTCAACAGGCGCAAGATCACCCCGAGTCCTTCGTCCATCCGATCGCGCTGTGTCATCGGATCGATCCCCAGCATCACGGCGTCCGACGGAAGCGCGCCTGGGCCGACTCCCAGCATCGCACGGCCATGACTCTGATGGTCGAGCTGAACGATCCGCTGTGCCGTGTGGAACGGATGATGATACGGAATCGACACGACGCCGGTTCCGAGTTTTATTCGCTTGGTACGCTCCGCCGCCGCTGCCAGGAAGAGCTCTGGCGAGGCAATCGTCTCCCAGCCAGCCGAATGATGCTCGCCGACCCAGAATTCGTCGTAGTGCAACTCATCCAAGGCCTCGGCAAGCTCGAGGTCGCGTTGCAATTGAAGAGTAGGATGCTCGCCGATCGGATGATGAGGCGCCAGAAAGGCGCCGAAGCCAAGCCGTTGGTTCATAGATTCTCCTCTCGCGCGGATAATACATCGGCGGCGGCAAGTAACAAATCGATCGCGACTTCGCCTCATGCTTCGGTAGCCAACCCTCGATGCGGTCGGGCGGCTGGATCGTCCTGCCAGCCCGACGTTCTGGCGATTAGACCGCCGCGCGCGCCTGCGCTGTCGCCGCCGGCATATAACGCGTGATAAAGCGCGGTCGCCGCCACGCAATGTACGATGGAAGGATCAGCACGCCCGCGATCATGTTCGTCCCCATCAAGAAAATAAGCAGAACGCTCATCTCATTGTGGAACAGCAGCGGCGAGAACACCCAGGGCAGGATTCCGCCGACCATAACTGCGAACGTGCTGAATACCGCACCGCCGGTGGTTCTTAATGCGGTGGTGACCCCGTCCTCGATAGTAGCGCCGCGCGAGACTTCGTCACGAATTCGGGCGACTGTGTAGATTCCGTAGTCGACGCCGAGCCCGATGCCGAGCGAAATGACCGGAATCGTGTCAATCGTCAGGCCGATATCACGTGCGTTCATATAAACGAACGCTCCGAAATTCGCCATCACACACGAGACGATAAAGAGCGCGCCTGCCACCGGGGATCGGAACGCAACTGCGCAACACAAGTATATGATGGCTAATACGAATGTGATGTTGAGGAAATCCAAATCCTTCAGCACGTCGTTCGCGCCGAGGAACAATCCGGCCGACCCTCCGAGATAACTCACTTGCACCTTGTTCAAATCCGGATCGGTGGCGACGCGTTCCGCCACGAATTTTTTGATGTCGTCGCGCAGTCTATTCAGCCGCCCGTAGGTGTGGTCCGCAAGGAGCACGCGAATACACGCGCTGGTGACATGCGGCGGATGCGCATAGAAGCGCTCCATCTCCCCGGCGCGGTGCCGGCGAGGAAGAGGTACCAGAGGTTGCCGCCGAGTTCGACTCCGGTCGACATCCCCTTTTGAAACGCCGACGGCACCTGGCTACTCGGCATGCTGCGAAACTTGGGAAACCCGTTGCGGAAAATCTCGTCCAGCGGTCCGATCGCGAGACCCGCGAAGGATACCACCGCCGTCACGTCGCCGCGATTCATTAGATATACCCTGAGGTCGTCGGTCATTCGCAGCACGTTAGGCGCGATTCCAGACTGCGGCATCCGGATAATCCGGCGTGCTCAGTACAATCCATCCTTCATCGGTCGGAGTGAACTTCGCGATCTCCGCAATGTCCTGGTTGACCTCGGCGTTCGGCTTGTACAGCGGTGTGCCCGGCGTCTCATAACCGATTCGCGCACGTTCACCCGACACGACTCCCCAAAGAATGAAGGCGGCGCCCGCCGATCAGCAAAGCGCTGCGCAGTATCCCCGGCGTAACTGGGACACGTACCAGCCAATTCGTCAGCGGCGACAGGATTCCTCCGTGCGTCGCGTCTCGCTTTGGCAGCCAACTACGTTCGCGGATACGAGGAGTGGGCAGATAACTCATGAAGATCGGCTGGAACACGAACACCATCGTCAAGCTGCCGGCGAGCCATACCGCGCCGCCAAACCCGATCTCCTTGAGAACTGGTATTCCGCCAAGCGAGATGAAAATGATCCCGGCGATATCGGCGATGATCGAAAGCAGACCCGGCGGCAACATCACATCGGTCGTTGTCACGCAGGCGAGCAACTTGTCATCCAGCCGGTCAAGCTCATTGTAATAACGGCCCTGCCACTGGATACCGTGGCTCAAGTCGCGAGCAGTCAGGACGAACGGGATCACCAGCATCACGGGGTCGAAGTCGTAGCCCATCAGACTGACGAACCCGAGACCCCAAATCGCGGAAAATGTACCGGTCACAATCGGCGCCCACCAACTGCTGCGCTGGCCGAGGCTCAGGTACAGGATCGTCAGCATCAGGACGATTGAAGCGAGGAATATCAGCCGGATCCGCGGCAAATAGTAATAACCCCATCCGGAGATTACCGGCTGCCCCGCTACGTATATCTCGGTATTCGCGTCCGAGTATTTGTGGATGATGTTCTGGATATCGTCGAACAGCAGTTTGTAGTCGAGGCCGCGATCATTGAAGTCGGCGGTAATTAACGCGCCCTTGTTGTCGTAAGTGACCAGGCCCGCGACGACTTCGCGATGAACATTCACATTCTCCCGGAGATCGTTGAGTTCCTTGTCCGTTTTAGGAACGTTGGGATACATGAACGTCGTAGTGACGATCGCTCCCGGCACCGCCTTCGCAAAGGTGACGCGGTAAGACGCCAGCGAAAAGACTTCGTTATGATCGACGCCGGGTAGAATATTAACGTCGTGGGTGATGTCCTGGATTTTCTTCAGTACGTTGTAGTTGAAGATGTCGCCGTGCTTCACTCGCACCATCATGATCAGCGACTGCGCACCGCCGTATTGAATCTGATACTTCCGGTAGAGCAGAGTGTCGGGATGTTGCGATGGGAAGAAATTTTCGAATCGCGTGGCGATTCGCACGTGCGCCGCTTCCC
>CAWDQC010000050.1:0-9256 GCA_963804355.1 uncultured Pseudomonadota bacterium | reverse complement strand
CCTAAGGCCAACAATGTGTTCCCTAAAATAGGCCCCAACAATCGCATGCCGGCCCGTCCTGATCAACGATTGCCGGCATGCGATTGTTGGGGCTGATTTTCAGGAACGCGGCTTGAATTGCTCGCCCTTGCGGATATTAATCGGCACGACCTCGTACGGGAGTCCGGCCTCCTCGAGAAAGATCGTAACTTTTTTTCCGTTGGGCGTTGGCCAATAGTAGACATCGATCATCGCAAAGCTCCTGTTCGTTTCGTTAAGGCTCCTCGCATCGCGCCCTCGCCGTCAATGCTTGACTCGAGGCTGCGCGTGCCCGCCCTTTTTTGTTTCGAGGGCTTTAGCGGTCGACGCGCGGCAGCCACGCGCAGCCTCGAGTCAAGCATTGACGGCGAGGGCGCGATGCGAGGAGCCTTAACGAAACCAACAGGAGCTTTGCGATGATCGATGTCTACTATTGGCCAACGCCCAACGGAAAAAAAGTTACGATCTTTCTCGAGGAGGCCGGACTCCCGTACAAGGTCGTCCGAAAATTACAATATCCGCAAGGGCGAGCAATTCGAAGCTGTGTTCCTGAAATCAGCCCCAACAATCGACGGCCAATCGTCGATCAGGACGGGCCGGGCGGGAAACCCTATTCGGTATTCGAGTCGGGCGCGATCCTGCTTTATCTCGCGGATTTCGCTCGGCATGAACTTGCCGGTTTTCTCCGCGAGATAAAGCAGGATCGCGCCGACTCGAATACCGAATAGGGTTTCCTGCCCGGCCCGTCCTGATCGACGATTGCCGGCATGCGATTGTTGGGGCTGATTTTCAGGAACGCGGCTTCGAATTGCTCGCCCTTGCGGATATTAATCGGGACGACCTTGTACGGGAGTCCGGCCTCCTCGAGAAAGATCGTAACTTTTTTCCGTTGGGCGTTGGCCAATAGTAGACATCGATCATCGCAAAGCTCCTGTTCGTTTCGTTAAGGCTCCTCGCATCGCGCCCTCGCCGTCAATGCTTGACTCGAGGCTGCGCGTGGCTGCCGCGCGTCGACCGCTAAAGCCCTTGAAACAAAAAAGGGGGTGCCGTTCGATACGACTGCCCGGATTCGGGAATCGAAATTTTAAATCGATAGTTAGTCTTTGCCGGCTGCGCCTCGGTCGCTGCCGCAGGCAGGTTCTGATCGTGCGGGGCGAGGAGTTGCGATCGCCTGCGCCAGGTCCAGATCGCCATACTTCGGATTGGAGTAAAGTGCGCTCTAGCTCTTTACCGCGTCGTCCGTGCCCACATCCGAGATCGACAGCTCACGCGACAATCTGCTCGATGATCTTGTCCGCACCCTTCCAATGGAAAAGCGCCGCCGCGAAGGTCAGGCTATCCAGTTTGCCGGTGCTCACCTGCATCGCGTCGCCGTACCCATTTATGTAACCGCTTTTGGCTGAACCGTTTAGATGATTCCAGAAGAGACCATTATGATTGACGCCGGGCGCCGCGAAACCTACTCCGAGACTGATCACAAACCGAACCACCACGCCAACAATGAACTTTTTCGATCCGGTCCGCCCCTCCGAGGCGAAGCCACAAACAAGCGACAAGGGTTTTATCAGAATGTTAAGACTGATTGAATAGCGGTCGCCCAGTGTCCGACCTCATCCCAAAGCCATCGAGGGAGGCACGTTGAACCCGACCATTACCGGGTGCAATCATCAAAGCTCGATCAGGCCCAATAGCGCTTCTGTGACGTCCATTTACCAAAAGGTCCTGGGATTTATCGACACGCCCGATCCGGCGGCGTTCGAGCCTCTCGCGCTCGATATTTTTGACTATCAATTTAGCTATGTGTCGCCTTATCATGCTCATTGCACGAGTCTCTTGGATAACTCCTCGGACTGTGCGAAAAGCTGGCGGAAATACCGCCGGTCAGCACGGTTGCCTTCAAATACGCGTCGATAGAAAACCGCAACGAGCCCCCTTCGTCCGCGTCACGGATGTTTTTCACCAGCGGCACCACTATCGGCAAGAGCGAACGCGGCCGTCATCTCGTGCCACGTCCCGAGGTCTATCGCGCTTCGGCCTTGAACCATCTGCGGCGGATGCTCTTTCCCGACAGCGCCCGCACGGCAATGCTCTCGCTTCATCCGACGGCGGATCGGATGCGCGAATCCTCGCTCTCTCCAGATGATCAGCTGGTGCTCAGAGGAATTTGGTAACGGGGTCGCGATGTGCGCGGCGACACCGCAGGCGGTGGACGCGGTCGCTGCGATCCAATTTTTGCGCGAGAACACGCTTCGTGCAACGCCGGTGTCGATTCTGGGCACCACGGCTTCGTTCGCCACCTTGTTCGCGGCGATGGACACGGACCGGATGACGCTCGTGTTGCTGCTGGATTCGCGCCTGATGGATACCGGCGGCGCGAAAGGCCAGGCGGTGCCACTCGACGCCGCCCAAGTTGCCGAACTGGCGACGTGCAAACTCGGCATCGCGACCCATCTGGTGATCAACGAATACGGAATGACCGAGACGCGCCGCAGCTTTACGACGCGACCCGATTCAACTCGAGTCACAGCGCGGCGGCGGGCAAGAGAGTTAAACTCGCACCGCCCTGGCTGCGCGCCAGCGCCCTCGACCCAGTCACGCTCTCGCCGGTTCCAGACGGCGAAATCGGACTGCTCGCGTTTTTCGATTTGGCCAACGTCGGCGCGGTCTCTGCCTTGATGACCGAAGACCTCGGCATCGTCAGCGGCGACGGGGTCGCGATTGTCGGACGCGTATCCGGCGACCCGCGCGGATGCGCCCTTGCGATCGAAGAGTATGCGTCGCGCGAACATGCCCTTGCCGCGAATCGGCCCATCGCATGAAACAAGTCGCGGCCGAAGACAGGATAGATCGCGGCGAACGCAGCGGCATGCACGCTTCGGCCTCGTCGAGCGCCTTACGTCCGCATGACCTTCGGCGAACGGCAAGCACGTTGCGCGCGGCTATCGAAACCTCGATACCGTCGGCCAGGATAGCGGCGATCATGGCGCGGGCGGCCACGGAGTTAGTTAACGACTCGTCATCTATCACACGAATAGCTGAAGGTTCGGGATTTTCACCGCAGCTGATCGCGGCGTCGCTCCAGGGATTGCTCGCACCATTTTTAGACGGCGCCCATCTCGAGGATTTTGCGCGGAAACTCAAGACGCGTCGCGAACTCGTCGGCTTTGTGATGCCCGGTAATATCGCCGGCGGCGGCCTTCATGAAGTAGTGATCGCGTTGCTCGCGGATGCTCGGTGATGATCAAATCCGCGACGGCGGAACCGTTCTTCTTTCGGGAACTGGCCGAAGCTGTCGCGCGCGCCGACGGCGACCTTGCCCATCGGCTCGCCGTTTTCGATTGGGGACGTCAGCAAATCGATCTCGACCTCGGCCATGCGCGAATGCTGCGATCGCATCGCCGTCTTCGGCGATGACGCAACCATTGCAAGCTCTCGATCGTCCCGGCGATCGCGACGCGGATAATTCCGGGCGGGGGAATGACCTCTCCGGATTCGGCGATCGCGTAAGCTGCGCCATCGTGATGAGCGATGGGGGCTCGAGTGGCGAAGACCGCGCGCCGGAGAGACTGCTTGCCCGCGACATCGTCCTCTTCGAGCAACGCGGCTGCCTGTCACCCCATCACATTTTCATCCATGACCCGACGGCTCGTACGCGTTGGCGTTCGCCGAAAAATTGGCCGCCGCACTCGACGGTCTCGCGCGTGAGCTGCCGCCGACGACGAAGTTACGGCTCGAGGACGCGGCCGCGATACGGCGCGTGCGAGAGACCGCTCGATGGCAGGGGCTGGGCGGGAGGCAAGTCCGCATGTGGGAAGGCTCAACCTCGGATGGACCGTAATCTTCGATCGCACTTCCGCGTTCGTCGACTCCCCGGGATTCCGTACGGTCCGAGTCTCACCCTTCGCGGATCTCGACGATTTGGCGCGGCGAGTCGAACCAGCGCGCGGCCGCCTCGAGGCCTGCGCAATCGCCGGTTCGTCGTCGCTGAACGGAGATGTCCGCAGCCTCGTCGAAATGTTCGGGGCCTCGTACGTCTGCGACGCCGGCACGATGCAATCCCCACCGATCGAATGGCCGCATGGGGGCGGAGCCTTCCTTCGCAGTTTCATCAATTAAGATGAGTGAAGCGCGCGACAATTTTCTGCGTCACCTGGCGCAAACCTCGGAATCGCTGCTCGGCCTCGAAATCGAACGCGCCGAGGGCTCCTGGCTCTACACGACCGATGGCCGGCGCTATCTCGACCTCATCGCCGGAATCGGAGTCTGGCGCTCGGCCATGGTCATCCCGCGGTAATCGCCGCAATCGAGCGGCAGATGCGTCGCCATCTCCATGTGATGGTGTATGGCGAGTACGTAATCGAAGTTCAGGCGAAGATCGCCGCACGCCTCGCCCAGCTACTACCGCCCGGCCTCGACCGGATCTATTCGACCAACAGCGGGGCCGAAGCCATCGAAGGTGCGCTTAAACCGCCGGCAAGAGCACTGGAAGAAGCGATTTTGTGGCCTTCGATGGCGCCTACCATGGTGATACGATGGGGGCTCTTGGGTTAGCGGGGAACGACGCGTTTCGATCGCCCTTCGGTCAGCTTCCTGGACCAGTCCGGCATCTGCCGTATGGCGATGAACGCGCGCTTACCCGGATAGACGGGCAGGTTGCGGCGGTGGTTATAGAAGCCGGTCCAGGCGGAGGGTGGAGTTAGACTTCCGAGCATGGATTTTATGCGGGCGTTGCGCAGTCGATGCACCGAGACTGGCGCTATCTTGATTTTTGACGAAGTTTTGACTGGTTTCGGACGTACTGGCCGCCTCTTCGGCTTCGAACACTTCGGCGTGATTCCCGACATGATGGTGCTGGCCAAGGCGCTCGGTGGCGGACTGCCGCTGGGAGCGTTCTGCGGAAATGAGACTCTGATCGGCATCCTTTCGCGCAATCCGCCGCTCGGTCACATAACGACCTTCGGGGGGCATCCGCTTTCTTGCGCTGCCGGCTTGGCCGCCATCGAATTCATTGTCGAGCACCGCTTGTGGGAACGCGCCCAAACGAGCGGAAACCAGTTACGTGCTCGCTTGCAGAGTTTAGTCGGAAAGGAAATTGCCGAAGTTCGTGGCATCGGACTGCTCGTCGGCATCGAGTTCAAGGAAGCTGCGAAGGCGCATCGATTCGTCGCGGAAACCATCGCGCGCGGCGTCGTCATCAACTGGACTCTCAACGCCGACCGCGTGGTGCGGCTCGCTCCACCCTTGACGATCTCGGATGACGAACTGGATTTTGCGGTTGACGCTATGAACGGGGCACTTGCGACCGTTGACGTGGGCAGATAGGCATTAGACTGGTGGGGGCAATAGCTTCAGCGCGAGACGGGGCGACGACGGCGGCTAACGGGAAAGTCGCGGTAGCGTCGCAGATTCGGCCGGCCGCGGTAACGGCGCGCCAGGTGGTCGAGGATTTCGACGACAACGCCGAAGCCATCGATATACTCAAGAAGTCCGGCCCCGTCGGCATCCTGTTTCTCCTCGCCTATATAGCGGTTGACGCGCGGCGCGGTGCGCCCTCGATCGGGACTGCTGGTTTCGCCCTACCATTGGATCGCGCTGGCGGTCGTACTGTCGTTCTTTGGAATGACCTGGCTGCCCGGCTTCCGGGCGCATTGGCGGCTGTGGTCGCTGCTATGCTGCATCACGATGATCATGCTGATGGTCCGCATCAGCGCGATCACGCATGAAGCCGACACCCGTTACATCACAATCGTATTGTGTCTGTTCGCGACGGCTGCTTTCGTCATCTGGGGATGGCGATGGCAATTGGCGCTGATCGTCGCCTGTTTCTTTCTATACGTGATTTCGGAGGCGGTCGCCCCGGTCGGACGTCCGTTTGAGACGCACCGGTTGTTGGGGATGGTGGCGGCGCTGACCCTTTCGCAGTTCACTGCGGTATTTCACGATCGTTACCGGCTCAAGCTCAAGGGACAGCTGATCCAGTTGGCTGAGGCAGCCGCCTTCCGCGAGACACAGATTGCGACGATGACGCACGATATCCGCAATCCGCTCGCGACGCTGGTCGGACTCGTGACCTTGCTCGTCGAGGATGAACTCAACGAGAAGGAACGCAACAATCTGCTTGCCCGCGTGTGGTCAACGACCACCTCGATGGATTTGCTCGTCAAGAACGTTCTATACCTCTATTTACTCGAAGAGCAGCGACTACGCCGAACGCACGCGTCATCGATCCGAATTCGGTGGTCTTAGAGACCGCGGATCATTGTGGAATCGAAGCGCGGCTCAAGGGCCTGAAGTTGCGGCTCGAGCTAGGCGGCCTACCGAAGGCAAGTCTCGATCCACTTCATCTCGAACGCATCATCGCCAACCTGCTGACCAGCGCCATCCGGCGGACGCCGACCGGCGAGGTACGCCTACGGACGACGCAACGCGGCCAATGGGTCCGAATAGAGGTTAGCGACACCGGACCAGCGGCGACGCCGAACGAGATCGAGCAGGTCTTCTCTCGTCCCAACCTCGCGGTAGATGGCGCGCGCTCGTCAGCGCTGGGCCGTCATATCGCTCACGCGCTGGTCCAGGCCGACGGTGGTCAGATTCAGGCAAAAGTCGAAGATGGATGGGGTTTGAACCTCATCGTTACGCTGCCGCTAGTCCCCGCGAATTAACAGGGTCTTCTCGAACCGTCCGAGCTTCGAAGGGCTGCGGCGTGGGTCTTCCGATTACGAGATGACGCTCTAAGAATCGCTCCGCCAACCCGTTCGAGATAGTTCCATCTCAAGATTTTTCTTCCGGCCTGTCGTACAAGGCAAGTGATTCGTCAGAGGAGCGAATCCTCTTCGATGTGAGCCTCACATGACTCTGCGCATGGGCCCGATGAAACCCTATGAGGTCGCCTGCTTCTGTCTGAGGCTTCAATGGCTCTATGCCTGCTGGAGTCTATAGTCGGCTGGCTCACTTTCAGAGCGGAAACGGATCAGTCTTTAGCGCATCTCCAAGGAACACCACGGCCGAATCTAAAGCCCTAAAACCCACCGAAGAGCCGGCAACAAATCCTACGCGCGCCACAGCATTCGTCGCACGGAACGCCATCGGTGCGCGTGGCCAGTGGACGGCGACATAAGTTCCGTCGTCAGCAGAAGGGCTGCGACAGCCTCATCTAACACGGCGCAAAGTGTTACGGCCTTCGGTTGAGGTGGCAGTGACATCGTTTGCCGCAACAACTTCGATCGTAGCTTTCGTGTTGAAGGAGTCCCATCTCTGTTGTCGCGGACATGTGCGATGAAGGCCCAATAGAAATTTCTTCCGATTCTTCGTAAAGAAGCGCACCGATCGACATACAGCGATTAAGTAAAACCTAAATGGTAGGTTCCGTCGGTGTCTCTCCGCCGCCCCAGTTACCGATCAGTCCGTGGTAGATGGAGGCGGGTTGCGGGCGCATACAGGCCTCGATTTAAAATTCGTGCGGGCCTGATTTTTGTCGCGATGCTCGCAGAAAATTTGCCGACCCATAGACTAACAATCCGACACAAGGTATTCCTTGAGAGGGGGACGAACACCCGCCGCAAGGCAAGACCGATGATAGCCACGAGCGCGGGGCCTCGTCATCACGCCGACGGCGTCGACAAGTCCGTCCAACACCCTACCAACAACAGGGATCTTCGTGGCGGGGACTCGGCAACGCCAAGAGCCCGGAGGAGACAGTCCTTGTTCCTCCTTTTTCAAAGGAAACTGCCATACCTCGAGGAGTGAAACTTTGGACTCTTCCGCTGATTGGCTGCTCAAAGTAAACGGAGCAGACCGGCCACGACGATCGCATTGTCAGCGACGGTGGAAACTGACTATAAGACCAGCCTCCGCAAATACCAGCAGCACCTACAACTCGACCAACGCACTGAACCTAGAAAATGGCCTTTCGGCGGCGGCAAACACCGCGTTTCTCGTGCTTCTTACAGACCTCTCGGGTTCGACAACTCCGGGAGAGACCATATTCTGGATACACAAATATGCAGGTGATGTCTTAAATCAAGATGTACAAGGGGTAAGCCCTCTGAACTATTCGAATGCCTATGATGCTGAAGAAACCATCAAATATCTTGGACTTGAAATGAGGAGGAGGGCGAGAATGAACAAACTGGTAGAGAATAAAACTGCTTGGAGTAATCCTCCATAAACAACGATTCCTCACCCGGCGCTGTCCCGGGGCTCCGAGCTTCGTCGAGGGTGCGGCGGCCGAGCCCTCGTGAAGCAAGACGCGACAGCGCACGATTGGCCAGCAGGCAGGCGGCTGCTGGTCTGGCATCGAGGGCAGCAAGGTTGGTCTCGTTGGCCGCGCGGCGGGATGCGCTGGACCTTGGTCGGACGGCGGGGCAGGGTCGACCTGTAGCGGCCGTGGACGGCCATTTCAAGGCAGATGGAAAGCCGTCAGTCTCTCGGGTAAAGGCGCCGTGGCCGTCGGTGTAGTTAGCAACTGGCTCCTGTTCCATTCGATCAAGGAGTCTCTGCGCGTGCAACCGGAGATGAAGCTGCTGGATTTCTGTGCAGAGTGAAGCTTTGTGTCATCGCGATGGGCGAGAGTTGGGCCGGTGCCGGCGGCAGGACTTCGTCGAGTAGGCATTGCTGATAACTGCCTCGAGGATGCGCGGGTCCTGTAAGAGTGTGTCTGAGGGTATGGTTGGAAGATCGGCAGGCCGTGCTGAACGCCTGGAGATCTTATTTCGAGCCGGCCCGAGAACCGCAGACATCTAGTGGAGCGCAGCCTCCTTCCGGCCATCGAGACCACGTGGAGGGCGGCGTGTCGCTGCGTGCCTGCTTGGTAAGGGTGAAACACGGCTGACATCGAACGTCCGAAGGTTGCAAGCGAGTTCTGGCTGCTGCAGGTCGGCGGCGGCTGGTTGCCAATGAAGTGCGTCCTGCCAACCCCAGATGAAGGACGAGCGAGCAGGCCTCGTTCCACTCCGACTGCCGGCGTGATCCGGCTCCCACCCGAGGCGACGGACCTCGGCGGCAACGGGTGCGGCCGAAAGTGGCGGCAAGAGGAGGGGCTGCCCGACCGCAGGGTGAACCGTCCCTCGGAAGTCAGGACGCGGCACCAGTTGATATGGCCGACGACGCGCACGCGGAGCGTTCCACATATACGGTTACGTCTGGGTAGTTTCGGGGCATCGGAGTTCTCGGCGTATAATCCCAACGCCGTGGCGGCGTCATCCAGCGGAGCAGAAAGTCCAGCTCATCACCCTGCCTT
>CAWDQC010000049.1:0-5699 GCA_963804355.1 uncultured Pseudomonadota bacterium | reverse complement strand
CAACGCCACGGCGAATGGTGGCAGGCCCTGCTCGGATCGTACCGAATGGCTATTAGCTAGAGCGGCATCTGCGCGTTGATCGAGGACGTGAAGGGACACTGAGGAGAGCTTGCGCGGCTGCCGGTTCGAATCATTCGTCATTACGTCAGGGGGAATAGCACGATGGCAAACGGGAAGCCGTCAGCGGACAACGTGAGGGGCGGCAGCGTCGCCACCGCCTTCCGCGATCCTCCAGCAACTGGCGACTGGCCACTTTATTTCGCGGGCGTTGTATCTCGCGGCAAACTCGGATCGCCGACCTCCTCAAGGACGGACCGCGGCCATTCGAGGAAATCGCCAAAGCCACCGGAACCAACGGTCCGGCGCTCAATCGCGTACTGCGCCTGCTGGCGAGCGTCGGGGTCTTCACGGAAGGCGAGAACGGCAATTTTTCCTTGACGCCCGTCGGACAATGTTTGCGCACCGGGATACCCGATTCGTCGCACGCGCTGGTCATGCTTTTCGGCGGTGAGCGACTCGAAGAAAACTGGAAGAATCTCGAATACTGCGTTCGCACCGGAGAGCCGGCTTTTCGCCTGAGAGGCGTTATCGATCCGTTCAGCGATTTGCTGCGAACGCCGGAATTGGAAGTGACCTTCGATGCGGCGATGGCGGACATTACTCGACGCGTCGCGATCGCCGTCGCCGCCGAATATGATTTTACGACTATCCGCACGCTGATTGATGTCGGCGGCGGCAACGGCACTTTGCTCACCGGCATTCTCAAGGCGAACCCGTCTTTGCATGGGATCATTTACGATTCACCGGCGACGGCCGCGCGCGCGAAAAAAATGATCGAGGAAAGCGGGCTCGCCGATCGTTGTCAGGCGATCGGTGGAGACTTCTTCAAGGAAGTGCCGGCCGGCGGCGACTCTTACATCCTGAAACATGTAATCCATGACTGGAACGACGATCGCGCGACCGAGATTCTCAGTAATTGCCGGCGCGCGATGGATCCCAAAGGCAGGCTGCTGATCGTCGAAGGAGTCTGCCCGCCGCGAATCGACGAATCGCCCCAGAGTCGTGGCGCCGTGAACATCGACGTCAACATGTTGGTGAGCACGGGCGGCCGCGTGCGATCCGAGGCCGAGTTCCGTTCGCTTTATGCCGCCGCCGGGTTCAAGCTGACGAGAATCGTCCCGACTCAAACCGGGTTCAGCGTGATCGAAGGAACCCGTAACTGACGCCGATGCGATTCGATTATTGGGAGAGTTGAAGATGACAGATATTGAACGGCTGATCGCGCTCGAGGAAATCAGGCAGGTTAAGGCGCGCTACTTCCGCTGCATGGATACCAAGGACTGGGCGGCATTCGAGGCGGTATTCGCGCCGGATGCGACCGCGGATTACTCATCGGAGGGCGACCCCAAGGAATGGACGGCTTCCGGCGCCGCGAATATCGTGGCCTTCGTGCGCAAGGTCGTCGGTCCCGCGATCTGCGGTGCATCACGGCCATATGGCCGAGGTCGAGGTGCTCTCGCCAACCAGTGCGCGCGGAATCTTCGCGATGGAAGACCTCATCTGGTGGCCCGAGGGATCACGCCGCAAGACTCTGCACGGATGGGGCCATTACCACGAGACTTTCGAGAAAACCGACGGGAAATGGCAGATCAAAACGCTGAAACTGACTCGCCTGCGCATCGAAGAATCCTGACTTATTCGGCTGGGCGATAAGTCGCGGAAAACTCGCCGCAACCATTCGATTGCGGTGCTTCCGCGTTGATCATCAGCGCAAAGGGGACTACTAACAAGTATAAGGATACCTTGAGGATCCGAACGGCTGTTTGACGATAAGTAACCGATAGTAGCGGGGAGGCAACGGCGCGGTAGGCCTCGGAGCCTCATTCTCGGCGACCCCCCGGCTGGAGGATCACAAAAAAATGCAGTACGACATAATCATTCGCAATGGGACCGTCGTCGACGGTTCAGGCTTGCCTCGTTATCGAGCCGACGTGGGAATCGTCGACGGCCGTATCGCGACGATCGGCAAGGTTAGCGGTTCCGCCGACGAGACGATCGACGCCGAAGGGCACGTTGTGTCACCGGGATTCGTTGACGGTCACACCCACATGGACGCGCAAGTCTTCTGGGATGCGCTCGGGACCTGTTCGTGCTGGCATGGCGTCACTTCGGTCGTGATGGGCAATTGCGGCTTCTCGCTCGCGCCGTGCGCGGAGAAAGACAAGCTGCTCGTGATCCGCAATCTCGAACGCGCCGAGGACATTTCGCCGGCCGCGATGGAAGCCGGCATCAAATGGTCCTGGAAGGACTTCCCGCAGTATCTCGACGCCGTCGATAAGCTGCCCAAAGGTATCAACTACGCCGCCTACGTCGGGCATTCCGCGTTGCGCACCTTCGTCATGGGCGAAAAGGCGTTCACCGACGAAGCCAGCGCCGAAGATTTGCAGGCGATGAAACGCGAACTGCGCCAGGCGCTTCAAGCGGGCGCCGCCGGTTTCAGTACCTCCCGCACGAAGAACCATCAGACTCCGGACAACGGGCCCGTCGCCAGCCGGCTCGCTAAATGGGACGAAGTTCGCGAACTCGTCGGCGTCCTGGGCGACTTGCGCGCCGGGGTTTTCGAGATCGCGCAAGAGGACATGGATCGCGACCCCGAAGTGATGCGCGACTTCCTCGGCCGCCTCAAGGCGCTCGCTCTCGAAACCGGCGTGCCGACCACTTTCGGCGGCGTCTACTCGCGTCGTGCGCCGCATTTCTGGCGTCCGCTTTTCGAATTGGCCGATGACACCGTCGCCGCCGGCGGCAAGATGCTGGTTCAGGGAACCAGCCGCTGGATCAGCACACTGCTCTCCTTCGAAAGCACCACGCCGTTCGACAAGGCCCCCGTCTGGAGCGATATCCGCAAGCTGCCGCTGGCGGAACAGGAAGCTGCGCTGAGGAATCCCGAGATGCGCGCCAAGCTCGTCGCGGCTGCTCGCGAACACATGAGTCGTCCTTCGCATGCGGTCGGCGCCGAAGCTCGCAAGCCCGACTACGACTATTTCTTCGTACTCGACAAGCCGATCCCGCCATATCGCTCGATCGCCGAGATCGCGAAAGAGACCAACAAGGATCCGTTGGACGTGATTATCGATCTGGCGCTGGAAAAGCATCTGAAACAGTTCTTCATCCAGCCGATCGTCAACGAAGACCAGGACATCGTGCTCGCGATGATGCGTCATCCGCGATCGGTCGTGACCTTCTCCGACTCGGGCGCGCACGTCTCCCAGATCATGGATTCATCGATCCAGACGCATCTGTTGGGTTACTGGGTGCGCGAACGCCAGGCGCTCACGCTCGAACAGGCGATTCGCAAGATTACCTTCGACCTCGCGTCGTTCTGGGGCCTGACCGGCCGCGGCCTGCTGCGCGAAGGCAATCACGCGGATGTGGTCATTTTTGATCCGGCCACCGTCGCTCCGCAGATGCCGACCCTGGAATACGACCTGCCGGGCGGCGCGCGTCGTCTGAAGCAGAAGGCGACCGGGGTCAAATCCACGATCGTCAACGGCCAGGTCTTTTTGCGCAATAACGAGCATACCGGCGCATTGGCCGGGCAGCTGCTGCGCGGACCTCTGGCTCAATAAGATCCGCCGTACGGGTTTATCCCAACGGGCGCGAGTTCCCCCTCGCGCCCGTTTTCTTTCGCCCAAGCGCAATCGCGGCAATGCATTCCCCCGAACCGTCCATTGTCGCTCTCTGGAGGGGCGGCTTATCGCACATCGCTCTCGTTAGGGGCAATATAGACGCCATGAAGCGCCTCCATGCCATCGTCGGGATGGTCTTCGCCCTCGCTCTTGCCGCGCTGTTAGTGGCGATTCACCTCGGCTTGTTGCGATAAAACGCGCCGTTTCGCCTCGCGCGGCCGCTACGCCGGACTCGCATACCAGCAGGATGCCCTTGCCGATTGGCAGCGCTTTTGAAATAACGGAGGTGACCGGAGTTGTACTCTCGCAGGCAGCGGAACGGCTGGGAGGCGACATCGCGGGCCTCTATCATTCATCCTCCTCGACGCCCCGCCAAAATTAGGAGGAATAATGAGCTACGATCTCATCATTCGTGACGGCACGATTGTCGATGGCTCCGGAATGCCCAGATTCCGTGGTGATGTCGGCATTAGTGGCGGCAAAATCGCGAAGATTGGCAAAATCCGCGAAACCGCCAAGGAGACCATCGACGCCGAAGGCCAAATCGTTTCCCCCGGCCTTATCGACGCCCATACCCATATGGATGCGCAGGTCTTCTGGGATCCCCTCGGTACCTGCTCGTGCTGGCATGGCATCACCTCGGTCGTGATGGGCAATTGCGGATTCTCACTCGCCCCTTGCGCCGAAAAAGACAAGCTCATGGTGATGCGTAATCTCGAGCGCGCCGAGGATATCTCGCCCGAAGCCATGGAAGCCGGCATCAAATGGTCGTGGGAAACCTATCCGCAGTACCTCGACGCCGTCGACAAACGCCCAAGGGTATCAACTACGCGGCCTATCATGGGCATTCGGCGCTGCGCACCTATGCGATGGGCGAGCGGGCCTTCACCGACCGCGCCACCGAAGCGATCTACAGCGATGAAGCGCGAAGTGCGCGATGCGATTCGCGCCGGCGCGATGGGCTTCACTACCTCACGCACCCGCAATCATCAGACGCCCGACGGACAGCCGGTCGCGAGCCGCCTTGCGAATTGGACGAAGTACGGCGAATTGGTCGGCGTGATGGGCGATGTAGGCGCGGGCGTGTTCGAAATCGCCGGCGAGGATACCGGCGCCGATCCCGAGCGGGTCAACGATTACCTCAATCGGCTGAAGTCACTGGCGGTCGACACCGGGTGCCCGTCACGTTTGGCATGTTCAGTATCGCGCCGCGCCCCCGACTACTGGCGTCCGTTCTTTCACGATGGCCGACGAAACCGCACAGGCGGGCGGCAGCATGTTCATTCAGGTTCATAGCCGCTCGCTCAACGTGCTGCTCTCCTTCGAGACCACTTTGCCGTTTGATCGGTTGCCGGCTTGGCGCGATATCCGCAAGCTGCCGCTGGCCGGATCAGGAAGCCGCGCTGCGCAATCCTGAGACTCGGCGCAAACTGGTCGAGGCGGTCGCACGAGACGTTCGCGGGAGAGGGGCGTCGGAGCCGAGCCGCGCCGGGCCAATTTCAACTGGATCTTCCTGCTGGACAAACCGACTCCGCCGTATCGCTCGGTTGCGGAAATCGCGCGCGCGAACAGAACAAGGATCCGGTCGAGGTGATTATCGACCTGGCACTGGAAAAGCATCTGAAGCAGTTCTTCCTGCAGCCGCTGGCCAATGAGAATCAGGACCATGTGCTCGAGATGATGCGTCATCCGCGTCGGTCGTGACGTTCTCGGACTCGGGCGCGCACGTCTCCCAGATCATGGACTCGTCGCTCCAGACGCCACGTGCTGAGCTACTGGGTGCGCGAGAAGCAGGCGTTGACGCTGGAAGAAGCGATCCGGATGCTGACGTTCGTGCCGGCGCTCGTACTGGGGCCTTGACGGACGCGGGATGCTGCGTGAAGGCTGGACGGCGGACGTGATCGTCTTCGATCCGGAGAAGATCGCACCGATGATGCCGGAGCTCGATCACGATCTGCCGGCGGGCGCGCGGCGCTGAAGCAGAAGGCCGCCGGGCTGAGCGCGACGGTCGTC
>CAWDQC010000048.1:0-156156 GCA_963804355.1 uncultured Pseudomonadota bacterium | reverse complement strand
ACGCCACCAGCAGGTATGAGCAGAGACCCACGCCCTCCCAACCGACGAACATCAGCAGGAGATCGTCCGCCAGCACCAGCACGAGCATCGAGAACTCGAACAGGTTCATGTACATGAAAAAGCGCGCGTAGTCCTCGTCATGCGCCATGTAGCCGATCGAGTAAACGTGGATAAACGCGCCGACCCCGCTGACCACCAGGACCATCACGGCCGACAACGCGTCGAAGCGCAGCGCTATATCAGTATGAAAGGATCCCGCCTCAATCCACTCGCCACAGCGTGAACTCGAGCACCGTTCCCGCGGGCATCATGAGCAGTTCTGTACCAAGTCCCCATAGCGCAACCGCGAAACCGACAGGAAGATCATCGTCGGCTCGCGACAAAGTTCACCACGCCGCCCGTCCCCCCCGCGATTCCCCTCAGAAGAGGTTGAAGATAACCCCCAGGGCCGGGAACAGAAGGATTAGCCCCAGTGCCGGAAAGTGCTGAAGTCATTGCGCGTCTACCAGCGCAACAGGTTGAGTTCGTCAGCGTTAAGCGTTTCGCGGCCGCGATAGAGCGAGATTATGATCGCCAGACCCACGGCAGCTTCGGCCGCCGCCACCGTCATCACGAAGAATACGATCACCTGCCCGTCCATCGCACCCGACCCGGCGTCCCAGCGCCACGAAGGCAAGATTGACCGCATTGAGCATCAACTCGATCGACATGAACATTACGATCACATTGTGCCGCACCAGCATCCCGGCAATTCTGATCGCAAAGATAGACGGCAGCTCAGCCCCATGAAGTAGTCGATCGGCGTTATCATCTGATGCCTCCCCGATTCCCTCGCTCCCCTGACCACGCCTTCGCCCTTCGACCGGCGTTCGGTAAGTGCTCGCCCTCCCATCATTGCGGGCCGGCGGGCCAGCGCAATTGCTCCGCCACCGCCGCCAGCAACAGGGTCGACGTTACCTTGAACGCCACCAGGTAATCGGAGAAAGCATCCGCGCGAGGCTTTCGACCGATCCGTAAGTTCCTGGCAATCGTGGCGACTGCCCGAAACCGGTTTCGCGTTGATGAAAAAAACACCGACAGCTCCGCGGCCAGCGCCGCCCCGCTCCGATCGATCCGAAAACTTGAGCGCCAGATGGGCATTCGGCTGCCCGGCTCGATTTGCAGATCGATCATCCAGATAACGAACAGGAACAGCACCATAATCGCGCCGACGTAGATGATCATCTGCAGAAACCCCAACGTTTCCGCCCCCAGGCCGACGAGAGAGTACGCCCGTACATCGATCAGGGTGAGCGCGAGCGCAAGCAGGCAATGTACCGGGTTGCGCTGCAGGATCACACCGAAGGCGCCGCAGATCTGCGTATTACCGCTGAGAAAGATGAACAGCCACAGCGGCATCGGGTATTTCATCCCCCCGCGACGACTCACGAACGCCGTCACGACCAGGTTGGCCAGGCCCAGCGGCACCAGCCCTTTCCATCCGAGCCGCATCAGCTGATCGTAATGATACCGCGGCAAGGTCCAGCGAATCAGTATCTGGATCCAGCAAAAAAATCACCGTCTTGAGCCAGAAAGCGATGATCCCGATAATTGTCACGATGATATTCGGCAAACCCCCAGATGCGCCCCGCCGGGAAAATGAAAACCGTTCGGGTAGAGCCACGGCACTTGCCATCCGCCGAAAAAGGTCGTTATCAGGACCGACCACCAGACGATCGCCTCGGTCATCATGAAGACCGCCTGCTTGCCGCCCGAATACTCGGTAGAGCCGGCGATCAGCTCCGACTCTCCCTCCGGGCAGGTCGAACGGCACCCGCTTCGATTCCGCCATTCCCGCCGTGAGCAGAAAAATGAATGAGACCGGCTGAATCAGGATCTCCCAGCGCGGCAGCCAGCCGAACCAGACTCCGCCCTGCAGATGAGCACCACCTGCCGCGCATTCAACCTGCCCGCGACCACCGTCGCGATTATCGCGAGCCCCGATCGTCAGCTCGTACGAAATCATCTGCGCGGTCGCACGGATTCCACCGAGCAGCGCCCAGCGATTGTTCGAAGCCCATCCGCCGAGCGCCACTCCGTAGACCCCGATACCGAGCGTGGCCATCACGTAGAGTGCGGAAACGCCGGGGTTGGCGGCCTCCAGGTTGATTCGTCGCGTGCCGATTTCCAGTACGTCTCCGATCGGCACCACCGCAAAGGTGATGAGCACCGGGAAAAGCGCCAGAAATGGCGCCAGGCTATGGAGAAAGCGGTCCGCGCCGTTGGGTACGAAATCTTCCTTGGTGAACAACTTGATCGGGTCGGCCAGCGGTGTTCATCATACCCAGGCGTCGGCAGTCCGAGGCGACGGCCGACCCCAAAAATCGCCGCCCGATTCGCTCCGATCCGATCCTGGATCAGCGCGCTGCCCTTGCGCTCGAACCATAGCAGCAGGCCCGACAGGTTGAGCACCATCAGGACCACCACGATCGCTTTGATTGCGCTGATTAAGAGGTCAATCGCCACGTTTTCTGAGCTCGTCGATCAGTTGCGTGACCGTGTCCTCGGTCAGATTTTCGTAATATCGGTCATGGTTAAGCTGGAGCATCGGCGCGGTCGCGCACGACGCCACGCATTCGACTGCGCCCAAGGTGAACATTCCGTCATCGGTCGTTTCGCCCAGCTTAATCGCGAGTTTCTTGGCAATGAAATCGATAATTCGCTGGGAGCCGCGCAACCGGCAGGGCAGGTTATTGCAAACCTCCAGATGAAACGTCCCACCGGCGCCCGGTAATAGAACATCGAATAGAAGGAAACCACCGCGCTCACATGCGACACCGGGAGTTCCAGCAACCTCGCGAGATATTCCTCTACCGCCGGGCTGATCCAGCCGAATTCGCGTTGCGCAATCCATAACGTCGGCAGAATCGCGGCGCGGCGCGTCGGATAATGGCCCAACACCTCGCGATACTCCTGCACGCGCGCCGAAAAGACCGCTCCACGGGCGGCTGAGTCTTCGGCCACGATAATCCTGCCTTCAACATGCGATTACGCTACTTCGAAAAAATCTTATGATAGGTAACTCAAATTCCGCCCGCGCGCCAGCATCCCGCCGTTCAACTGTCGTTCAACTTAAGACACTTGAAATCTGCAACGTAAATTGTTCTGAGGATATCCCGCGCGATCCCGCGTCCCGACGCCTGCGCGCCATTCGTTATAGCCGAGGCGAGTTCACCTGCACAGCGACGAAATGAATCGCGTGACATGCGGGCCGCGCGTCGTCGGTATCAGCGTGTCGTGAAGGCTTGAAGCGGCGCGATTAGAGAAGCTCGATTGACTCGCGATGATCGCGCGTCCCCGGCGGGACGGCTTTACCGGCAAAAATAAACTACGGAGTGAGAAAGAATGCGCGGATAGGTTGTAGCGCTCAATGAATCCCAATTTAGTGCGCGTGATTGATTTGGGTTACACCGACCTCTTCTGGACTGCTCGGCGCAGTCGCCTTCACCTCGTCGCACTGCGTGTGAAACCACCCGCGCCGGGCGCCGGCCAAAAAATGCGCGCGCGACTGCCAAAAATAGATGCGCTTGAGACACTGACCGCAATGGTTGCGCGTGCTGAGCGCGACAATCGATCCGACGAATAATGTCTGACCCGCCCACGATTGTCACGAGTTGAAAAGCCGTCATCTCACACCTCCTTTCGCGTCTCGAACTTTTGTCTTACGTCGCCACTCTCATCTAGTCACGTTAAGTCAAAAGAGCATTAATCAGTCTATAATACTGCCATGAAAGTTCTGTCAATCTCTCGCAAGATACGATGGCCTGCGCTATCTTCATCGCGTCTGAGGCAGCCCGTTAGAGGCGGGAAAGCTCGATCCTGGACAAATTAGACGTTTTTCCTCGAAAAGTCTGAGGTTTGTCCCTTGAACGAATCGCGCGCGGGCAGCATCGTTAAACTCGTTCGGTTACGCTGCTTGGTAGCGTCTGATGACCCGATTGAGGCCTCGTGAGCTCGCGGAGATAGGTCCAACGGATGCTGGTCGCGGGCGGAGCGGCCGGTCACGGAACCTCGGACCGGAAGAATTTATACAGGAAGCCTTTGCATGGAAGCTGATGACATTGACGTTCTGAATCTATTGCGGGAGAGCGATACGGTCTCTCCAACCCGGCGAAAGTCACCGTCTACGACGTCAGGCGGCACGGCAAAAACGGCCGCGCTTACGAAGTCATCGTGCATGTCCACGACCTCGGACCGATTCGCATCCGGCGCGATTCTCCGTGGTGGCGGCCGATAAGCACGATCCTGGTCGGCGCGCGTCGAGCACTTTCCTTCCCGACGTTAAGCAGGCGTTGGAAAGCTTACGCTGGTCAGAATTGGATTAAGGGTGATCGACGCGCGGCGCGACTCGCCGCCGCGGCCGCGTTCGTTACGGAAATACTTCGCGGTCGTTATGGAGAATATTTCGCAATTGTCATTGGAAATATTTCGGATGAACGCGCAGACTCGATCGAGCATTGCGATCGCGTCGGCAAATTGCCGCGCCGGCGCGCATCGGGGATTCGTTAGCCGATTGATACTCTTGCCGACAGACCGCAGTCGTGGAGGCGCGAGTTGCGCGTAATCGCCGGAGACGCGCACGGCCGGCGACTCGTCGCGCCGCGCGGCCTCGCGACTCGTCCCGCCACCGCCCGCGTTCGCGCTTCGATCTTTTCGCGTCTCGGTTCGCGACTCGATTTCGAGGGCACGCGCGTGCTCGATATCTTCGCCGGCTCCGGCTCGCTGGGCCTCGAAGCCCTTTCGCGCGGATCCGCCGCCGCGGTCTTCGTCGATTCCTCGCGTACCGCCGCCGTCGCCATCGCACGCAATTTGCGCGAACTCGATCTCGTCGGCCGCGCGCGCATTCTGCAAGGCGATTTCCGTCATGCGCTGGCCGAACTGGGCGCCGGCGGCGAGTCTTTCGAGATCGTTTTTCGTTGACGCGCCCTACAAAAACGACCTCAGCTCCGACGTTCTCGCGCTACTAATCGCGTCGAATCTAATTGCTCTCGATGGATATGTCGTGGTACGGCAGTTCCATCGGGCACCGCCTCCGCTAGCGGCCGGGCTCGAATCTGACAGCGAGGCAATTCTTGGCGATCACCGCATCGCCCTTTACCGGCGGCGCTGAAACGCCGTCGAAACCGAGCGGGATGGTCCAGCATGGTGAATAAGAGCAGAGAGCAATCACCGTTGATCGCAATCTACCCGGGCAGCTTTGACCCGATTCACTACGGTCACGTCGACATCATTCGCCGTAGTGTCGCAATCTTCGACGAAGTAATCGTGGCCATCGCCTATAATCCGCACAAGGATTCCGCCCTCTTCAGCCCTGACGAGCGCGTCGAGATGACCCGCGAATGTATCCGGGACCTCGAACCTCGAGGCGCGGGTGGAGAAATTCAGCGGGCTCTCCGTCGACTATGCCGAGCGCATCGGCGCCCGCGTGATCATTCGCAGCCTGCGCGCCGTTACCGACTTCGACTACGAGCTGCAGATGGCTCACATGAACAAGCAGATGAAGGGTACCGTCGAGACGGTCTTCCTGTTCGCCAACCCGAAGCTCTTCTTCAGCGCTTCGCGGCTGATCAAGGAAGTTGCCGGCTACGGCAAGCGTCTGCCCGAGCTGGTGCCCGAAATTGTGATGGACCGTCTGCGCACCAAGCTCAAAGTCCACTGACCTTTCTACTCGCCGCCCGACCCCGCCCGGCGTTTCCCGTGCGGGACCTTCAGTATGTCACCGCGCAAAGATACATGACGCCGCTAAAGCGCGGCTTCTCGAAAGGCGGTTTCGTCCATCCGTAACACAGCGGGTAGAATTTCGCCTGCGCCGCGATCTCCGGCCCGGCGCTACCATCATGATCAAGCTCAATCGCAATAATAGCCGCCCGGAAGGGTTCCGCCACACTCGCCGCCGACGCCCGCGCCAACGAGTTGCGCGCCGCCGGCGTCGATATTATCCCGCTGGCCGCCGGTGAACCCGATTTCGATACCCCCGAACGTATCAAGAGCGGCCGCCCGGCGCGCCCTCGCCGAGGGCAAAACCAAGTACACCGCCGTTAGCGGAATCACCGAACTCAAGGCCGCTATCCGCCTTAAGCTCAAGCGCGACAACGGCCTCGACTACGAGCCCGCCGAGATATCGCGACCGCCGGCGGCAAACAGGCCGAAGCCAATATCCTCGCCACGCTCTTTGACGAAGGCGACGAAATAATCATCCCCACTCCCGCGTGGGTCAGCTTCTCCGCGATGGCCGGCGCTCAGCGGCGCGCAGCCCAAGTTCGTCGCCTGTCCCGAGGCTAACGGCTTCCTGCTCGACCCCGACCGCCTGCGCAAGGCAATGATGCCGCGCACGCGCGGGATCATTATCAATTCGCCGTCGAATCCGACCGGCGCGGTCTATTCGACCGAAGTCCTCGCCGCGCTGGCGAAGGTACTGGTCGGGACGAATATCTGGGTCTTGTCCGATGACGTCTACGAACACATCGTCTACGACGGGCCCGCACCGCATATCCTCAAGATCGAGCCGGAGCTTCGCCAGCAGGGCATCGTCTTCAATTCGTTGTCGAAGACCTACGCCATGACCGGATGGCGTGTCGGCTTTGCGGCCGGTCCGGGCGAAGTGATCGCGGCCGCCTGGCCGTCTGCAGAGCCAGAACAGCGGCAACCCGACTCGATCGCGCAGTTCGCCGCGGTCGAAGCCCTCGCCGGTCCGAGACGAGGTCCAGACCATGCGCACGGAGTTCCATGCGCGGCGTGACCTGGTGGTCGAGCGCATCCGCAAGGTTCCCGGGTTCAGCCTGCCCAACGTCCCGCAAGGCGCGTTTTACGCTTTCCCTAATATCTCGGAGCTGATCGGCGCGACGCTCGGCGGAAAAACTATTACCGACGGCGATTCGCTCGCCGACCTTCTGCTCAGCGAAGCCCATGTCGCGGTTGTCGGCGGCAACGACTTCGGCGCACCCGAACACGTGCGCTTGAGCTACGCCACTTCGCGCGAGAACCTCAACAACGCCTTCGACCGCCTGGAACGCACCCTCGCTCACGTGAAGAGTAAGCTTCTGCTTTGCAAGAAGCGTCGCCGGTTTCTTTCGCGATCGCCGTCAGCCGGCGCGGGGCTTTTCAGGACGAGCGCAAATGTGCTCAAAGTCTCCCCTGGACCGCGCTACGTTTGGCAGTTGTTTTTCTGAGGCGTCACCATGAGCGACAAAGAAAGCAAAAACCCCCTACTGGTCGAGCACGAGCCACCTCTCGGATGGATGACCATCAACCGTCCGGAACGGCGTAACGCGCTCAATTACGAAACCTGGGTGCGGATGGCCGAGGCGGTCGCCGAACTCAACGCCGACCCCGACGTGCGCGTAATCATAATGCGCGGTTCCACGCTCGAAGCGTTCATCTCGGGCGCCGACATCTCGGAGTTCCCGAGTCATCGCGCCAACGCCGAACAGGCGCGCATTTACCGCTCCGCTCCCGGCAACGCCACCTCGGCGCTGGTCAATAGCCCCAAGCCGGTCATCGCGATGATCGGCGGAATCTGTATCGGCGGCGGATTGCAGGTCGCGCTCTCGTGCGACATCAGAATCGCGGCGCGCGGCACCAAGTTCGGTATTTCGGCCGCGCGTCTGGGGCTGGCCTACCCGCTCGACGGAGTGCTCTCGCTCTCGCAAATCGCCGGTCCCGCCAACGCCCGCGAGATCTCCATCTCGGCGCGATCTTCAACGCCGAAGAGGCGCTGCGGATGGGCCTGATTACTCGCATAGTCGATCCGGCGGAGCTGGAAGCCAACGTTCGCGAGTACTGACGTGGATGGCCAGCAATGCGCCGCTCACGATGGCGGCGGCGAAGGCGACGATCAAGGAAGGTCTCCGGGACGCGGCCGAGCGCGACTCCAAGAAAATCGCCGCGATGGTCGCGCAATGCTTCGACAGCGAGGACTACAAAGAGGGAGTCCAGGCGTTCCTTGAGAAGCGTCCGGCGCGGTTTCAGGGCAGGTGACAGAAACAGTCGGGACTGGTAAGAAAAACAGTCTGGACTGATTGTATTAGTCTCGACTGCATGTTAGTCTGGCTGTTGTTGCTTCTGCCCCTGTGCGACTATTAGAGGCAATGTCCACCGTCCAAGAATGCAGCGCCGAGACCCGCAAACGACTACTCATGCGACGATCCAGTGTCTCCACGAACTCGGCTACGCGGGCACTACCACCCCGGAGATAGCGCGACGCGCGGGAGTCTCCCGCGTGCTGAATTGCATCATTACCGGCGCAAGGAAGAGTTGGTGGTCGGCGCGCTCGAGTACGTCTTCGAGTTGCGCCTGAAACGCTTCAGCCAGGTCGCCGGTGAGCTGCCGACCGATCCCGAGGAACGGGTAAAAGGCGCTGGTCGATTTTGCTGTGGCCCCAATTCAAGGGGCCGACCTTCTATGCGTGGCTCGAAGTCGCATCGCGCACCGATGCTGCGCTGCGCGAGGCCGTGCGTGGCGCCAGCAATCGCTTCATGCAGGGCGTTCACGAAGTCTTCAAGGTGCTGTTCGGCATCACCAGTGACGCCGGCTATACCGAACCGCTCGAAATCATAATTTTTGGAATGCTCGAGGCGTTGGCGCTGGAGCTGTACCTTTCTGGATGTCGGAGCAGGACGAGCAGGAGAAGCTCGAGCCGTCGCTCCGGCTGATCAAGGTAATTGCGGGCGCGCTGGCGGGACGTCGCCGTGCGGTGCCTGAAGAAGTTTAGTTTTTCTCCGAGGATCTGAAAATTTTCCGGCCAGGAGATTTACGCGATGGGCGCTGCGACACAAACCACAACAGAGATTTATTTCAATCCGTGGGACGAGGATTTTCGCGCCAATCCGTACCCGCATTATAAGCCGCTGTATGTTGGTGCGCTGCGGCATCTGGACTTGGGATTTCCGCTCGTGCTGGCCGCGCGCTACGCCGATGTAAAACAGATTTTGCTCGATCCGGCGCACTTCTCGAGTGTGCAGCCCAAAGACTCGGCGTTTTCCAACCAGACCGACGCGTTCGGCGACGCGCCTACTGTGCTTCAATCCGATCCGCCGGACCATACGCGGCTGCGGCGCGCTGGTAGCCGCGATTTCACTCCGCGCCGAATCCGTGAACTCGAGCCGCGCATTCGGCGAATCGCCGACGGTCTGCTCGACAAGGCCGAGCGCCAAATGGCGAGTTCGAGCTGATGGCGCGATCTGGCGAATCCCCTGCCGGTGATGGTGATCGCGGAGATGCTGGGGGTATCGCCGGAGCTGTACGACAACCTTCAAGCATTGGTCCGATCGAAGTGATCGAGGCCGATAATACCCTGCCAGGAATCCGCTGCCGCGGAGATATCAGAGCGGCCGTTCGACGAACTGAGCGCCTTCTTCGCCGCAGGAGATCGAGCGGCGCGAAGAATCCCGGGACCCGATCTGGTAAGCGCGCTGGTGGCCGCGCACGATCGAATCCGACGCGCTCACCGCCGACAGAGCTTTAGGCATTCGTCGTGCTGCTGCTGCTGGCGGGCAATGAGACCACGACCAATCTGATCGGTAACGGCACGCTGGCGCTGGGACGGCATCCCGAGCAGATGCGGATGCTGCGCGGCCGATGCCGGTCGATGCTGCCGCGCGCGATCGAAGAGATGCTGCGTTACGACGGACCGGTGCAATCGACCGCGCGCTCCAGCAAGACGCTTGGGGAACTGGCGGACATCAATCCCGGCGGGACTTCGGTGGTTTTCGTGATCCTCGCGGCGGCGAATCGTGATCCCGGCGCAGTTCCCCGAGCCGGATCGCTTCGATATCACGCGAAAACCAACGATCATCTGGCCTTCGGCGAAGGAATCCATTTCTGTATCGGCGCGCGCTGGCGCGCCTGGAGGCGCAGATCGCGTTCGATGCTTATGCTGGAGCGCTTTCCGAAATTGCGGCTGGCGGATGCCGGATGCGCAGCTCAAATACAAGGGTTCCGTATTTTCTGCGCGGGCTGGCGGCGCTGCTCGATGGCGATTCGCTAGGAAGCCCCTCCATTTTTTGAAGCAACAAGGCAACAGCAAAATGGCCACGGGAATAAATGCCGGGACGGAAGTCTACTTCAACCCCGGACGAAGCGTTCCGGGCCAACCCGTATCCTCATTACAAGGCGCTCTACGGGCGGTCGCCGGTCGTTTTGCAAATGATGAATGCGCTTGCGCTGGTCGCGCGCTACGCCGACGCCACGGCGATCCTGCACGACCATGAGCGATTTTCCAGCCAGTGGCCCAAGGGCAGCTCGATGATGGGATCCGCAGGTCGACCTGTTCGGTGGCACGGCGACGATTTTGACCTCGGACCCGCCGACGATACGCGGCTGCGAAAACTGGTGAGCCGCGCCTTCACCCCGAACGCAATCAAGGATCTCGAGCCGCGAATTCGGCAAAATCACCAGCGGCCTGCTCGATTGGGCCGAGGCCAAGGGAGAGTTGGAGGTTATCGGCGACCTGGCGATGCCGCTGCCGGTAACGGTGATCGCCGAGATGCTGGGCGTGCCGGCGTCGGACTACACCAAGTTCAAGTACTGGTCGGATCGGGTTATCGAAGCGGCGCAACATTCTTCCCGGCATGCCGATGCCGAAGGAGATTATCACCGCGCTGGCGGATCTGCGCGCTGTACCTCGCCGCCGCAATCGAAAAACGACTGCAGAATCCGGCCCAACCACTCTCGATCTGGCGCGCTTATTACGGCGCAGGAAGAAAAAGAAGCGCTGAGCGCGGACGAGGTCCTGGTTTTCGTGATTCTGCTGCTGGTGGCGGGAAACGAAACCACGACCAACCTGATCGGCAACGGCATGCTCGCGCTCGGGCGCAATCCGCGATTAGCTGAAATCTGCCCGGAGCAATTCCGCGATGGTGCCGAAAGCGATCAGGAGATGCTGCGTTATGACGGCCCGGTGCAATCCACCGGACGGCATCCCGGGCCGAAGTCGAGGTCGGCGGCACCACGCTCAAGCCGGGCATGGTGGTGATGGTGATGGTAGCGGCGGCGAATCGGGATCCCGCGCAATTTCCCGATCCGGACAAGTTCGATATCACGCGCAACGCCGAGCATCATCTGGCCTTCGGAGACGGGATCGACTTTTCGTCGGGTGCGGCGCTGGCGCGGATGGAGGGGCAGATCGCGTTCAGCAGCATGATTCGAGCGATCCCCCAAGCTGCGCCTGGCGCGATCCCGAGGCGCCGCTTACTTACAAGGGATCGTATTTTCTGCGTGGGCTGGCGGCACTGCCGTTCGCGCTGCGATAAGCCTGTCGCGTGCCGACCACTACAACCTGATTTCGGGCAGCATCCCGAAGGACCTGGGGGTGCCATGATGGCCGAAGAAGCGCCTGCGGCCGGGGGGCAACCGACGGCATCGGGCGCGGCTGCCCTTTATCGCGCGGCATTTTCCCAAATTTACGCAGCGTCAATGGCGCGTTTTCGGAATTTCCACTACCGCCGGTTTCTTCGACAACTATGACGGTGCGCTGCTAAGCCTCGCGCTCAAACAGATTCAGCGTGGACTCGGAATCGCGGAAGGGTCGCTCGGGGCGATGCTTTCGCTGATCCGGCTCGGCTACCTGGGCTTCGTTGTTTATTTCGCCGCTGGCTGATGTTTTCGGCAGACGCCGGCTGCTGCTGTACACGGTTGTCGGCTACACGGTGTTCACCGCGCTGAGTGCGCTGGCGCAGAGCGAGCGAAGTTTCATCGCGGCGCAGATGCTGGCGCGAGCCTTTTCCGGGGCCGAGGCCAACTCGGGTCTCGACTTATAGCTATTCTGGTGGAAGAGGTCGAGGCGGCGGTGCGCGGCATGGGCGCTGGGGATGCGCAGGGGGCGCTGTCGATCAGCGGTTATGGCCTCGCCGCGATCGTCTTTTCGATGATCACGATAATCCCGTACGGGATGGCGCGGGCTTTACTCGCTGGCGCTTATTCCGCTGCTGTTGATTATTCCGCTGCAGGCGGATGCTGCCCGAGAGCAAGCGTTTCGAAGGTGAAGAACAAAGCGGGACGCGGCCGGACAACGTGCTGCAGCCGCTGGTGGCGATGTTCCGGGTCTATCCGCAACGCCTGCTGACGGTCTTGTCGCGGTTTCTTCAATTCGGCGGGGGGCGGTCCCGCCGGACTTTTTTATTCCGAAGTATCTGCAAGAGGCGCATAACTGGTCGCCCGGGCAGGTGTCGTCGCTTGACGTCTTTGGCGGAGCGCTCGGAATCCGGTCGGCAATATCGTGGCGGGGCGCAGCAGCGACCGCTTCGGACGGCGCGTGATGGGATCGCTTTTCATGCTGAGCGCGGCGTTGATCATCCTGTGGCTCTACGCGACGCGAAGCAATTGGGTGGTCATCGTTGTGGATCGTGTGGCTCTTCTGCTATTCAGGCGGCAGGTACGCTGATGAATGCCTACAGCGCGGAACTCTTTCCCACTTCGTTTCGATCCTCGGCGGCAAGTGCGCTGCTGGTCGCGCGGCTCCTCGGCGGCGCGATGGGATTGTTCCTGAAGGGGCTGCTCTACGGGGTCCTGTAATGTACATCGGAGCGCGGTCAGATACCTGGTGGGTTTTCCGATCGCGGCGTCGGTCGCGATGTTCATATTCTTTCCCGAAACGGCGGGCCGGGAACTCGAAGCGATCGCGCCGGCGGCCTGATCCGGCGGCGCACGCTTTCAAAATGAATCCGGCGCGAGGCCTCGAGGTAGCCGCGCTATCCTTCAAAGTGATCCGGCGCGAGCCTTCAGGTAGTTCGGCGCGGGCCTTCCAGATAGATTTGCCAATCGTGATTCACTCCATTCGAAACCTGGTAGATGGCGCAGACGAGCGCCTGGTTTTTCCGATGCGGGCGCTCCTTCCGCATCCTGGCGATCTTCCCGGACTCCTTGTAGTCGTTGCGAATCTGGCGAATCTGGCGATGCTGGCGGCGCGTCGCCGCAGCCGGCCGCGCTTGGCCGCTTCCGCGGCGGGGCCGGCGGTCGCGATCGTCGCGCCGGATGGCGCCGCGCGCGCGACGGTACGAGTCGAAATCGCCGACAGCCAGGGTAAGTCGCGAGTTCGGGCTGATGTACCGAGAGCATCTCGACGAAGACGCCGGCATGATCTTCATCTTTGGAAAGCCGAGTCATCTGGAGTTTCCGGATGAAGCATACGGAATATCCCGCTCGACATGATTTTCGCCGCGCGGACCGGAAGATCGTCGGGATAGTCGAAAACAACCGCGACGCCGCTTTCCGAGAATTCGTTAGGTCCCGACGGAGATTCGCAATATGTGCTCGAGGTGAACGGCGGTTTCTGCAAGCGGCATGGCGTCAAGGCGGGCGACTCGTTGAAGTTCGAAGGCTTCGTCCCGAAATCGCTCGATTGAAGGGTCGATAGGGTCGGGAAGCGCGAGTAACCTGCGGCTATCGGAGCGCCGGATTCTTCGTTGCGCGGAGGTCACTCGTGGAAGTTCGCTAGCGGCGGCGGTTCGACGCCGCCAGTCATACATAACCCTTGCCGTCGCACCAGGGCGCAGGGCTGGCTTGGTTTCGGCCATCTGCCCGAGTCCGTTACAGGCGCCGCATAATCCCCTGGTGTCTCCGCCTTAACCCGGACTTTTTTTTCACCGGCGCCGGTCTGACGCCCCTGATCCAGATTCCTCGGCAGTCCGCGGCGTGGCCGGCGGAGCGAGCGCTGGCGAAAGTGCCGACGACGCCCAGGCACACGTAGAGAAAGGTGAAGAAGCAGGGCGGACAGTATGAAGCCCGTATTATCACCGAGCTGCCGTGCAACGCCTGAGCCGCGGCCGCGTCGGAGTACATCTCCTGACCTTATCACGGCGAAGAACAGCAGCGCGGCGACGGCACATGCGCGGTTATTGAAAAATCCTACGGCCAGGCCGAGAATCAGCAGCGCTTCGCCGAAGCCGAGCGGATTGAAGGAGGGCAGGAAGGCGATCAGCAATGAACCGAGGCCACTCAGGACTGCAGCGAGTGCACCGGCTATGGTAAGCCATTTCGCGGTTTTTCGGTCGATCATCGGCGTTATGGTGCCCTTCCGGCGATGCGCCTTTTCGGCGCAAGCGCGCAATTGATATATTTCGGCGTTGCATCGTATTCTGCCACGATATTCAGGATTTCAGGAGAGTAGGTTTGGCTGATGGGTCTTAAGGAAAACATCGAGCGCATGCAGCAACTGTCCCGCGAGGCCGACCTTGGCGGGGGCGAGGACCGGCTCAAGCGCCAACGCGAGGCGGGACGGATGACCGCGCGCGAACGAGTCGAATTTCTGCTCGATTGCGGATCGTTCGTCGAGATGGACAAGTTCAAGACCCATCGCGCGACCGACTTCGGAATGGCGGAACGGAAGATCCCCGGCGACGGCGTGGTGACCGGCTACGGCACTATCGACGGACGCCAGGTGTGCGTTTTCTCGCAGGATTTCACGGTTTTTGGCGGCAGCCTTTCGGGAGCCTTCGCCGAGAAGGTCTGTAAAGTGATGGACCTTGCGGCGAAGGTCGGCTGCCCGGTGATAGGGCTGAATGACTCGGGCGGAGCGCGGATCCAGGAGGGCGTGGTTTCGCTGGCGGGTTACGCCGATATTTTCCTGCGAAACGTGCTCGTCCTCCGGCGTGGTGCCGCAGATCTCGGCGATCATGGGACCGGTGCGCGGGCGGCGCGGTCTATTCGCCGGCGATGACCGATTTTATCGTGATGGTGCGCGACACTTCGTACATGTTCATTACCGGTCCGGACGTGATCAAGACGACCACTCACGAAGAGGTCACGATGCAGGACCTCGGCGGCGCGGACACCCACTCGACCAAGTCCGGCGTGTGTCATCTCGAAGCCGACGACGACGAGGGCGCGCTCCTGACGATCCGCGAGTTGATGTCGTTTATGCCGTCGAACAACGCGGAGGACGCGCCTTTCCGCGCCAACGGCGACGACGTCAACCGCCGCGACGAGTCGCTCGATACGATTGTCCCGGACAACCCGCAACCGTCCCTACGACATGCGCGACATCATCCTGCGCGTGGTCGACGAGGGCCATTGGCTGGAGGTGCAGAAGGACTGGGCGCAGAACATCATGGTGGGTTTCGCGCGGCTGGGCGGCTACTCGGTCGGAATCGTGGCGAACCAGCCGGCTTACCTGGCGGGTTGTCTCGATATCGACGCCTCGGTGAAGGCGGCGCGGTTCGTGCGTTTTTGCGATTGCTTCAATATCCCGCTGGTCACCTTCGTCGACGTGCCGGGATTTCTGCCGGGTACCGCGCAGGAATTCAGCGGGATCATCCGCCACGGCGCCAAGCTGCTCTACGCCTATTGCGAAGCGACGGTGCCGAAAATCACGGTGATTACGCGCAAGGCCTACGGCGGCGCCTACGATGTGATGTCGTCCAAGCATATCCGCGGCGATTTCAATTTCGCCTATCCGAGCGCGGAGATCGCGGTGATGGGCCCGGACGGCGCGGTCAATATCGTGTTCCGCAACGAGATCGCCAAGGCGCAGGACGTAGTCGCCGAGAAGAACCGGCTGGTCGACGAGTACCGGCGGACCTTCGCGAATCCGTTCAAGGCGGCCGAGCTGGGCTATATCGACGAGGTGCTGATGCCGCGCGATACGCGGCCGCGCCTGATCGGATCGCTCAAGGCGCTCGAGAACAAGCGCGAGAAGAATCCGCCGCGCAAGCATGGAAATATCCCGCTGTAGGTGGACGCCGGGCGCGTTCACGCAGTTTCGGTCGTGGCTTTCCATCGTGGCAATGCTGGTTTTAATCGCGGGCGAGGCCGTGGGAATCGCGGCGGCGGCGCGACGAATGGTTTTCAGAGGAGCCGATGTTTAAACGGATATTGATCGCCAATCGGGGCGAGATCGCAGTGCGGATTATCCGCGCGTGTCGCGATTTGGGCGTCGAAACGGTGGCGGTGTTCTCGGAGGCCGATCGCACGGCGCTGCATGTGCGCGAGGCCGATTACGCGGTCGCGGTGGGACCCTCGCCGGCGGCGCAGAGCTATCTCAACACCGAGCGGATTCTCGACGCGGCGAAGCAAACCGGCGCCGAAGCGATCCATCCGGGCTACGGGTTTTTTTCCGAGAATGCGGGATTCGCGCGCGCGGTCGAGAAGGCGGGGCTGGTGTTTATCGGGCCGCCGCCGAGCGCGATCGAAAAAATGGGCGACAAGGTCGAGGCGCGCAAGCTGATGGCGGCGGCGGGCGTCCCGGTGGTGCCGGGCTCGCCGGGCACGCTCGAGCGCGAGGAGGAGGTGCGGGAACTCTCGCGCAAGATCGGATTTCCGATCATGCTCAAGGCGGCGGCCGGCGGCGGCGGCAAGGGCATGCGGCTGGTCGAGAATGAAAAAGACCTGCCCTCGGCGGTGAGAATCGTCGCCAGCGAAGCGAAGTCCTCGTTCGGGGACGGACGCTTTTACGTGGAGAAATTCGTCAACCGTCCACGCCATATCGAGGTGCAGGTGTTCGCCGACAAGCAGGGCAATACCGTGCACGTGTTCGAGCGCGAATGTTCGATCCAGCGGCGCAATCAGAAGGTGGTCGAGGAATCGCCCTCGCCGTTCATTACGCCGGAGATGCGCGCGACGATGGGCGCGGTCGCGGTGAAGGCGGCGCGCGCGGTGAATTATACGGGGGCCGGCACGATCGAGTTCCTGGCCGACGCCGACCGCAATTTCTACTTCCTTGAAATGAACACGCGTATCCAGGTCGAGCATCCGGTGACCGAGCTGGTGAGCGGGGTCGATCTGGTCAAGGCGCAGATACGAGTCGCGGCAGGTGAGCCGTTGCCGTTCGCGCAGGCGGAGCTGGCGCAGCGCGGTTGGGCGATCGAATGTCGGGTATACGCCGAGGATCCGGCGGCGGGCTTCGTTCCCTCGCCGGGGAAGATCGAAACGATGCGCCTGCCCGATGGTCCCGGCGTGCGCGTCGACGCGGGAGTCTACGCCGGCGCGGAAGTGCCGATCTTTTACGACCCGATGATCGCGAAGCTGGCGGTGTGGGGACATGATCGCGCGGAAGCGATCGCCCGCATGTCGCGCGCGCTCAAGGAATTCACCATTGCCGGGGAACTCACGACGAACCTGGAATTCCATCGTTGGATCATGAGCCATCCGAAATTTATGGCGGGCGATTTCGACACCAGCTTCATCGGCCAGGAGTACCATCCGGAGGCGATGGCGAACGGGACCGAGGCGACGCGGATCGCGGCGATCCTGAGTGCGGCGGTGGCGGTGCGGCGCGACGGTGCGAATACCGCGACAGTATCGGCGCCCGGGAGATCGACGGGTTCGCCATGGAAGACGCTCGGCCGCCTCGATGTGCTGCGGCGGTGAGGGATTAAGCGTGAACAGGGTTAAAGCCAGGATGGAACAATAGGGATGCCGACCAAATACGTCGCGACGATCGACGGCGCCGAGCAGGAGTTGGAAGTCGAAGAGATCGCCGAAAATACGCTCAGGATAAAATTCGCTGAAAACACCTTCGAGGTGGACGTGCGGCGGGTCGGACGCACTTCATTCTCGATCCTGGTGGGCAATCGTTGCTTCGACCTCGACGTAATCGAGGAGGGGGACGAGCTGATCGTGGCCTCGCGTGGGGCGACGACCCGTGTCACGCTATTTGACAAGGCCCGGCGCAGGGCCAACGGAGCGGATCGGCAGCAGGCGGGAGGCAAGGCGGAGATGCGCGCGATGATGCCCGGACGCGTGATCAACGTACTGGTCAACGTGGGCGACGAGGTGGCGCATCTGCAGGGGGTGTTGGTGCTCGAAGCGATGAAGATGGAGAACGAAATCAAATCGCCCAAGGCCGGGAAGGTAACCGAGGTCAAGGTGGCGCCGGGCCAAACCGTCGAAAAGGGCGAGTTGCTGGCGATAATCGAATAGCCGAGGTCGAGTAGTCATGGCCGAAAACGAACGCACGATCGCGATTGCGCGCAAGGAATGGAACGAGAAGAAGGTCGCGCCCACGCTCAAGCGCGGACCCGAACGGCGCGAGCGCTTCGTTAGCGGATCCGGAATCGAAGTCAAACGCGAATACGATCCCGAGGACCTCGAAGGTTTCGAGTACGTCACGGAGCTGGGCTTTCCGGGAGAGTATCCGTTCACCCGCGGCGTGCAGCCCACCATGTATCGCGGACGTCTGTGGACGATGCGCCAGTATGCGGGCTTTGGCGACGCCGAGGAATCGAATCGCCGCTACCGCTACCTGTTCGCCAACGGCCAGACCGGGCTGTCGGTGGCGTTCGACTTGCCGACCCAGATGGGTCGCGACGCCGATCATGAATTGGCGCGCGGCGAAGTGGGACGCGTCGGCGTAGCGATCGGATCGTTGGAGGATATGGAGACGTTGTTGGCGGAACTGCCGCTCGACAAGATCTCGACCTCGATGACGATCAACGCGACGGCGTCGATTCTGCTCGCGCTTTACCTGGTCGCGGCGGAGCGGCGCGGAATCGGCTGGGACAAACTCAACGGCACCATCCAGAACGATCTGCTGAAGGAATATATCGCGCGCGGCACTTATATCTACCCGCCGCGCGGCTCGATGCGGATAATCACCGATATTTTCGAGTTCGCCAGCAAGGAAGTTCCGAACTGGAACACGATTTCGATCTCCGGCTACCATATTCGCGAGGCCGGCTCGACGGCGGCGCAGGAGCTCGCGTTCACACTAGCGGACGGAATTGCCTACGTTGAGGCGGCGGTGAAGGCGGGCCTCAAGGTCGATGACTTCGCCAGCCGACTGTCGTTTTTCTTCAACGTGCACAATAATTTCTTCGAGGAAATCGCGAAATTCCGCGCCGCCCGGCGCTTGTGGGCGCGCATCATGAAAGATCGTTTCAAGGCCAAGGACGAACGATCGATGATGATGCGGTTTCATGCGCAGACCGCGGGATCCACGCTGACCGCGCAGCAAGTCGACAACAATGTTGTGCGGGTGACCTTGCAGGCGCTGGCCGCGGTGCTCGGCGGCGCGCAATCGCTCCATACCAATTCCAAGGATGAGGCGCTGGCCTTGCCGACCGAGAGTTCCGCCCTGCTGGCGCTGCGGACGCAGCAGGTTATCGCGTACGAATCGGACGTTACGGACACCGTCGATCCGTTGGGCGGATCGTTTTATGTCGAGACGCTGACGCGTGAACTGGAGCGCAAGACGCTCGATATATCGGCAAGATCGACGACCTGGGCGGAGCGGTGGAGGCGATCGAACGCGGCTACATGCAGCGCGAAATTCACAACGCCGCCTTTCTCTATCAGCGCGAAATCGAAAAGAAGACCGGATCATCGTCGGGGTCAATAACTTCACTCTCGGGAAACGACCGCGCCGGCGATATTCTCAAGATGAACCCCGCCACCGAGGAGAAACAGTGCGCGCGCCTGTCGCGAATTCGCGCCGAACGCAATCAGGAGGCGGCGCAGGCGGCTTTGTCAAAGGTCGAGGCCAGCGCGCGCGACGGCGTCAACCTGATGCCGCCGATTATCGACGCGGTGCGCAATTGGGCGACGCTCGGCGAGATTGCCGACGCCATGCGCCGAGTGTTCGGCGAATATCGGCCGGCGAACGAGGTCTGAAAATCGGCGCATTGGCGGGTACTTTTTTCGCCTGCCGCGCTGGTGAAGAATATGTTGTCTGACGCTGTCGCGAACGCGGCGAGGTTCCGTTTCACCAGGAGACAATGAAATAAAGAATGGGGCCGTTTCCGAAGGGTGTTTTTCTCACCAAAGGGGTCGGTAAGCATCGCGAGAAACTCACTTCCTTTGAGCTTTCGCTGCGATCGGCCGGTATCGCTGAATTCAACCTGGTACGCGTAAAGTCGATCTTCCCGCCCAATTGTAAATTGATTACGCCGCAGGAAGGCTTGCGCTGTCTGTCGCCCGGACAGATTGTTTTCGCCGTGATGAGCGATAATGCGACCGATGAGCCCCATCGGCTGATCGCCGCTTCGGTGGGCGTCGCGATTCCGGCGAATCCGAGCAATTACGGCTACCTCTCGGAGCATCACAGTTTTGGCGAAACGGAACAGAAGTCGGGCGACTATGCCGAGGATCTGGCGGCGATGATGCTGGCGACGATCCTGGGCGTCGACTTCGATCCCAACGCCAGCTACGACGAGCGCAAGGACATCTGGCGCGTGTCCGACAAGATTGTTACGACGCGCAACGTCACGCAGTCGGCGATCGGGGATCGCGACGGTCTGTGGTCGTCGGTGGTCGCGGCGGCGGTCTTCGTCGACCTACCCAACGGCAGATAGACTGCCGAATCGGAGTTTGAGCCGTGGCCTCCGAGCGCTACGCTAGCTATGGCCACAGAGATTCTTTACTGCTCGGCTTGAGGCTATCAGCCACGCGCGGCCAGTCTGGCCGCGTCACTCAAGTCCCGCTTCGGCGAGGACGCGCGAATCAAGGCGGGTAAAAGCGGACAGTTCGACGTAATCGTGGATGGCAGCCTGATTTTTTCCAAGGGCGCCACCGGACGCTTTCCGATCGACAACGAGGTCGAGGAGATCTTCAGGAAGTTGCGCGGCGGCGCGTAGCCGTCGACGTCAGGATTGGTCCGGCGTCTCGAGCGCATGGGCCAATTCAGCGGGCGCCAGGCGCAGTCCCACGATGAACGGTCCGAATTCCGCGTAGCGCGCGCTCGATTCGTCGAAGCGCATCTCGTAAACCAGCTTTTTGAAGACGAGCGGATCGTCGGTGAAAAGGTCGACGCCCCATTCCCAATCGTCGAAGCCGACCGATCCCGAGATGACCTGCGTGACCCTTCCGGCGTAGCGGCGACCGATCATGCCATGCTCGCGCATCAGGCGCTGGCGTTCCTCGATCGGCAAGGTGTACCAGTTGTCGGCGCCCTGGCGGCGCTTGTTCATGGGGTAAAAGCAGACGTAGCGATTTGCCGGGATTTTCGGAAAGAGGCGAGCGGCGAGTTTGTCGCGCTGGCCGGCGAGGTCGGCGTCCACCGCCTTGCGCCATTCGGGAGTATGCGGCTTGAGGCCCTTGCGCGCCAACTCGGCGTTCAGGTTGACGGTCGCCTCGTAGAGTCCGATTTCGACCATTGAAAGGTACGAATTTGATTGTTCGAGGAACTCGTTCAGATCGAGCCGCGAGACTTCGTGCTGCGCCTCGGCCAGCTGATCGAATCCACGGCGGAAGTGGACCGCGAGAAAATCGCCCTTGTGGCCGAGGATCGTGAAGAGAGCGCTGTCGCCGTCCTCGCGCCCGGCCATCGCGTCGAAGGTCGCCGACGCGCGATCGATTGTTTCCGCGCGCCGCGCCACCGAGAGCGCGTTCCATTGCGGCCGCCGAATCCGGAAGACCTGGTGGAGCACCGCGAAACCCTCGAGCGTATTGGGCGCGCGGGCATCTCGCTGTGAGCGTTGGTTTTGTTTGCGGAATTATCTTTCATCGCCGATACCGATTACTCATCGACTGTACCAAATTTCCCTTGCCGGCGCGCCAATTCGCGAATGCGTCAAACTACGCCGCCTGAACGCGCACGCCATTCGCGACAAGCCGCGACGAAGGCGCTGGCGATTGCCGGGTTCGATGCCCAATGCGCGTGGACATACGAGGCAACGGTGTTGCCGTCGCGATAACCCTCGCTGTAGGCCTCGCCACCCCATCGCGGAACGACCCTGAAGATGAGATCGGATTTTTTCGCGCCGGCCGCTTCGAGTACCGAATAGCGGAATTGATGGCCACGCCAGCGCGTCCCGGCGGGGCCGAGAATCGAAGGCGCGTTGGTTTCAACTTCGACATAGCCGAGCGCTTGTAGCCGGCCGCGCATCGCCGACACTCCGGGAATCAAACCGGCCATCGGGAAGGTTTCGTCGTCGAGCGTGCGGATGCCGTCGGTGAGGTACATGAGGCCGCCGCATTCGGCATAGATGGGGCCGCCGCGACGGGAGAATTCGCGTATCGCCGTCAGCATCGAATCGTTCGCGGACAGCGCGCGCGCCGAAACCTCGGGATAGCCGCCGCCGAAATAAAGCCCGTCGACCCGCGGCAGGACGCGATCGTGTACCGGGCTCCAGCGTACGATCTCAACGCCCGCGGCCTCGATCAGCGCCAGGTTATACTCATAGTAGAAATGAAATGCCTCGTCGTAGGCAACGCCGATTCGACACGGTGGCGCGGCGGGTTGAGACGGAGCAACGGCGGTGTCGCGATACTCCAGGGGCTGGGCCGCGCGCGCCGTCTTCAGGATCGCATCGAGGTCGAGCCATTGTGCCGCGACCTCTCCCCATGCCGCGATCGCTTCCGAGGGCACGGCGGCTTCGTCGGCGCTGAAGAGCCCGAGATGGCGCTCCGGGAAGGCCGGTCCCGAATTGAGCGGCAATCCGCCCAACACGGGAACCTCAATCGACGCCGCCCGCAGCAGGTCGAGATGGCCGCGGCCGCCGATACGGTTGCAGATCAATCCCGCTAGCTGCACGTCCGGATCGAAGCCGGCGAATCCGTGCGCGACAGCGGCGACGGTGCGCGCGATTCCCGAGGCGTCGATTGCGATTACGACGGGCGCCGCGAGCCATTTCGCGATCTCCGCCGTGGAACCCTCATCCGCCGTCGGCGTCGCGCCGTCGAAGAGTCCCATCATCCCTTCGATGACCGCGATGTCGGCGTCGCGCGCGATTCGAACGAAGGTGGCAATCACGGCCTCGCGACCCATCATCCAGCCGTCGAGGTTATGCGAGGTGCGGCCGGCGGCGCGCTCATGGTAGGTCGGATCGAGATAATCAGGGCCGCATTTGAACGGCGCGACGGTAAGGCCGCGGGCGCGCAATGCGGCAATCAGCGCGATAGTTGCGGTGGTCTTGCCGACGCCGCTCCCAGAGCCGGCGATCACGATTCGGGGTATGTTCGCGGCGGAAGCCATCGAGGTATCTTCGCGCGGGCGAAGCTTTAAACAAACATTAGAACAGGTAGCGCCGAATATTAATGCTGATTAGCAGGCCCATCGCAACCATCATCGCGATTAGCGACGATCCGCCGTAGCTGACCAGCGGCAGCGTGATGCCCACCACGGGGAGCATCCCGGTCGCCATCCCGATATTGATCGCGACCTGCCAAAAAATAATCCCCGTCACCCCGATCGCGAGCAGTGATCCGAATCGATCGCGGGCATGACGGGCGATCCAGGCCCCGCGCGCGATCACCCCGGCGTAGAGTCCCAACAGTACGACCGATCCGGCAAAACCAAATTCCTCGGCGAACACCGCGAAGATAAAGTCGGTGGTCTGTTCCGGCAGGAAGTTGAGACGCGCTTGCGTTCCCTTGAATAATCCCTTTCCCCAATGGCCGCCGGAACCGATCGCAATCTCGGACTGGATAATGTGATAGCCGGATCCCAGCGGATCGGATTGCGGATTGAGAAAGCTGACGAGACGTTCGCGCTGATACGGTTTGAGATAATGCCATGCCACCGGCGCCGCCAGGACCGTCGCCAACGCCAGCACCACCAGCGTGCGCCAGTTGAGGCCGCCGACGAAAACCAGCGTGGCCGTGAGCAAAACGAGGATCAGCGCCGTTCCGAGGTCAGGCTGCTTGAGCACGAGCGCCGCCGGCACCGCCAGCAGCAGCGCCGGTATCGCCATTTGATACGCTTTCCAGCCGCCGCGCGGCGGTTCGTCGCGCAGGTAGCGAACCATCACCAGCACCAATGCCAGCTTTGCCACTTCCGACGGTTCGAGCTTCAGCACTCCCAGGTTGATCCATCGGCGCGAGCCGCCGGTGCTATGGCCCGCGACCGCGACCACTACCAGCAATCCGATCGCGACCACGTAGATCAGATATGCGTAGGTGCCGAGCGAACGATAGTCGAGCAGCGCGACCCCGGTCATCAGCGCGGTCCCCACGCCAATCCACAGCAATTGCCGAACGACCAGCGGATCGAGCCCGCGATGCGCTCCGCCCCACGTGCCGCTGAGGACGCTCACCAGCCCCACCGCCGCGAGCCCCAGCGAAAGCACAAAGATGGTCCAATCGAAGTGATAAACGATTCGCCGATCCAGCACCGCCACTACCGCACCTCGCTCTCCCCCAAGCGTATCGGGCGAATCATCGCGGGTTCTCGCGACTTCGCCGGCACCGCCCTACTCGGTCTGCGGATCAATCTGTTCCGCAGGCGGGGCGGCGTGATTCGTGGTCTGCTCGATCACCGGGATCGGCGCCCCTTGCGGCGGATTCATCTCGAAATACTTCTCCATCACCGCCTTGACGACCGGGCCGGCCGAACTGCCGCCGTGGCCCGAATGCTCGATTATGCAGGCGATGGCGATTTTCGGATGATCGACCGGCGCGAACGCCATGAACCATCCATGGTCGCGATACTTCTCCGGCAGCGCGTCTTCCTTGAGGCGCACGCCCTGGCCTTCCTTGACCACCTGAGCGGTACCGGTCTTACCCGCGACGATAACGTTGTCGAGCTTGGCGCCGTGCGCGGTACCGTCGGGTTGATTGACCACACCGGCCATCCCGGCGCGTATCTCCGCCAGCACCTGCGGGTCGAGTCGAACCTGGCTCTGCACGATCGGCGGATAGCTTTTGACGACGGTGCCGTCGAGGGCGTCGATCTCTTTGACGAATTGCGGTTTGTAGAGCGTGCCGCCGTTCGCGACTTCGGCCGCCAACTCCGCCAGCTGCAGCGGGGTAACCGTCACGTAACCCTGGCCGATCGCGACGGACAGAGTCTCGGCGGGATACCAACGCTCATGGAAGCGGCGCTGTTTCCATTCACTCGACGGAATGGTGCCGGTCCTTTCATTGTCGAGCCCGATATCGGTTTTTTTGCCGAGTCCCAGCGCATGCGCCCACGCGGCAATTCGATCGACCCCGAGATGCTGACCGACCTGGTAGAAGAAGACGTCGCATGATTCGACGATCGCGCGATGCACCGAAATATCGCCGTGGCCCTGCTTGCGCCAGCATCGATACTCGCGGCCGCCAAAGTACATTCCACCCGGGCAGTAATACGAGGTGTCGTTGGTCAGCGTGCGATCCTCGAGACCTGCGATCGCATCGACGATCTTGAAGGTGGAACCCGGCGGGTACGCGCCCTGGATCGTGCGATTTTCCAGCGGATGGCTCGGATCCATCGCCAGCGCCCGCCAGTTTGCACCGGTGATCCCGCCGGCAAACAGATTAGGGTCGAACGCCGGATAACTGGCCATCGCGAGGATGTAGCCGGTGTTGGGATCGATCGCGACCAAGGCGCCGGCGCGATTGCCGATCGCCTGTTCCGCCGCGCGTTGCAGCTCGAGGTCGATGGTCATCACCACGCTATTGCCGGGCTTTTCGGGAATCTCGCGGAGCAGGCGCAGGCGGCGTCCGACCGAATCCACTTCGATCTCCTGGCCGCCGCTATCACCGTGCAGGGTGTTCTCGAGACTTCGCTCGAGTCCGAATTTGCCGATCTCGTCGCCCATCCGGTAGTCGGGCAGGCGGTTGAGATCGCGGACCGTGACCTCACCGACATAGCCCAGCAGATGGGCCGCGAGCGAATCGTAGATATAGTGCCGGCGCGGGTTGACCTGCAGGCTCACCCCGGGAAGCTCGAGCTGATGGGTTTCCAGGGCCACCACCTGCGGCCAGTCCAGCCGTTCGTCGACCGTTACCGGCTCGAAATCCGGACGGCCCTGGTCCTCGGCGTCTTCGAGCTTCTCGGCGATATGATCGTGATTGAGGACCTTCTCGAGCTTTTCGATGGTCGCGGAAAGGTTCTGCGTATCTTCGGGAACGATTACGGCGTCGAACGACGGACGGGTATCGACCAATGGCTGATGGCGGTCGTCGTACACCAGTCCGCGCAATGCCGGCAGGCGTTGGATACGGATACGATTCTTATCGGCAAGCTCGGAGAGCTGATGATGCCGGATGACCTGCAGGTAATAGAGACGTGTGGCCGAAGCCACCATCACCACGGCCATCAAAGTAGCAAACGCGGCAATACGCGGTTCCAGCTTGGGGATCGGTCGATTCTGATCGCGGGAGGCGAATTTCGCCACTCTCTGGTTACCAGAACAATTTTATTCGCGCTGCCCGTGCTGGCGCAATCCAACTACCGAGGTGGCCCAGCCGGTCATGCCGAAGACCCATGGGGTGAATAACGCTGTTACCGCCGCCTGTAACAACGTCGGCGCGATGACCCCGCCCAGGTTTACCGGGGCGCTGAACCCCGAACTGAGCAGGTAGACCCCGATATTCTGCAGAATCACCCCGCCGAAGACCGCCACCGCTCCAATCGCCGCACTGTGCGAAATCAGCACGCGCGAAAGCCAGTAGGCCAGCAGGAAGACCAGGGTCAGCATCAGCGCGTTCATCCCCAGTTGCGATCCGGAAAAGGCATCGGTCGCGTAGCCGATCACAAACGCCATCACCGCCGCTACCATCCCATAGTGGCGGAGCCCAAGGTCGACGGCGAGGATCAGCACCAGGTCCGGAAAAAGCGCCGCTATCGGCAGCAAACGCGGGACGGTCGTTTGCAAGGCGAGGGCGAGGAACGCGGCGATGGAAAATATTCCGATCAAGCGCACAAAACCTCAGTCGTTCTCCTGACCAAGCTCTACCGGCTGTTGCGTCAGCACCAGCACTTGTTCGAGCTTGCGAAAGTCGACTGCGGGACTCACTTCGACATTGAGAAAGAGGCCAGGACCCTCCTGCGAAACCCGCGCGACGCGTCCGACCAGCAGGCCCCGTGGAAAAATACCGTCGACTCCCGCACTGACGATAGTGTCGCCCGCCTTGATATCCTCCGAGCGGTCCACGTACTTCATCATCAGGCCGTCGTCGACCACGCCGGCCACAATCCCGCGCGCCTGGCTGCGCTGGTCGAAGGCGTCCATGGCGGAATTGTGATCGTTGATCAGCAACACCCTCGAGGCGTTGGGGCTCACCAGGATGAGGCGGCCGACGACGCCCCCGGTGGACACCACCGGCATGTCGCGTTTGAGGCCGTTGCGCGCGCCCTCGCTGAGCACCAACGTGCGTCGCAATCCGCCGGCATCGCCACCGATAACGTTGGCGGCCACGGCAGGCGCCTGCATCGCCTCGCGCAGTCCGAGCAGATCGCTCAAACGGTCATTTTCGGCTTCGAGTTCGAACAGGCGCGCACGCTGACTCTCGTACTGTGCGAGCTGTCGCTGGAGCTGGATATTTTCCTTGCGCACCCCAACCAGGTCGAAGTAGTCGTGCGCGAAACTGCCGGTTTCGTTAGTGAACGAAGCTTCCGTGACCTGGAAGGGTCGCAGCACATCGAGCAGTATCTGGCTGGCTTTCCCCGCGCGCGCGTCCTGGTTCACGTGGGTCGAGACCATGTGCAGGCTGGCAATCAGCAGCAACCCGACGGTGATAATCACCCGGTTGCGCCAGAGGAAGGAACTTCTCACCTTAGCGCCCTGAGGAGCTGAGCACGATCAGTTGCTGACGTGCGAACGCGCTCAATCGACAGTAACGTCGCGCAACAGTGATAGCTCGTCAAGCACCTTGCCCGCACCCATCACCACCGCGGTCAGGGGATCGTCGGCCAGCGTGACGGGAAGCCCGGTCTCCTCGCGCAAAAGGACGTCGAGGTTGCGCAACAGCGCGCCGCCGCCCGCGAGCACGATACCCTTTTCGACTATATCCGAGGCCAGTTCCGGCGGCGTGCGTTCCAGCGCGATTCGCACCGATTCGACCACCTGGTGAACCGGTTCCATCAGCGCCTCGCGAATTTCCTCGTCGGTAATCTCGATGATCTTCGGGACACCGGCGACCAGGTCGCGTCCCTTGATCTCCATCGTCTGGATTTCGTTGCCGGGATACGCGGATCCGATCGTTATCTTGATCAACTCCGCCGTGCGTTCGCCGATCAGCAGGTTGTACTTGCGCTTGATGTGCTGGATTATCGCCTCGTCCATCTTGTCGCCGGCGACCCGCACCGAACGCGAGAACACCACACCCGCGAGAGAGATCACCGCGACTTCGGTGGTGCCACCGCCGATGTCGACGATCATGTTGCCGGCCGGCTCCGTAATCGGAAGCCCCGCACCGATCGCCGCCGCCATCGGTTCTTCGATCAGGAAAACCTCGTGCGCACCGGCGGACTCGGCCGATTCGCGCACCGCGCGCTTCTCGACCGCGGTGATCCCGAAGGGTACGCAGATGACAATCCGCGGACGCACCAGGATCTTGCGGTTATGGGTTTTCTGGATAAAGTGACGAAGCATGCTCTCGGTGATCTCGAAGTCCGCAATCACCCCGTCCTTGAGCGGACGAATCGCCACGATCGAACCTGGCGTGCGGCCAAGCATCTTCTTGGCTTCCGCGCCGATCGCGAGTACGCGACGACCGCCGCGAGAGTCCTTCTGCACCGCTACAACCGAGGGTTCATTGCAAACGATGCCCTCGCCCTTGACGTAGATCAGGGTGTTGGCGGTTCCCAGATCAATGGCCAGGTCATTCGAGAACCAACCGAAGATTGAGTTGAAGACCACCGGAATCTCCCCTTATGCCGGGCGCTCGTGGCGCCGTTCCCCCCTCATCCTCCCAAACTCCCAACATCCATGGCTCGAGGCGTCCTAAGTGGACAATGCGCGAGGGTTCACTTTTATAATCGAGTTACTCAAAATTGTTAACAGAGATGATCCGCGTGAAGCAAGTAAGAGACGCGTAATTGCTTAAATAAAAGCTACACGACTATCATTGAGGTGTTATGCTGCAAGTCTTCCGCAAGCATGCCTATTCGTACGTCACTCGAGTACTGCTGATTTTGCTCGGCGGCATTTTTGCCCTCTTTTTTGGCAGCGTCGGCGGCCTCCTCTCGACTATCAAGCCGGTCGCCTACGTGAATTGCCATCAGTACCTATTCGGCCTCATCACTTTCCCCGGATGCCGCCAGGTTCTGCCCGACGAGGTCCAGCAGACGAGCACGGAAATTCGTCGGACGTTCGAGAACAGATATGGCGCAAATGCCGACTCGATGCTGCAGGCGGTCAATCTTCAACAAATGGCGTTGGAAGGCATAATCGAACAGGACCTAATTAAGCGCGAAGCGGACCGTCTCGGGCTACGAGTCAGCGAAGAGGATTTGGCCAAGGCGATCGCTTCTCAAACGGCGTTTCAGGTTGGCGGACGGTTCAACCTCGAGCTCTACGATCGGACCCTGCGCGCTAACGATCTCGAACCCGCCGTCTTCGAGGCGCAAACCCGCGACAAGATTCTCACCTCGATGCTTCAGGAGATGGTCTACAACGGCGTAAGCGTCAGTACGGAAGACGCCAGGCATCAGTTCGACCGCTATGCCGAAAAGCTCAATCTGGCCTACCTCGCATTTCCCTACACCAATTTCACGGCCGAGGTGCATCCCACCGATGCGCAGATAGCCAAATTCTACAACGACAACCGCGAGGCGTTCCGCGTACCGGAACGGGTAAAGCTGGTCTTCGTGCGTTACGATCCAGGCGCGCTCGCCGGCAACATGGTGCCCTCAAGCGCCGATATCGAGCAGAACTACGAGCGCAACCTGAAGACGTTTTTCACCCATCCCGAACAGGTCCATGCGAGCCACATCCTGATTAGTGTGCCGCAGGATGCCAGTCCGCAACAAAAGGCGGCCGCCCAGGCCAAAGCGGATGAAATCTTGCAAAAGCTGAAGAACGGAGGCGATTTTCCCAAGCTCGCCAAGGAATACTCCGACGACACCTCGAATAAAGATACCGGCGGAGACCTCGGTTTCTTCGGACGCGGCGAGATGATCAAGCCATTCGAGGACGCCGCCTTCAGCCTCAAGCCCGGCCAAATGACGGTGGTCCAGACGCAATTCGGCTTTCACGTCATTCGCGTCGACCAGATAAAGCCTGCCCACGTCGATACTATCGACGAGGCCAAGCCCAAGATCATCGCGGCCATCAGGGAAAAGGCGGGTGGCGATGAAGCCCAGGTCGACCTGCAGCAGGACCTCGCTGCGGCGCTGGAAGGACGCGACCTGGCCGAACTCGCGAAGAAACGCCAACTGGCGGTCGTTACGACGCCGTATATCGGCCAAAAAGACCCAATCAGGGGAGCGGAAGACGATCCGAAGTTCGCCGAGGAGGCCTTCAAGATGTCGCCCGGCGACGTCCACTCGATTGTCGGACCGTCCGCATCTTACCTGGTCAAAATGATCGACCGCCAACCGTCCAATATCCCGGCGCTGAATACGATAAAGGATCAGGTCCGCGATGCGCTGGTCAAGGTAACGGCGGAAAACAAGGCGCATGAGGCCGCCGCCGCGATGCTCAAGCAGATAAAGTCAGCCAGCGATTTCAACGCTATTGCGGCCGCCAATCATCTAGACGTTCATACCTCAGGTGAGTTCATGCGGGCGACGCGATCGGTGCCCGGAATCGGTCGATTCCCCGAAGCGACGGAGGGGGCAGCCTCGGTCCCGTCGCTTCCCGGGGTAATCGACCAAGTGCTGGATAACGGTGGAAATTCGTACATTTTTCAGGTGCTGACGCGCACTCCGCCGGACGAAGACGCGTGGACGACGCAAGGTCCGGCATTTAGCACTCAATTGCTTCAACAAAGGCGTGAGCAGGCCTGGATGAATTTCGTCAACGAATTACGCGGCCACGCCGTGGTCGTCGTACGGCAGGATGTGCTCGGGCAGAATCCCTCGAATCTGTAATCACAAAAAACGTCTTAATCGCATATGAATGCTTCAGGAGACGACTCACCCCTTCCCCAGGTGGACACCGGCGAGTTTTTCTTCGACGGGTCCGGACTGAGCGCCCTGCTGATTCACGGGCTCAGCGGGACGCCGTACGAGATGCGCTATCTCGGCCAGCGCCTGGCGGCGACGGGGATACGGGTGCACGGGGTTAAGCTGGCCGGTCACGCGGGCGCGCCGGAGGATCTTGGCGCTACTACTCATTTTAATTGGTATGAGAGCGTAGTTGATGGTTTTGAGCGGCTACGCGCTTATGGTGACCCTAACGTCGTAATCGGGCTGTCCGCCGGCGCTCTATTGGCCGCACGGCTGGCACTCGACCAGCGCGAGGAGGTGGCCGGTCTCGTGATGCTGGCGCCGGCTTTCTATCTGCCGACGCGGCTTCGAATCGCGCTGCGTGTGATGCGCGGAGGACGCCGCTTCGCCGACCGTATCTATTTCCATGGCCGGGGCGGGTCGGATATACACGACGCCGCCGCGCGCCGGATACATCCGGGGAATCGGCTGATGCCGTTAAGTGCGGCGCTGAGCCTGATCGAACTGAGTGAACATGTGCGGGCTCGCCTGCCCGAGATGAGTCAGCCAGCCTTGGTTATCCACGGCCGTAACGATCACACCTGTCCGTTCGAGAAGAACAGCGATTTCGCCATCAGCCGGCTGGGCAGCTCGACCAAGCGCCTGATTGCGCTCGATGAGAGCTTCCACGTGATCACCGTCGATAGCGAAAAGGAGCGGGTGGCGCAGGAGACAATCGAGTTTGTCGCGCAATTCAGGCGCGCTTCCGAAGCCGTCCACGCGACCGGCGCTTGAGGTCCCATCATAGCGCCGCGAACGTATCGTAAGACCTCGGTTGTCGTCCGCTTGACAGAACTTGAGCGCGACAAAACCCACGAAGTGCAAATTTGACTCTACGGATCGGGCCATAAATAATGTGGGCTGTTCTGAATCTGCGCTAATACGTTCCAAGAGGTGAGGCAGGGTGAGTAGCGCCAATGGGTTGGGGGTGGTTGACCTGCTGCTTGGCACGGGGCCCATCGTCCAGCTGGTGTTATGGACGCTGGTGGCGTTCTCGGTCGGTAGCTGGGGAATTATTCTCTACAAATTCGTCCAAATTTCGCGCGCCCGGGGCGAATCCGAGCGTTTCATTACAATTTTCTGGGAATCGAAGAATCTGGCCGCGATTCACACGGCCAGTGTCGGATTAAAGCACAGCCCGATCTCGCAGGTCTTTCGCGCAGGCTACCAGGAACTGCTGCAATTGACCCGCGCCAAGCGTCAGGCGGTCGGAGCGGAGAGCGGCTTCTCGACCGACCTCGGCGGAGTCGACAACGTGACGCGCGCGATGAAGCGGCAGCTGAATATCGAACTGACGAAGCTCGAAGCGGGAATCCCGTTTCTGGCGACGACCGGTTCGACCTGCCCGTTTATCGGGTTGTTCGGAACGGTGTGGGGGATAATGACGGCATTTCTCGGGCTGTCGGCGGCGCATACCTCGAATATCCAGGCGGTGGCGCCGGGTATCGCCGAAGCGCTGATCACGACGGCGGTAGGTTTGGTCGCGGCTATCCCCGCGCAGATGTTCTACAATTTCCTGACGACGCGAGTGCAACTACTCGCGACCGAGATGGACAATTTTATCTCCGAGTTCCTGAATATCGCCGAGCGGCATTTTCTTTCTTAGCAAGGGACAAGGCGCGCAGTGGCATTCGAAACGAGGCAGCGCGGTTCGCTGGTATCGCAAATCAACGTGACGCCGTTGGTCGACGTGATGCTGGTGTTGCTGATCATTTTCATGGTGACGGCGCCGATTATTCAGCAGGGCGTGCAGATAACCTTGCCGAAGGTGAAGGCGGCGGCGCTGCCAGGCAAGGAAGAGCAGTTTATCGTTTCGATCACCCGCAACAGCGAGATCTATTTGAACGACACGCGCATGAGCCCGAGCGAGCTGACGAGCAAGCTCGCGGGGATAGCCGTGGTCAGGCCGGATCGTGAAGTGTTCGTGCGTGCGGACGATCAGGTTCCTTACGGTGAAGTGATTCGTACGATGGCCGCGATAAAAGCGGCGGGCATCGAAAATGTCGGGATGGTTACCGAGATGCCGGTGGAAGGGGAAAACGGGGGAATAGGCGGATCGAAGGGTGGCAGCGCCGGTCCCTAGCGGCGGCGATGAAACGCCGCGGTCGGGATACCTCTGGGCGATCCTGGTTTCCGCGGCGGGTCATGCCGCTTTTTTCCTGATCGTGCTGGTGGTGTTGCCCCTGCTTTTCAAGGGCAAGCCGGAACCGCAAGCGTATACAGTAAAAATCGTCGACTCGATTCCCGCGGGTGACTTGGGCACGCATCTGCCGCGTCTCGGTTCGGAACGGCATCAGGAGCAGCCGCGGCGCGAGGCGCATCACGAGGAGCCGAAGCCCAAGGCGGAGCCCACACCGCCGCCGCCGGACAACGACGAGAATGCGATAGCGCTCAACACCACGCAGAAAGCGACGCCGACCCCAACCCCGACTCCCACACCGACACCGACTCCAACGCCACCACCCCGCCCGAACCGACCGCGACGCCCACGCCGACTCCCCGTCCGAAGAAGCGGCACGAGCGCAAGCCGACCCCGACTCCAACTCCCGCGCCCACGCCGGTGCCGAAGCGGACCGAGCGCCATAAGCCCAAGCCTTCGCCGACTCCGGCGATCGCCAAAGTAGAGCCGACACCGAGCGTCAAGCAGAAACTCGAGAAGGTCCGTGAGCATCTGCTGGCGGAGCATCTGCAGGAAATCAAGAACCGGGAGGCGGCGGAGAAGAACGCGACCAAGTCCGCGGGAGGCGGTGGCCCCGTGCTGGCGAAGAGCGAGACTCCCGGCAAGGGGATGGGTATCGGGCCCGGTACCGGCAGCATGGGCATTCAACAGGACCCAGGGTTTCTGCTCTACTATCAGGACGTGCAGGAAAAAATAAAAAAAGCCTGGAGTTTCGCCGGCAGCAATCCCGATTTGAACGCGACTGTTACATTCGGCATCAATCCGGACGGTTCGCTCAACTCGGTGCAGGTGACCAGCAGTTCGCGAGACCCAGCGTTCGATGATTCGGTGGTGCGGGCGATCCGCCGAGCGGCGCCCTTTGCGCCGCCGCCCGAGAAGTACCGGCCGCAGTTCTCGGCCGGAATCGAGGCCGTGTTCAAACTCGGTGAACTCACTTCCTGAGGCGCGGGCGTCGGACGGAGGCGGTTGGGTAGTGGCGTGGAAGCGATCCTCGGCTGCTCAATCCCACAATACTTAAGACGAGGCCGAGAGTAGTCATGAGCAGATGGTTGGCGATGGTGGCGGTGTTGGTGACGGCAGTGGTGGGAGCGGTGGGGGCGGCGCACGCGCAAAATCCGCCGTCGGCGCTCGGACCGCTGCAGATGACTATTGTCGGGGCACAGAAGGTCTCGCCGATAGCGATCTCGGCGCTGAAGGATCTCGGGGGCGACGACGGTCACAAAGTTTCTTCGGTATTTACCGCCACGCTGATGCGCGATCTCAAGCTCTCGGGCTTTTTTCCGGTAGTCGATCCGCATTCCTATATCGAAGACGCGCAAAACTCCGGGTACGATGTAGGGCAATTCGATTTTGCCGACTGGAGTTCGCTCAACGCCGAATTTCTGGTCAAGGGCAGTCAAGCGCGTAGGCAATCGGGTGTCGGTGGAGGTGTTGCTGTTCAGTGTGGGCGAGCAGCGGCGAATGATGGGGAAGAAATTCAGCGGCGAGCCGCATGACGTCAGCGAAATGGCGCGTCGCTTTACCGACGCGGTGATGCTGTCGGTGACCGGGAAGCGTGGACCGTTCGACACCAAGCTGGCCTTTGTTTCGACGCGCGGCGGACGTTTCAAGGAAGTTTACACTTCGTGGCTGGATGGCGGGGCGCTGTTTCGAGTTACCGACAACCCGACTATCAACCTTTTCCCGACCTTCGACCACAGCGTACGCCACTTGCTGTATCTGTCGTACAAACGGATGTTGCCCGAGCTTTACCTGGTGGATTTGGGGCATGCGGTGGAAACCCGAATCGCGCCGCCGCTGGGAATGGCGGTGGGCGGGACCTTGACGCCGGACGGGCGGATTATCGCGGCTTTTTCGCGCAATGGACGCACCAATCTTTATTTGCTCGACCGATCGGGCGAAGAGATTCGCGCACTTACCGATGATCGATCGATCAACGTGAGTCCATCGGTATGCACCGACGGCACGCAGCTGGCATTTACCTCCGATCGGTCGGGCAATCCGCAGATCTACATAATGGATATCGGTGGTGGATCGGCGCAGCGCGTGACCTACCAGGGCGATTACAACACCGCGCCGAGTATCTCGCCCGATTACAAGAAGATCGCCTACGAGAGCCGATCCGGGGGCACCTTCAATATCTTCGTGGTTACTGCGGATGGGGGCCAAGCAAGGCAGGTGACCGAGGAGGGATCGAACGAATCACCGAGTTGGTCACCTGACGGCCGCTATATCGCTTTCAGCTCGAGACGTGAAGGACGCTCGCGGATCTACATTGTGCCGCTGATCGACGGTCATATCGGAACTGTTTCGCCAATAACGGAGGGAGAGGGTAATGATACGAGTCCATCGTGGTCGTGGTGGTTGGAGGATTAGCGCAGACGATTTGAAGCGTGGCGTGGGACTGGCCGCGTTGGTCGTAGTGATCGCTATCGGGGGATGCTCCTCGAAGAAATCCGGTGCGAACGGCGCCGGTGGCCCGGGCGAGAACGGGATTGGACAGGAAGGAGTCGGCGGCGCGGGCGGAAGTTCGCTCGCCGGACTGCAGAGCGGTACCTTGGGTCAGGGTGGTACGGGAGGGCCTCTGACCGACGTTCATTTCGACTACAATGATTTTACGATTCGACCACAGGACGGCGAGATTTTGAAGGTCAACGCCGACTGGCTGACCAAGCACGGGGCCTCGCGCGTGCAGATCGAAGGTCATTGCGACGACCGCGGATCAGAGGAATACAATATTGCACTCGGGGCCAAGCGGGCGCAGGCGGCGAAGGATTATTTGCAGACGCTGGGAATTTCGCCCGACCGCATGTCCACGATTAGTTATGGCAAGGAGTTGCCGCTGTGCACGGAAGAGAACGACGATTGCTGGGCGCAGAATCGCCGCGACCATTTCGTGGTGAATCAATGATGGAGCGATCGTCGCGCCGGCTGCGGGCGATTACCTGGTTCATGGGGTTGGCGCTGGTGGCCGGTGTCGCCGGATGTGCGCCGGCGTCGAACCAGGATCAGCAGGGCAGCGATTCGCTGCTGCGTGAAATGGTGGCGAACGATCGCCAGCAGATCGAGGAGTTGCAGCAGCGCGTCTCGCGGCTCGACGATCGTATCGCGGAAATGGAACACAACGGCGTGGGATCGAGTGAAAAGGACCTCGACTCACTCGAGGCTCGCGTGAGCAAGCTCGAAACCCAGGCCAGCCCGACGCCGCCGCCGGGAGCTCCTGGGGCGCCGCCCGGGATGGTCGCTCCGGTTCCGGGCGCGGCACCGTCACCCGGCGCGGCCGATTCCGACACCGGCGACACGGACGATAGCGAGACCGCATCGGCGGCGACTCCGGCTCCGGCTGTGCCGCCACCTGCTGCTCCCGCGCCGGCCGAGGGGCCTGCCGCAACGGCACCCTCGTGGCGTTCGATGCTCGACCAGGAACTGAACACTTCCCACGACGATGACGGCGCGAAGATCTACCGCTCCGGGTTGATCGATCTAAAGGCTGGAAAGTACGCGCAAGGTGTGGGTAAGTTGCAGGATCTGCAGCGCAAATACCCGAAATCGGGGCTGAGCGAGCCGGCGGAATTTTTCGCCGGAAACGGATTGTTCGAGTTGGGCAAGTACGACCAGGCGATTTTGCAATTCAACGATCTTACGATGCGGTTTCCCACCGGCCATTACGCGACGGCTTCGCTCTTGCGCGAGGCGCAGGCGTTCGTGAAGATCAACGACCCCATCGACGCGCGCCTGACGTTGCAGAAGTTGATCACCGAGCATCCGGATGCACCCGAGGCGCCGATGGCGAAATCGATGATGGAGACGCTGGCGAACGGCTGAGAGTCGATGGAGATAATTCGTGACCTGGCAACCTTTAGGCCGCCCGCTTCTCCAGTCGTAGCGCTGGGTAATTTCGACGGGGTTCATCTCGGCCATCAGGCGATTCTCAAGGCGGCAATCGCGCGCGCCAAGGAGATCAACGGCAGCGCCTTTGCGCTGACGTTTGACCCGTTGCCGGCGAAGATTCTCGCTCCGGCGCATGCTCCGCAGCTGCTGTTGACCCCCGAGGACAAGATCGAAATGCTGCGCCGTTCGGGCGTCAACGGCGTGATCGTGATCGAGTTCACCCTGGCGTTCAGCAAAGTTACGCCGCGCTCGTTCGCGATCGACTACCTGTTGGGGCGGATCGGCGCACGCGGTGTGATCGTCGGGCACAGCGTGAGTTTTGGCCACAACCGCGAAGGCAACGCGACGGTGATGACGGCGCTTGGGCGCGAACTCGGTTTCACCACCGAGGTCGTCGGTCCCGTGCAGGTTGCCGGGATGGAGGTAAGTTCCACCAAGGTGCGGGAAGCGATCGCGGCCGGGGATATGAGGGCGGCGGCGGTGCTGCTCGGCCGCGAGCATTTCGTCGCGGGCCCGGTGGTGCATGGACGCGAACGCGGGCGCAAAATCGGGTTTCCGACCGCGAATATCCAGAGCCGGACGGAATGTTTGCCGCCCGACGGGGTCTACGCGACGCGCCTGGTGCTCGCGGACGGATCGCATCCGTCGATCACCAATATCGGGATGCGGCCGACTTTCGCGGAACCCGAGCGCACGATCGAAGCGCACGTCTTCGATTTCGATCGCGACCTCTACGATCAGGAAGTGCGTTTGGAATGGGTGGAACGGATCCGGCCGGAGCGCAAGTTCAACTCGGCGCAGGAACTGGGGGCGCAGATCGCGTCGGACCTGAAGCGCGCCAAGGAAATACTCGCGACCTGAGATCGATCGACGACAATGGACGCATCGCAGCAGCGGCCGCGCGTATCCATCCTGTTCCCGAATCAGTACGACGAGGCCGCGGGCGTGCTCGGGCGCGCTTTCGTCGACGACCCCTTAATCAAGGCGATAATTCCGCCCGGCGTGAGCGCCGAGGAGCGCGTGCGTCGAATGAGCGGGATCTTTCGCGTCGTCCTCAGTGGGCATCGTCACGACGGACAGCCGGTGGTCGGCGTGATGGATCAGGGCCGCGTGGCGGGCGCCGCTGTGGTGGAGCACTTGACGCGTCCGGCGGGAGCGATGGCGATGGTGCTGCAGGGGTTGCCGCAATTGCCGGCGATGGTGCGCGCGGCCGGATGGAGCGGGTTGCTGCGCGCGGTGAATCTGCTCGATACGCTGGCGCGAAATCGCCCATCGGAACCGCATCTCTATCTCAACATTCTAGGCGTCGACCCGGCGCTGCAGCGGCGTCACTTCGGCGTCGCGATCCTCGATTTTCTGCACGAACAGGCGGCGCTGCGCAGCGATCTTGCGGGGGTCTACCTGGAAACGGCAACGGAGGCCAACGTCGCCTATTACAGTCACGTCGGCTATCGCGTACTCAACGAGATATACCCACTGGGCGTGCGCGTCTGGCGCATGATGCAGGATCGCGCCGCCAGTTGATCCGAGCGGGCATCGTTGTCGCGCCGCGAATAGCTACTAGCGCATTGTGGCTATTGCGCTTTGCTACCACTGACTAAACGAGTTTCGTCGCGGGCTCGACCCATTCGCGCGCGACCCCTTCCAGATAGCCCGGAATTTGCCCATCTTCGGCAGGGAGCCGGATGAATGGAACGATTTCGCTCACACCCAGCTCGTGATAGGCGCGCAAATCGGACGGTGAAATCTGATGGTGATAGGGCGAGATGATAATTTCGATCTCGCGATGAGCGCGGCCTTTTTCGTCGAGCAGCGAGTGCAGTTTCGCGATTTTGGCGGCCGCCTGGTCGGGATCGAGATTCACCCCGAACCATCCGGTGCCGTGGGAGGCGACGCGTCGCAAGGCGGGCAGGCTTTCACCGCCGAAGATCACCGGGACGTTGACGCCCTGGGCCGGCTTGGGAAAGCTGCGCACGTCCTTGAAGTTGACGAATTCGCCGGTATGAACTGACTTCTCTTCGCCCCACAACTTGCGCATCACGTCGATATACTCAGTCGTGCGTTGGGCGCGCCGTTCGAAAGAAATACCCAGCGCCGCGAACTCCTCCGACGACCAGCCGATGCCGACACCGAGCGCGAAACGGCCGCCGCTGAGGTAATCCAGACTCGCTACTACTTTGGCGAGCACGAGCGGGTTGTGCTCCGGCACGAGGCAGATACCGGTGGCGAGCCGGATACGATTGGTACGGGCGGCGGCATAGGCGAGCCCGATAAAGGGATCGAGCAGGTTGATGGTGCTGCCGGCGAGAAAGCGGCCGTCGTCGGAATAAGGATACTTTGATTCGTGCTGGTCGAAGAGCACGACGTGTTCGGGCGCCCATACCGTCGCGAAGTTGAGACGTTCCGCGTGTTCCGCCAGTGTGCGCAGAGTCGACGGACGAGCCGCCTTGCCGATACCGAAGCCCGAAATACCGATTTTCATAAAATCCCTGTCGTCGTCAGTTAAGCTTTGCGGCCGGTTCGACCCATTCGCGCGCCATCTGCTCGAGTTGCGCCGGCAGTTTGGAATCGTCCGCGGGAATATTGAGCAGCATCACGACTTCGCTCACGCCGCTCTTGCGGTAGGCGCTCAAATCACCCGGTGTAATGTCCTTCATGTATGGCGAAACGATCAGTTCGACTTCGCTCGGATTGCGGCCGCGATCGCGCATCAGGGCATGCAGCTTTTCGACTTTCGCCGCCGCTTCAGCCGGGGTCAGATTGAAGCCGAACCATCCGGTGCCGTAGTCGGCGGTGCGTCGCAGCGCGGGCAAGCTCTCGCCGCCGAAGATGATCGGGACGTTGCCGCCTTGCACCGGTTTGGGAAACGCCCGCACGTCCTTGAAGTTGACGAACTCGCCGCTATGAGAAGATTTTTCCTCGCTCCACAGCTTGCGCATTACCTCGATATATTCGCGCGTTCGTTGAGCACGGCGTTCGAAGGGCACCCCGAGCGCGGCGAATTCCTCGGAGGACCAGCCGATTCCGACGCCAAGCGCGAAACGGCCGCCGCTCAGGAAGTCGAGACTCGCGATCACCTTGGCCAGGACGAGGGGATTGTGCTCCGGTACGAGGCAAATGCCGGTCGCCAGCCGGATGCGGCTGGTGCGAGCGGCTGCATAGCTCAGCGCGATAAACGGGTCGGTCCAGTCGGTCACGCCGGGTGCGGCGAACGCGCCGTCCTGCGAGTACGGGTACTTCGAATCCCCATAGCGATCGAACAAGACGACGTGTTCGGGCGCCCACAGAGTGCCGAAGCCGAGGCGTTCGCAATGCTCGGCGAGAATCCTGATAGTCGCGGGACGAGCGCCCTTGCCCAAGCCCACGGTGAGTAATCCGATCTTCATCGAGCCCATGCCTCCGCGTTACTCTTTGACAAATTTCAGTACAAACCGATCCTGCTTGCGGTCCATCTTCCAGAACGGCAGCGTACGATTATCGCTGGGATTGCGCAGGACGTTGGAGGCGGCGGCCAGCCTGAATCCGGCCTTTTCGATTTCCGCGATCTCGTAGTCTTCGTCGATTCGATGCAGCGTGTTGGCGTCGCGCGCACCCGATCCGGCCTGCGCACTGTTGTCGGTGACGCAATACTCACCGCCGGGCTTGAGCGCCTTGAACACCGCGGCGTTGAGCTTGGCCCGATCGTTCCCGCGTCCAACCAGGTCATGGTAGTTGAGATTGATGAAGACGGCGTCGAGCGTGCCGGGTGGCGCGGGGATGACGTCGGGCGCATCGAAGGGCCTGGTCACCTCGACCACGTTGCCCATGCCGGGCGACTTCAGCCGATCCTTCCATGCCTTCTCGGCGGCCTTGAACTTCTCCGGGAGTTCCATGTTCTGCGAATAGACCTTGCCGGTGGGTCCGACGATCCGCGCGAGCAGTTCGGTGGTATAGCCGGTACCCGCCGAGACGTCCGCCACACGCATCCCCGGTTTGATTCCGTAAAAGGCCATCAGCTGGGCGGGCTTGCGCGATTCGTCGAGTTTCTTGTCCGCGGCCGGACGATCGGGAGAGTTGACCGCGTCGGTGATGTACTTCGGGATCTGATCCGCGGGTAATGCGCTTTGCTCGGTGACCGCGGCGAACGCGGGCGTCGCAATGACGGCCGAGAGGCCAAAATTGAAGCTGATCGCCGCGCAGAACAGTACAAAAATCGCGAAATTGCGCGAGTTCATTGTGCACCTTTCGGGACGATGACGGATCCTCCGCGCCGTACCTCAGCCGCGTTTACCGGTTTGCGATCGTCCGCGTTCCATCACCGACTCGCGCCGATTTTCGAAATCGCGAAGACTCGCGCCGCTATTGAACGCGCGGAAGAAATCCTGCTCGATGCGAAGCCCGTCGTGCAGCGAGGCGCGGGTCGTCAACTCATACAGGCGTTTCATCTGGCGTACGACGTCCTGATTCGAGCCGGCGATCTGCGTGGCGAGTTCCGTGGCCGCCGCCAGCACCTGATCCTTGGGGACGGTGCGATTGACGAGACCCATCCGCTCGGCGTCGCGCGCCGGTAGATAGTTACCGGTCAGCGAAAGTTCCTTGGCTTTGCGAATCCCAACGGCGCGCGGCAGCCGGGCCGACATGCCGCCGCCGGGCATCACTCCAACCCGCGCATGAGTATCGGCGAATTGCGCGTCGTCGGCCGCAATTATGATGTCGCAGGCGAGCGCCAGTTCGAAGCCGCCGGTTACAGCGAACCCGTTCACCGCGGCGATTACCGGCACGCGCATATCTTCGATCACCGTGACGAAGGTGACGTTGCCCTCTTCGCGCAGGCCGCTGGAGCCGAGTTCGCGCAGGTCGAGCCCGGCGCAAAATGCGCGACCGGCGCCCGTTATGACGACGACGCGAACCTCAGAGTCGTCGCGCAGCTCCTGCATCGTGCGGCAAAACTCGGAACGAAGCTCGCGGTTTAAGGCGTTGAGCTTTTCGGGACGGTTGAGGGTAACCGTTGCAATGCCGTCCGCCTTGTTAACTAAAATCACCGGCTCGCTCATGAATTTCGCGTTGCCTCCATTGGCGAAGTGGTAACACAGCCGCTGCGATGGTGGCAAAACGCTGGGCGGCCCTCCTTGTACCCGCCTCCTTCCCCTATACTCTCGGAGGACCAAAATGAGATCGTAGAGCCGATGGAATCGCCGAGCAGATCAATCCGAGAACCGCGCCGCGAACTTCAATGGCCTGCGGGTCGTTGCCTTCGAAAGCCGGATGGCGACGGAAACCGCGGCTTTGATTCAGCGCTTCGGCGGAAATCCGCTGGCCGCTCCGGCGATGCGCGAGGTGCCGCTCGAAGACAATGGCGCCGCGTTCGACTTCGCGACTCGTCTGCTCGATGGCCGCGTCGATATCGCGATATTTCTCACCGGCGTCGGGGTTCGCGAACTGTTCCGCGTGATGGAAACCCGCCACGCGCGCGAGACGCTCGTTGCGGCGTTAGGCCGGACGCTCACCGTCGCGCGAGGTCCCAAACCGGTTGCGGCCCTGCGCGAATTGCAAATCGAACCGAGCCTCACGATTCCCGAACCCAACACCTGGCGCGAAATTCTCGCGATGGTCGGCGATCGGAGCGAACTTCGCGGCAAGCGCGTCGCGGTACAGGAATACGGCGTTTCGAATCGCGATCCTGATTGCCGGGCTCGAGGCTCGCGGCGCCGAAGTCACCTGCGTGCCGGTCTATCGTTGGACTCTCCCGCTTGACCGTGGACCGATTCTCGCCGCGTTGAGATCGATTGCTGTGGGCGAGGTCGATGTCGCGATCTTCACCTCCTCGAACCAGGTGACGAACGTGATGCAACTGGCGGACGCCGATGGGATCGGCGCGAAGTTGCGGCGCGGCTTGGCTCGGATGGTGGTCGCGTCGATCGGCCCGGTATGTTCGAAAGAACTGCGTGACCACGGGATCGCGATCGATATCGAGCCCACCCATCCGCGGCTGGGTCATCTGGTTAAGGAAGCCGCCGTGCGCAGCAACGCGATCCTCGCGGCGAAACGCCCGTCAACGTCGCGAGTCGAGGTGACCGAGCCCCGTGTTGGTGAAACCGCCCGTCCTCGCATGCTGTCGACCGCTGGTGACCCTGCTCTCAGTGACCATCCGATGCTGCGGGCGTGCCGCCGCGAGCCCACTTCTTTCACCCCGATTTGGCTGATGCGCCAGGCCGGCCGCTACATGCCGGAATATCGTCGCGTGCGCGAGCGACATTCGTTCCTCGAGATGTGCCAGCGTCCCGACCTTGCCGCCGAGGTCACGGTGACGGCGGTCGAGCGATTGCGCGTCGACGCCGCGATTATTTTCGCGGACATTCTGCTGCCGCTGGTTCCGATGGGCGTGGGTTTGCACTACGAGAGCGGCGATGGCCCCGTGATCGATCGCCCGGTGCGGTCGGTTGCCGACGTTGATCGAATTCCGCCGGTTGCCGTCGCCGATTCCCTCGGTTTCGTCGCCGACTCGATCCGCATCGTGCGTCGCGCGCTCGCCGGGCGCCAGCCCTTGATCGGATTTGCCGGCGCGCCCTTCACCCTGGCTTCGTATCTGGTCGAAGGCGGCGGCTCGCGGCAGTACCAGGCGACCAAGACCATGATGTACACCGAGCCCGATGCGTGGCATCGCATGATGGAAATGATCGCGCGCACGACCGCGGATTATCTCAACATGCAGATCGACGCCGGCGCGGACATCGTTCAATTGTTCGATAGCTGGGTGGGTAGCCTGGGGCCGGACGACTATCGCCGCTTTGTATTGCCGCATACGCGCAGCGTGATCGACGCCGTGCGTCCAGCCGTTCCGGTAATCCACTTCGGAACGGTCACCGGCAATCTGCTCGAGTTGATGCGCGAAGCGGGCGGCGACGTGATCGGACTGGATTGGCGTGTCGATCTTGCGCAAGCCTGGGCACGGCTCGGTCACGACGTTGCCGTTCAGGGAAATCTCGACCCGGTGGCGCTATTCGCCGAGCCATCGGAGATTCGGCGTCGCGCCCGCGCAATTCTCGATCAAGCCGCCGGCCGTCCCGGACATATCTTCAACCTCGGTCATGGCATCCTGCCCGAAACTCCGGTCGACCACGTGATCGCATTGATAGACGCCGTGCACGAGATGAGTCAGCGATGACCGCTGCTAACGCTCGGGCCGAGGGCGTGCTGCTGATCGGATTTGGCGGTCCCGCCGCGTCAAACGAGATTCGCCCGTTTCTCGACCGCGTATTGCAGGGACGTCCGGTGCCGAAGGAACGCTACGAGGAAGTCGTGCATCATTACGAAATCCTCGGCGGACGTTCGCCCTACAACGAACTCACGATGCGCCAGGCCGAGGCGTTGCGCATCAGGTTGAAGGCGCTCGGCGCCGATCTGCCGGTTGTGGTTGGTATGCGAAACTCGCAGCCGTTCATCGAAGAAGCATTGCGGGAACTCGCCGCGGGCGGGGTCGGTCGTGCGATCGGCTTTGTTCTTTCCCCTTATCGATGCGAAGCGAGTTACGATCGCTACCAGGAGAACGTCTCCGCTGCGCGTGCTCTTGTGGGCTCGACCGCGCCTACGGTCGAATATCCCGGATGCTGGCATGACCATCCGCTCTTCATAGCGGCCGTCGCCGATCGCATCCGCGACGCAGCCGCTCGACACGAGCTGGATTTCAATTCCATCGAACTCATTTTCACGGCGCATAGTATTCCGCTCGCGATGTCGGCGGGCGCGCCGTATCTCGCCCAACTCAACGAATCGGCACGACTGGTCGCGGCTGAATTGGGCGCCGCGCGTTGGAGCCTGGCTTTTCAGAGCCGTAGCGGTAACCCGCGAGAACCCTGGCTCAAGCCGGATATCGGAACGACGCTGCGCACGGGCACGACGCCGCGCACGGGCACGACGCCGCGCACGTCTGGTGGCCGCACCGTGATCGTCCAGCCCATCGGATTTCTCTGCGACCATATCGAGGTGCTTTACGATCTCGACGTCGAAGCCGCGAGAATCGCCCGCGAATCCGGCGTCAAAATGATTCGAGCCGCGACCGTCGGCGACCATCCGAAGTTTATCGAAATGATCGCTTCGATCGTTGGCGCCTGCGCCGCGAGAGCCTGATCGCATGGCATCCACAACTCAGCCGATGCGGATCGCCGTTATCGGTGGCGGCATCGCGGGGCTCAGCGCCGCATACCGTCTGCACGAACTCGCCGCCGAGCGCGAGATGCCGATCGAGGTCTTGCTGTTCGAGGCCGGTGATCGCCTCGGCGGTCCGCTCGAAACGATCCGGCGCGACGCTTTCGCGATCGAGACCGGCGCCGATTCGTTTCTCTCCGAGAAACCTTGGGCGCTCCAACTGGCCGGACGTCTCGGTCTGACTCCCGAAGTGATTGCCACGCAGGAGCAGTTCAGGAAAACCTACGTCGTGCGCGGAGGGCAGCTCGTCGAGATTCCCGAGGGATTTTCGCTGCTGGCGCCCGCCTTCATCGGGCCGGTGCTCAAAAGCCCCTTGTTCTCTATGCGCGGCAAACTGCGCATCATGCTCGAACCATTGATTCCTCGTCGGCGCGCCGAAAGTGACGAGAGCCTTGCCGGGTTCGTCACGCGTCGTCTCGGCCGCGAGGTGCTCGAGCGCGTCGCCCAGCCGCTGGCCGGTGGGATCTATACCGCCGACCCGGAAAATCTCAGCGTCGCGGCCACGATGCCGCGCTTCGTCGAAATGGAACGGCGCAAGCGGAGCCTGATCCGCGGTTTGCGATCCGCCGCGCGCGGTCGTTCCGGCGAGGCTCGAGGCACCAGCGGCGCGCGCTGGAGCCTCTTCGTCAGCTTCAAAGGCGGGATCGCCACCATCGTCGATGCGCTCGCTGCGCGGCTTGCCCTCTCGATTCGCCGGCGCGCCCGTGTGGTCGAATTGCACCGGGATGCCGAAACCGCGGAGTCGGCGTCACGCTGGCGGCTCCGCTTCGTCGACGGCAGCGAATATGCGGCCGACGCCGTCATCTCGGCCGTTCCCGCGTATGCCCTAGCGCCCTTGATGGAACCCCATAACGCCGCGCTGGCAACTTCGCTGGCGGCTATTCATTACGCCTCGGCGGCGACGGTGGCGATGGCCTTCCGCGCCATCGATTTCCCGAGGCCCCCGCGGAGTTTCGGCTTCGTCGTGCCGATAGTCGAGAATCGCAGAATCATCGCCGGCAGCTTCTCCAGTTTGAAATTCGCCGGACGTGCACCCGAGGGTATGATCCTGGCGCGAGTCTTTATCGGCGGCGCGCTTCAGGCCGGGATGATGACGCTCGATGAGGACGAGATGATTTCGGCCGCACGCGATGAGTTCGAAGACCTGCTGGGCGTCACCGCCAAACCCGCGCTGGTTTGCGTGCGCCGATGGCCCGAGGCTATGCCGCAGTATGAAGTGGGCCACCTCGATCGCGTCGCCGCGATCGAACGCGAGGCCGCCACGCTCCACCGTTTCGTCCTCGCGGGCGCCTTCCTGCGCGGCGTTGGCATCCCCGATTGCGTGCATAGCGGCGAGACCGCGGCCGAGGCGCTCATCGCGTCGCTCACGCCGTCCGCATGAAATTTCGCATCCTCAGCGCGTCGCGGATGCGCTAGGTTAGCCCTATGGATCCCGCTCGCGCCGGCGACCCTAAGCCTGCTCGAAATGCCGTGCCAACGCTTGGATGGGCGCGCGTGGTGGCGCATGCCGACATGGACGCCTTCTATGCCTCGGTGGAGGAACTCGACCACCCCGAGTTGCGCGGCAAACCGGTAATCGTCGGCGGCAGTTCGGCGCGCGGAGTGGTAACCTCGGCGTCCTACGCCGCGCGCAAGTTCGGCGTACATTCCGCGATGCCCTCGGCGCAGGCACGCAAACTCTGCCCGGACGCGATCTTCGTCCGTGGCCGGATGTCCCGTTATGTCGAGATTTCGCGCATGGTCCGCGAGGTCTTCGACAGCTTCAGCCCAATCGTCGAGCCGCTCTCGCTCGACGAGGCCTTTCTCGATCTCACCGGCACCGAACGCCTCTTCGGCGATCCGATCGCGGCCGCGCGCGCCCTTAAACGCGGCGTGTTCGACAAGACCGGGCTGGTGGTTTCGGTCGGCGTCGCACCCACCAAGATGGCGGCAAAGATCCTGAGCGATATGTCGAAACCCGACGGCTTGCTCTATCTCGGCCCCGACCATCTCCGCGAATTCCTCGATCCCTTGCCGGTCGAGCGCCTCTGGGGCGTCGGCCGGGTAACCCTGGAGCGCCTGCACGAGGCTGGAATCCGAACGATCGGCGATCTCGCGCGCAACGATCCGGCCGCGCTCAGAAGCCGCTTCGGCTCGCTCGGGCCGCACCTGCATGAATTGGCCAACGCCCGCGATCCGCGCCATGTGATCGGTGACTGGCGGCGCAAGTCTTACGGCGAAGAGAGCACTTTCGATCGCGACTACGCGCTTGGCTCGCTCGAACTCAAGCGCGTGCTAATCGCCCACTCCGAAGCCGTTGCCCGCCGCCTGCGCAGCGACGAGATTCGCGCCCGCACCGTCACCCTCAAGCTCAAACTCGCGCGTCCCCTCGGCGGCGGACGCTATCCGATTATCACGCGCAGTATCTCGTTCGATCAGCCGGTGGACGACGGTGCGGCGATCGCGAAGGCCGCGATTGCGCTGCTCGATCGCGTCACGGAAAAAGAAAAGGTGCGGCTCGCGGGAATCCACGTTCACAATCTGGATCGCGTCGATCCCGCCCAGATGGGCCTGTTCGATACTCCCGCCCGTTCCAGGACCAACCGCCTCAATCGCGCTCTCGACGCCGTGGTCAGCCGCTTCGGTGAAGACGCGGTAACGCGCGGTCTCGTCCGTGCGGAGCGCGCGGCCCCCTCGCGTCGTATAAAGTAGGCTCGGCCGAGGCTCTTTGACCTGAACCAGCCGGGTCGGCTAATCCTGATATATTCCCTGGAGGACGAGATTCACGTCATGGCGGCGCAAACTTTATTCGAAAAGATCTGGAACAGTCACGTTGTAAGAGAATCACCCGGCGAACCCGCGCTGCTCTATGTCGACCTCCATCTGATTCACGAAGTTACTTCCCCCCAGGCCTTCGAGAGCCTCGGCCTCACGGGACGCAAGGTGCGATGCCCGGCGCGTACGTTCGCGACACTCGACCATAACGTGCCGACCACCGATCGCACGCTGCCGATAACCGATCCCGATTCGCACCTTCAGATCGAGATGATGCGCAAGAATTGCCGCGACTTCGGCGTGCGCCTGTTCGACCTCGGCGACCTCGAGCAAGGGATCGTCCACGTCATCGGTCCCGAGCTCGGCCTTTCGCAGCCCGGCATGACGATCGTTTGCGGCGACAGCCATACCGCCACACACGGGGCGATGGGCGCGCTCGCCTTCGGCATCGGCACTAGCGAAGTCGAGCACGTGCTCGCCACGCAATGCCTGTGGCAGGTGCGTCCGAAGACGATGGAGATTCGCGTCGACGGCAAACTCGGCCACGGTGTCGGCGCCAAGGACCTCATCCTCGGCATCATCGGCCAGATGACAACCGACGGCGGAACCGGCCATGTCGTCGAGTATCGCGGCTCGGCGGTCGAAGCGATGGCGATGGAAGAGCGCATGACCCTGTGCAACATGACGATCGAAGGCGGCGCGCGCGCCGGGATGGTCGCGGCGGACCAGAAGACCGTCGACTATCTGCGCGGCAGACGCTTTCTGCCCAAAGGGGCGGATTTCGATCGGATGGCTCAGCAATGGCTGACCTTCCATACCGACCCCGGCGCGAAATTCGACAGCTCTTTCGTCTTCGACGCCGCCTCGTTCGCCCCGCAAGTCACCTGGGGCACCAATCCCGGGATGGTGACGGAGGTTACCCGCAAGGTTCCCGACCCCGATTCCTTCGCCGACGCCAATCATCGTCGCGCCGCCGAACTCGCGCTCGAGTACATGGGCCTGCAACCGGGCACCCCGATTGAGGATATTCGCATCGACCGGGTCTTTATCGGCTCCTGCACCAATGGCCGGATCACCGATCTCAAGGCCGCCGCCGATATCGTCAAGGGCCGCAAAGTCGCCTCCAGCGTTCACGCGATGGTGGTGCCGGGTTCGCAAGAGGTCAAAGCCGAAGCCGAACAGCTCGGCTTGCATCGCATCTTCATCGAAGCCGGCTTCGAATGGCGTGAGTCCGGATGCAGTATGTGTCTCGGCATGAACCCCGACATCCTCAAGCCCGGCGAGCGCTGCGCCAGCACCTCGAACCGCAACTTCGAAGGACGCCAGGGCAAGGGCGGCCGAACCCATCTGGTCAGCCCGATCATGGCCGCCGCCGCCGCCGTTGCCGGCCATTTCGTCGACGTGCGCGAATGGGCCAACCGCTAGGCCATCGAAAGAACAGGAGACGCCCGCCATGCAACGATTCGAGAATTTCACCGCGCTCGTCGCTCCGCTTGACCGCGAAAACGTCGACACCGACCAGATCATCCCCAAGCAGTTTCTAAAGGCGGTCGTCCGCAGCGGGCTCGGCAAAGGACTCTTCTACGATTGGCGCAATCAGCCCGATAGCCAGTTCGTCCTCGATAATCAGCGCTTCAAGGACTCCAATATCCTGGTCGCACGGGCCAATTTCGGCTGCGGCAGCTCACGCGAGCACGCCGTCTGGGCGCTGGCCGATTTCGGCTTTCGCGCCGTAATCGCCCCTTCCTTCGCCGATATTTTCCGCAACAACTGCCTCAAGAACGGCATCCTGACGATCATCCTGAAGCCTGAAGAAGTTAACGCGATTTTTGACACGATTAAGAGTCGCGAGGGCTACTGCCTCACCGTCGATTTGCCCGCCCAAACCGTTAGCGACGAATTCGGCTGGTCGGCGCATTTCGACATCGCTCCGCACGCCAAGAAATGCCTTCTCGAGGGACTCGACGATATTGCCCTGACTCTCACCCACGAGGACGACATTCGTAAATACGAGTCTGCCCATCCGGTGCCTTTCAAGCTCTAGCGGATACGTCCACAGCACCAGCCCGAGGCGAGAGTCGAATCCCTTCACGTTGATCCCTGACGGTTCCGGCTCGGTATGCCCGCCGGTTATGATTAGGGTGTGACGGCGCGGATTCTGAAGGTCGGCGAGGAACATCGGCAGATACGGCTCGACCAGTTCATGGCGGCCGAGCTCGCCCCCGAACATTCGCGCTCCCGCGTTGCCCGCATGATCAAGGCGGGCCTAGTTACGATCAACGGAGCGCCCGCGCGGGCCTCGAGCACTATCCGCCGGGGTGACTGCGTCGAAATCGCACCGATCCCCGTAAACACCGTCATCGCCGCGCCAGAGAACGCCCCGCTCGTCGAGGTGATCTTCGCCGACGCCGAGCTGATCGCGGTCAACAAGCCCGCCGGGATGACCGTCCATCCTGCCCCCGGCCATCCCCACTCGACCCTGGTCGACGCCCTGCTCGCGCGCTTCCCCGACCTCGCCGTGATGGCGGAGCCGGACGGCGTGATGCGCCCGGGCATCGTCCATCGCCTCGACAAGGAGACCTCCGGCGTGATGGTGGTGGCGCGCACGCCCTTCGCGCGCACGTCCCTGTCCGCTCAGTTCAAGGAACGCACCGTGCGCAAGCTCTACCTGGCGATCGTCCGCGGCCTGGTTGCGCGCGACAAGCTGGTGATCGCGCGACCGCTGGGACGCCATCCGACCGAGCGCAAGCGGATGTCGATTCGGTCGCGTACCCCTCGCGATGCCGTCAGCAACGTTGCAGTCCTGCAGCGCTTCGCCCATCGTGACCGTCCCGCGACCCTCGTCAGCGTCCGCCCCGAGACCGGCCGTACCCATCAGATTCGCGTCCACCTGGCCTCGATTGGACACCCCTGCCTGGGCGACCCGCTCTACGGCGGCGCGGCGACTGACGTTGACGACGAACACTTTCGCGGGCGCCAGGCGCTTCATGCGCTCGCGCTCTCGATTGCGCATCCGCGAACCGGCCAACGGATGGAGTTTATTGGGACACTGCCCGACGATATCCGCGCCTACCTCGCCGTCAGGCATGTTGAACCGGACGATCGCATGATTCGCCAATGGATTGGCGACGAGTAGAAGCGTATCAGCGTTACAAGCGGTCGCAAAAACACTCGTATCGAATCATGCCGGACGTCCCGGCGCTTAACCGGCGGTACTCATATCAAACCGCATTCGCCGAAGGATTATGGTACTCAGCGGCAATACAGCGCATTAACGCGAGGCTTCAAATTGTGCCGACAGGGCGGGAGTGTCCGGTTATGAACGGTTGTGAGATTCGACCGGCCCGTTGCCTACCGAAAAAACGTGATTAACCTTGTTTAGAGACGGGTCTTTCGAGCCTGCGACCTCGACTTGCGATGCCCGACCAACGGGAGGAGCGATTCACATGCGTGCCGACGAAATTCTGGCCGACAAGGTCAACGAGACGGAAGTTAATGGAGTCGTCATTCGCAAGGGTTCGGTCGGCGCTTTTCTCGCTAATGCAAAAATATTCGCTGATCCGAATACTTCGGCGGAAGCGCGCTCGATTGCTGAGCGCGACATCGTAGAAGGATTACCTGCATTACGCGCGCTTGGATTCTTCGACATCCTGATGGTTCGAGACGCGCGGCTCCGCGCGTTTATCGAAACCCATTGAAGTGCAGATGGTGCGCGGACTCAAAGTAGCCTACTACTCATTGGGCCGGACTGATTGACAGTGCTTATGTCGTAGGTTAAATTTATTCCAGAGTCTCACACTGAGTGCCTCGAGAGAGTTTGTAATACCCGCCTACTGGACGCCTTCTTTCCTCCTTAACCACATCTGGGCGTCATCTTTTGTATCTGAGAGCGGTCGAGTACACGGATACAGGAAAAGGGCGGGTCGCGCGGCATCCACGTCTCTGGACCGCTGGTGATACCGGGTTTAGTGCGGCGCCCGCCGCGATCAAGCGCGGACCGCTTCCGATAGAAACAAATTTGAGTGACGGGGGGCTTTAAGGTTGCGGGGAAGAACCATGAGCAAAGGCCGAGGACCAGCCAGGAACGAACCAGCGGAACAGGTCGAGGAACCATCAGTACAGCCAGCCTCCCAGACTGCGATTGTCCGACCTCGCGACAGATCGCACCATCCGGGCGGAACCAACGGTGCGAGCACCCGTACCACCCATGCGAACGGCGATGACACTGCCGCCCGCAGCGAAGCGAACGGCGACCGTCCGCCACGTGACGCCGCACCGCCCGCGCCCGCTCCGATCGAAAGACCCCGGCAGGAAATCATCAGCGATACCGGCGCGCTCAATCTGAAGGCGCTTAAGGGCGCCAAGATTACCGAACTCGCCCATATCGCCCGCGAATACAACATCGAAGGCGCGGCCAACATGCGCAAGCAGGAGATGATCTTTTCCATCCTGCAAGCGCAAGCCCAGCGCAACGGCTCGATTCTGGGCGAAGGCGTACTCGAAATCCTGCCCGACGGGTTCGGCTTTCTACGCGCCCCTGATTACAACTATTTGCCCGGTCCCGACGATATCTACATTTCGCCCAGCCAGATTCGGAAGTTCAATCTGCGCACCGGCGATATCGTTTCGGGCCTGATTCGTCCGCCCAAAGAAGGCGAACGCTATTTCGCGCTGCTCAAGGTCGAATCGATCAATTTCGAGGAGCCCGAGAAGGCGCGTGACAAGATTCTCTTCGACAACCTGACGCCGCTCTATCCCGAGGAACGGCTCAAGCTCGAATACGACCACGAAGACTACACGACCCGGCTAATCGATCTCATCGCGCCGATCGGTAAGGGACAGCGCGGCTTGATCGTTGCCGCGCCCTTTACCGGCAAAACCATGATGCTCCAGGCGATTGCCAAGGCGATCGCGCACAATCATCCCGAGGTCATCCTTATCGTCTTGCTGGTCGACGAGCGGCCGGAAGAAGTTACCGACATGTTGCGCTCGGTGCAGGGCGAGGTCGTCAGCTCGACCTTCGACGAACCGGCCACGCGCCACGTGCAAGTCGCCGAGATGGTTATCGAAAAGGCCCGCCGCCTGGTCGAGCACGGCCGCGACGTCGTCATTCTGCTCGATTCGATCACTCGCCTGGCGCGCGCCTACAACACCGTAGTGCCGCCCTCGGGTAAGATTCTTTCCGGTGGCGTCGACTCCAACGCACTCCACAAGCCGAAGAAATTCTTCGGCGCGGCGCGTAATACCGAGGACGGCGGCAGCCTGACGATTATCGCGACCGCGCTGGTCGATACCGGCAGCCGGATGGACGAAGTTATTTTCGAAGAGTTCAAAGGCACCGGTAACCAGCAGATTGCGCTCGATCGCCGGCTGCTCGAGAAGCGCATTTTCCCGACTATCGATATTCAACGCTCCTCGACCCGAAAAGAGGAGTTGCTGCTGCCGCGCAGCACGCTCAACCGGGTTTGGATCCTGCGCAAGCTGCTGTCGCAGCTCAACGCCGTCGAAGCGATGGAATTCCTGCTCGACAAGATGCAGGGGACCAAGACCAACGAGGAATTCCTCGAATCGATGAACGCTTAGCTTCGGCGCGAGAGTTTTTCGCCGCGTTGGATTTTTTCGAGGGCTTGCGAAGGCGATTTTTCGCCGCTTTGATGGATGTGGCCGGGCCTGCTAAAAGTTTTAGGATAACCTTGGGCAAGACACGAGAAGAGAGGTTCCGACAGATCATATGACTGAAATCAGCATGAAGCAGCTGCTCGAGGCCGGGGTTCACTTCGGTCATCAGACCAGCCGCTGGAATCCGAAGATGAAGCCTTACATCTTCGGCGCCCGCAACGGCATCTACATCATCGATCTCCAGCAGACCGTTAAAATGTTCCGCTCGGTTTTCGACTTCGTCCGCGACCTTTCGGCGCAGGGCGGAACTATTCTTTTCGTCGGTACGAAAAAGCAGGCCCAGGATATCGTCCGCGAAGAAGCCGACCGCTGCGGAATGTTTTATGTGAATAATCGCTGGCTCGGCGGGATGCTGACGAATTTCCAGACCATTCGCGCTTCCATCGATCGGCTCAAGAAGCTCGAAGAAATCATGGCCGATCCCGAGATGATCCAGGCGCTCACCAAGAAAGAGATGAGCGACAACAGTAAGGCCCACGAGAAGCTGATGGCCAACCTGGCCGGGATCAAGAATCTGCGCAAATTGCCCGACGCCCTCTGGGTTATCGACACCAAGAAGGAAGAGATCGCGGTGGCTGAGGCCAACCGCCTCGGTATTCCGGTCGTCGCCGTCGTCGATACCAACTGCGATCCCGACCTGATTGCCTATCGGATCCCGGGTAACGACGATGCGATTCGCGCGATCAAGCTGTTCTCGGCCGCCGTCGCCGACGCCGTCATCGAGGGTCGCCGTACCGCCGAGGAGCGGGCCAAGGGTCAGGACGATGTTGCTCCGATGGATAGCGAGCCTGCGCCCGAGCCACCTTCGCCGACTGCATGATCCCCGGACAATGGTCCGTATCAGACCGACCGCTGCCGCTGCCCACAATTTTTTTAAGGGAAGCGGCGGTGATGCGGAATCGTCACGGAATGTGCCGAATTTGGCATAGACGCTAGCCAGGGAATAACAGTTCGCGTTAAAATCAGTTTAGAGGCAGGAATGGACGTAAACACTACACTGGTAGAGAACTTCGCGATAAAACCGGCGCTGGCGTCATGGACTGCAAAAAAGCGCTAGCCGAGAGCAAGGGTGACCTGGAAAAGGCCACCGTCTGGCTGCGCGAAAAGGGTATCGCCCAAGCCGCAAAACGCGCCGGCCGTATTGCCTCGGAAGGCTCGATCGGGTCGTATATCCATGCGGGAGGCAAGCTTGGGGTGATGGTCGAGGTGAACTGCGAGAGCGATTTCGTCGCCAAGACGCCGGAGTTCCAGGCGCTGGTGAAAGAGATTGCGATGCAGGTGGCAGCCTCCAACCCTCGCTGCGTAAGCCGCGAACAGCTACCGGCTGAAGTTATCGAGCAGGAGCGCCAGATCTACGCCTCGCAGTCGGTGGGCAAACCCGAACCGGTGATTAACAAGATTGTCGAGGGCAAACTCGAGAAGTTCTTCCACGATGTGGTGCTCAACGAGCAGGCTTGGGTACGCGATCCTAACCGCTCGATTAGTGATTTGATTGGCGAACATGTCGGCAAGCTCGGAGAAAAGATCGAAATTCGGCGTTTCGTGCGCTTTCAGTTGGGCGAGAACGTCAACGGCAACGCGGCCGAGTGATCCTATCCGCCTAACGGGCGGACGGCCAAGTTTTTAGGGGGGATGAGGCGAGAGGCGGCCATGGCGGGCGAGGGGCAAACTGCGGAAAATGCACAGCCTCGGTTTCGCCGGGTATTGCTGAAGCTCTCCGGGGAAGCGCTCGCGCCGGCACAAGGCGCGGGTATCGATCTCAACGCTGTCAGTGAAATCGCCGGAGAAATCAAGGAAGTCGCAGCGCTAGGCGTGCAGCTGGCCCTGGTGATCGGCGGCGGTAACATCCTGCGCGGCAGTGACTACGAGAGCCGCGGGATGGATCGCTCGACCGCCGACCAGATGGGCATGCTGGCGACGGTAATCAACGCGCTGGCGCTTCAAAACGCGCTCGAGCAGGTGGGACTACCCACAAGAGTGTTATCAGCGCTTGAGATGCGTTCCATTTGCGAGCCTTATATTCTAAGACGCGCGATACGCCATCTGGAGCGAGGCCGCACGGTGATTTTTGCCGCTGGAACCGGCAATCCCTACTTCACCACGGATACCGCGGCGAGCCTGCGCGCCTTGGAAATCGGTGCGGAGATTATTCTGAAGGCGAGCCATCACGTCGACGGCGTCTACGACCGCGATCCCATGCGAGAGGCGGGTGCGGTTCGTTTTGAGAAGCTGACGTATCTCCAGGTGCTTCAAAAGAACCTGAAGGTGATGGATTCCACAGCTATCTCGATGTGCATGGATCATGGGCTCCCCATTGTCGTCTTTAATTTGCGGAAAGCAGGTAATATAAAAAAGCAGTGCTCGGCGAAACCGTCGGAACCCGGGTCACGAGCGAAGCTTAAAGGACAATCAGACCCCGATTGGGGCGACACGAGGACCGGGCGCGGGAAGTAATCGCTTTTCCTGCCCTGCTGAAGCATGAACCAGGAATCAGAGGAAGTTATCGCAATGGCCCGATCGGAGATGGATCAGGCGGTTGGCGCCTTCCGCCACGAATTGAGCCGGGTGCGCACCGGGCGCGCCTCGACGGCTCTGCTCGAGGGCCTGCAAGTCAGCTATTACGGGACCAAGACGCCGCTGCGTCAGCTCGCGGGGTTGGCCGCTCCCGAAGCACGATTGCTCGTCGTCACGCCTTACGACAAGGGGGCGATGCACGAGATCGAGAAGGCTATCCAGACCTCCGACCTTGGGCTCAACCCGATGAACGACGGCAAAGTCATCCGCATCCCGATTCCGGAGTTGAACGAAGAACGGCGTAAGGAACTGGTCAAGCATATCCGCAAGGTCGCCGAGGATTTCCGCGTCGGCGTGCGCAATCATCGGCGTGACGCCAACGACATGCTCAAGGATTTGCACAAGGACAAGAAAGTTACCGACGATGACCTGCGGACGGCTGAGACCAAGGTCCAGCAGTTCACGACCGAGTTTATCGAGCGAGTGGACGGGTCCTGGCGGCTAAAGAAGCCGAGATAATGGAAGTTTGAAGCGGAGCTGGGTGGCGGGGTCAGGAGAGTTTCCGAGAGCAAGTGGCATCATCACTTCCATTAAGTGAATTTCCGAAGCTTTCGCTGGAGCCTTCACGGCTACCGCGACACGTGGCGATTGTCATGGACGGCAACGGGCGCTGGGCGTTGCGACGCGGCCTCAGCCGTTGCGAGGGCCATCGCAGAGGCAAGGATTCGGTTCGAGCGGTGGTCGAAGCCGCCCGCGAAATCGGCATCCCGTACCTGACTCTTTTCGTTTTCTCCAACGAGAATTGGCAGCGGCCGACCGCCGAGGTCCGCTTCCTCATGCAGCTGTTCCATCGCTACCTGATTACCGAGAGCAAACGCCTGATGAAGCGCGATATCCGCCTCGTGGCGCTGGGCGACAGTGCGCGGCTGCCGACGCCGGTGCGGCGCGCTCTCGACCATATGATCGAGCTTACGGCAGGCAACCGTTCAATGACGGTGGCGCTCGCGCTTTCCTACGGCGGCCGGCAGGATATCGTCGATGCGACCAAGCGGATCGCGCAGGCGGTCGCGGCGGGACGCATCTCACCCGACCAGATCGACGATGCGATGGTGCAGCGCGAACTGGCGACGGCGCAAATGCCCGATCCGGACCTGTTGATCCGCACTTCGGGCGAGCTGCGCATCTCGAATTTCTTCCTGTATCAGTTGGCCTACACCGAGTTTTACTTCACCGAGACGTTGTGGCCGGATTTCCGCGAGCGTGATTTCTTGAGCGCGCTCGCCGCCTTCCAGACCCGCGAACGCCGCTTTGGCACTGTCGATAGCGGTTCAAACGACCGCCTGCGTGCTGCGAACTAGACTCTGGACCGCGCTTATCGCCCTGCCCCTGGTGATCGCGATGGTGCTATTCGCACCGCCGCGATGGTTCACCATATTTATCGGCGTGCTGATGATATGGGGACTCTACGAAGTCGCCGAGATGTTCCGCGTGCGCGATATCGTACGGTGGTTGATCCTGTTAGCGGGGGGAGTGTTCGGATTGGCGATGCTGCACGGATTCGACGCCGGATGGTGGCTGGCGGCGATCGTCATACTTATCGCGTCGGCCAACGTGTGGCTGCTCGCGCGTCATGCCCCGGAGCGGCTTGCGGACAACAGGATAACCAACATTACAGCCGCCGCGTTATGGGTTGGCGTGCTATTTCCCTATTTCGCATTGCTACGAAATTCACGAGACGGCGTCGCAGCCGTGATCCTGATGTTCCTGCTGGTCGTGGTGAGCGACAGCGGGGCTTACTTCGCCGGCAAATCGTTAGGTCGGAGGAAACTGGCGCCGCGGGTCAGCCCGAACAAAACCGTCGAGGGTGGGATAGGGGGACTTGCCGCTTGCGTGCTGGCGGCGATTATCTTGTGGACGTGGCTCGCGCCGGGTCTTCAATTCTGGTCATTGACGTTACTTGCGGTCAGCGTGGGTTTACTCTCGCAACTTGGCGATCTTACCGGCTCAGCCTTCAAGCGGATTGCGGGAGTGAAAGATTCGGGATGGATTTTTCCTGGGCATGGCGGCTTGCTCGATCGCACTTGTAGCCTAGTCTTCCCGGCGGTTTTCACCTACTATTACCTGCGCTGAGGACGGTCCCGTCCCTAGCCTCGCGAGGTCTCCGAATGATCGTTTCCATCGTCGCAGCCGTCCTGATCTTCGCAACCCTGATCATAGTTCACGAAGCGGGACACTTTCTTATGGCGAAGCGGCTCGGCGTGCGCGTGCTGCGATTCTCGGTGGGATATCCGCCGCGAGTTTGGGGCTTCCGGCGCGGCGAAACCGACTATGCGATCGGGGCGACCCCGCTCGGCGGCTACGTGCGAATGCTCGGTGACGAAATCGGCGAGGATCCGAGCATCGAAACGCTCAAGACCTACCTCAAGGAAATCGAACTGGACGTTATAGGCGCCGCACAGTCCAGCGGCTGGCTCAAAAGCAAGGTAACGGACGACGACGAGACGTTCCTCGAGATCGTTCGCGCGGTCACCGGGGAAGCCGACCGGCCGCTCGCCGCGACGCGGGACGGCGCCGCGATCGCGGAAGACGCCCGCCTCGAACCCATCCGCATGAACAAGGTGTTGGGCCGCGAACCCAAGACCGATGAAGCTATTTTGATTCGGGACGTGGAGCGCACCGGCAGCGCGAAGGTCGCGATCGAGTCGCTGGCGGAAAAGAAGCCGGTGGCGTTGATCGAGGCCTTCAACGAACGAGCCTTTCCGAGTCAGCGGTTGGGCAAGCGAATCGCGATCGTACTGGCCGGACCGATGGCGAATATCCTCTTCGCGCCGCTCCTCCTGGCCCTGGTTTTCGCCTACGGCGTACCCGTCCTGCTGCCGGTGCTGGGCACGGTCAAGGCCGACCTGCCCGGATATGCGGCAGGGCTCAAGCCGGGCGACAAGGTCGTCGCCGTCAATAACAAGGCGATCGAGACCTGGGACGAGCTGTCGTCGGCCGTCAAGGACAGTAACGGACATCCACTCAGGCTCAAGGTCCAGCGTGACGAGGGAAGCGGCGCGGCGGCTAACGCTTCGGCGATCAATATCCAGATTCAGCCGAAGCAGATGCTCGAAGAGACGGTCTACGGCAACAAGGCCCAGACCTGGCTTATCGGAGTAACGCCGCGGGGTGACGAGGCCACCAAGCGCCTCTCACCGCAAAGGGCTCTTGTCAGCGGTTTCGTCGAAACGGGCCACATGGCGGTCACGTTATTCCAAGGAATCGCCAAGATAATCGAGGGCGTAACGCCGGCGCGGCAGGCTTTGGGCGGTCCCATCATGATTGCGCAGATGGCCGGCCGCGAAGCTCATCAGGGTTTTGCCGAAGTCGGTCTGTTCATGGTGATGCTGAGCCTCGAACTGGGAGTGATTAACCTGCTGCCGGTTCCACTGCTCGACGGCGGTCACCTGGCGTTCTTTATATTCGAAGGAATCCGCGGCAAACCGTTACAACTGCGTCATCGCGAGATCGCCATGCAGGTTGGACTGTTCCTTTTGGTTATCCTGATGGCGTTCGTGATTCTGAACGACATCTCGCGGATTATCGGCTGACGAAAGTTCACCGCGCGGCCGGGACGACGGTGCCTCGCATCGGGCGTGGTCTTCGACGCGTCTGCTAACCGGCGTAGTCGGCTATACCCGTCTCAACGCGATACAGGGCGTTTCAAAGTGACCATTGAGTTGTCATCAAACCGGATTCTCGAGGCCGGGGCGAGTTTCGGACCGGTACTGGGTATCGATACCGGCAGTCCAATCGCGAGCCTTGGCGTGGTCGCGGACGGGCGGATACAGGCATCGCTGTCGCGGAGCCTGCCGTCACACTGCGCGGTTCTTCCGGAACTGGTAGAGGAAGTACTATCGGCGGCGGGAACGACGCTGCGGGAGTTGAAGGCGGTTGCGGTGGCGCTCGGGCCGGGATCGTTCACGGGGCTGCGAATCGGTCTTAGCTACGCAAAAGGTATCGTTTTAGCAACTAACTGTGGTATGGTTGGCGTACCAACGCTGGATGCTATTGCATTGTGCGTACCCACGTCCGAATTACTTGTCTCCTCGAAAATCTGTCCGGTTCTCGACGCACGCAAGGGCGAAATTTATACTGCTCTTTACCAATTCGTGTCGGATGCGCTACAAAAAGTGACTAGTGACTTGGTAGCTCCACTGAAAGAATTCGTTTCGGGTATCGACGGCGACGTGCTTTTTGTCGGCGACGCAAAGGCGCAAGAGGCACGGGCACTCGCTATGGCGAAGGGCCTGAGTGCGCGGACCGTCGACGCTGCCCGGCTCGAATTGAGGGGATGCTTTGTCGCAGCATTGGGTGCGGCTCGAGGTGCGAACAACGAATTGGACGACGCCGCCAGCCTGGAGCCGTCGTATGTGCGTCCTTCGGACGCGTCGGTCAACGCCACCGCGATAAAATCGGGAGAGGGCGACTATGGAACGTCGAGAGGAAGAGCTTATACAGCAGTATGTCGATCATGATGAGCAGCTCAAGGCTCTGTACGCTGAACATCAAGAGCTGAAACAGCAGCTCGAAGCTTTTCGTACGAAGGCTTACCTCAGTTCCGAAGAAGAAATCGAAAGGAAGCGGATCCAAAAACTCAAACTAGCGTCCAAAGATCGCATGATGGAGCTTCTGAACCGGCACCAGCATCACGAGGCTCATTAGAGTTTTAGTCAGTCGTTAGAGAGAAGAGTCCCGGACTCGTCTCGATCTGGATCTTCCGGATGTGCCAATATCCTGCGAGGCGGAGGTCGCAGCGGAAGGCGGCCTCAACCATAGCGGATGCCAAGCCATACCATATCTGTCCTGGTCGAAAACGAATTCGGCGTCTTGTCGCGCGTAGTGGGTCTGTTTTCGAGCCGCGGATTCAACATTGAATCGCTGACGGTCAACGAAGATCCACTCGATCCCACTGTCTCGCGGGTAGTCCTGGTGACGTCGGGAGACGACCAGATCCTCGAGCAGATCAACAAGCAGCTCAACAAGCTCGTGCCGGTAATCAAGATTACCGACTATAAGGACGTCGACACGATCGACCGCGAACTAATCATGGTCAAGGTTGCGGTTGATGAACGCACCCGATCGGAACTCGACTCGATCGTGCAGGCCTTCCGCGCGCACGTGGTCGATATCGGACCGCGATCGCATACGATCGAGATGACCGGGGACCGCGACAAGATCAAAGCGTTTATCACGTTGGTGCGTCCGCTCGGGATCAAGGAAATAGTACGCACCGGGAAGATTGCGATGGCGCGATCGGTGCAGCTCGAAAGTACGAACCATCGCCACGCCCGCGAAACCGCCTAGGAGAACACGATGAAGGTTTTTTACGATCGGGACGCCGATCTCAGCGTCCTGCGTCCGCATAAGATAGCGATAATGGGTTTCGGGAGTCAGGGACACGCGCACGCGCTTAACCTGCGCGACAGTGGAATGGACGTCCGGGTGGGACTGCGCAAGGACAGCCCGACGTGGGAAAAGGCCGCCAAGCAAGGCCTGCGCGTGCTGGAAACGGCCGAAGCGGCGAAAGAAGCCGATATCATCATGGTGTTGGTCCCGGACGAGATGGCGTCCGATATCTACAAGAACGAGATCGAGCCGGCGATGAGCAAGGGCAAGTACCTAGCCTTTGGCCACGGCTTCAATATTCATTTCAAGTTTATCAAGCCGTCGAAGGACGTGAACGTTTTCATGATCGCGCCGAAGGGACCGGGACACCTGGTGCGATCGGAATTCGTCAAAGGGCGCGGAGTGCCGTGCCTGCTGGCGGTCGAGCAGGATCCTTCGGGCGATACCTCGCGGATCGGGTTGGCCTACGGATGCGCGATCGGGGGCGGACGCGCGGCGGTGATCGAAACCAGCTTCCGCGAAGAGACCGAGACGGACCTCTTCGGCGAGCAGTCGGTGCTGTGCGGCGGGCTGACCGAACTGATCCGCGCCGGCTTCGAGACCCTGGTGGAGGCCGGTTACGCGCCCGAGATGGCGTACTTCGAATGCGTGCACGAAGTGAAGCTGATCGTGGATTTAATTTACGAGGGCGGCATTTCGAACATGCGCTACTCGATCTCGAATACCGCCGAGTACGGCGACATGACCCGCGGCAATCGCGTGGTCGGCGAATCGACCCGCGCGGCGATGAAGCAGATACTCGCGGATATCCAGTCGGCCAAGTTCGCCAACGAATGGATCGGCGAATATCGCGCCGGCATGTCGAACTTCAAGCGGCTGCGATCCGAAGGCGAGAAGCATCCGGTGGAAGAGGTCGGGCGCAAGCTGCGATCGTTCATGCCCTGGCTGGGCAGCGAGCGGCTGGTTGATCGGAGCCGGAACTGACCGACTTGGAGAAGGCCAGCGTCGACCAAATTGCCGGCCGGGACTCGGGTGGGATTGCGGCCCAGGCGGCGAGCGTGATGCGGATCGCGCCGGAAGGGATTCCGATCGCGCTATGCGTTGGGGTGGCGGGAATTATCGCGATCGCGATCGGATTTCATTGGATCGGCGCGTTTGTCCTGATCGTTACCGTGCTGCTGGCGGCTTTTTTTCGCGATCCCGAGCGCGTCTCGGCGGCGGGGCCTTTCGCGATTTTATCGGGCGCCGACGGCAAGGTCTGCGAGATTCGCGAATCACGTCTGCCGGGCGGCGCCGACGGTGAAATCTATCGGCAGGTTTCGGTCTTCATGTCGCCGCTCGACGTGCACGTCAACCGCGCCCCCGCAAGCGGAAAAATCGTAAATATTACGCATACTTCCGGCGAGTTCCGGGCGGCTTTCCGCGACGAGGCGAGCGAGCATAACGAGCGCAACATGATTATATTTGAAGGGGAGGGGGATCGCCGGTACGCGATGATGCAGGTGGCGGGTTACCTTGCGCGGCGGATCATTTGCCGGGTACGCGCGGAGGACAGAGTGGAACGCGGTCAGCGTTTGGGCTTGATCATGTTCGGCAGCCGGGTCGACCATTTCATGCCGCGGGATTTTCGCGTCACGGTGAAAATTGGAGACCGCGTTCAGTCGGGAATCAGTGTAATCGGAGAAGTTTGAATCGATGAAACCCAGAACAGACCGGAACCGGGAGAGCCGCGCGCGGATGCGTCTCATCTCGGGACGCTTGCGCGAGCAACGCAAGAAGGTTGCGGTGCCGCTCAAGCGCGGTGTTTTTCTCGTTCCCGCCACCATCACTTCGCTGGGGCTGCTCGCGGGATTTTACTCGCTGACCTCCTCGGTCAATCAGCACTTCGAACTGGCCGCGTTGATGATCGCGCTGGCCTTCGTCTGCGACGGTCTCGATGGGCGGGTTGCGCGGGCCTCGCGCACTTCGAGTCAGTTTGGAGTTGAATACGACAGTTTGTCGGACGTGGTGGCGTTCGGCGTGGCGCCGGCGACGCTGGCCTATAGCTGGGCGTTGAGGCCGCTCGGATCCCTGGCGATCGTGGTCAGCGGTCTTTACGTGGTATGCGCCGCGTTGCGACTGGCGCGCTTCAACGTGCAGACGGCGAGTGCCGACAAGCGGCGCTTCACGGGCCTGCCGGTGCCGGGTGCGGCGGCGATGCTGGCCGGTATCGTGCTCGCGTACAGCTATTTCGAACTCAACCTGCCGCGGACCTTGTGCGCGGTGATGACGCCGCTGACATTGGCGTTGGCGGGTCTGATGATTTCGCGCGTGCCGTATCCGAGTTTCAAGGGACTCGACCTGCACAAGAAGGCGCAAATCGAATTGATGATCGCGGTGCTGGTGGTGGCGGCGATGCTTTTCGCGATGCCGCAGTTTACCTGGTTCGCGGTGGCGACGACCTACGTTCTTTCGGGCCCGTACCTGCTGGCGCGCGGCGAAAGAATCGCGACGGTTCCGGCGGCGCTCAAGCCGGTCGGCGCGGAGACGTCACCGCTTCACAAGCCGGCGCCGGAACGGGGCAAGGCGTCGTAAGCTTGGTCGGCCGGCTCACGTAACAGCGAGTTCATACGGCGGCTTGACGCTCTTTATGCGTCGCGCCTAGAATGCGTCAATATGTTCAGGCATCTGCATCTCGGGCTCCTGCTTAGCCTGGCCCTAATTGGGGCCCACGCCACGGGCGTCGAGGTGCAAGCCTAACAAGGGTTTGAAACTCTAAGACGAACGCCCCAGGCGATGGGCCGAACGAGCCGCCTGGGGCGTTTGCTTTTGTGCAACGCGCATCGTGGAATCGTTCGGCGCCTGCGCTCATGGGAGAGGTTCAGGGAGAGCAAAAGATGGGCGACTCGAATTTGACTGCGGCGATTTCCAGCGACCACGTTCGTATTTTCGATACGACGTTGCGGGACGGCGAACAATCGCCGGGCTGCACCATGAACGTCGAGGAGAAGATCGCGATCGCGCGGCAACTCGAGCGGCTTAACGTCGATATTATCGAGGCGGGCTTCGCGGCGTCGTCACCCGGCGACTTCGAGGCGGTGCGGAGGGTCGCCGAAACTCTCACCAATCCGGTGGTATTGAGCCTTTCGCGCACGCGGGACGAGGACGTCGACGCGGCCTTGCGCGCGGTCGATAAGGCGAGCCAACCGGGAATTCATATCTTTATCGCGACCTCGGATATCCATCTGAAGTACAAGCTCGCGATGACGCGCGAGGACGTACTCAACGCGGCGACGGTCGCGGTGATGCGCGCCAAGAAGCATCTCGACTATATCGAATTCTCATGCGAGGACGCCTCGCGCAGCGAATGGGAGTTCATGGCGAAGATCTGCGCGGAGGTGATTCGCGCCGGCGCACGGATTATCAATCTTCCCGATACCACCGGCCATGCGATCCCGCAGGAATTCGGCGAAATGTTCGCCTTCATGCGGGAAAACGTCGAGGGCGCGGACAAGGTAATCTGGAGCGCCCATTGCCATAACGATCTTGGCCTCGCCGTGGCGAATTCGCTGGCGGCGATCAAAAACGGCGCGCGCCAGGTCGAGTGCACTATCAATGGAATCGGCGAGCGCGCGGGCAACACCTCGATGGAAGAGGTGGTGATGGCGATGAAGACGCGCAAGGATCTGATGGCCGTGCGTTGTGGCGTGGAGACGCGCCAGATCTATCCCGCCTCGCGGCTGCTCTCGCAGATAATCGGCCAGCCGGTGCCGCCCAATAAACCGATTGTCGGCGACAACGCCTTCGCCCATGAGGCCGGAATCCATCAGGACGGTGTGCTGAAGAACAAGCTCACCTACGAGATCATGAAGCCCGAGGATATCGGTATCCCGTCGAACAAGCTGGTGCTGGGAAAACATTCGGGACGCCACGCCTTTATCAACCGCTTGCAGGAGTTGGGCTTCGATCACGGCGACGATCGACGTGCAGCAGGCCTTCGCGGCGTTCAAGATCTGTGCGATAAAAAGAAAATTGTCTACGACGACGATATCCTCGCGCTCGTCAACGAGGAGATCGGCGCACCTGCGACACTTTCGAGTTGGTCGATTTGAGAGTCGCTCTCGTCGACCAAAACCGAGCCGCAGGCCGAGGTCACCATGCGCGTCGACGGGCCAGGAGCGCGGAGCCGAGGCGAGCGGCGATGGAATGGTGGATGCGTGCTACAAGGCGATTTACCGAATCAGCCGATATCAATCCCGCGCTCGAGCGTTACTCGGTCAAGGCGATTACCGGCGGTACCGACGCGCTGGGCGAAGTGTCTTGCCTGGTGCGCGAAGATGGGATGACGGTGGCCGGGCAGGGCGCCCACAGCGATATCGTGATGGCGAGTGCGCTCGCGCTGGTGAATGCACTTAATCGGTTGCAAGGCGCGTGTTCAGCGTCAGGCGGTGGCGAGCGAGGGTCCGATAATGGGGTGGGACTTAGCCGCGCAAGCCCGCACTTCGGCTAATGCTGACCGTTGATCTCGAGAATGGCAATGATTTTTGCGTTGCGCCGAGCACGCACTTCGGTGCAATGCAGTTGCTTCCGAGAGCGGGGAATGAAGGCATTCGACGCCGGTGCGTTTTCACCACAGCGCGCTGCCGGTTCTTTGCAAAACTGCCAACAATAGTGCTTGGTGCCTCGGCGGCGCCGCCGGGGTATCGCGATGGAATGCTCCAACGGCGAAGATGATTATTTAGCGCAGGGGGAAGTGCACAGGGTCGTGGACGCTTCGCGTTCAAGCCCGCGCAACTGGTAAATGGCCTACAAAGTATTAGTGCTGAAAGGTGACGGTATCGGTCCGGAGGTCGTCGGCGAAGCCTTGCAGGCCCTCCGCGTGGTCGCGCGCGAGGGGCGATTGACATCGAGTTCAAGGAAGGCACCGTCGGCGGACATGCGATCGACGCTTTCGGTACCTCGCTGCCGGATGATGCCTTGCAGATGGCGAAGGATTGCGACGCGATCCTGATGGGCGCCGTCGGTGGACCGAAATGGGACGATCCCAAGGCCGCCGATAGGCCCGAGCGCGGGCTCCTCGCCTTCGCAAAGAATTGGGACTGTTCGCGAATCTGCGACCGGTGAAGACGGTGAAGGAGCTGATCGCGGCGTCACCGCTGCGAGCCGGAGATTATCAGCGGTGTCGACCTGGTGGTGATTCGCGAGCTGACCGGCGGAATCTATTACGGGAAGCCCAGTGAACGGCGGCAGGGCGCCGGGGTCGCGAGGCGGTCGACACTTGCGCCTATAGCGAAGCCGAGATCGCGCGGGTGTTGCAATATGCCTTCGAGCTCGCGCGCGAACGCCGCAAGCATCTTACTTCGGTCGATAAGGCCAACGTGATGGCGTCGTCGCGGTTATGGCGCGAGATCGCCACCGAGGTCAGCGCGCAGTTACAAGGATGTGAAGTTCGAGAATCAGCTGGTCGACTCGATGGCGATGCATCTGATTCGCCGCCCGCGCGATTTCGACGTCGTCGTCACGGAAAACATGTTTGGCGATATCCTGACCGACGAAGCGTCGGTGCTGGCGGGCTCGATGGGTCTGCTGCCGTCGGCATCGCTGGGCGAGGAGCTCAACAGCGCGGGCTTTCGTATCGGGCTCTACGAGCCGATTCATGGCAGCGCGCCGGATATCGCGGGCCGCGACGAAGCCAATCCGTTGGCGGCGATCTTGTCGGGTGCGATGCTGCTGGAGCATTCGTTGGGCATGAAGTCGGAGGCAGAACAAATCGTGCAAGCAGTCGAGTCGGTTGTGCGCGACGGCTTCCGCACTCGCGATCTGGGCGCGGGCAGCGGCACCAAGATGATCGGATGCAAGGCCATGGGACGCCTCGTGCGGGAACGTCTCGAGAATCTCGAAGCAGGAGCGTGATGACAGCGGCGAGCGGCCGCGCGATAAAGCTGGCGGTGGTTGGGGCGCCCGGCACCGTCGGTGGTCAAGTCGTCGAATTGATCGGCGCGCGCGATTTTTCGTACGCCGAACTCAAACTGTTCGCCACCAGCGCGGGTATCGCGGCCGAGGTCGAATCGGGTGAACGAGCGCTCCCGGTCTCGCCGTTGGAGTCTCCCGCCGACCTCGCGCCCTTCGATATTGCCGTCCTGGCGATCCCCGAAGCCGAAGCCAGGAGCGTCATCCAGGCGCGCCCCGGCCCGATCCTGATCGACCTCAGCGCGGCGACCCGCCTGTCTTCCGTTACTCCCGTAGTGGCGCCGGGCCTGACTCCGAGGGAACGCCTGCTCGCGCTCGAATCGGAGAAAGTGTTCTCGGTGCCCTATCCGGCCGCGCAGGTGATCGCGTCGGTCCTGAATGCGATCGGGATACGCTCGGGCTTTGTCGCGGCACATGTCATGATCGCGGCGAGCGCCGAGGGTCGCGAGGCGGTCTCGAAACTGTTCAACCAGTCCGTCGACCTGTTGAATGCCCGGCTCGATCTCGGCGATGACGAGACCCAGCTCGCGTTTAACGTCTTCCCGCCGCCGAATGCGCGGGCGCTGGCGGAGGTGCTGTCGACGCAGGTAGGGGCGTTGCTCGGTATGCTCTCCCGATCTCACGATTCAGATGACAAGGGTTTCCGCGTTTCACGGCGGCGCACTTTGTCTGTTCCTGCCGCCCGCCGCCGATAGCGGTGAATGGGCCGGGCGCCTTCGATCTGCTCCCGGAATAATTCTCGTCGAAAGCGACGAAGCCTCCGGTCTTATCGATACCGTCGGGCAGGAGGGAGTGGTGGTGCGGATGGCTGCCGGCAAATCCGGCGCGGCGCTGTGGTGTACCTACGATAGTGCGCGCCTGGCGGCGCTTTCCGCGCTTTGGATTGCCGAGACACTCTCATCCGTCGCGGCGTAAGCGCAATCGCCGGCGCGCGCACCTCTCACGATGCGAATACGGCTGACGCTCGAGTACGACGGCGCACAATACAGCGGCTGGCAATTACAGTCCGGCCAGGACTCGATCCAGGCTAGACTACTTGAAGCCGCACTCGCAAAGATCTTCGGCGTGAATATCCGGGTTCATGGTGCGGGACGCACCGACGCGGGCGTGCATGCGCGCGGACAGGTGGCCGCCTTCGATCCGCCGAAACCGTTCGCCCCGGGTGATCTCCAACGCGCAATGAATGCGCTGCTGCCGGCCGATATCGCTATTCGCAGCGCGCAGGAAGTCCCCGCCGATTTCGATCCACGCCGCGACGCCCGATCGCGCGTCTACGAGTATCGCGTGCTCCAGCAGGAATCCCGTTCCGCGTTCGAGTACAGGTATGCGTGGCTCGTGCGCGAGCGGCTCGACCTCGAATCGATGAACCTCGCGGCCCAGGTTTTTCTTGGCGATCATGACTTTGCCGCCTTTCGCACGATGGGCTCGGAAGAAAAGACCACGAAGCGTCGGGTTCTTGCGAGCGAATGGCGGCGCGACGGCGGTGTCGTGACATATCGCGTCGAAGCCACCGCGTTTTTGCGCCACATGGTGCGAACGATGGTCGGAGCCATGGTCGAAATCGGGCGCGGCAAACGTTCCGCCGACGATCTCGCGCGCATGTTGGCCGCCGGCGATCGCGCACTTGCTCCCGCCGCCGCGCCGGCCTGCGGTCTCTTCCTGATCGAAGTTCGTTATTAATTGCCAGCAACTTCCGATGGTTCGCGATTTCAGGACGTCGGAAGTCTAAGTGGGATCGGTGTTGACACGCCCGCAAGGTCGAAAGTCATTGCCGCACAATGTGAATCAGCGGGCGTTGTGCAAAAATCGTCATGGTTTCGAGGAAAAAACCACTTTTCTTGTCTCTTGACACTTGAAAAAGCTTTTCCTCTCCGTCACCCTGCTCGCAGGCCTTTCGGGCCGCAAGGAGGAGGATGATGACGCAGTCGCAGGTCGCAGCCCATCTCGCCGATAAACTTGGCATTACCAAGAAACAGGCAAAGTCGGCGCTGGAGGAACTTACCGCTCTCGTCGTTCGAGAACTGAAAAGAGAAGGTTCGTTACGTCTTGCCGGGCTCGGCATCTTCCGCAAGCGCAAAACGAAAGCGCGGATGGGGCGAAATCCCGCCACTGGCGCCGCAATCAAGATTCCAGCGCGTACGCGGCTGCGTTTCACCGCCGCCAAAGCGCTCAAGGATTCGGTTCTCGGCACACGCTGAGCGGGCGCGTTTTTATTTCGGATTGCGCGGGATCGAGACGATCAATCCCGCGTTTGCTTTAGCGCTTCGGCTCTTTGGCGTTCGGCTTTGACGCCGCGCGCATTGCGCGTACGCGATCGAGATATTCGCGAATCCGAGCTTCATACCCCCGATCCGACGCCTCGTAGTATCTCCGTCCCGCGAGCGGTTCGGGCAGGTGGGTTTGATCGCTAACCGCGTCTTCGAAGTCGTGCGCGTACTGATAGCCCGCGCCATAACCGAGCCCGCGCATCAGCCCCGTAGGTGCGTTGCGCAAGTGAAGCGGTACCGGCAATGAGCCGTGCTCGCGGGCGTCGGCTCGCGCCGCGATCATTGCGCGATACGAGGCGTTGGATTTGGGCGCACTCGCCAGGTAGGTAACGCCCTGCGCGAGCGGGATGATTCCTTCCGGCAGGCCCACGAATTCGACCGCTTCCTTGACCGCGATCGCCATCTGGAGCGCGCGCGGGTCGGCATTGCCGACGTCTTCGGCCGCAAAGATCACCATCCGGCGAGCGATGAAGAGCGGATCCTCGCCCGCCTCGACCATCCTTGTCATCCAGTAGAGTGCGGCGTCGGGATCGCTGCCGCGCATGCTTTTGATAAAGGCCGAGATGACGTTGTAATGCTCTTCGCCGGCCGGATCGTAGAGCAATGCCTTGTGCTGCGCGGCTTCCGTAACGTCGGACCGCGTGATCGACGCGCGGGCGGCATCGCGCGCCAGTTCGGCCGCAATCTCCAGCGTGTTGAGCGCTCTGCGCGCGTCGCCTCCGCTGAAATTCACGATCTCCGCCATCGCGTCGTTTTCCAGTGACAGGTTCGACGTGCCGAGACCGCGTTCAGGATCGCTCAGCGCGCGTCGCACTAGGGTATTCATATTTTCGTTCGTGAGCGGTTGCAGGACCGCCACCCGCGATCGCGAAAGCAGCGGCGCGATTACTTCAAACGATGGATTTTCAGTGGTCGCACCGATGAGCGTGATTAGCCCGCTTTCGACGTGCGGCAGCATCGCATCCTGCTGAGCACGGTTCCATCGATGAATTTCGTCGATAAAGAGCACCGTGCGTTTGCCTTCGAACTGAAGCGTCTGGCGCGCGGCCTCGACCGCTTCCCGCAGATCTGCGACGCCCGCGGTGACCGCGGCGAGCATTTTGAAAATCGCGCCCGAACGCTGCGCCAGAAGTAGAGCGATCGTGGTTTTACCGGTCCCAGGCGGGCCCCAGAGGATAGTCGAATGGAGCGCGCCGGTTGAGGCCATCTGGCTCAAGAGCTTGCCCGGGGTCAGCAGATGCTCCTGGCCGACGACCTCCTCGAGACTTCGCGGGCGCATCCGATCCGCCAGGGGCTGCCCGGAAGGAGGCCTGCGTTGAAAAAGCCCCGGTTCGTCGTCCGCCTTCCGCCGTGCCATGATTAAAAATTAGCACAGCCGCGGTGCGGGACCACTGTTGGCGCGTCAAGGCGCGCGCGGCCTGCAACATCGGGTTTGCGTTACAGTTTGGCTATGTTCTAGCCTCTGGCGAGCGGTTGAAGAATCGACCGCGATTTCGAACGGAACGGGCCGGACAGGAGTCGGCACCTATGATCGTTGGAATCGATATCGGCGGATCAACCACGGATGCGGTAGTTCTGGACAATGGCGGCCTGCACGTCGTTACGATCGAGGCGAATGACCCGGTCGCCGCGGCGGCGGGAGCGCTGGGCAAGCTGGTTGCCACCTTCGGACTACCGCTCGATAAGGTAACGCGCGTAGCGGCCACAGGAGCCGGTTCGCGAGCCCTTGGCGATACACTTTTCGGATTGCCGGTCGTCAAGGTCAATGAATTTCACGCTATCGGGATAGGCGGTACTTCGCTGGCCGGTAAACCCAATGCGCTCGTCGTCTCGCTCGGCACCGGCACCGCGATGGTTTCGGTCAACGGCGACAAGATCGAGCACGTGAGCGGGACCGGTCTCGGCGGCGGTACCTTGCGCGGTCTCTCGCGCCATATGCTCGGGGTCTCTTCGCTGGAGACCCTCGAGGCGATGGCCGAACGAGGCGAACTATCGCGGGTCGACCTCACGGTAAGGGATATCGCCGGCGGCGCGATTGGGGACTTGCCTCCGGGCACGACCGCCTCGAATTTCGGCAAAATCACCGCCGACGCTACCTCCGAGGATAAGGCGCTGGCGATCATGAACATGATCGTCGAGGTGGTCTCGGTGCTGAGCATTGCCGCCGCCCGTGGCTGCGGTCAGCAGAATATCGTGCTGACCGGCAAGCTGACGCGAATCTTTCTCTTTATGCAGCGCGTCAAACGGCTCAACTTTATCTTCGGTGGCGGCTTTACGATTCCGGAACACGCCGATTATGCGACTGCGATTGGCGCCGCTCGATCCGCGGCGCAACACTGATAGACGCGCGGGAAACCGCGCCGGGCCGGACGATCGGAGGATCTCCTATGCGCGTGAATAAGTTACGGGCGACTCTCAAGTCCGGCGGCGTGGCGCTCGGCACCCTGGTCTGGGAAACCCGCGGCCGTGGGGTCGTTCACACACTTTCCGCGGCCGGAATGGATTTCGTCTTCATTTGCACCGAGCACTCGGCCTACAACCTGGAAACGGTGGTGGACCTGGTTGCGCATGCGCATGCAGCGGGAATCTCGCCGATCGTGCGAATCCCCGATTTGCAATATCAATACGTGACGCGACTACTCGATACCGGTTGCCAGAGCCTGATAGCACCTCATCTCAAGACCGGCGCGGAGGCCAAACGTTTCGTCGAGTACGCGAAATATCATCCCGAAGGCCGGCGCGGGATGGCTATCTACCTCGGGGCCAGCACCGAATATGAGGATGTCGATCCGCGCGTCGCGACCGCCCATGCGAACGCCAATACCCTCCTCGCAGTGCTGATTGAGACGAGGGAAGCGCTGGAGAATATCGAGGAAATACTTATTCCGGAAATCGACCTGGCGCTGGTGGGTCATCAGGATCTGGCGCAAAGCCTGGGTGTTCCCGGCCAATATGGCGATCCCAGGCTTCGCGAGGCCACCGCCAAGGTAAACAAGCTTTGCCGCGAGCGCGGAATCGCCACCGCCGGCGCCGTCAACCAGCCGGAGAACATGAAGGCGGTGGTCGAAAGCGGCGCGCAGTTTCTGCTCTACGGCACCGATTTGGTGCTCATGCGGCGCGAGGCCGAGCGGGCGGCGAAGGCTCTCGCGCCATTGCGCAAGGGCTGAACGGGACGCCGGCGCGCAGCCGGCTCGGAGGGCGAATCATGGCGGCCAATCCCAATGTCGGCGCTGAGTTACGCTCGCGCCTGAATCATCCAGTGATCGATTCTGACGGCCACTGGGTGGAGTTCGGTCCGCAACTGATGGACTGTCTGCGCGAGGTCGGCGGCTCCAAGGCGGTCGACGGTTTCAAGGCGAGGCCGACCGAAGGATCCCATCTCCTGCTGACCGTCTCCGAAAAGCGCTCGCGCCGTCTCGATCAGCCGGTATGGTGGGGACTGCCCGCCAGGAACACGCTCGACCGCGCCACCTCGATGCTGCCGAAGCTATTGTATAGCCGCCTGGATGAGATGGGCTTTGATTTTTGCGTGCTTTATCCTTTGGCCGGGCTGCGAGTGCCCTTTATCGCTGATGCGGAACTTCGTCGCGTCGCCTGCCGCGCGTTCAACACCTATTCCGCCAATCTCTACCACGAATTCCGCGACCGCCTTACGCCCGCGGCCGTAATTCCGATGCATACGCCCGAGGAAGCAATTGCCGAGCTCGACTATGCCACCGGGACGCTTGGGCTCAAGGTCGCGATGATGGCGAGCCTGATTCGGCGGCCGATCCAATCGAGCAAGCCCAATCCTCGCTACAACGAATGGCTCGACGTGCTCGGCCTCGACAGCGAATATGACTACGATCCGGTCTGGGCGAAGTGCGCCGCCTTGGGTATCGCGCCGAGCTTCCATTCGGTATCAAAGGGTGTCGGCACGCGCGTTTCACCCTCCAATGCGGTTTACAATCATATCGGACACTTTGGCGTGGCCGGCGAGGCGGTGTGCAAGGCGCTGTTCCTCGGCGGCGTCACCCGGCGCTTCCCGCAACTGAATTTTGCCTTTCTGGAAGGTGGCGCCGGATGGGCCTGCAACCTTTACAGCGACCTTATCGGTCACTGGAAGAAGCGCGATCCGGTCGCCTTGGAAGAGATAGACCCGGCCAATCTGAACCGCGAACTGCTCGCTCATCTGTTCAGGCAGCACGCCAGCGCAGGCGTTGTCGACAAGCTCGATCACACAGCCTTCGAGTCGGACAATTTATCGCCCAAAACGGCCGATCCGAATGCCTTATCGACGATTTCGCGCCATGTCAGATCGAGCATCCTCGCGATGTGCACGACTGTTCGTTCCGCGCTTCTTCTTTGGATGCGAAGCCGATGATCCGGCCAACGCCTGGGCGTTCAGCCAAAAGGCGAATCCATTCGGTGCACGGTTGGGGGCGGTATTCGGCTCGGATATCGGGCATTTCGACGTCCCCGATATGACCGCGGTTCTGCACGAAGCCTACGAACTGGTCGACGACAATCTGATAACTGAAGCTGACTTTCGGGACTTCGTCTTCAGCAATCCGGTCCGGCTTTGGCGAGGCAACAATCCCAACTTCTTTAAGGGCACAGTGGTTGAAGAGCAGGCAAAATCAGTTTTGTCTGGTTAGCGCACCGTTTGCCATATCGTCTGACGTTTTCTGACTGAATATCCACTCGCCGACGCTTCACGCTACGCTGACGCCCGAGATTTCGGGCCGTCAATCCGAACCAATTCGGAGGACTAAACCAAATTATCCACAAGAATTAACGCAAGCTCAGCACGATCATTTGCTTTCCTGACCATCTTTGTGCCTCAAGTAATAGTCACGATGCTTCGCGCATTTGCTTATTTAGCATAAGGACGCCTACACTTACTCTCGTTAGACGTTCACTTGGTGCGCGGACTACTGAGATGACCACAGAAGCTCTTGTATTTTGGGGGCACCTCTTCTTTCATTCGGGATTTCCGCTCTCAGTTTGCCTCTGATTATCCGCCTTGCGCGGCATTATAACGTTGTCGCGAATCCGCATGGCGACTCCGACGAGAGGCATCCAACCCCGCTCCTGGGCGGACTATCAATAGTCACAGCTATTCTGATCGCCCTGGCTTTGGCGGGAGCCTTGCCGTGGTGGATGGTGATTGGCGCGGCGGGACTTTGTGCTGTCGGGACGCTGGACGACATCAAACCCTTGCGGCCGCGATCCAAGTTCCTGATGCAAGTGCTGATCGTGGCCTTGGCGGTCTTCCTCCGTCCGCATTTCACCCTTACCCTCGCGCCTTGGCCGTTCGTCGGGTCGCTGCTGATTGTTTTCTTTCTGCTCGCGACCGTAAACGCGTTTAACCTTATCGATGGTCTCGACGGGCTTTCCGCGGGAGTCGGAATAACGGCGTCGCTCGCGATTAGTGGAATAGCGCTTACGCATGACAACATGCCGCTCGCGCTCGACGGCTTGGCGATTGCCGGGTCGTTGGCCGGATTTCTTGCCTATAATTTCCATCCGGCATCGATTTTTATGGGCGATTGCGGCGCCCTTCCTATGGGATTTCTGCTGGGAGCGGCGGCGCTTCAGGCAGGACAGGTCACCGCGGTCGATTCCGATTTCCGTCCTGCCGCGTTACGTCATTCCGGTGCTGATCATGCTGGTTCCCTTACTGGACACCGCAATCGTCAGCATCAGCCGGATGGCAACCGGAAAACCGATATCGCGGCGTGGGCTCGACCATTCGCATCACCGCCTGTTGCCGATGGGTCTCTCCGATCGGCGGGCGGTCCTCGTGGTATGGATAGTCGCGACGATGTCGGCCGGATGCGGCGTGGCACTGTCCGCGATGCCGCATCCGTACGTAATTGCGTCGCTACCATGTATAGCCGCCGGGTTCGGATTGGTCGGCTTGTTCATGATCGACCTGACCTTCGACGTGCGAGCTCCCGGCAAGGCCTATGGCTACCTTCAGGGGCTCGCGCGGCTGATTCTGCGGCTGAGCTACCACGGCGGGTTACCGAGGCGTTGCTCAATTTCGGCCCTGATTTCGGCCGCTTTCTTTGGGCAGCACTGATTTGACTTAACTTCGTGCTCGACGACTCGTATGTGAACGGGATGCTGCGAGCGCTGCCGTGGATCCTTGGCCTGAGCTATTCGGCCTTCATCGTTACGGGCGTTTATAGAGGTATATGGCGATATGCGGGGCTTTCGGACGCTATTCGGTTCTGTAATGGCGCCGTACTCGCGGGAATACTGATACTGGCGGCGGAGCGGTTCCTGGCGCTGATGATGTCGGGGACGGTGGCGCTCCTGTTCATCGTCCTTTTGGTGAACCTGCTGGTGGTGAGCCGGCTGTCCTTCCGCGTCTTGCGCCGAGGAATAGCGCTGGTGGCGAATCCGGGGGGAACTGGCGTTGATCGTCGGCGCCGGCGAGGTGGCCGAGGCGGCCGCCCGTTACATCACCTCGGGACGCAATTCGAACCTGCGGCTGGTGGGGTTCGTCGACGACGACAGCTTCAAATTAGGGAAAATGGTCCACCGGCTATCCGGTACTGGGAACCGTTGCGGACCTCGAAAACATCTACGCCGAGTCCGGTTTCAATCAAATCCTTATCGCCGATATTCGATTGAGCGGACGCCGATGAGCTTGTTATGGGCGTTCGCCACGCTTCATCGATTGCCGGTGCGGCGCTTCTCGATTCGGATCAATGACCTGTCGGCACAGACCGGAACTCTCGCGCCCTCGCGCGAGCGCACGTCAGTCGCATCACCCAGTCCGGGCCGCGTCGTCGCTTAGCGACGACTGGCTCAGGAAGGCCGGAGGGACCCAATCGAGCACCCCTCTGGTTTCAACTCGACCCAGCCAAGCTTCTCTAGGCACAAAATGATCGAGTAACTCCGGCGATGCCGGAACGTTATCCCGTCTTCTAACCGCGAACCAATATGCCCTTTTAAGGGGGGAAACAATTATGAGCCGAGCGAGACAGCCGGTACGGATAGTGCCGAAGGGATGGGGAAGCGAGGTCTGGATCGCCAACGGCGACCTTTACTGCGGCAAGATCCTTGAGATCAACAAGGGCAAGCGATGCTCGCTCCATTACCACAAGATCAAGACTGAATCCTTCTATCTTCGCGCCGGGCGGCTGAATATCCGGGTGAAGGAATCGCCGGAAGCTTCGAAGGCCATCGAGGAGTTCGTGCTGGAAGCGGGCGAATGCATGGACATCCCGATCGGGCTGGTCCATCAGATGGAGGCACTCGAGGACGCTGAGTTGCTACGAGTTCTCGACCCAGCACTTTGATAGCGATTCGTATCGGCTGGAGCAAAGGCGACTGACGATTGGCGATCAGCGGACTCATCCCGGTCCGCTGCATGCCATCGCCGTCAGGCAGTACGACCGTCGATGGGCGCGTTTTGCACTCGATCAGGCTGAGTGAACCGGCTATGATTGCGAGGATGTGGAATCTGAATTGAATCACGCCGGAACAACTACCTGATGGCTAAAGTCGCACTGATCACCGGCGTCACCGGACAAGACGGTTCATACCTCGCGGAACTCTTGCTGAAGAAAGGCTACGAAGTCCACGGTATCGTGCGGCGTAGTTCAGCTTTCACTACCGGCCGGATCGACCACCTGCACAAGGGTTTTGGGCCGACGAATCGGCCTTCGGCTTCATTATGGCGACCTTGGCGACGCCACCGGACTGCGGCGGATTATCGAGCAGCCCCTGCCCGACGAAGTCTACAATCTCGCCGCGCAATCGCACGTCCGGATTTCGTTCGACCAGCCGGAATATACGGCGGATGTGGTCGGCGTCGGAGCGCTGCGGCTGCTGGAAGCGATCCGCGACCACATTCAGCGCAGCGGACGCGCGGTGCGTTATTACCAGGCCGGATCGTCAGAGATGTTCGGCAAGGTGGCCGAGATTCCGCAACGCGAGACCACCCGTTCCATCCACGCAGCCCCTATGCGTGCGCGAAGTGCTACGCCCATTGGCAGACCGTGAATTATCGCGAGGCCTATGGCCTGTTCGCGGCCAACGGCATTCTCTTCAATCACGAATCGCCGCGCCGCGGCGAGAATTTCGTCACGCGGAAAATCACCCGCAGCGCCACGCGGATCAAGCTCGGACTTCAGGATAGGCTCACGCTGGGTAATCTCGACGCGAAGCGCGACTGGGGCTTTGCCGGCGACTACGTCGAAGCGATGTGGCTGATGCTGCAGCAGGATCAGCCGGACGACTATGTCATCGCCACCGGCGAGACCCATTCGGTGCGCGAGTTTCTCGAATTGACGTTTGATTGCGTGAAGCTCGATTGCGCAAACGCCTGGTCGCCGATCAGCGTTTCATGCGGCCGGCCGAGGTCGATATCCTGATTGGCGATGCGCGCAAGGCCGTAAGATCCTCGGATGGGAGCCGCGTGTTAAATTTAAGGAATTGGTCGAGATGATGGTCGAGGCGGATATGGAATTTGCCGAGCGCGAAAAACGCAGCCTGGGGCGATAACTTCTCGATCGATAAAAGCGGAGCAGAGCGGCAGGTTCAGGCAACGACGAATGACAGCGGTTCAACAGAAGCAGAACGCGATCAAGATTTTCTCGAAAACTTCAATGATCCCGATCCGAAGGTCTTCGAGGAGCTGACGACCGAGGATTTTACCTTCGAGATTGTATCGGGTATCAAGGAATTCCCACCGATTCGCGGCCGTAAGAACTTTGCCGATGGCGAGACCGTCAATCTTCGGAAACTGTTTCCGCAGGGACTCAAGATGAAAATTGGAACGGTCATCTGCGAGGGCCCGCACGTCGCCGTGCTGGCCGAAGCCGACACCGTGGCGGCCAACGGCCGGCCCTATCGCCAGCGCTATAATTTCTATCTGCGATTCGAAGGCGACAAGATCGCCGAAGGTCGCGAGTACAACGATACCAACCTGGTGCGGGAAGTCTTTTTGACCTGAAACGATCCGATCGGAACAGCCTAGATGCAGCCAGCCGCCGCCGGACGCGTCCCGCACTGGAACTCGCGTTCGAGTTCCTCGATATCCGCGGGTGAGAGCGTAAAGTACTTCGCGTTCGGATTGTGAAATACCAGCGCGCTCACAGAGCTTTCCGGATCCATCATGAAACCCTCGGTCAGACGCACACCGAGGTCGTTGGCTTCCACTTCGAGCAGCCGAAACAGCTCGACTGATCTTCCAAACGCGGACAGGCGGGATAACCGAATGAGTAGCGTTTGCCGTGATAGTGCGCCTGGAAGAGATCTTTCATCGTGAGCCCGGCGGGATCGCCAATTCCCCACATCCGGCGGATCCGCTCGATGGAGCAGTTCGGAAAACGCCTCCGCACCCTCGAGCGCCAGCGCGTGCAGGATATGCGAGCGCAGATACTCGCCCTTGTTCTTCCATTCCTCGGCCAGCGCGCGCACGCCGTCCGTCACCGTTGCGACGAACATGCAGAAGTAGTCGGTACGGCCGGAAGATGCGGGCGTGACGTAATCGGCCAGGCATAGTCCGGGCTCGCTCGGATTGCCGGCCGAAGGTGAAACTCTCGATTACGCTCTTGCCGTCGAGACCGTAGACCATCATCCGGCGGTCGCCGTCGGAATGCACCGGGAAGAAGCGATAAGCGGCGCGTGCGGTAATATCCGATCGCGCCAGCATCTCGTCGCCGACCGAATCGACGGTAGCGCGCAATTCGAGTGCCTTTGGATCGCCGGCCGCGATCGCGTGTTCGAAGTTCTTGAATCCCAGGTGGCGCGTGTAAAGCATCACCGGGTTGATGTAGCGGAATATCTCCTCGAGGTCGTAGTCGCGCAACAGGTGGAGCTTCAGGTCGGGAGGCTCCGGGATCGGTCCTTCGAAGACCACCGCGGGACCCCGACGCCGGATCTTGGGTTTGTTGTCGGCAACCGGCGTCGCGGCTCCGAGTAGCCGCTGCGTTTCCGCCTCGAGCGTAATCGCGAGCGCCTCGCGGCGCTGGCCGTCCATCAATTGATTTGCGAGGTCGAGGCCCGCCATCGCGTCGTTGGCGTAGGCGACGAGGCCTTCGTATTCGGGCGCAATTTTCATCCGGGTGAAGCGGGAGGAGAGGGCCGCGCCTCCCACCAGGATCGGGCAGCGGATCCCGGCGGTCTTCAAGTCCTGCGCCGTCGCCACCATCATCTGCGCCGACTTCACCAGCAGCCCGGAGAGGCCGAGCGCGTCCGGCTGATGCTGTTTGTAGGCTTTGATCAATTCTTCGGAGGCACCTTGATGCCTAGATTGACGATGCTGTAGCCGTTGTTGGAGAGGATTATATCGACCAGGTTCTTGCCGATATCGTGAACGTCGCCCTTGACCGTGGCGAGGACGATCTTGCCCTTGCCAGCGTCTCGGCCTTCTCCATGTGCGGCTCGAGATGGGCGACGGCGGCCTTCATGGCTTCGGCTGACTGCAGGACCTCGGCGACGATCATCTGGTTAGCGTTGAAGAGCCTGCCGACCTCGTCCATGCCCTTCATCAACGGCCCGTTGATGATCTGCATAGGTGGGCGATTGGCTGAGTGCTTCGTCGAGGTCGTCGGTCAGGCCGTCTTTCGAGCCCTCGAGGATATAGAGCGCGAGGCGTTCGTCGAGAGGCAGGGACTTGCGTTCTTCGCGGGTGGGTTTGCTTTTCTTTTCGCGGAAATAAGCGGCAAACGCGGCAATCGGGTCGTCCCCGCGCCACCAGATCAAATCCTCGGCGAGACGCCGCTCCTCTTCCGGAATCGACGGGTAGCGCTCGAGCTTCTCCGAATTGACGATCGCGAGGTCGAGCCCGGCCTGCACGCAATGGTAGAGCATCACGGAGTTCAGCACTTCGCGTCCGGTGTCGGGCAGGCCGAAGGAGACGTTCGAGATGCCGAGGATCGTCTTGCATTTGGCAATGCGGCCTTGACCATTCGAATGCCTTCGATGGTCTCGACGGCCGAGCCGATATAGTTGCGGTCACCCGTGCCCACCGGGAAGACCAGCAGGTCGAAGATTATGTCTTCGGGATCGACGCCGTAATTTTCGAGCAGAATCTGGTGCGAGCGTTGCGCGATCTGGAGCTTGCGATCGCGCGTGATCGCCTGCGCCTGCTGCTTATCCTCATCGATGCAACCGACCACCAGGCCGCGCCATATTGGCGCGCGAGAGGGACGACGCGGCGGAAGCGTTCTTCTCCGTCCTCGAGGTTGATCGAATTGATGATCGATTTCCCAGGCGCGCGCTTCAGTGCTTCCTCGATGACCACGGCGTCGGTGGTGTCGATCATCAGGGGGACTTTGACCTTCTTGACCAACGTTTCGAGGAACAGCGGTCATGTCGGCCTTTTCGTTGCGATCGGGGTCCTGGACGCAGACGTCGAGGACATGAGCGCCGCGGCGGACCTGGAGACGGCCGATTTCAGCTGCTTCCTCGATTTTTCCCTGGCCGACCAGGCGCTTGAACTTGCGGCTGCCGAGAACGTTAGTCCGTTCGCCTACGATAACCGGGCGCGTGCTGTCGTCGATAGCCGAGCGCCTCGATACCCGAGACCATCGAACGTTCAAGTTTCGCCGGTTTGCGCGGCCGCTTTCCCGCGACCATTTTGACCAACGCCCGGATATGATCCGGCGTCGTCCCGCAGCATCCGCCGAGAGGTTGATCCATCCGGCCTCGACGAAGCGCTCGACCTTGCGCATCAGGATCTCGGCCGTTTCGTTGTAGTGGCCCTCCTCGTCGGGAAGGCCGGCGTTGGGGACGCAGGCGACGGGGAAGCGCGAGATTTCGGACAGCGTGCGCAGATGGTCCGTCATGAAGTCCGGGCCGGTGGCGCAATTCAGCCCGAGCCAGAACAGGTCGCGATTTGCGATGGAGGTATAGAACGCCTCGATATCCTGCCCAGCCAGCAGGGTGCCCATCGTCTCGATGGTGCCGGAGACGGCGACCCCGGCGTCGACCCCAGTTCGTTCAAGTGCGCGGCTGATACCAGCGAGGCCGGCCTTGCAGTTGAGCGTGTCCTGCACCGTTTCGAGCAGGAGGATATCGACGCCGCCCTCAATCAGCCCTTCGGCCTGTTCCTGGTAAGAGTCGGCCAGATCGATCGAAAGTGACGCCGCCGGTCACCGAAATGCTCTTGGTGGTCGGGCCCATCGAACCGGCGACGAAGCGCGGATGCTGCGACGTTCCGGCGCGGTCGGCTTCGGCGCGGGCCAGCTCGGCCGCGATACGGTTAAGGGCGCGCGCATCGCTTTCGAGGCCATACTCCGAGAGGACGACCGAGGTCGAGCCGAAGCTGTTGGTCTCGATAATGTCGGCGCCCGCCTCGAGGAAGCTGCGATGCAGTTCGCTAATCTTGTCGGGTCGGGTGCGGACCAGGTTCTCATTGCAGCCCTCGAGTTGAACTCCACCGAAGTCGGCCGCGCTGAGATGCATGTTTTGGATGGACGTCCCGGCTGCGCCGTCGATCACGACGATACGTTCATCGAGAATGTCGCGAAGGAGCTTTATCCGGTCGCCAGCGCTTGCCATCCAAAACCTGTAATCTTATTCGAGAATATTGACATATTAGGGTACCTGAGGGGCTCGCGGCTCGCAAATTTCTGGTTCGTCAAATTCCGCCCGCGGGGAACCCGCTTTGTAATCGCCGGTAACTTCCTGTAACCAAATCTGCGGGGATCTCGAGCCGATATTTACGCCCGGCCACGTGAGAGTGTGCGGGACAACTGGCGAGGGCGAGATCAAGGGCAAGATCAGGAGACGACACATAGATGATACCCGCATGGCTGGCCTTTTTTGACGGATTGCTGGCGATTTCCCTCGCTTTGGCCGGGCTGGTCGGGGCGCACTTTCGCCTGACCGCTCCCTTCATCGGATTCTCATTGGTTCTCGGCGGCGGCGCCATCGGGTTCTTCGGATTGCTGGCCGGGGTCGCCGCGCTGATTCGAACGGCCTCGCCGCTGCGCCGATCGGGCCGTCCGCGTGCGATAGTCGGGTTCCTGCTCTCGCTGATCGTGGTCGGACCGATAGTCGCGGTTTTTCTCACGCATCCCTATCCGCCCATCAACGACATCACGACCGACACCTCCAATTCGCCCGAGTTCACCAAGGCCCAGCAGATTCCCGCCAATGGCAACCGTGACCTGAAATACAACGCGGCGAAATATGCGGCGGTGCAGACCGGCGCGCCGGCTTACGAGGACCTCGCGCCGCTGAAGCTCGATACGCCTCCCGACGATACTTTCAAAAAGGTCGAGGTAATCGCCGGCGAGATTCCCAACTGGAAAATCACCTATAGCGACCCGGACAAACGCACCGTCGAGGGTGTCGCCTCCTCCGCCCTATTCCGCTTCCAGGACGATTGGGTCATCCAGGTGCGCGAGGCCGAGGGCGGCGGCAGCCTGGTCGAGATGCGCTCGCGATCGCGCGACGGCGTCGGCGATTTCGGCGTCAACTATCATCGCATCAAGAGCTTCTTCCATCTGCTGCAGGGACCGGTGCGCGGCGCCAACGGCAGCGACGAATCCTCCATGCAATAGCCGTTGGGTTATGGACGCAGCGAGCGCATCGCACGCTTGACCGCGCTCGCGCGATCCTCGCCCACCGGATTGACGAACACGATCGCCCATCCGACACCCGGCGAGGTTAGTTCCGCGAGACGATCGCGAACCCGTTCCTCGGATCCGACCGCGACGGCGCGTCGATCATCTTGTCGGTGACCGCTGCGACCGCCGCCTTCGCGTCGCTGCCGGCCGCGCGAACCGCCGCCATTTCACTGTCGAATCCCGCATGCGCGAACATATTCCCGTAGTACGGCATCGAGCCATAGCGCGACAGGAGCGTCCGTGCGGGCTTGCGCGCGAGTTCCACGTCGTTGGAGATGAACGCCGTCGCGAACAGCGTCGATTCGACTTCCTTGACGTCACGGCCCGCCTTCTGCGCGCCTTCGGCCAGTTCTCCCAACGCCTCTTTGACGCGCGTGGGTGGGAAAAAATTGAAGATCACGCCGTCCGCAATTTCCCCGGCCAGCCGCACCATCGGACGCGAGACCCCGGCGAGATAGATCGGCTGCTTGCCCGAAATTTTCGGATTGGTCTCGCCCGCCGTCGATCATTTTGCGCAAAGTGGCGACGGTCTGGCGCATTTTCTTCATCGGATCCGCCGGCGCGCCCATATCGATTCCAAGTGCGCTGTTGGCCGGACGATGGCCCGTGCCGAGGCCCAGGATAAAGCGCCCGCCGGTGAACTCATGCAGCGCCGCGGTCTCATTCGCCAGCAGGTTGGGATGACGCAGGTAAATATTCGTAATCGCCGTGCCGAGTGTGATACGGCGGGTGTTGAAGCCAAGGCCAAGGCAGCACGCGAGCGAATCATTGTTGGCTTCGGTCATGAAAACGCCGTCGAAACCGGCGTCCTCGGCCTGTTTGGTCCACTCCACGATCGTCTGAATGGGGCTGTCGGGCATTATCGAAAACGCAAGCGCGATCTTTGCCATGGCTAATCCTTCCAGTAATAAGGCTCTGAAGCTTCATTTTGATATCGTTACCGCACCCCAATTGGCAAACGCCGATTGGCCTCCCGCGACGACCGGATCGCGGCAGGATGCGCGGTCGAAACAGGGGTAAATGAAAATGGAATTTCGCTGTATCGAGGTAACCCGCCAGAACGCCATCGCTCGCGTGACCCTCAACCGTCCCGATCGTCTCAATGCGCTGAACGTCAGGATGGGCGTCGAGTTGCTCGAGGCGTTGGAAGACCTGGACCGCGATACCGACGTCCGCGTCGTTGTCCTGACCGGTGCCGGACGGGCATTCTGCGCCGGCGACGACCTTCGCGGGATGGACGAGCCTGGAGAAACCCCGCGCCGCTACGCCGATCCGATCAAGCAATACGTGCAGGGCGAGGGTCGCTGGCCGCTGATCGTCGCCCGCATGCGCGCGATGTCGAAGCCGGTCATCGCGATGATCAATGGTCATGCTCACGGCGCCGGGTTCAACCTGGTGCTGGGATGCGACCTGCGCATCATGGCCGCCACCGCCACGCTCGCGATCCCCTTCTCCAAGCGGGGGATTGCGACCGGCACGAACCTCCTGCAGCAATTCGTCGGAATCGGCAAGGCGATGGAGTGGGCGTTGCTGGCGCCGACGCTTTCGGCGCAGGAGGCCGAGCGCTGGGGCCTCGCTACCCGCGTCGTGCCCCTCGATCAGCTCGAAAGCGCCACCGCCGAGCTTGCCCAGGGGCTGGCCGACGGTCCTACGCTGGTCCTTGGCTATACCAAGTCGGCCGTGGTCAACGGCTGGGAGTCCTCGCCCGAGACCGCCTACCGCTTTCAGGGACAGGCGCTGCATCACGCCGTGCGCACGGAGGATTTCGCCGAGGGCGTCAAGGCGTTTCTCGAGAAGCGCCCGCCTCGCTTCCAGGGCCGCTAGTCCCGCCGAAACGGCTGTCGTGACGGGTGCGTTACCGCTATTATTCGCATTCCGGACGAGTGTCCGGCGGCTTCGATGATAGCAATCGTTGATTACAAGGCGGGCAATCGGACCAGCGTCGCCAGGGCGCTCGAGCATCTGGGCCACGCTTGTGAGATCACCGACCGCGCCGAGACCATTCGGGGCGCCGACCGCGTGATTCTTCCGGGAGTGGGCGCCGCCGGCGCAACCATGGAAAATCTCAACCGGCTGGGGCTGGCCGAGGTCCTGCGCCACGATGTCGCCCGCGCCGGCAAGCCTTTCCTCGGCATTTGCATAGGGATCCAGGTGCTGCTCGATCGCAGCGAGGAAGACCATGCCGAATGCCTCGGTATCGTCGCGGGTCACGTGACGCGCTACCCGGCTGCCATCGATGGACGGCCGCTCAAAGTGCCGCAAATCGGCTGGAATCGCGTCGCCCAGGCGCGCTCGCATGCGGTCTTCGCGGGCGTGCCCGATGGTTCGCACTTCTATTTCGTCAACTCGTTTTATCCGGTACCCGACGACCCCGCGGTTACGCTCGCGACCAGCGACTACGGGGTGACTTTCACCGCGGCGATTGCGCGCGACAATGTGATTGCGACGCAATTCCATCTCGAGAAGAGCGGCCCGGTCGGACTCAGGCTGCTCGACAATTTCTGCCGGCTGAAAATCTGACGATGTTGGCCAAGCGGATAATTCCCTGCCTCGACGTTCGCGCCGGCAAGGTGACGAAAGGGGTCCAGTTTCTCGAAAATGTCGACATCGGCGATCCCGCGGCGATGGCTCGCTATTACTACGAACAGGGCGCCGACGAGTTGGTTTTCTACGACATCACCGCCTCCAACGAGCGCCGCGGCATCATGATCGAGGTCGTGCGCGCCGTCGCCCGTGAAATTTCCATTCCCTTCAGTGTCGGTGGGGGGCTGCGCAGCGTCGAGGACATGCGCGCCGTTCTGTTGGCGGGTGCCGAGAAGGTCTCGATCGATTCAGGCGCGGTGCGCAATCCAAAGATTATCGCCGAAGGCGCCCGCGCGTTCGGCAGCCAATGCATCGTCCTCTCGATGCAGGTGAAGCGGCGCGATCAAAACGCGGAATTTCCTCCGGATGCGAAGTGGTTATCGACGGCGGCCGCACCCCTACCGGCCGTGACGCCCTGCTCTGGGCGCAGGAGGGCGAGCGGCTCGGCGCGGGCGAGCTCTGCATCAATTCGATCGATCGCGACGGCACCAAGCTCGGCTATGATCTCGACCTCACGCGACTGGTTAGCCAGTCGGTCTCGATTCCGGTGATTGCCTCGGGCGGTGCCGGCGAGCCGCGCCATCTTTACGATGTCTTCACGGCCGGTTAGCGCCGACGCCGCGATCGTTGCCTCGATCGTCCATTATGGCGATCATCCGATTCCCGCGCTCAAAAGCTACCTCAAGGAGCGCGGCGTCGAGGTGCGCGAGGTAGTAGCGTAATCGGGAACGCGGGCGGATCTCGCGGTCCGTCGCGCATGAAAGGAGCGCCAATTGAAAATCGCCCTGGTCGTTTCTGAATTCAATTTCGATGTGACCTCCCTGATGGAGGAACGGGCGCGCCGCCATGTCGGATTTCTTGGCGCCGAAGTAAGCCATATCGTTCACGTCCCGGGGTTTTCGACATGGCTCTGGCGGTCAAGAAATTACTCAAGCGCAAGGACGTCGACGCCGCCGTCATGATCGGATCGGTGATCAAAGGCGATACCAAACACGATGAATTATCGCGCGGCGCCGCCGCGAAAGCGGCGATCGATCTCGCCCTTCAATTCGACAAGCCCGTCGCCCTGGGAATTACCGGTCCCGGGATGGATCGGATGCAGGCGCTGGACCGATCGACAACGCGAAAAACGCCGTCGAATCGGCAGTGCGGATGGTCAAGTTACTGAAAGAGATTGACCGAATAGTCAGAATTATTCTCGCCGCGATCTCATTTCGTTGTGCTAGTCGATTCGATCAGCTTGGTTGCGTTGCGTCACAGAAACTAACAGGTTGTGCAAAGATCGAATCGCGGCGCGTTGAGGGCATCCACTTGAGTTTCTATACTGCGTCCCGTGGTGGTGACGATGGGTGAGGTTGACGTGCCTCGAGTGCAGACGTTCTCTACAGTGCGGCGGCCCGGATCCTTGCGGTTTCTCCTGACCGGATCCGCTATTGGGTGAAGCGGCGATTGGTGAAACCCGCGGGAAGCGTGGCCGATCGCTTTCGTTTCGCTTTCAACGATCTGATTGTCATGCGGATGGCGAAGGAACTACTCCCGAGCCGCAGCCATCTCGAACCGTTTCAACGGTGCTTCGCCAAGGTTGCGCGGATTTTTTGAACCGGGACGGCCGGTCACCTCCTTCCGCCTGCAGAACGAAGACGGCCGTATTCTCGTGCGCGACGGCGAGGTTGTCTTCGAAGCCGACAGCGGCCAGTTGATGCTGCGTTTTGAGGCACCGAGCGGCAGGCACCGTCGAGGATCGCTTCGGACCCGCGCGGGTCCGCGAGCGTTTCGATGAAGCCAAGCGTCTGGCCGAATCCGACCCGTTGCGCGCACTCATGCTGTATAGCGACCTATTCGGACGCGAGCCCCGCAACTTCGAACTGCACATGCGGATGGCGGTCATTGCTCGATCGCGAGGGCGATCTGACCGGTGCAATGCGTCATCTACTGGGGGCAGCCGTGGTCACGCCCGCCAACGCCGAGGTCCATCTGAAACTCGGGATGCTCTATCGGCGTCGCGAGGAAGAGAATAACGCGATTCAGAGCTTCCTGCGGGCCGTCGAATGCGATCCGCTGGCGCTGGAAGGGCATCGTAACCTCGCCGAATTGTACGAGCGGGTCGGCCGCAAGCGCGACGCCTTACGACACATGAGCACCGTTCATCGTCTGAGCAACGACACTAACTAGCGGCAGTCCCACAGTCAGACCGTTCTCGCGGATTCAGCCGATCGCCGCCCACTGCGATGCGCGATTGCGTTGAATCGGTGCGATCGGGCGATAAGCTTGATCTAATGGACTCGCCAGTCGCTTGAAGCAAATCGACATCCTGCGCCATGAATTCAAGGCTTTGCGGTATATCCTGGATAATTATCACGCGGGCCGGATTGCGCCTGCCGCGATTCCGCCGCGCGAAGACTTCCAGTCGGATCAGAGCCGCCGGATCTACGACTTCATCTTCGATTCACCGGACCGCAAGGGCGCCGAGCAGCGGATCGGCTGATCTGCGAGCTCGACGATGTCGATGTCGAATCGTTTCTGAGGCTGAGCGGTGAGCACTATTATACCTATCCCGAATTGGTTCGCGAGCGCGCTAACGCGATCCGCATGGGCGGCTCAAGATCGAGGCGGCGTGAATTCCCTCGACTGCGCGGAGGTCCATTTCCTGCTCGATAGCGCCGGGGCAATCATCGCTTTTCAAGAGAAGGATCAGTCGTGGGCGGGCGCGCTGGCCTTTTCCACCGAGGAGAACGCCCGGGACTTCGCGCAACAGAGCCGTCTCGAAGTAACGGAAATTGCGGCGGTCTCCACCGCTGATAGCGCCAGTATCGCCGCGTTAATCGCCGCGATGAAGCGCCGGCCGATTCGATACGTCCTGCTCGATCTCGACTACGAAAGTGGAAAATGCCGTCAGGTCGATTTCGAGGGCGATGGCTTCGGCAGCGTCACCGATCGGCAGTTCGTCGCTCAACACCATCACGCCTGAGGCGCGAGGAGCCCCGACCGTTCGCCGTTCGCAGTCGGCCGCTATCGCACAGCATAATTTTTGGAAGGAAATTTTTCGCGCGAATCAGGTGAACATCGCGCCGATTCCCTTGGGACGCACCATCTTGCCCGCCGGGCGCATCGCATGCGCGATCTCGTCGAGGCGCCGCTGAAACTCCGCCAGCTCATCTTTCCTGCTTGCGCACGAACGCGGCCTCGTCGCCCCCGGTACGTGCGAATTCCTCGCGATCGCGCCGGCGTTTTGTGTAGAAAGTCTCGAAGGCTTCGCGCACTGCCCGATACATCGTCATCTTCGGAACGAATGACCCGTGACAGTGCGGGCAATGGAAAACCACGCCCGCTTGAAAATGACGATAGGGGACCTCGAAGCGCTTGTCGCAATCCTTGCAAATGAGCGGGAGCCGCCATCCCATTGGATCGAATTCGTCGACCGCCTTTGCGGACGGATCAGCGCCGCGAAGCGCAGTCTCGCCGGAATCAGCTTTAGTTTCGTCGGCAGCCATCAAGTCTCGAAGAGCCCTATCGCCGCGAAATCTAACAAGCGGACGCCCCTGCGGCAATCACACGCTCGTTGACGCGGATCGCGCGAGCGGCTTAAGGTTCAGCAACCATCTTCGCGGGAGGATCGCAGCCATGGCCGACATCGAACTCGAGAAAAAAATCGCGCGGCTCGAGGATATCGAGGCAATCAAGCAGTTGAAGGCGCTCTACTGCGATATTTGCGACGACGACCACAATCCCGATCGCATCACCAAAATCTTCGCACCCGACGGATCTGGGAGGGTGGCGACTTCGGCAAGGCCCAGGGCCACGACGCCATCCGGAACTATTCGAGGGTTTCAAGCAGCTCATCAGCTTCTCGCAGCACAACATCTTCAACCCGCGCATCGAGGTTAACGGCGACCGCGCCAAGGGCACCTGGTACCTGGTCGGTCCCTTCACCTTTCGCCAGGACAACGGCGCGCGATGGATCGCATGCCGCTACGAGGACGACTACATCAAGATCAACGGCGAGTGGAAGTATCAGCATCTGCGCGCGATCATTCGGATGGCCGCGCCGTACGAAACCGGATGGGCCGCGAAGGCCTGATGGCCCAACGCCACGAACCTTGCTCCTCGAAAGCCCAGCCTGCATTGAGTGAGTGACCGAAACGGGACTGAATGCTGTGAAATTCGATATCTTCTATCAGCTACCGGCCGCACAATGGCAAAAACCCGATCAGCGCTATCGCGAACTGATCGAGGAGTCGGTCGAGGCCGATCGTCTCGGTTACGACACCGTATGGCTCGCCGAAATCCATTTCATGCCGAGATTCTGCGTCTTGCCGGTTCCTATGATGCTTCTGGCGGCAATCGCGGAGCGAACCAAGCGGCTGCGGCTGGGTCAGGCGGTCAATCTGTTGCCCTTGCACCATCCCTCGCGTCTCGCCGAAGAGGCCGCCACTCTCGACGTTATCTCCAACGGGCGTCTGGCTTTCGGTGCGGGACGCGGCGGCTTTCCGATCAACTACCACGGCTTTGGCGTCGATATTCATCAGAGCCGCGCGATGTTCGAGGAGACCCTGGAATTCGTCAAAGCCGCCTGGACCAACGAGAAGATGTCCTTCCACGGGCAATTCTTCAACGTCGACGGGCTCGAAGTTGCGCCCAAGCCGCTGCAGAAGCCGTATCCGCCGATTAGAATCGCCGCCAACACGCCCGACACGTTTCGCTTTGCCGGCGCCAAAGGCTATCCAATCTTCGCCGGCGGTCCGGTCAATCCGATCAACGTCATCGGCGAGCGGCTGGCGGTCTACAAGGAGGCGATGGCCGAGAGTGGCGCTCCACTGCCGGACGATTGGTTTGCTTCGCTCATGTTGGTCTTTGCTGGTTCTAATGGTGCTGTCGTGCGCTCTACCATCGAAGCCAGCCTCACCAACTACTTCTCGACCGTCTCCGAGACGGTCCGTCCCGAAACCTTCAACTCCGCGCCCGACGATTTCGAAAAGGTCCGCGCGCGTCTCCGTGACATTCGATATGAGACGGTTGATTCGCTTATGGGAGTCTTTGGCGAGCCTCAGTATTGCATCGACCGAATAGCCGAGCTCAAGGAGCGGTTCGGCTTCACCCGGATGGTTTGCTGGTTCGAGACCGGTGGCCTCAGCGGGCATGAGAAAGTGATCGATTCGATGCGCCTGTTCGCCGAGCGAGTGATGCCGCACTTCGCCTGAATCGATTCGCTTCGACGAGCGAATTTATCCCTGATTGCGCCCTCGTTGCGGCTCGCCTGAAGTTCACTCGGCACCAAAAAAGCCGTGCAAATCTTCGGTTTGTTCGCTTCAGGAATGGTGTATACTTTTTTTGAGATTAGAGGGGGCCGCTTTATGGAAGAAACTGGTGGCGACGATAATGAACGCTTTCTGCCCGAATTCGGCGTCCGAGTCTTTCTCGTCGAAGATAACGCGGAACACGCCTTCATTGCGGTAACCGTCATTCGGCAACTCCTCGGCGAGGCCAGCGAGGTCATCGTCGCCGAGAACGCCGAGGAAGCGGTGGGTCTCATCGGACAGTTCACCGATTCCGACCGCCCGGACCTGATGCTCGTCGATCTGCGTCTCCCCGAAAATGGTGGCTTCGCCGTCCTCACAGCGGCGCGTGGACATGACCCCTGCGCTCACGTACCGACCTTCGTAATCACCAGCTCCCTGTATGACCAGGATATCGCGAAGAGTTACGAACTCGGTGCTTCGGCCGTGCTCTGCAAGCCGTTGTCGCGCGCGACCCTGCGCGAGGAATTGATTCGTATCGGAAAGCTCGCACCGACCAGCGCGGCCGCTCGCACGCAAAGCACCCACTGAATCGCCTGGGCTGACGGCGCTTCCGATTCAGAGACGCGGCCAGGCGTCGTTCCACGGTCGCGCCTGCTCATATGCGTAGCTCGCCTGCAGTACCAACTCGTCGCGATGACGTTCCGCGATGATCTGCAGCCCGCATGGCAAGCCGCTCGCCGTCATTCCCGCGCGCACCGACGCCGCCGGATGGCCGCTGAAATTGAACGGGTAAGTAAACGTCATCGCCTCCATAATGTCCTTTAGCGGCTGCCCGTCGATTTCTCGCGGCGGTGGCCCCGCGGCGTTGAACGCTTCGGTCGGAAGGGTTGGCGTCAGCAACAAGTCGAAACGCTCGAATATTCCACGTAGCCATTCGTTGAATTGCGTACGCACGCGGTATGCTTCCCCGTACTCGCGCCACGCGACCTTCGCCGCGCTTTCGACACTCGCCAGAAAAGACCGTCCGTATTTCTCGCGATGCCCTTCCAGGTATCCGCCCAGGTCAGCGAGCGTTTGTCCCGACCCGATCGTGCGCCACGCCTGACAAGTCTCGATCACCGGTTCATCCAGGATCGTGAGGTTGTGTCCCATGTCGGCAAAGACTTGCGCCGCCGCGGCGGTTGCGCGCCTCACTTCCGCTTGTACCGGGTGGCCAAAGTCGGGATGAAACGCGACTCGCAACCTCTTCGGCAGCCGCTCGAGGACCGCCTGGTAGGAAATCCCCGGATGGGGCAGGGAGCTTGCGTCCGCCGGGTGATAGCCCATGGTCGCGTCCATGTACATAGCGGAATCGCGCACCGTGCGTGAGATCGGCCCGACCATCGCAAAGTCGACCCAATGCGTCATCCCGAGGCGTGGCCGCGCCGGGATCCGTCCCTGCGTCGGCTTGAGGCCGAAGGAGCCGGTGTAACAGGCGGGTATCCGAATCGAGCCGCCCCAGTCCGAGGCGGTTGCGAGCGGGACCATCCCGGACGCGATCGCGGCAGAGCTTCCGCCCGACGAGCCGCCGGGCGTGCGCTCGAGGTTCCACGGATTTCGTGTCACCCCGAAGAGCAGGTTCTTGGTAAAAGGAGTAAAGCCGAATTCGGGAGTGTTGGTTTTGCCGACGACGATTGCCCCGACGGCTTTGAGCCGCGCCACCTCGATCGAGTCCGCCTTCGCGATATTGTCTTTGAACGGTACCGATCCGAACGTCGTCGCCATCCCGGCGACGCCTTCGAGGTCCTTGACGCCGAGCGGTAATCCGGCGAGCGGTCCGACATCTTCGCGCCGCGCGATTTTTTCGTCGAGCGCGCGCGCCTCGTCCATCGCCTGGCCCAGGCGCAACGCGCAGAAGGCATTCAGCGCGGGATTGAGTGCTTCGATCCGCGCGATCGTCGCTGCCATCAGTTCACTCGGCTTAAGTTCGCGCCGGCGGATCATCGCCGCCAATTCATAAGCCGATAGCCAGTGTAGTTCATCCATAGTGTTCCTCTGTGCACAAATTCTCAGTCCAGGAACGCGCGAGATCTCCCCTTTCTTACACTGTCCGCCGGACTATTCTAAGATGCTGACGGCATTGATCTTGTTCACAGCGACGCCGGCGATAGCAAACGTCGTGGTCGGTTGGGGGGAATGCGCGCGTGAAACGAATCCTGTTAGGCTCCGCAATATTACTTACGCTATGGTTGATGCAGCGTGAGTACGCTTTATCCGCCACCGCTGGCAGCCAGGTGATTGTTATGGCATCGAATGAAAACTCCCAACCCCAGATGAACGCCGAGGTCAAAGCTGATGCCTTCCATCAGGTGCTGCAGAAAATGGGCGCTGGAGAGAAGGTCGATCCCAAGTTATGGGACCAATTCGTCGCCGCGCAGAACGACGGCCTCAAGACCGGACCCAAAGTCGGCGAGAAGGTTCCGGATTTCACCCTGCCCGATCAGAACGGCAAGCAGTGGGCGTTGAACGATCTGATGGGCCCCAAAGGTTTGCTGCTGGTCTTCACTCGCAGCGCCGATTGGTGACCCTACTGCAGGTCGCAGCTCGTCGAGCTGCAGGAATCACTCCCGGCACTGAAGCGCAACGGCGTTAACGCCGCCCAGATCAGTTACGACTCGCAGGAGGTCCTGGCGCGCTTCGCCAAGGCTCGTCAAATTACCTATCCGCTCTTGTCGGACAAGGGCAGCGTGGTGATTCGCAAGTTCGGTATTCTCAACACCAACGTACCGAACGACGTTATGTTCTATGGGATACCGTTCCCGGGTGACTATTTGATCAATCCCGACGGCGTCGTGCGCGAGAAGCTATTCCTCCCCGACTACCAGGAACGCGCCGCCGCGTCCCAAGTCGTACTGAAGGATTTCGGTTCGGCCATCGACGACAACGGCGTGACGGTGACGGCGGACGACGTCGAGGCGAAGATTTCATTGTCGGGATCGCGCAACTTCAGCGGGAACGAAATCGGCGTGATGGTTGATTTCACCGTCGGTCCCGGATGGCACATTTCACGGCCGTCCGCTGCCCGAGGGCTATACGCCGACGGCGGTCAAATTCGACGACGCGCTGGTCTCCGAACAATCGATAGTGTTTCCGAAACCGACGCCGGTCAAATTCGAGTTGCTGGGCGAGACCCTTCCGGTCTACCAGGGCAACTTCAAGGCAATCGGCACGTTGCGTCTGAAGCAGAAGTTACCGCCGGGGGACCATACGCTCGGCGGAACGCTGGAGTTCCAGGAATGTAACGACAGCCTGTGCAAGATGCCGCGTACTGCGCATTTCGAGATTCCGATCAAAATCGAAGCGCTGACTCCCGGAACGCCGAAGTCCTAGCGCGCACCTCGATGCCGAATCCGAACGGGCGGGCCTCAGGTCCGCCCGTTTCGCGTACCGGTCTGTGAAATGATTTTTCGGGCGCGCGGCATATCGGCAACGGTTTGACTCACTCGGAAACGTGGCACAACCTTAAGCCACTTTGACATAAACCGCGGTGCGGATTGCGCGTGGGGTCCGATCTTCCCGCGCACCAACCAGGTTCATTCCAACACTTCTCGAAAGGGAAACCATGACCCAATCAGATGCTTCGCCGAGTGGCGAGCAAACCGCCGGCAAAAATTCGATTCGTCCTTTTCATGTGAATGTTGGGGACTCGGATCTGACCGAATTACGTGCGCGTATCAATGCGACCAGGTGGCCGGAACGCGAAACCGTCACCGACCAATCGCAGGGCGTGCAGTTGGCCACGATTCAGAAACTCGCCCGCTATTGGGCCACTGACTACGATTGGCGCAAATGCGAGGCGCGCCTGAACGCGCTGCCGCAGTTCATCACCGAGATCGATGGGCTCGAGATTCATTTCATCCATCTGCGTTCGAAGCACGAGAAGGCGTTGCCGCTCATCGTCACCCACGGTTGGCCCGGATCGATCATCGAACAGCTGAAGATCGTCGATCCGCTGACCAACCCCACCGCACACGGCGCGACCGCGGCGGACGCTTTCGATCTGGTGATTCCTTCGATGCCCGGTTACGGCTTTTCGGGCAAGCCGACCACGACCGGATGGACTCCCGGCCGTATCGCGAGCGCGTGGACCGTGCTGATGAAGCGTCTCGGATACACGCGATTTGCGGCTCAGGGCGGCGATTGGGGTGCGCTCATCACGGAACAAATGGCGGTGCAGGCGCCGCCGGAACTGGTCGGTATCCATACCAACATGCCGGGCGCCGTTCCGGTCGAGATCGACAGGGCAGCGCAGGGCGGCGCGCCGTCGCCCGCCGGTCTCACCGCCGATGAGAAGCAAGCCTACGATCAACTCACCTTCTTTTATCAGCACGGCCTCGGCTACGCCCTCGAGATGGGCAACCGCCCGCAGACCCTGTATGGAATTGCGGACTCGCCGGTCGGTCTCGCCGCCTGGATTATCGACCATGACGCGCGCAGCTATGCGCTGATCACTCGCGTCTTTGACGGCAAGAGCGAGGGCCTCTCCCGCGACGACATCCTCGACAACATCACGCTTTACTGGTTGACCAAGACGGCGGTCTCTTCGGCGCGGCTCTATTGGGAAAATAAGCTGGCTTTTTTCGCGCCGAAAAACATTGGTATCCCGGTGGCCGTGAGCGCCTTTCCCGACGAGCTTTATCCGGCGCCGCGGAGTTGGGCGGAGCGTGCGTATCCGAAGCTGATCCATTACAACAGGCTCGACAAGGGCGGCCATTTTGCGGCCTGGGAGCAACCGGCGCTCCTCGCAGCTGAGATCCGTTCGGCGTTCAAATCATTGCGATAGGCATCCGCACGCCGGCTGATGTATGGAAACGGGCAGGCCGTCAGGTCGCCCGTTCTTTTATTGGAAATCATCCGCAAGGATGATCGGGTGAGCAGTTACCGAGGGAAAATCGATGTCAGTCAAAGCAACCGTTCCGGTCCCGACGCTCGAAGAGTTGCGCGCCGCCGCCAGCCAGCTCCACTACAAACTGAACGACAAGGAACTCGCGATGTACGGCGAGTTCATGGCGGGCATGGTCGGCGATATCAACTTGGTCGATATGCTCGCCACGCCGACGCTGGCGGTCAAGTATCCGCGCGGCGAACTGATCCGTCCGAGCGCGGCGGAGAATCGCTATAACGCCTGGTACTGGAAATGCACCATCCAAGGGGCTGCCGGCGGCAAGCTCAAAGGCAAACGCGTCGCCATCAAGGACAATATCAGCGTAGCCGGGGTCCCGATGATGAACGGATCCGCGGTGTACGCCGACTTCGTTCCAGATCAGGACGCCACCGTCGTTACCCGCGTGCTCGACGCCGGTGGGCTGATTCTCGGCAAGGCCGTCTGCGAAAACTATTGCCTGTCCGGTGGCAGTCACACCTCGGCGACCGGCCCCGTACGTAACCCGCGCAACCCGGAGTTCATGACCGGGGGTTCTTCCAGCGGCTGCGCGGCGCTGCTCGTGGCGGGCGAAGTCGACCTGGCGATCGGCTCGGATCAGGGCGGCTCGGTGCGGATGCCCAGCTCATTTTCGGGTTGCGTCGGCCTCAAGCCCAGTTATGGCCTGGTGCCCTATACCGGCGCTGCGCCGATTGAACAGAGCGTCGATCATCTCGGGCCGATGGCGATGACGACTGCCGACTGCGCCCTCTTGCTCGAAGTGATCGCCGGTTTCGACGACGGACGCGATCCGCGCCAGACCACGATCCTCGCGCCGAAGAACTATCGCGCCGAACTCGACAAGGGCATCAAGGGGTTGCGCATCGGCGTGGTCGAGGAAGGCTTCGGCGGACCGGGCGCGGAAAAAGACGTCGATACGATGGTGCGCGAGGCGGCGGCGCGTTTGACCCGTGCCGGGGCGATCGTCGCGAACGTTTCGGTTCCGATGCATCTCCAGGCCGGCAGCATCATGATGACCAGCGTGCTCGACGGCATGCTCTCCACCTTCACCGAGTCCGGACCCAACGGCCCCAACCCCAAGGGTCATTCGATGGTCGAAGCGATTAGCTATTACTACAAGGCGCAGCGTGAACGGGCCGATGCGATGCCGGTGACGGTCAAGACCGTACTCCTCTGCGCGCGGATCATGCGCAATCGCTACGGCAGTTACTATTCGGCCAAGGCGCAAAACCTGGTGCGCGAGGTGCGCGCCGCCTATGACGCAGTATTCGCAAATCATGATCTGCTGCTCATGCCGACCACCCCGATGAAGGCGCATCGCATTCCACCGCCAGATGCGACACCCGCGGAGATCCTCGGCGTTGCGCTCGATATGACCGGTAACACCGCGCCCTTCGACGCCACCGGGCATCCGTCGATGAGCGTGCCGGCGGGAATGTCGGATGGCTTGCCGGTCGGACTGATGCTGACGGGACGTTACGGCGAAGACGATGTTGTGTTGCGCGCCGGCCACGCCTTCGAACAACTCTGAAGCGCAACACCAGCTTGCGGCGAAAATGAAAACGGGCGAGCCCCTGACAGATGGTTGATAATCAACCTGAACTGGACCGATCTGGAGCCCGATTCTGTCTGCGCAATTGGTGACTCGCGTCGCAGCAGTCTGCGGCCGACCGAACCTGTGGACGCTTTAGGAGGTGATGATGGAACGCGTCGAAGGCATGACGGCCTTCATAACCGGAGGAGCGCGCGGGATTGGTTTGGGTATCGGTCGCGCGTTCGCTCGCGCGGGGATGAGGCTGGCGATCGTGGATATCGACCCCGACGCCCTCATGATGGCTAAGTCCGAACTCGCGAGACTTACCGCGGTCGAGACATTCAACCTCGACGTGCGCGACCGCGAGGCATACGCGCGCGTCGCCGTGGAAGCCGAAGCGCGTCTGGGTCCAGTATCAATCCTGTGCAACAACGCCGGTGTGGCGGCGGCGACCCGTCTTACCTATGAATTTTGGGATTGGATGCTGGGAATCAACCTAAACGGCGTGATCAACGGAATACAGACGTTCCTGCCGCGCATGATCGAGCGAGGCGCCGTCGGGCATATCGTCAACACAGCATCCGGCGCGGGCCTCGCGGCGGGTGCAGCGGCGTTATGTATAACACTTCGAAATTCGCAGTGGTCGGTCTTTCCGAAGCCCTGCGTCTGGAACTCGAGCCCAGGGTATAGGCGTAACTGTTTTATGTCCGGGTCCAGTTAGTACCAACATCATCTCGAACAGCCGCCTCACTCAACCGGCCGCACAAAGCGCGGAAGAAGCTAAGATTTGGGAAGGGATAACGGAGCAAGTCACCGCTCTATTGGCTCGCGGCGTTACTCCCGACGAGGTAGGCGAGATGGTGCTGGTGGCGGTGAAGGAGAACCGGCTCTACGTCCATACCGATCGCGTGATGGAGAGCCCTATTAAGGCGCGAACCAAGGCTCTGCTCGATGCGCTGCCCCCGGCGAAGTAGTTACTCTCCCGCTCGAATCGATGGATCTATTTGCATCCGTTACCGCACGACGATGTCGTCTTACGCGCCGGCCACGCCTTCGAACAAGTCTAGGCGCAACACCGGTTTGCGGCGAAAATGAAAACGGGCGAGCCCCTAAAGGCCCGCCCGTTTCATTGTTGCCAGAATTCGCGGAATAATCGACGGATTCAGTCGATGTTGTAGGCGCGCAGCACGTTCTCCCCGAGAATTCCCCGCCGCCCCGATTCCGTCATCGGCTTTACCATCCCGGCCAGTTCCTCGAGGTAGTTCCCCGGATGGTCCGGATGCGGATAATCACTCGCCCAGAAGAACTTGTCCTCGCCCAGATGCGTCATCATGCCGGCGATCGTGCGTTCGTCGGGATCGGCGGAAATGAAGCATCGATCCTTGAAGTAATGCGAGGGTTTTTCCTTGAGCCGCACCGTCTGTGCGATCGGCGTGCCGGTAAAAATCGCATCGGCACGATCGAAAAAGTAGCCGACCCAGCCCGCGCCCGACTCGAGCACCACTACGCGCAACTTCGGGAAGCGGTCGAAGACGCCGATTTGGAAAAAGGTCGCGAACGCGTGCATCACGCCCTGGCCGGCGAACATATCGTAGTACCACGCCGCCCAGCTGAAATGTTCGTAACGATGATGCACGCCCAGGGCCACCGGCTCGATAGTCGGATGGATCGCGAAGGGGACGCCGCATTCTTGCGCCACAGCGAACAGCCGATCGTGGGCGGTGTCGCCGTGGGGCCGATGCGAAATCGTAAACGGCGCGACGAATGCCCCTTTGCATCCGTCTTTTACCGCGCGCTCCAGTTCGCGCGCCGCTTCATCGGGATCGCCGAGCGAAAGATGCGCGATCGGCACCAGCCGTCCGTCCGAGTCGCGGCAGAAATCCGCAATCCAGCGGTTGTACGCACGGCAATACGCGCCGGATAGTTCCGGGTCGTTGGTTTCGCATTCCCACAGCAATCCGAGCGTCGGGTAGAGCAGCGCCTTCGCCATCCCCTCCTTGTCGAGGAGTTGCAGCCGCTCCTTCATGTCCATGGTGCCGAAAGCCGCGCCCTTCAGATAAGTGTCCTCGGGACGTGGCCGCTCGTAGCGCAGTTCCGCCGCGCGCCCTTCGCCGATGAACTTCTCCCGCCGCCGGCGTGCTTCCTCGACCTGCTTGCCCATACCGCCGAGCGTTCCCAGCGCACCGGGACGCGTCATGCCGGCACGACGGCCGGCCACTTCGAGGTATTCATAGCCGTCATCGCCTACGGTGACGCGAATCGCCTTGGGCCGGTACTTGGGCTCGAGGTACTTTTCCCACAAATCGGGCGGCTCGAGGATATGGCCATCGGCGTCGACGACAAGTCCTTCACTTTTCATGCGAAGATGCTCCGGGTGGAATTTGCTCTCTAGCAAGATTGCGATCGGATTCACCGGTGATGCCGTGCCCTGCTTGAGGTAGAGCGGCGCCATCACGAACTGGAACTCGTAGCGTTTGTTTTTGGCGCAGGCCGCCGCCAGCGCGTCGAGGTCGGCATTGTCGATCAGATGCACGCCCATCATCACCAGCGTACACACATGGATCGGCAGCGGCGAACTCCTTGAAGCCGCTCGGCACCACGTCGCTCACCCCGTCGGATCCGAGCACCGCGATTTTACGCCCGTGCAGCCAGGGCAGGGAGCTGACGTCGAGTCCCGCCATGCCGCCGTGGAAGGGATCCCAGGCCCCTTTTTCCTTGCGCTGGCGGGCGCGTCCGGTGCGGACGAACAGCACGTCGCCCTCCTCGACGGTAACGCCATGATCCTTCTCCGCCGCGTCGAGATCCTCGGCGGTTATCTTGACGTGCTTATCGAGCCAGTTGGCTTTCTTGAGCTTGGGGATATCGAGCAGGACGCCGCGGCTGACGACGCCCTGGCTGGTGACGTCGATTGCGCATTTCTTGGCGCCGTCCGAACCGACTTCGGTCGCGTCGAAGCCGTTGTACATCTTGCCCTGGTAGAAGACATGGCAAAGCACGTCCAGATGGGTATTCGCGAGCCCATGCGGTGCGATCGCGAAATAGTCGGCGCTGTAGGGCAGTAGCTCCATTTCATGCGCGTCGTGACCGCACTGCTGCATCATATGGGTCACCGGCGTCGGATTGTCGGGCGCCGGAATCGTCGCCAGCGGGAGCGAGAGCGAAACCACTTCGCCGGTCGCACCAGCTTGGCGGCCGCCGCGCGCTTTTGATCGGTGATATAGTTCAGCGCGCCGCGCTCGTCGGCCTTGCCCCAGCGCTCCCAGTTGCTGCACTTGCTCAGCAGATTCTTGACGTCCTGATCGGTTACGCCGCTCGCCATGGTCTTGTCTCCTTAGTCTTCGATTTTGTTTTGCCGCGCCGCTCGTTCAGAGCACTGCCAGCGGATTTACCGGGGAGCCGTGCCCTGTTCAAGGATCAGGGGCGCCATCGCGAAGAGAAATTCATAGCGATCGTGCTTCGCGCAGGCCGCCGACAATGCCTCGAGGTCGGCGTTGTCGATCAAATGGATTCCCATCATCACCAGGGTGCCGACGTGAATCGGCATCGAGAGTTCGTTCGGATAACCGTTGGGGATGAGGTCGCTGACGCCGTCGCATCCGAGCACCGCCACGCGCCTCTCGTGGAGCCAGGTGAGGCATGAGGCGTCGAGGCCGGGCAAGCCTTCGCGCCGCGGATCCCATCCACCTTTGGCGTTGCGCCGCGCATGACGCCCGGTGCGAATCAGCAGGACGTCGCCCTCCTCGACCCGCCCTCCGGGCAGCTTCTCGGCGGCGTCGAGGTCTTCGGGAAAGATCGCTTCGCCCGGTTCGAGCCAGTCGGATTTTCTGACCTTGGGGATATCGAGCAGCACCCCGCGGCTGACGATACCGTCGCGCGTCACATCGATCGCGCATTTCTTCGCGCCGAAGCGTCCGACCTCGCGGTTGCTGAAGCCGTTGTACATCTTGCCGTCCCTGAACACGTGACACAGCGCATCGAGATGCGTAAAAGCCATGCCGTGCGGGGCGATTCCGAAGTAATCCAGGGCGGCGACCGCATGCGGTCCGACGTGCAGCATCATGTGCTGGACGGGTTGCGGGTTTTCGGGGGTGGTCTTGGTCGAAAGTGGGAGGGCCAGCGAAACGATCTCGCCCGATTTTGCGAGTCGAGCGGCGGCCGCGCGCTTTTCGGGTGTGATGAAGTTCAACGCCCCGCGCTGATCCTCTTTGCCCCAACGTCCCCAGTTACTGATTTTCTCGTAGGCAGCTTTGACTTCGTCCGGAGTGAGCCGGTTTGCCATGAATGCACCTCTTCAGCTGTGGCGCTTCGCGAGTTCGACCTTGTTCGGCCGCTATGATTTTCCTTCAGGAATCTGCCGCTTTACTCCGATGCGCCAGCGGCAAGCGCGACGTTCCTATAGCACGAGCGGCGTGGTCGCGCATAATCGCGACGGTGCTATGATCAGGCGAGCCGTTTGAACGCATCGCGCGCAGGCGGAACGGGCCGAAGGGCCGGGAGCGACACTGAAATTGGCCAACAGGGATATCGAGGCGGCTCGCAGCTACCATCTGGCAACCGCGCATTCGTTCACCAGCGTTCGCAGCGTGCAGCACGTGCTCGACTGGGACAATCGCCCGCTTCCTTACAAAATCTACCCGGAGGCGGGAAGCCTCGCGCTGCCGCGAGACCTTGAACTGCCAAGCGTTCCGACCTTAGAGGCAATTCGAGATGACCATCCGGTCAATTCCGAAACGCCGGTTGATCTTGAACGGATCACGCGCCTGCTGTTTTGCGCAGGCGGCCTTACCAAAAGCCTCCGCGTGGGCAAGGAGGCGCATCATTTTCGCGCGGCACCGTCGGCGGGTGCCCTTTATCCGATCGAGATTTACCTGGCGGCCGGCGAGGTCGAGGGGATTCGAGGCGGGTCTATACCATTTCTCACCGGCTGATCTGCGGCTACGCGGGTTAAGACGAGGCGACTGGCGTCCACTCATTGCCAATAGCGCCGCGCTGCGTCCGTCGATTCTCGAGGCGCGAGCCGTATTCGTGATGAGCGCGATCTTCTGGCGGAGCGCGTGGAAGTACCGCGCGCGGGCCTACAGGTACTGTCTGTGGGACGCGGGAACGATCGTGGCCAACCTACTGGCAGCCGCGAGCGCCGAGGGCCTGGAGGCCGATCTGGTGACCGCGTTCGCCGATGGGCAGGTCGAGGCGTTGATCGAGGCGGACGGCGAGCACGAGGGGCTGATGTGTATCGTCACGGTCGGGCGCACGTCACCCGCGAGCGGGGCGTCTCCCGAGATGGCGCCGCTCGGTCTCGATACGATTCCCCTGTCGTCGCGCGAGGTCGGGTATCCGGACCTGGTCAAGATTCAAACGGCGTCGCGGCTGGAATCCTCCGAGGAGGCGGGCGAGGTCGCGAGGACGCACCTCGAGTATCACGGCCTGCTGTCGGCCGGCACCGGGTATAAGCCTGAGCCGGTCGAGGATGAGGCTGGATTTGGTCTTGGGGAAACGATCTTGCGGCGGGGATCGACCCGCGTTTTCGAGCGCGAAGCTATCGGCGCGGACGAAATGGCGGCGATCATGGCGGCTTCGAGGAGACATCCCAGCGCGGATTTCCCAAGGCTGACGGAGACTTACCTGATCGTAAACGCCGTCGACGGGCTGCCCCCCGGAGCCTACTACTATCGGCGCGAGAGCGGGGCTTTCGAGTTGATCATCGGCGGTGACTTTCGGGGGCAAGCGGGCTACTTGTGCCTCGAGCAGCCGTTAGGCGCGGATTGTAGCGCCCTGATCGTATACATGGCGGATTTGGAGCGCGTCCTCGAGAGTCTCGGGAATCGAGGCTATCGCGACGCGCATCTCGAAGCGGGGATTTGTGGGGGGCGCGCTTACCTCGCCGCGTACGCGCTCGATCGCGGCGCGACGGGACTGACTTTCTACGACGAAGATACAGCGAAGTTTTTCGGACCGCACGCCGCCGGAATGAGCCCATTGCTGATGGTCGCGGTGGGCGTTCCGCAGCCACCCCGTTCCGCTCGGGCTGAGTCGAGCGATTGAAAGAGTCCACGCGTCTTCGCATGACTGCTGACGGCAACTAGAGCCTCCTGCCTGTTACCCGACTAGCTGGCGGACTTCTTCGCCGATAGACGGATTCTTGCGCAGACGACTGTCTATCTCTTGTGCGGCTGCCATCGCTTTAGGCATGCCTGCGAGACAGTTGGACGTGCCTCCGAGACATTTCACTTTGAAACAACACGCGTTGCAGATGGCATCGCGATTGCTCAAAGGCCGTCGTTGACCTGATTGTTTTCGTGCGTGCGAAAAGGCGGACGCGTGCTCCGCCCAAGTGTCAGGAGGAACCATGGCCACACCGAACGATGCACCAAAAATGGTGCCCACACTGAGCTTAACCGGCGTCACCGTCAACGCGATGGCGTTGATAGCGCCTGGAGCCTTTCTCTGGATCACCTTCGTCATCCAGGCGGGGTACGTCTTCCCCTCGGCGATGGCGATGTGGGCCGGAATCTTCGTCGCCTTGATGCTCGCTTACGCGACGGCGATCTCGTACTCGGAGTTAGCGAAACTCTATCCGGGCGCGGGCAGTTCTTATCTTTTCGCCGAGCAGGCTTTCCTGAATACGACCCATGCGTACCGCTTCGCGCGAATCGCCAAGTTCATAATTGGATGGGCCTCGCATCTTTACTACTGGGTCTATCCGGGCGTGATGGTCGCGACGATGGGCGTCATGGTCGGCTACATCGTGGAGTCGGTCGCTCCTGGATTTATGAATGCGGCGGTTCCGGGACCGGTCTTCATGGCCCTGGTAGCGGTCATCTTCTCGTACTTCGTTGCGTATATCGCGTTTCGTGGGGTGAACGGATCGACGATGGTCAACATCGCGATCAACGGTATCCAGATCGTCGCCTTACTCTTTTTCTCGGCCCTGGCGGTCGCCTACCGGCTGGCCCATCCGGCGGGATCGGCGGGGCTTGGTCTGGACGCGAACGGCAATACGGTTAACGCCGTGGTCAACTACGCGTTCAGCGGCGACAACCCGGCGCATACGAGCGCTCTTTCGGTAATCCTGCCGCATCGGTTCGACTGGGTGATGTTGCAGGCGACCATCGCGATCCTGTTGCTGGTCGGCTTCGAATCGGTTACCTCGCTGGGGGAAGAAGCGAAGAACCCCAAAGAGGACTTCCGCCGAGGAGTACTGCTGTCGCTGAGATACGGGACTCTTTACTACATGATGAATACTTCGCGGCGAACTACCCTTGACGGCGCCTTAAGTTTGAATGCGGCCAAGGGTTCGGCTGCGCCCATCGGCGATATGATGGTGATCATCGGCAATGTCGCTGCTCGGCGGGCACGGCGAGGCCTTCATGCTGATCGAGGCGGCGACCGTGTTTCCTGGCTCTGATCGGAACGACGGTCAGCTGTTTCGACGCCGGCGCGCGTGTGACCTACGCGATGGGCCGTGGACGAAGAAGTACCGGAGCATTTCGGCTTTTTGCACGGCGACAACCTGACTCCGCATCGCGCGATTTGGACTCTCGCGACGATTTCGGCAGTGCTCGGTGCGTTCGCGGCCCTGCTGTTCTTCACCGGCGGCAGCGCCCCGGACGACAAGACCATCGGCCACGCTTCCGCACGACATCTGGTACGCGTTCGGCCTTCGGTCGAACGCGACTCTGTCGTCCCTGCCCAACGGGCTGTTGCTGGTCACGCTGCTGTCAAACTTCGGGACGTTCGTTCTCTACAGATTGACCAACATCGTATGTATCGTGGCATCCCGCGAGCGTCACGGCTCTCCATGGTTTAGACGCATGGTGGTGCCGGTGTTCGGTGCTCTGGCAAACTTTTATGCCTCGCCTTCTACATAATCGGGCCCCACTGGAGGGTCTGGGCAGTCCGAAGGAGGCTGGATTGCGGTGGCGCTCTCGGTGGTGTGAGGCACTTACGGCGCGATATATTCGTTCGTCAGTTCGCGCAAGAAGGGTAAAGACACCGTACTGATCACGGAGCCTAGCTTAGAGTTCGATGAGGAGGAGCGAGACGGTGCTAGACAAAAGACGCTCCCTCCGCTCCTCTTCGTTTCTCGATCGAAGTGATGAGTTATGGTCCTGCAGGCGGACGGCGAGACGCAAGATGTCCGCCATCGCCTTTTCGGAAGATCCACATGGAGGCGCGAATCCTGGGGGAAATTGGCGAAGCAGCACTTGAATCGGCGCGAATGGGAATTCGCGCCAACTCAAGATGATGGCGCAGGCCTTTATGGAAGAAGTGACGGCCGGCAAGAGGAAGGGTGTGGAGGATGGCTACCCGCAAGTCGCAGAAATCACAGAACAACCAAGACCCGCAAAGGCCGGAATGAACAATGTACCGACCCAGAGCGGCATCGCACGGCATCGATCAGTTACACATCCCCGAGCTTCGCGCAAGTTCAGACGCGCGCCTACGAACTTTCGAGCGGCTCGCGGCGGCCCGCGACGGCAACGATTGGTCGGACTGGTTCGAGGCCGAGCAGCAGCTATTGGGCGGCTCCCGCGTAGAGCGACCGCAAAGGTCACTCACATCATTACCTTCGAGAGACGGCGCCCGCCGGTCGCGGATGGTCATACCTGGAATGACCGACGCGGACCGAGTGCGAACCCCCGCCTGCGTCTTCAAAGTTCGAGCTCAGCCGCGGCGCTTTCGGATATCGGCACCAAGCGCGAGAACGAGGCGGAGAAGTCGTGCGTGGTGAGCAGCGTCGAGGGCAAAGACCAGGCGCTGATCGCCATAAGCCGACGGCGTCAGCGGCGACGGCGGCGGCGGAGTCGCGAGCGCCGATGGCGATCGATATAACGCTCACATCGTACCGCGAGAATCCGGTAGCCTGGGGTCCGGCCAAGCGGCTGCTCCGAGCGGTGCAGCGAGCGAATATAGAGATACATAATCGCGCGTTGGCGGTGCCCGAGCTGCGCCGCATGGCGACGACGCTAATCGCCGCCGTAATCGACGACGGAGTGCTCTACGCGACGCACGTCGGCGATTGCCGCCTCTACCTGGTGCGCCGCGGCCGCGTCCAGCAGATGACCAAGGACCATACCGTAGTAGCGGAGCGAGTGCGGATGGGCCTCTTGAGCGCGGCGCGCGCCCGTAATCATCCGGATCGTTCCGCGCTGAGCCGCAGCATGGGGCACGATCTGGTAGTGTCGCTCGACCGCATCACCCTGCCGCTGCTGCAGCACGACCGGCTGGTCATTTGCACCGACGGGCTGTACAACGTGATCGAGTCGCAGGAAATTGCGTCGATGACGCATGAGTTCGACGCGGAGGGGGGATGCCGGCGGCTGGTGGAACTGGCGAATCGAAGGAGTACGCCCGACAATCTGACCGTGGGAATCTTCATAATGAAGGCTCCGACCAAGAACCTCGAGCTGCGACCGAGCTGGCGCAATCGTCTAGCCGGATGGTTCGGCGGATCCCGCTAGCTGGCTTGCCTGCGGCGTCAGCCTAATGTTAAGGTCCGCGCCGCTCCAACGGTAGCAAGGCATGCGCGAGGTCAACGTCGGTGACAAGCTCGATCAGTACGAACTGAGCGAGCTGATCGCGCGCAGCGGGATGGCCTCGATTTTCAAAGCCCGCGATCTGGCGAACGACGGCGCCGTCGTCGCAATCAAAGTGCCCTACATGCAGTTCGAGAGCGATGTGCTCTTCTACAATCGCTTCCAGCGCGAGGAGGAGGTCGGCCGCCGCCTGGATCATCCGAACATCATCAAAGTGCTGACGCCCAAGCACAAAAGTCGCATGTATATCGCGATGGAGTTCGCGGAGGGCACGTCTTTGCGGGCTTTGATGGCGGGGCGGAAACCGATGGAGACGAGCCGGGCGCTCGAGCTGGCGAGTAAGATTTGCTCCGCGCTCGTCTATATGCACGCGCAGGGAGTCGTGCATCGCGATCTCAAACCCGAAAATATCCTGATCAACGGCAACGGCGAGGTTAAGATCATGGACTTCGGGATCGCGCTGGACGAATCGGCGCGGCGGCTGACCTGGTCGGGGCTGTCCTCGACTATCGGGACGCCCGATTATATGGCGCCGGAACAGGTGAGCGGCCGCCGCGGCGATGCGCGTACGGATATCTACGCGCTCGGCACCATCCTTTACGAGATGTTGACCGGAAATCTGCCGTACACCAGGCGACAACGTGTACAACATGATGCGGTCGAAAGCCAACGACGATCCGCAGCCGCCGACGCACTTCAGCCCGACCTCGATCCGCATCTCGAAGAGATCATTCTCCACGCCGATCGAACGTGCGCCGCGCGCCGCTACGCGAGCGCCGCAGAAATGCTCGCAGATCTCGAAGATCCGTCGCAGGTCGTGGTCACCGGCCGCGGCACATCTGCATCCGCGAATCAGCGCAGCCGCGAGCTCCGCGCATCTTGTGGACGGCGTTCTTCTTCGTTTCGCTGCTGGCATTTTCGGTTCCTGATCTGGCTCGCCAATCGTTATCCGGCGGCGCAATATCCGGCGCAGCGTTCATTTCGAGGTCAGACCAAATGATGGCTCGTAGCGAAGCGCGCCCGCCGTTGCGGAAACATCGCCTGCTTATTGCGCGCCGCGGCGCCGCGATCATCGTCGCGGCGCTCGTCTTCATCGCGCTGCGCGAACATGCCTGGGCCGACGAGGCGGCCGGTCAATCACGCGCGCCAACAGCTTACGCAGGCGCTCAACCTGGGCTGGGTGTTGGTCTGCGGCTTTCTCGTGATGTTCATGCAGGTCGGCTTCGCGATGTTCGAGACCGGCTTCACTCGCGCCAAAAACGCCGTCAATACGATGGCCATGAACCTCGTCATCTACCCGGTGGGGCTCTTCGGTTTCTGGATCATGGGCTACGCCATGATGATGGGCGGCGTGAGCAACTGGCCCTCGCTGAAAACCGTCGGCATGGCGCATCGCGAGCTCTCGATCGCGATCGGCGGTCATCAGTTATGGACTCTTCGGCTGCGCGAAATTCGCCCTTGTCAGCGTGAGCCATGATCCGGCAGCCTCGCGATGTTCCTGTTCGCGGTAGTCTTTATGGATACCGCCGCGACGATCCCGACCGGCGCGATGGCTGAACGCTGGAAATTCTCGGCCTTCTTCGTTTACGGCCTCTTCATGTCGATGTTCCTCTATCCGCTCTTCGGCAATTGGGTCTGGGGCGGCGGATGGCTCTCGCAACTCGGCGTCAACCTCGGCCTCGGTCATGGCGACGTCGATTTCGCCGGCTCGTCGGTGGTCCACATGACCGGCGGCTTTGCCGCGCTGGCAGGAGCGATGACACTCGGGCCGCGCATCGGCAAATTTCGTCGCGACGGCGCCATCGGACTATTGCCCGGCCACGACATTCCAATGGGCGTGGTCGGTACCCTGATCCTTGCCTTCGGCTGGTTCGGCTTTAACACCGGCTCGACGCTCGCCGCCACCGATTCGCGTATCGGGATCATCGCGGTCAATACGATGTTGGCATCGGCGGGCGGTGCGCTCTCCGGAATGCTTTATCTGTGGCATCGCTACCACAAGCCCGACATCGCGATGGCCTGCAACGGCATGCTCGGCGGCCTCGTCGCGATCACCGCGTCGTGCGCCTTCGTCACCCCGGCAGCAGCCGTAATGATCGGCGTGATCGCCGGCCTGATAGTCGTCGGGACTGTGCTCGTAATCGAGCGGCATTTTCGCATCGACGACCCGGTCGGCGCGATTTCAGTCCATGGCATCTGCGGTATCTGGGGAGTGCTCGCCCTGGGCCTGTTTGCCGACGGCTCCTATGGCGACGGCTGGAACGGCGTCGCGGGCCCGGTTCGCGGACTACTCTACGGCGACGCGGGCAATTCGCTGTCGCGACTGATCGGCGTCGCCGCGAATATTGTGGTGGTATTCGGACTGGCGTGGGCCTTCTTCAGGGTGGTCGAACACACTATCGGAAATCGCGTGCCCGCCGAAGTCGAATGGAGCGGTCTCGACGCGTTGGAGATGGGCAGCGAAGCGTACCCGAGTTGAGTCGGCCTGCGGGAGGTGCCGGTAGGAAGGGCCGGTGGTAACTGGCAGTCGCAAAGAATATTGCTGAACTTAATCCGAAAGGGCGCGCGTTTGTCACCGAGCGGGAAATTGCCACCGCAAAACGCTAAAATTAAGGCCAAACCGCGTTCGCCACCTAATTGAGTTAGGGCTTCTCCAATTTATTTGTGGCTAAACCTCTTTTTTCTTGTTGATTAGCCTTAGAATCCCTTGACTGGTTCGTTGACGACCGTTAGGTTAACCACCTCACTCCGAGGTTGCCGGTCCTATGAAGCTAGCAAGCGAGGCCTTCGAGCCGGATGCGATCGATTTACAGATCATCGTGGTTCTTCAGGAACACGGCCGAATTCCGTTGGTCAAGCTTGGCGAACAAGTCGGGCTCTCGGCTCCCTCGGTTATCGAGCGGGTCAAAAAGCTCGAAGACGGCGGCGTGATTACCGGCTATCACGCTTCGGTGGATGCGCGGCAGATGGGCAAGGACGTGACGGCTTTCATCGGCGTCTCGATTGGCCATCCCCGCACCATCGGCACGTTCGAGAGATCACAGTCGGCGCTAACTCGACGAAGTTCTCGAATGCCATCACATCACCGGCGAACACACGGTGCTGCTGAAGGTGAAGACCTACAACACCGAGACGCTCGAGCAACTGATCAAGACGATCCGGGCTATCGACGGGGTGTCGCGGACGGAGACCATGGTGGTGCTGTCCACGCATACGGAACGCACGCAAATTTCGCGTCAGCAGATAGAGGGCAACACGACTGACGCCGGCAACGGCAAGCGCCATCGCCACGGCGATTGCGAAAAATACAGTTTCCGACAAGACGAAAAGGGCACGACATGATGCATCCCTACCGCAGCCTCCCCAAACCGCCAGGGTCTGTACGATCCCTCAGCACGAACATGACGCATGCGGCATTGGCTTCGTGGTCAATATCAAGGGCGAGCAAATCGCACGATATCGTGCAGAAGGGACTGCAGGTTCTCGACAACCTGACCATCGGGGAGCTTGCGGTATGCGATCCGCTGACGGGCGACGGCGCCGGCATGCTGATGCAGATTCCGCACGAATTCTTGGTGCGCGAGACCAAGGAGCTGCGGTTCGACGCTTCCAGCTCCGGGTGAATACGGCGTCGGGCATGGTCTTCATGCCGCTGGACGCGACGAAACGTCAACGCGTGCGAGGAAATTTTCGAGCGCATCGTCGCGCGACGAAGGGCAAAATTTCCTCGGCTGGCGTGACCGTGCCGATCGATGCGACCCAATGCGGCGAGATCGCGCGCGCAGGCGCATGCCGGCGATTCGCCAGATCTTCATCGGCCGCGGCGCCGATGCTCGTCGATCGAGGAAGCGCTCGAACGCAAGCTCTACGTCATCCGCAAACGCGTCACCAACGAAGCCGCGAACTGCGTCCTCGAGTGATGGCGAGCTGTTCTACGTTTGCAGCCTCTCGAGCTCGACTATCGTTTATAAAGGCCAGCTGATTTCGCATCAGATCCCGCGCTTCTATCCCGATTTTACCGATCCCGCGTTGACGTCGGCGCTGGTGATGGTGCATCAGCGGTTCTCGACCAACACGTTTCCCAGCTGGGACCGCGCGCATCCGTATCGCTTTCTCTCGCACAACGGCGAGATCAATACGTTGCGCGGCAATATCAACTGGATGCGGGCGCGCGAACAGCAATTCACCTCGCCGCTATTCGGCGAGGATATCAAGAAGGTCCTGCCGATCGTCGAGTCCAACGGCAGTGACTCCGCGGTGTTCGACAATTGCCTCGAATTGCTGGTGCGCACCGGTCGTTCGTCGCCGCATGCCGTGATGATGATGATTCCCGAGGCATGGCAGAACGACCCGCTGATGGACGACAGCAAGAAGAGCTTCTACCAGTTCCATTCGTGCATGATGGAGCCGTGGGACGGTCCTGCGTCGATCGCATTTACCGATGGGCGGCGTATCGGCGCCGTACTCGATCGCAACGGCCTGCGTCCGTCGCGCTATGTCGTGACCAAGGATGGGTTGGTGGTGATGGCGTCGGAGGCGGGGGTCCTCGATATTCCGCCGGACCAGGTCGAATACAAGGGTCGACTGCAGCCGGGGAGGATGTTTTTCGTCGACACCGTCGAAGGACGAATCGTCGAGGACGAGGAGATCAAGCAGGGCTTCGCGAAGCGGCAGCCTTACCGTCAATGGCTCGAAGAGAATCTGGTGGGGCTCGAGGCGCTGCCCAAGCCGTCGTCATATCCTCCGATCAATGGCTACGAACCGTTCGATCTGCTGAAGCAGCAGCAGGCGTTTGGTTATACGCTCGAAGAGTTGAAAATGATCCTCGCGCCGATGGCCGCGAACGGCCAGGAGCCGGTCGGATCGATGGGTACGGACACGCCGCTGGCGGTGTTGTCGGATAAATCGCCGCTGCTGTTCCAGTACTTCAAGCAGCTATTTGCCCAGGTTACGAATCCGCCGGTCGATCCGATTCGTGAAGAAATGGTGATGTCGGCCGAGACGACGATCGGATCGGAGCAGAACCTGTTCGAGGAGACGCCCGATCATTGCCGCCAGCTTCGGCTCAAGAATCCGATTCTGACCAACGAGCAGATGGAGCAGATCAAGCGGTTGTCGCAGCCGGGGTTGCGCACGATCACGTTGAGCACGCTGTTCCGTGCGGCCGAAGGGGAGAAGGGTCTGCGCTCGGCGATCGACGAACTCTGTCGGCGCAGTTCGGCGGCGATAGATGAGGGCTATACGATCATCGTCCTTTCGGATCGCGGGGTGAATTCGGAATGGGCGCCGATTCCGAGCCTGCTCGCGACCGCCGCCGTGCATCACCATTTGATTCGTGAAGGTACGCGCACCAAGTGCGGTATCGCGGTCGAGTCGGGAGAGCCGCGCGAAGTGATGCACTTCTGCCTGCTGATAGGTTACGGCGCCGGCGCGATCAATCCCTACCTCGCCTACGCGACCATGGCCGGGATGATCCATGACGGCCGCATAAGCGATATCAGTGACGAAGAGGCGGTCGAGCATTTCATCAAGGCGTTGGGCAAGAGCCTGATCAAGGTCGCGTCGAAGATGGGGATCTCGACCGTGCAGAGCTATCGCGGCGCGCAGATTTTCGAAGCGATCGGCCTGAATCGCGAGGTCATAGACAAGTACTTCACCTGGACGGCCTCGCGAGTCGGCGGTATCGGCTTGGACGTGATCGCGCGCGAGTCGGCACATCGGCACAAGCTCGCCTATCATGCCGATCCGAATCTCGATGGTGAACTCGACGCGGGTGGCCAGTACCAATGGCGGCGGCGCGGCGAATTTCACATGTACAATCCCAATACGATCGCCAAGCTGCAGCATTCGGTGAAGTCGGGTAACTACAAACTATTCAAGGACTATACGCGGCTGGTCGATGATCACAGCCGAAGCCTGGCGACGCTCAGAGGCTTGCTAAAGTTTAATTCAGCACGGCCGCCAGTACCGATCGAAGAGGTCGAGCCGGCCTCGCAGATCGTCAGACGTTTCAAGACCGGCGCCATGTCGTTCGGGTCGATCAGCAAGGAGGCGCACGAGAATCTGGCGATCGCGATGAACCGGATTGGCGGGAAGTCGAACACCGGAGAGGGCGGCGAGGATCCCGGTCGTTTCGCCCGCGACTCAAGTGGCGATTGGCGGCGTAGCGCGATCAAGCAAGTAGCATCGGCGCGCTTCGGCGTAACCAGTTGGTATCTCGTCAATGCGGACGAACTTCAGATCAAGATGGCGCAAGGGGCGAAGCCGGGTGAGGGTGGTCAGCTTCCGGGTCACAAGGTCGACGATTTCATCGCGAAGATCCGTTATTCGACACCCGGTGTCGGACTTATCTCGCCGCCGCCGCATCACGATATCTATTCGATTGAGGACCTGGCTCAGCTAATCCACGATCTCAAGAATTCGAACGATCGCGCGCGCGTCAGCGTCAAGCTGGTTGCCGAGGTCGGCGTTGGAACGGTCGCTGCCGGAGTGGCGAAGGCAAAGGCCGACGTGGTGCTGATCAGCGGTTACGACGGTGGTACCGGTGCGTCGCCGCTCACATCGATCAAACACGCGGGAGTGCCTTGGGAATTGGGTCTCGCGGAAACGCAGCAGATTCTGGTGATGAACAATCTGCGCGGTCGGATTCATGTCGAGACGGATGGGCAACTGAAAACCGGACGCGACGTAACGATCGCCGCGTTACTGGGCGCCGAGGAGTTCGGCTTCGCGAGCGCCGCACTGGTGGCCTCGGGCTGCATCATGATGCGTGTATGCCATCTCAACACTTGTCCGTCGGGATCGCGACACAGGATCCCGAGCTGCGCAAGAACTTCGAGGGACAGCCCGAATACGTAGTGAACCTGATGACCTTTCTCGCCGAGGAGATGCGTGAGTATATGGCGCAACTCGGCTTCCGTACCGTGGCCGAGATGGTCGGTCATGTGGAATGTTTAGATTCCAACGAAGCGGTCGAGCATTGGAAGGCGCGCCACGTTGATTTAAGCGCGATACTTGCGCGCCCCGCGGTTCCGGAAGACTGGCCGCTCCATTGCGTTGAAAAGCAGGACCACGGCCTCGAGAAGGCGCTCGATCGCCAATTAGTCGAACTTTGCGGCGAAGCACTCGAACATCGCAAGGCAGTCGAAGTTCATTTGCCGATTCGCAATGTGAATCGTACCGCCGGCACTATCCTGTCGTCGGAAGTATCGCGGCGGCATGGCGAGAATGGATTAGCGCCGTACACGATACAGGTGCATCTGCAAGGATCGGCGGGACAGAGCTTCGGTGCATGGCTCGCTCCGGGTGTCGCACTCTATCTTGAGGGTGAGGCCAATGACTATTGCGGTAAGGGGCTATCCGGCGGCTTTATGGCTATTCGACCGCCGCGCAATGCCACCTTCAAAGCCGAGGAAAACATTTTGATCGGAAATGTGGCGCTCTACGGCGCCACCGGCGGAGAAGCCTTCTTTCGCGGCATGGCCGGCGAGCGTTTTGCCGTCCGCAACAGTGGCGCGACCGCAGTGGTCGAGGGAGTAGGCGACCATGGATGCGAGTACATGACTCGTGGACTGGTCGTTGTACTGGGTAAAACCGGTCGCAACTTCGGTGCGGGGATGAGCGGCGGTATCGCCTACGTCCTCGACGAAGACGGAAGCTTCGCCAGCAAGTGCAATATGGGAATGGTCGAATTGCACGCGTTGGACGACCTCGCTGAGGTCAATCACCTCCACGCACTGCTGGTTCGTCACAATCAATACACTGGCAGCGTAGTTGCGCGGGGAATCCTCGATGGGTGGGACGATTACAGGGCTAAATTCGTGAAGGTTATGCCGACTGAGTACCGGCAGGTACTTGAGCGTCAGCTCAATCTGAAATCCGATATGGCGAAACTCGCGGCAGTTTGAGTTCCAGACCTTTAGCGGATTATCGGGCCGCTGTTGCGTTGCGGAGAGCTATTTGCTTCGCCAGGACTGATTTGTACTGGAGTTGATTGTTCTCGAATAGTTAGTCAGGAGAGCGCGTTCCAATGGGAAAAATCACGGGTTTCATGGAGATCAAGCGCGAGACACCTGCGCGCCGTCCCGTGAGTGAACGGGTCAAGGACTGGCAAGAATACGAACTCAAGCTTCCCGAAGAGAAGCTGCGTGAGCAGGGCGCCCGTTGCATGGATTGCGGGATCCCCTTCTGCCACAAGGGTTGTCCGCTCGGCAACATAATTCCCGACTGGAACGATCTGATTTATCGCGGCCGCTGGCGTGAGGCGATCGACCGCCTGCATTGGACCAATAACTTTCCGGAATTCACCGGTCGCGTCTGTCCCGCCCCATGCGAGGAAGCCTGCGTCCTTAATATCAACAACGATCCGGTTACGATTAAGCAGATCGAGAAGAATATAGTTGACCACGCCTGGGCAGAAGGCTGGATCGCCCCGGAGCCTAATTTGCGACCCACCGGCAAGAAAGTCGCGGTGGTGGGTTCAGGTCCTTCCGGACTGGCATGCGCGCAGCAGCTTGCACGCGCCGGCCATGCGGTGACGCTTTACGAGCGATCGGATCGTGTCGGCGGCCTGTTGATGTATGGGATTCCGGATTTCAAGCTTGAGAAATGGCAAGTAAATCGCCGCGCCGAACAGATGAAGGCCGAGGGCGTGAAGATCGTCACCAGTTGCCGGGTCGGCCTCGACATTCACGCTGATGAATTGCGGCAGAAGTATGACGCGGTGGTGCTCACGATAGGTTCGACCAAGCCCCGTGATTTGCCGGTGCCGGGCCGCGAGCTGAAGGGTATCCATTTCGCGATGGAATTCCTGCCGCAGCAGAACAGACGCAATGCCGGAGATGCGATTCCCTCGGATATTTCGATCAGTGCGAAGGGCAAAAAGGTCGTGATTCTTGGTGGCGGCGATACTGGTTCGGACTGCCTTGGCACCTCGAATCGCCAGGGCGCGATCAGCGTTCATCAGTTCGAATTGTTACCGATGCCGCCTGACAAACGCACGCACGCGATGCCGTGGCCGGATTGGCCAATGATCCTACGTACCTCGACGTCGCACGAAGAGGGCGTTCTGCGCGACTGGAGCATCAATACCAAACTATTTTCAGGCAAAGATGGTGTAGTCAAAAAGCTGCATGGAATACGGCTCAATTGGAAAAACGATAACGGCCGTATGGTGATGGACGAGATTACGGAAAGTGAGTTCGAACTCGATTGCGATCTCGTGCTGCTCGCGCTTGGGTTCCTTGGACCGGAGCCCGATGGAATCGTTGCGGAACTGAGTTTGAAACTAGATCAGCGCGGCAACATCGCTTGTGATAACTACCATTCAAGCGTGCCGGGCGTCTTCGCGGCGGGCGATTCGCGGCGTGGACAATCGCTGGTGGTTTGGGCGATATGGGAAGGGCGCGAGTGTGCGCGTGCTGTCGACGCATACCTGGTGGGCGAGTCGTACCTACCCGCGAGCCCGGAACTCTGAACGTCACGGCAGTCCGCGCTCGCGCATAGTTGATTGAGCAGACATCCGAGGCGGCCCGCGGTAGAGAGCGCCAGCGATGATTGCGTACCTCGATACTAGCGCTTTTGATCATCTCTATAAGAAGATCGGTTGCACCGCTGCCGACATCGCCAACCTGCGCAAGAAGATCTACGGGCGCGAGCTTTCGATTCGGCCGAGTATGCATATTCTCGCCGATATTCTGCTCGATCGTCGGGCGCGCCCGGAATTGCTGGTGGCGCGGATCAAGCTCACCCTTTCACTCGCCAGCTTCCGACAAATGGTAAAGCCGTGCGCCCAACTTATTACCGATGATGTCCGTTCCTATGCGGCACGTGGCACAGCGGATCGGCCATACATCACCGCGGATTTGCAGAACACGATTAGTGACGGCATCTCTGAACTGATCGAGACCGACGGCGAAGAACTCGACGAGGACATGGCAGCGGCATTCGAAGCGGAACGATCACAATCGCTGCGTCTACAAGAGTTGTTGTCGCGAAAATCAGCAGGTGAACATCATAGAAGCCTCGATGAGTATCTCGACACGGAGTTACCGCGAGCGCTGGAAGCCTGCGCCACCAATGCGGGCATGATCGAAGCTTGTCGTAACCGCGGGATCGATGGACTCAGGGAAGTTCGAAGTGTTCGCGCTGCGATGTGCGCCGTTCTGTCGCTCGAGTACGGGCGAGATCTCGATGATCGCGGCGCAAACGACGGTCCCGCGCCCGACCTTCGTCATGTCCCCTGCGCCGCCGCGGTCGCGGATACTTTCGTTACCAACGACAAACATTTGCGCGAGGCGCTTTCGCGGGTTCCGCTGGATAACTTCGAAGTAGTCGATTTGCAGGATTTTCTCGCCAGGGTGAGGTAGTAATTTAGTGTACCCAGTGGCTTGGTATGGCTATCTGCGCAAGCCCATTGCGTCAAGTTTGCGAGCGACCCAATCGATGCGGTCATAACCCCAGAACAGTTCGCGCTCTACTACCAAGGTAGGCACGCCGAAGACCTGATCGCGATCGGCCTCGGCGAAGCAAGCCTTTAGGCGCGGTTTCGCTTCCAAATCCTCATTAGCGATATACCCTCGGAACTGGGTAGTATCAGCCCCGATCTCATTGAGGATTCCCGCGAGAGCGTCGGGATTCTCGACCTCGAGAGCTCGCTTCCAGAAACGTTCGAAAACCCTGTTTGCATAAGGGCGAAAGAGACCCTGGTCCTCGGCAGACATACCCGCGTAAAAAGCGAAACGGGCGCTATAAATTTTCTTCGGCGGCATAATAGTCAGATTTCGTTCCGCCGCAGCGCGACGGGCGTCGAGATAGAGGTAGCGTAGTTTGCGGCGATTGCGTTCGTCTCGCGCTTCGACCTCGCCGCCATAGACTTTCCGAATATTGACGCCGAACGGGATGAAATGGAGTTTCACGTGATGAGTGCGTTCGAGTGAGTAAGCAGGCTCCATTGCCAGGTAGGTGAACGGACTCGTATAGGCGAAATAGAATTTGATCTGGAGATTTGCGGACATAAGTATTCAACCAGAATACTTCTTCGAGAGCGCCTCGGTTTCGGGCACTCCGAGTAGTTCGGTTAGTTCGCCAAAGAGGCTGCCCGTAATCGGCACGTCGAGTACACCGGTATCTTTTAATTGACGCAACGCATCGCGAAAATTCACATAGGCAGCCATCAAACTGCTGGTGTGGATCGTCAACTTGAAACCGAGACGGGCGAGATCCGGGATCGGCAGCAACGCACCGTTGTAAAGAAGAGGTAAATTACCGAGGTTACCGGCGTAATTCTTCAAGTCATCTTGAGTGCGGATTCCATCGACGAAAACCAGGTCCGCGCCAGCTTCACGATAGGCGCGGCAGCGGCGAACCACGTCATCCCAGCCATTGACGGCAAGCGCGTCGGTGCGAGCGATTATCACGAGGTTCGGATCCCGGCGAGCGTCGCAGGCGGCGCGCACTTTGGGTAGCATTTCTTCCATCGGAATGACCTGCTTGCCCGATAGAAAGCCGCACTTCTTGGGAAAAACCTGGTCCTCGATATGAAGCGCCGCCGCACCCGCATCCTCGTATTCGCGTACGGTGCGCCAGACATTGAGGGGGTTGCCGTAGCCCGTGTCGGCATCACAGATCAAGGGAATTTTGACGGCGTGTGCAATGGTTCGGACGTTCTGGACCATCTCGCTCATAGTCAGTAGTCCGAGATCGGGGAAGCCACGAGCAGCGGCAGTACCGAAGCCCGTCATGTACACGGCATTGAAGCCCGTGCGCTCGGCAATCTTGGCCTGGAGGGCGTCGTAGACGAACGGAGCGACCACCATTTCAGATCCGTTGAGGAGTGTGCGCAGCCGTCTAGTGGTTTCGGTCATGATCCCTGCTCCATACGATTTCCACAATGCGGACGAATGGCAGTGTACTACGAGGGCTGGGGCGGGCGGAAAGACTCGACGAGACGTGAAAACGTTCGATCTTCTACGTCCCGGTCGCTGACCGAAGCGAACTGCATAAAAGCGCCATGCGTAAAAACCACTAGATTTTGACCCGTCGCAAGCGCAGAGAGTTGCCGATTACGGAAACCGAGCTAATCGACATCGCCGCGCTCGCGATCACGGGACTGAGCAGCAGCCCGAACCACGGATAGAATAGGCCGGCGGCGATCGGAACACCGAGCGCGTTGTAGATGAAGGCAAAGAAAAGATTTTGCCGAATGTTGCGCATGGTCGCCTGGCTGAGGGCGCGGGCTTTCGCGATCCCGCGGAGGTCGCCTTTCACGAGAATGATTTCCGCAGTTTGCATCGCGACGTCGGTACCCGTGCCCATCGCAATCCCGACCTGGGCCTGCGCCAACGCGGGCGCGTCATTTATTCCGTCACCCGCCATCGCGACTACGCGGCCTTGAGACTGAAGGCGTTTGACCTCCGCAGCCTTGTCTTGCGGAAGGACTTCAGAGCGAATCTCATTTAATCCGAGTTTCCGCGCGATCGCTTCAGCCGTCCTTTTACTGTCTCCGGTCAGCATTACGACTTGGACACCGCTGTGTTCGAGCAAACCGAGCGCCTCGGCGCTTGACGCCTTAATCGGATCACCGACGCTGATTACTCCGGCCGGCTCGCGATCAACTCCGATCATGATTGCCGTCTCGCCATCACGACTCATATTTTCGGCCTTGGAGTTTAACGTTCTAGCATCGACGCTAAATTCTTCGAAGAGACGGAGATCGCCCAGTATCACTTCGTGCCCATCGACCATGCCGGAGATACCTTTGCCGGGCATCGAATTGAAGTTCTGCGTCTCAGTCAATGAGATACCGCGTTCCTCGGCCGCCATTACGATCGCGGACGCCAGTGGATGTTCGCTCGTTCGCTCGACGCTTGCCGCCATGCGAAGCAGGTTCGATTCGTCCCACAGCCCTGTCGTCATAATGTGCGACAGGCGCGGCTTTCCTTCAGTTAGAGTACCGGTTTTATCGACGACGAGAGAGTCGACTTTTTCCATTGTCTCGAGGGCTTCTGCACTCCGAATAAGGACGCCTTCCAGCGCGCCGCGGCCGGTCCCGACAATGATTGCCATCGGAGTCGCCAGGCCGAGGGCGCATGGACAGGCGATTATCAGCACCGCGACCGCGTTAATCACTGCTTGTGCGAGACTTGGCCCGACGACGTACCAGATCCCAAAAGTGACTATTGAGATAGCCAGTACTGCGGGGACAAACCACGACGCCATCACGTCGGCCAGGCGCTGAATCGGAGCGCGGCTGCGCTGTGCCTCGCTCACCATTTGCACAATCTGGGCTAGGAGCGAGTCGCGACCGACCTTTTCCGCCCGCATGATGAAACCGCCAGTGCCGTTGATCGTCGCGCCTATTACCTTTTCCTGAGGCCGCTTCTCAACCGGGAGTGATTCGCCGGTTATCATAGATTCGTCTATCGAACTGCTTCCTTCGAGCACCACACCGTCCACTGGGATTTTTTCACCGGGACGCACGCGTAACCGATCGCCGGATTTGATCTGATCGAGCGGGACATCGCGATCCGAGCCGTCAGCAGAGATCAATCGAGCCGTTCTTGGTGCGAGGTCGAGCAATGCGCGAATCGCGCTGCCAGTTTGGCCACGGGCGCGCATTTCGAGCACTTGCCCCAGCAGAACGAGAGTAACGATGACGGCGGCTGCTTCGAAATACGTCCCGATTTGTCCATTCGGCTGGCGCGCTGTCACTGGAAAGACGCCGGGCAATAGTAGTGTGACTAGACTGAAGCCGTACGCGACGCCAACCCCGATAGAGATCAAGGTGAACATATTCAGTCTTAGTGTTCGGATAGATTTATAGCCACGCACGAAGAAGGGCCATCCGGCCCAAATTACGACCGGTGTTGCCAGAATCAATTCTGCCAATGGCTCCCATTGCGGTGCCAGGAACCAATTCCACGAACGCTCCGGCAGCATCGAAAGTGCCACGACTGCAAATGCGAGTGGAACACTGACCCAGAACCTTCGAGTCATATCGCGCAGTTCGACGTTTTCATCATCGGCCGCCGGGAAACGCAGTTCGAGGGCCATACCGCAAATCGGGCAACTTCCAGGACCGCGCCGAACGATTTCCGGATGCATCGGGCAGGTATACTCGGCTGCTCGCGATGCGGGCGTTTCAGATGTCGGCGTATCTAATTCCGGCGCGGATTTCGATAAAAAACGCGCCGGCTCGCGGACGAACTTATCGAGGCAGTTCTGGCTGCAGAAGTAAAAAGTGTGGCCTTCGTGAATATGAGATCGCGCACCGGGGTGAATTCTGACCTGCATTCCGCAGACCGGATCGGTCGCGAAAGAAACGTGCGAAGCGGCGGCCTCGAGGCCCTGGTGTTCGGACATAACGGCGCATCCTTGCAAACGCATTGCTGGCCGGACGGATTCTCCGGCCATCGTGCAACGTGATTGCTTGATCGTACACCGTCTACGCCGTTTGACGAATCACCACGGGCTACAGGTTTGGCCGCTCGTGGGTCAAATCACGGTAAGTTCCTCAGTCACGAACGAAATGCATTTGTCGGGATCGGCGAATTTGAGCTCGTCTGCCCGGATTATTTCGAGATACCTTGGCTCTTCGAAGGCGATTGCCGCCTCCTCGACGCTGTCGAACCAGAGTTCGGCGACGCCGTCGTAAGAGCCGGCGATTCCGAACGGAACCGTGTTTTCGATTCGATGGCACTGGACATACTTTCGGAGGTGTCGTGCAAACTCGGGTACGCTTTTGATCAATGGCCCGTGTTTGTCCCGCCAGTAGGTATCAAATTCTTCGAAGCTGATCCCTGCCTTGCGAGTTGCACAGATTATAAGCTTAATCATAGATGTTCCTCCGTTGCGGCTATCCGAGTCATGTCTTTCGTTCGCACTTTTGCCGATTAAAGGGCGGCACCGCCAATTCACAAGGATTTCAAAGAAAATTCGGCCTGCCAATTCCGGACCGCGAACTGATTCTCGCTAGTGCGTACGTTCAAAGGATAGATCTGTCCATGACTGCTCGACCTTGACGAACGCATCTGGAGAGATACTAACGCGACCACGAAACGGCCAATCAAGCGCGATTATCACGATGATAATCAGTGCCAGAGAGGTCACGACGGATGCGGTCGTCACGAGATGCATCCGGAAGTCGTGAAAGCCGAAGAGATAGGTGTAACCGGTCGTGAGCGCCGCGCCGAAGAATATCACCCACCAAATCAGTGCCGGGATGTGTCCTTCGACTGCGGAAAGCCGGCTGGCCCGAGCCCGATAGAGTTCGTTCAACGTGCGTAGGAGTTCGGCCTGAATCACGGCCTGACCAAGATTGGACGGTTGCATCTCCACGATGGCCGAATGGATTTTGCGCAGAGGAGCCCAACCCTGGCTCGGCGTTTGCCCGCTTTTTTGTATAGGCCATTCGCGGTTGATCACCGTATCAGCGTAAGCGCGAGTATCGTCCCGAATGTTTTCGCCCATACTTTCCGGTAGTCCCTGCGTATCCCGGTAGATACTCCCCACGTAATCGGCCTCATCGTCGACTATCAATGAAGCGTCGGTAAAGGACTCCCAGGTTGCTATCGCAATAAAGGCCAGCAGGACCGCATAGGTGACGCTGATGACGGCGACCGTAAACCCCGTAAGTTCATTGTGGGTTCGCCGCATTTCCAGGTGCACCAATCGATGGAAGATCACGAGTCCGAGACAGGCAACACCGACGAACAATAGTATCGCGATAGTTCCCCACAACCAGGTTGGGTTGTTGTAGACCCAGTCGAGAAGCATCCCTAAACCACATCCTTTTCGCGCTCGGCCTTGCTATCGAAGGATTCCGATAGCGCCATGAGCATCGGATCGGTAATTTAGCGAATCGATTCGGGGAATGCTTCTCACCCGAGCGAATGGGGGCCCGATTCTTAATCTCGCATGCGAAGCGTGCAACTTCGGACGCATCATGCCTTCAAACGCAAATCATTTTTTGACCCAGATCTCGACGCGCAATTCTTCGGACGGCCGTCTTCAGAGGCATTCGACGCGACTGGGAGCGCTGAACCAAACTCGATGGCCACGGCCGGGGCGAGACCTCTAGGCACGAATTGTTCAGCCACCGCATGGTTCGAGCTTCGGAAAGGCAACAGTCCGAGGGGAGACCACGACGGGTTCCCAGGCCGGTGGTCGAGGGCCTGAGCGACTTATCCCAATTTCTCGACTATCTCGGGCCGTGCTGCTCTCAGATTTGTAAGGTGGGTTGCCGGGACGGTGGTGCTAGGGTGTCTGCGGAAGGCCTTCACTCTAGATCTTAATAGATTGCGGGCACTTGGTTGAATTGTGCTGTGGATTTCTCTTGGTATCCATCAGGCTTCTGTCGTTTCGGCAATCTGATTTTTTCTCGCGGAATCGCCTTGTATGGAATCATGCTGAGGAGATGGGTGATACAGTTGAGCCGAGCGCTTCGCTTGTTGTTTCCATCGACGATATACCACGGCGCAATCTCAGTATTCGTCGCCGCGAGCATTTCGTCCCGCGCGCGTGAATAGTCATACCAGCGCCGATGAGATTCAAGATCCATCGGGCTGAGCTTCCAGATTTTCCGTCCGTCGTTGATCCGGCTGATAAAGCGGCGAGTCTGCTCTTCTTGTCCCACCTCGAACCAGTACTTAACCAGGATGATTCCCGATCGCACGAATGCCTCTTCGACTGGAGGAGACATTTCGAGGCTGTACTTGGCTTGTTCCTCGGTGCAGAACCCCATTACCCGCTCGACCAAAGGGCGGGTATACCAACTCCGATCGAAGAGCACGATCTCTCCTGCAGCGGGCAGATGAGGGACAAAACGCTGAATGTAGAGCTGCGATTTTTCACGATCGGTCGGGGCGGGAAGCGCCACCACCCTGAAGATACGCGGGCTGACTCGCTCCGTGATGCATTTGATCGCGCCGCCCTTTCCGGCCGCGTCACGTCCCTCGAATAGGACGGCAACTTTAAGACCCTTGTACTTTACCCATTCCTGAAGCTTCACCAATTCGACCTGAAGCTTACCCAATTCTTTTTCAAATGTTTTCCGATCGAGATTCATATGTCGTCTCGTGCGCGCGCGATAATGCCGCTCAAATCAAACCGTTGATCGCGAGAGCCATACCCCCGGGATGTCCGTAACGCGCGTCACCGCGAGCGCCGCTGTTGTCTCTCTGCGTAGATCTCTAACTGAAATTAAACAGGTGCAAGCGCTTTTCCACCACTTCTCTTACTGCTTGGACCGCCGTTGGCAGGATCTTATAGGGCGCGACCTCGGTGGGATGAGCTTGCAGAGCGTTTTCCAGGCCGCGGCGCCATGCGAGGCGTAATTCCGTATTAACGTGGATTATAGTCATGCCCGCCTTGATCGCCTGCTGAAAGTCCTGGTCATGGGTTCCAGATCCGCCATGCAAAGTCATGAAGATGCCCGCCTCGGCTTTGATTGCGGCAATCCTCTGAATATCCAGGCGCTTTTCGGTTTCACCGTGAACCATGCTCTGGAGCAACCCGTGCATATTGCCGACGGCCGGCGCCAGCACGTCAACTTTGGTATCGTTGACGAACTGTTTTGCCTCCTGAGGAGTTGTCAGCACGCCGACGCCTTCCGGGAGCTTCTCCAGAATCTCCGAGGATGCACCGATCCACCCAATTTCTCCTTCAACCAAAATATTGGGATTGATTGATTTGATAGCCTCAACCGCCTTCTTTGTCTGAACGATGTTTTCTTCGAACGGTAGCCCGGAACCGTCAAAGATGATTTCGTCAAACCCTGCTTTTGCCGCTTCCTCGGCCTTGGCCAGTGAATGAGTGTGGTCGGCGTTGAGGAAGATAGGTTGGCCATATTCTTCACGAATACTCTTGACCAGCGCGACAGCCTGACCTACACCGACGAATGCACGTTCGCCTTCTGAGACTCCGACCATCACTGGCAAATTCAGATCCCGTGCGGCTTGGGCGATCGCACTGAACGCCACTAGATCTGAAAAATTAAAATGGCCGACCGCAACATTCTTACGTTCAGCACCTAGCAACACATTTTTAAGAATATTCACAGTGTGATCCTATGCTGCCTCTCTGAATCGGGTGACAATGCCTGGAATCGAGCTCGTTTATCAGGAATCTTAGCGAACCAACGTGCGCGATGCTCGTCGCATCATACGACCATTGCTTGCGGCAAACCGCAAACAGACCGACTTTTTATGTCGATCGTCGACGAATCTCTGGAATGCACAGGCCATCAAGCGAGCCATTCGGGTTCTTGCGCCGATATCGTGTCTTAAAGGACTCAAGACGCGCGGGAGGCTCGATCTACCAACCGACCGGCAATCAGGCAAGGAGACACTTCGATGGTTACTCACGATCGAGAACATCCTGCGGCGGCTCTAAACACACTCCCGGTTACTCACCACCGGACCAATAAAATCGACGGAGTAAACATCTTTTACCGTGAAGCCGGTCCGTCCGACGCGCCGGTAGTGCTGTTGTTGCATGGCTTTCCGACCTCGTCTCACATGTTCCGCAATCTCATCCCCGCCTTGGCGGACCTCTACCACGTTATTGCTCCCGACTATCCGGGATATGGGCAGAGCGATATGCCGGACCGCACCAAATTCCCTTACACTTTCCACCACGTTGCCGAACTGGTTGACGGTCTTCTCGATCAATTGAATGTAAAGCGCTTCGCCATGTACGTCATGGACTACGGTGCTCCCGTAGGATGGCGACTCGCGCTGAAGCATCCTGACCGTGTCACGGGCTTGATCGTACAAAACGGCAATGCGTATGAAGAGGGATTGAAGGACTTCTGGAATCCGATTAGGGCCTATTGGTCCGATCCTTCGGATGTCCATCGCCAGGCGTTCGCGAGCCTGGTCTCTGCCGAGACCACCAAGTTTCAATACATCGACGGTGTCGCCGATACCAGTCGTGTCTCGCCGGACAACTGGGTTTACGATCAAGCGTTGCTCGATCGACCCGGTAATGCAGACATCCAATTCGACATGCTCTACGACTATCGCACCAACCTTCCGCTATATCCTGTCGTGCAGGCCTACTTCCGTAAGTACCTCCCGCCAACACTAATCACATGGGGCAAGAACGACAAAATATTTCCAACCGACGGAGCCTATCCATACAAGCGTGATCTGCCTGATGCCGAGCTTCATCTCATAGATACCGGTCATTTCGCCCTGGAGGATAAGCCCGACGAAATCGTCCCTCTTATTCGCGACTTCCTGGGGCGCAAAATTTCGCGGTGAATCAAGGAATGGCAGTGCAAAGAGGAAAAAGCGAGTCGTTCGTGATGTCCCGACACCGGATGCGAGCGCGAAGCTACGAGAAATCGGGCCGCAGCTATCGATGTTCGTCAGCCGCTAATTGCGCATGAGCCTATCAACCGGTTTGGGTTCTGCGATACCCTGCTTGATCGCGTCTTTATAGCCCGCTTCGATTCTCCAATCGATCGAGGCTTTCGAAAAATCTCCCGGATTCCCACGCTCCGTTGATATGCTGGAGCGTATGATATTGAACGCGTCTATCTTTCTGTGGTTAACGAGTTCTTCATATCCCGGATGTTTGCGAATCTCGGGGCAGTCAGCAGGGATAACCTGGTCGATCTTCTCTGCCAGGTCGATAAAGCTATTAATCTTCGCGAACAGATCCTTATCGAGATCCAACTTGCTGGCGAAAAGTAGCTGTGACAGCCGATTCAATACGCTCGGCATATCACCCGGAACAGCTCCGCACATCGAGAATAGCTCGACGACGAGTAGCTCTCTACTGATGTTACGATCACCCACATCACAGCCCTCCCGAGCATTAATCGCTTCGCTAAGCGGGGTATTCGAGAAAAGCCCTCCGTCCCAATAGTAATGATTATCGATCTTCTTCTTCGGAAAACTTGGAGGAAGGCTCGCGCTCGCGATTATCTGTTCATAGGAAAGGCCCGTCCGGTTATCGAAAGCCTTGGATTGCCCACTCTCTACATCGATCGCAGCCACGATTAAGTGCGTTTCGCTCCGATTAAGGTTCTCGAGGTCGACTAATTTTTCGAGAGTCTTTCTCAGAGGTCTTGTCTCGTAAATGCTGTCGGTCGCCATCGGGTTTGCAAGATGTTCGGGACGCATACAGTACATCCCATGATTTCCAAAGAGCGAAGCTGCTTGTTGGCTTGCTTCGGGTATAAGCGCATTTGACCAGTCTCGAGCGTCTGGTGGCAGACACCCGAATATAGCAAAGTCCGTTTCCCACAACTCGCGAAGGGAAGCGATCGGGTTTAAGCGTGCGCCGACCAGAACCGCCCCGGTAATTGCACCGATGGAAACGCCGGTTACCACTGCGGGTACGAAATGAGGTCTCTTCTCGTAAAGTGCCTTCAAGACGCCATACTCATACGCGCCCAGTGCTCCTCCGCCTTGAAGGACGATCGCAGTTCGGTAGTCGGATTGAGATTTCATAGGATCTTCTCGTCGGTCCTCTTTTTCCCCGTCGGACTAGGCGACGTCATCATTCGTGATTCTTCAGAGGCACGTTACCTAGTCCATACACCATCGCGGTCTTGGTCGAGCCGAGTTTGATCCATTCCGCGCAGCCGAGCTGGATCGTTTTGTAAAACTCCTCTGATAGTTTGACGGATGACGGATGAACCTCCTCGAGACGATCGAACTTGCACTGGAAAGCAAACTCACCCGAAAGGGATTTCTCCAAGGCACGGTTACGCCAAATGGCTATTGTGGCCTTACCCTTGTAGTGGTGGCCAAAATGGATAAAACCAATGGTGTTCTGCACTTCTTCGACGGCAACACTATTAACCAGTTCGATTTTGGTCTTTGGCTTTATATCTATATCCTGCAGCACGGGAAAGGCGGCGGCAATATCCTCGATACCGCGATCGAGCTCAATCTTTGGAGAGATCAATACGCATCCGTGTGAATAGACGCTGCGCATGCCGCCGAGACGATCGCGTTCGAGCAGCAACTCTTCTTTGAACTTGATTTCACTATGGCCGCCGAGTTGCGGGCGGACGTCTAGCTTGGCCGCGCGTTCGAGATCGGGATCGCGATATTTGAGCGTGAGCTCATGATCGGCTCGCGGCCACCCTTCATCGTAAAAGGTGCGTTTTCGAAGAATAAAGTGGTTGTTGTAAAGGTCAAAACCGGGTGTGTCGTAAAAAAGCACTTCCCGGACCTGGCTATGGAAGGCTCCCTTATCGATGTCGATCTTGAGGTCCTTTTTTTTTGCGCACTTTTCCACATCCTCCCAGAACTCCAGGAAGGCGCGTTTGCTCGTAAAACGGTCGGGCTGAAGGAGGATTTTGTACTCCCGGTAATGAATCACATCGTCGCGCAGATGCTGAGTCTCGGCATGCTTACTTATGTGCTTGTGCATAGGAGTTTAATTCACCACCAGAGCGAAAGTTAATCAATCGGGTCAACATTTCAGCCCAACAAGGCCCGAGTAAGTCATCATGCCGTTGAGTTTTCCGCGCTCGGAGGCGCGGTCAAACTTGGCGCTTGTCAAGCAAATATCCTTGATGCGAATCTGGAGACCGTTATGAACAGCAAAATCGAGCGCATATGGGAACTGACTCGAGCACTCCGGCCCATTATCGAGGCGCATCGCGGCGAAGGCGAAAGTCTGCGTCATCTGCCCGATGCAATTGCGAATGCTTTCAGAGAGGCTAATGTCTACCGGCTACTTCTGCCAAGCGAATTCGGCGGTGAAGATATCGATTTGCTGACTTACTTTGACTTGATCGAAGAAGTCGCCTCCTACGATGGTTCGGTCGGCTGGAACTATTCGATCGGATCCAGCACGCCCGTCATACTCGGCGATCTGTCGCCCGCCCGGCTCAACGAAATCTTCGGGAGTAGCGATTCTTGTGTTGCCGCATCCGCCTCGCCGCCCGGCCGCGCGGTAGAGGTCAACGGCGGATATCGGATTGGCGGTCGCTTCGCTTGGGCAAGTGGCATCCATCAGGCCCGCTGGGTTATAGCGAACTGCTTTGTCTTCGATGGGGACAAAATGCGAAAGTCGGAGGCCGGTACTCCGGTCGCCCGCGGATTCGTGATACCTAAGCAGGACTGCAAAGTCCTCGATACGTGGAAGGTAATCGGGATGCGCGGAACCGGCAGCACCGAATTCGAGGTCGACGGAGCGTTCGTGCCGAAGGATATGGCTATCCGTTTTTTCGGCGCCGAATCCAGTCACCCCTATCCTATCTTCCATCTGCCGCCGACCTATTTTGGCTTTAACCATGTCGGTGTGATGAATGGGATTGCCCGCTCAGCTGTCGAGGGTCTTAAGTCGCTCGCTCGCACCAAAACCTTCCCAATGATCGGGACAAGCTCTGCGCGATGAACCACAGGCGCAGTACGCCGTGGCAAAGGCCGAAGCAATGGTCGAAGCTAACCGGCTGGCCGTCAAAGATTCCTTCGCGGCGCTCTGGGCAAAGGTGGTCGCTGGCGAGTCCGTGCCGCTCGACGTTCGCGCGCGTGTCCGACGCGCCGTCGCTCACGCCGCTGAATGTGCGCTCGAGGCGGTGCAACTCTGCTATCGCGCCGCCGGCGGCACGGCGATTTATGAATCGGCGCCGTTTGGGCGAGCGCTCAGGGATATCAACGCCGCCGCAACTCACATAGCGACGCGCCGAATAATGATGGATGAGGCCGGTCGGGTCGCGTTCGGTTTACCGCCTCGCACTCCAGTCTTCTGACATCCACCGAAGTTCCATCCGGCAAACACTAAACTAGCAACAAAAACAATCGGCCGCAGATGCTGCTCTTCAAAGACTGACGATGGCCGCCTCAATACATTTCTTCTACGAGACGTTGCTCCGCACCAGCGTCAGCGACTGCCAATACCAGCACTGGCGATATGACGACAGCTCGATTGGTCTCCCCATCGGTGGCGAACTCGAGCGGAGCCTCGAGTTCGGGCTAGGCAGGTCTCAGAGATTTCAACCGTCGTTTTCCAGCCGTAACGAAGTCCGAGCAGCACTCGATTCCCTATATCGGGCCACGGATTAAGAGGACATTGCCAGGCAATGCTGTTGTAGTTATATGTCGGACTGATTCGTAGGCGACCAGCAATGGCCTAAAACAGGCCTGGTGCACAGCTTCTTTGGGGGGATTGTATGTCGGAAGAAAACCGACTGGCATGTGACCTCTTAGTAAAGAACGCGCGAGTCTTTGATGGCATGACTCTGCAACAAGATCTGAGCATCGGCATAACGGGAACCAAAATCAGCTGCGTGGCGAACTCAGCCGGTGCGGCTACACAAGAGATAGACGCACGCGGACGATTTCTCATGCCCGGGCTTATCGACTGTCACATTCATCTGCTCAATATGTGGACCGCGAAAGATGAAGCGACGATGGCCGCCGATATCGCCAATGAACTACCCAAGCGTCTCAACGCGTTCCTAGCGGCCGGCGTCACGACTGTTAAATCGGTGGGGGATTCCGAGGATGACGTCCTGCGGGTGCGGCAGATGCTAGCGAGCGGCGCCTTGGTTGGTCCGCGACTGTACGCGACCGGGCCAGCCTTCGCCGCCCCTGACAGCCATCCGGCGACAACTGTCGTTGGGCAAAACCCGTGGTTGCGCAATCGGACGGTCGTCGAAACTGATTCGCCGCAGAAGGCTCGAGAAGCGGTTAGGCGATTGGCGGAAAAGAAAGTCGATGCGATCAAGATCGTTCATGAGGGCGGTTGCAGGCATGGTGCGCCGTATTTTATGAAGATCGATGTTTTGGGAGTCAATGTTCAAATCCTTAGGTTGGAAAAGGCTGTGCTGGAGGCGATTATCGACGAAGCGCATAAGCATGGTCTGAAGGCCACCGTCCACACGGTCAACGAGGAGGCCGCAATTGAGGCGCTAGAAGCGGGCGCAAATGGCCTTGAGCATGGGATCCTCGAGCACGAGATGAGCGGAGACCGCGTAATCGAGTTAATGTTGCGAAACGACGCGCCGTACGTGCCGACTCTTTGGTTACTCGCGGTCGATGAGAAGCCTGCCGAAGCCAGGTATGGCAACCTCAAGCGGATCGCGAACTCCGGTGTGCGAGTTGCGCTGGGCACGGACAGCTTTTGCGGCTTCGGCAGTTTTGGAGAAAACACCATTGTCGAAGCGGAACGCTCGGTAGCGGCTGGAATCGCACCGCAGAAAGTTCTGGAGATGGCAACCAAGAATGCTGGCTTGCATCTGGGTAATGACGCGCTCGGCATGATCGCACCAGGGCGGATAGCGGACCTGATCATCGTTGATGGCGATCCGACTACCAACATCGGAGACCTGCGAAACGTAGCGATGGTAATCAAGGATGGTAAAATCCAGATTGACAAGATGCGGAAGGACTAAGAGATACCCGCAATGCCGCCGGAGAAGCCCAGCATGAACGCGATACGTAGATGTTGCCATCCCGTCGCTCGCGGAAGCCTCTTAACTGAGCAAAAGTGGAGAAGGCTCACGGCGAACGAGTTTAACGTCGAGGTACTGCGAGGCAAAATCAGTAACGGTTAGCGGAATTCTTTGCAACACCTAGGAATACAAACGTCTGGCGCCCGATATTAACTCGATTAGGTGAACAGAAGAACAAAGAAGAGAGACTATGAGCGAGCAGAATCCCCAGTCGGTCCAACAGCATTCACCACTGGATCAGATGCGTCAGTTCATCATCGGCATGATCATCCCCCAAGCGATTCACGTGGCGGCCAAACTCGACTTGGCGGATCGAGTGGAGAAAGCGCCTGCGACCCTACAGGAACTGGTGGCTGCGACCAGATCCGATGCAGCGCCGTTAGAGCGCCTGCTCAAGTTTCTTACGAGTGTCGGTATCTTCTTCGAGGATGCGGCCGGTAAATATCACCAAACCCCGCTCAGCGATACTCTTCGCTCAGACCATCCCCAGTCCACGCGCGGATTCGCCATCCTGTTCGGATCAGAATTGGTCTGGAAATCGTTCGGAGAGCTTGCTACCACGGTTGCGACTGGTCAGCCGGCATTCAATCACGTATTCGGAACATCTTTCTTTGAATACTTGTCGAGACATCCCGAAGATGCCGCAATGTTTAACAACGGGATGACTTCCATATCTTTTATGGATGTGCCGCTGATCATCGCAGCCTATGATTTTTCAGCGTTCGGCCGAATCGTCGATGTGGGTGGCGGCGCAGGTGCGCTGCTCCGTGGAATCTTGTCCGCGAACCCCAAATTGCACGGCGTCCTTTTCGATATGCCCCCTGTGGTTAAGGGCGCCGATTCGTTGCGCATCGGATCACTCGCCTCGCGTTGTGAGATTGTCGGAGGAGACATCTTCCAGAATATTCCCGAGGGAGCGGACGCCTATTTGATGCGGGTCGTCATCCATGACTGGAATGACGAAGACGCTGTGAGAATTCTGAAAACCTGTCGCCGCGCGATCCCGGCGCACGGAAAATTGCTGCTGGTCGAATCAGTCCTGAAACCCAGAAACCAACCCGATCCTGGAAGATTCAACGATCTTACGATGTTGGCCGTAGCTCCGGGTGGTCGCGAGCGCACTGAAGTTGAATTCAAGGATCTACTGAGCCGGGCGGGCTTTGCTCTGACGCGCGTGATTCCGGCCACAGGAATGACGTCAATCGTCGAGGCACGTCCGGTTTAGCAATTTGGTTTACTTGCTCTGGGTGACTCTGTCGCGGTCGCGCTGTTCGAACGCATCCGTATCAAGCCGACTCGCGCGCTTTTCGAGATCTCTGAGGTCCATCTCTTGGGGGTAAAGAAGGGCAGGGTCCTGCAGCTAACGATTTTCGAGGATATAGCGCGGAGGCGAAACCGAGCGCAGAGCCGTACCGCAGCCCACGGCGTCGACCAGACGCCTGCCTTTGACCAAAGTCCGATCGGCGAAGTACAGCGGAGAGCCTCGGCATTCGGCGATGCCTCAACCCCGGAGTGACGCTGGACTATGAGGTGCTGAAAACCTTCCGCCGCCAGGTCGGCACCGACTACGTCGCGATGCCTATGGTTTTTCGACTGGCGAGATCAGTTTGCATTAGCTGGCTAACCGATCGTCTGGGGGCTTCACCGACGCGGAAATTCCTAGTCTTGCCGACATCGCCGAGATGCTCACGGTACTCGTCGAACCGCAGACCGATCAGAGGATAGTGCGCATCCTGATGGACACTTACGTCGGCCATCGCACCGGCGAAAGCGTGCTCTCCGGGCGGTAAAGCGCGGGGACAGCGAGACCATTCGCGCGGTCATTGCTGTCTGACGCGCTGGCGCGAAACGCGCTCCTCGACCTGCTGAACGAATATTTCGAAATCATGGTCAACGCCGTTTTGAGGAGAGGGTGGTGAAGGGCTCAAGTTCATGGACGACGGGATGCCCGCAATTTTAGAATTGTGTGAAGACGACAGCATGGTGCAGCACGCGCGGCCTGGGGAGCTGTGGCCGCGCGCAACCTCGATCGCATGGCGGCGGACCCTGCCGAGAAACGCTACATGACTCGATAACGCATACAACCAGGAAAGTCGTACGAAAGCAGATCATGACTGCATAATGCCGCCGACCCACCTTGAACCCACACTTAGCGAACGCGAGTCTCGCATTTTGCTTAGAGAGCCAAAGTTCAAAGACCCGCTCGGCAGTGAGTCCGACTAAATAGTGAGATAGATTTCGAGTGACAGAATCGCTGCGTCATGAACGGCTCTGCCCAATTCGCCGATAGCCGACGTCGGCTTGCGTTAGCATCAACTCATTTTTCTCTTTGAGATGAGGCCGAACTCGCGCTTAATTTGCGAAACCGCAAAGCGGAGCAATCCACGCCGAACAGAAAAAACGGCGCCGAGGTGATCAACACACCAATCTTCGGGCTCGGTATAAGCCTGGCCCGAAGGTTGCTCGCTTAGATACCCAGCCAGAAAAAGAGCCGGGATGCCCAACAAATCAAAACCAGCGCTTCAATTGCTGCTTTTCTCCGCGGCGCTACTCGCATTCAGTAGCCGGGCGCCATGCAATGCAGACGAGTGTCCCACCGCTACGGACGAGATCGCCACTGATCGGCCCGATGTGACCAATTCTAGTCTCGTGGTTCCGCTCGCGAGCCTGCAAGCGGAAAACGGCTTCGATATGACCTCGCGGCACGGGTCGAACTCTTTCGATGGTTCGAACACTCGTCTCCGGCTTGGTATAGCCCATTGCACCGAATTCGTGATGGATCTCCCGAATTACGTCGATTCTCTACGCGGATCAGAGCCCTCAGGCTTTTCCAACATAGTGGTATCTTTCAAGCGTCAACTTCCAGTTCCGTTTGGCTTCGATTTATCAGTGACGGCGGGCTTAGGATTTCCAAGCGGGTCGAGCAAGATCTCAGGGAAGGGTTCTCAGCCATACATCCAGTTCCCTTGGTCTCATAGCATCGCCGAGGGCTGGGGAGTCAACGGCATGTTCACTGTGACCTGGTTTCCGAGCATGTCAACACGTAATCCAACCTTTGAACCGACGTTATCGTTGGAACGAGAATTCGGGGCATTCGCTGACCTGTTCATGGAATACGTTGGCGACTATGACCACCAGCGACCGAGCCAACTGCTCGACGGAGGTGGCGCCTGGCGAATTACGCGGAGGCAGCAGTTGGACTTCGACGCCGGCTTTGGACTGAACAGCAGTTCGACGGATTACCTTTTCGGCTTCGGATATTCGTTTCGACTCGACGGGTTATTTGGAGGATCGAATGCGAGTTCACCGTGAGCTTTGTCAGCTTAAGCAGGTCCTTGGCTCAGCCGTAGCGGCCGGGTTGGATCGTTCCCGCAATTTCCATCGCAGTTAGCGTGACTCATCGGGATCGTGGGGATAGCTCGTTCCGGATTGTGTTTGATGGCTCGGAAGTCCCAGCGTCTGCTGTCGGCCATAAACTCGGGACGAGTATGCATAAATTTTCCAACTACACAGCCGTAAGGGCCGGTCTCTTTTTCGTATCGAGTACCGCAACGGTTTTGTAACCTTCTCGTCGGTCCGAGGCAATTGAAGAGAAAGGGTCCGTGTTCGAGCAGACGGGTCATTGCCGCAAAGGACGGGGCATCTATGAAAGCAAGCGTTGGTCGAGCCTAGGTGTATGGCGGAAACCTACTCGATATGAAAGGCGCGACCGTTCTGCGAAGGAGTCTAGAATTGGACAGCGCGAAAATGGGCAGTAGCGAGCGTCCGTCCAACAATGCGTTCATTGCTGCGAAAGCAAGCAACGCACTGCCTGCTTTCTGCGAGAAGCGCCAACTCCATGTCCTGTTCGAGCTTTTGCCGGACGAAGGACGTGTTCTGCTCGCATGCGAAGGTTGCGGGCGGCGCGTGGTCTGCGCGCAGGACGATGATTTTTTAATGAACCCTAGCAAATGTTGAGCATCCAAGGGCGCTCGAGGAAGACTACTGAAGTTAATGACGGCAGAGGCAAAGCAGCATTCAGAGAGTTATTCATAACAAACGCAACGGATTGCTCAGCATCGCGAGACAGAGATGACCGAGCTGGTACAAACCCGAGTCCGCGGAATCATCGAAGAAATAGGTTAGCAAGAGATTGGGGAAAGCAGTTTCTTTGAAAGCGATCTCTTCCAGCATGCCTTGAACTGAACCACGCAGTCCGTAATCGATCGATGGGGAGTAAACGGAACGTAGCATGAGTCGAATTCTGATATTCATTACAAGCTTGGCCGCCATCGCGGCAGGTCCGACCCAATCATTTGCCCTCAGTGCGAACTGTTTCGCCTGGACCAATACGGTTGGCCTTACGGGTGTGACACCTGCACCTGCAACGGTAGACGCCAACCTAGTCGACCCGTGGGGTCTGGCCTTCTTCCCCGGTGAGCCATTTCGGATCTCGGATCACGGCAGCGGCATATCGACAACCTACGATGGATCAGCCGTACCGGCCATTCTCTCGCCGGTTGTGAGTATTCCGCAGGGCGTTAGCAGCTCCCTGCCGGGTGCATCGCCCACGGGAATCGTGGCTAATCTGACCACCGCGTTCGTCAATCCTGTCACGCACAATCCGACGACTTTCATTTTCGCAACTCAAGATGGAGTGATCGCGGGCTGGAACTCGCTTGATGGAACAAATGCGACCAAAATCGTAGACAATTCGGCAAGTGGAGCCGTCTATTATGGGCTAGCGATGGGCAACGCCGTAGGCAAGAACGTCGCTGGCATGTTTCTTTATGCACCCAATTTTCATACTGGCGCGATTGACGTCTTTGATACGAACTTCAGCCCCGTCACCAACCTCGATGGAACCTTTTCTGACCGAACATTACCCTCCGGATTCGCTCCTTTTAATGTAGTCAACATTAGAGGGAATCTGTTCGTAACCTATGCTCAGCAGGATTCTGCGAAAGCCACTTTTGTCGCTGGCAAAAACCTCGGATACGTTGATGTATTCGATACCGACGGAAAGCTCATAAAACGCTTCGCCAGCAAAAATAAGCTCAATGCGCCGTGGGGCATCGCTGAAGCACCATTGAATTTTGGCAGTTTCGGAGGGGATATTTTGGTTGGCAACTTCGGCGATGGAACTATTGATGGCTTCGACCCGGTAAAGGGCGCGAACAAAGGCCAACTCACGGACGCCGCTACCAAGAAACCGATTGTAATCGCGGGCCTCTGGGCACTCGTCTTCGGCGGCGCTCAAAATTCTGATCCAGCAACTCTCTACTACACGGCAAGATTCAGTGAAACGATGACATCGGGAGGATTAGGAGCAATAACCGCTCAGACCGCGGCCCAATGTGCAGTTGGTGGCGCACCTTACTGAGTGGCTACCGTGGACCGCTCTAGTACTTTTAGCCTTTCGCCCGAATGGAACGTCGCATGAATATCTGCTCTGAAAGGCCAGTATCCAGGAAGCTCTCCCGGACGGCCGCTGGTACTCTACTGGCCATAGTGGCAATCGGCTTAATAGGTGCGAATGGTGATGCGGCTACTGTTTGCGTAAATCCAGCCGGTACCAACGGCTGTCTTTCGACGATCCAAGCGGCGGTTACTGCGGCCAGTCCCAATGACACTGTCCAGGTCGCGAAGGGAACTTACAAAGAGATTGTAGTGATCGACAAGAGTCTTTCGCTGGTCGGCGCAGGTTCAAAAAACACGATCATTGAAGCCGCCGGGCTCACAGTGACAGTCGATGGCAATAATATCGGTAACGGAATCTTTATTGATGGCATCGACAATCCGGGCTTGAGCAGCGTACTGGTTACGGGTCTAGCTATAAGGGACGCTAGTTTTGAGGGCATCCTCGTAGCCAATACATCATTCGTAACCATCGCGAATAACACACTTTCGGGCAACAACAAAAGTCTAAGCGGAGAGACGTGCCCGGGGGCTCCTGTATTCGAAACTAACGAAGGTTTCGATTGTGGTGAGGCAATCCATCTGATGGGAGCGGATCATTCAACCGTCTCGAACAACCTGATCACAAACAACGCCGGCGGAATTCTGATAAGCGATGATACCGCGGTAGCCCACGACAATCTTGTTGTCGGCAACACGGTCAAGAACAATCCTTTCGATTGTGGAATCACCTTGGCCTCTCATGCTCCGGCACCTCCGCCGTTTACCAGTGCCACCGCCCCTCTAGGTGTTGTTCACAATACGATCGCCGAGAATCTCTCCACAGCCAACGGTTTAAACGTTTCTGGAGCCGGAGCAGGGGTAGGAATCTTCGACTCGGTGCCAGGCTCAATAAACTCCGGCAACGTCGTAATCAATAACACGCTCACGGACAACGGCTTGCCCGGTGTCGCGTTGCATAGTCATACACTCGGCCAGTTTCTCAACGACAATCAGATTATAGATAATGTGATATCGGGTAACGGATCTGACAAAGCTCCCACGGCGACGGCCGGTACCACGGGAATTCATGTCTTTGGAGTGTCCGCCGTTACTGGGACAATCATAGTTGGCAATACGATCAAAGACGAATCAGTTGATATAGTTGTCAATACACCAGCGAACGTTAGTGGGCACCTCAACGATCTAAAGGGCAGCGGTGGAGGGGTCGTGAACCTCAGCACTGGCACGACTGACGCCACTCAGAACTGGTGGGGTTGTGCAAAGGGTCCAGATACAAAAGGATGTTCGGGCACTTCCGGTTCTGCTGGCGCGGTGCTAACGACTCCATTTGCGACTAAGGCATTCTGATAATAGGGAAAAGTCAGCGAGTAGGAGGGAATAAGGCGCAGGACAATACTGTGGCCCCTCAAAATCTGCCGAGATTGCGATTTGCCCGGCTGAGTCGTGCCTGCGGGGGTGGATCTTTTGAGGGGTGGCGAACCGGGAATCACGTCATCGGGGCAACGTTTTAGGCCTCCAACGCGTATGAATCGGCGTGGGCAATATGAAAAATCCAGACGTTCCTACTGGTGATGATCCGGATGAATCAGCGCAGCTGACGCGGCGCGCGTTCGTCGTTGCGAGCCTTGCCGCAGGATTCGCGTTGGCGACTCTGCCGGTTTCAGCCGAAACAATCATCACCGACAGCCTCGGACTGGTCACAGGTGAGGTCAAAATCCCAGTCGCGGGCGGCACGATCCCTGGCTACCGTGCGATGCCGCAAACGGGCGGTCCATTCGCCACCATCCTTGTCGTGCACGAGATTTTCGGCGTTCACGAGCACATAAAAGACGTCTGCCGTCGTCTTGCCAAGCTGAGCTATTTCGCGGTCGCGCCCGCGCTCTTCGCGCGCGAGGGCGACGTCGCCACTTTGACCGATATGTCCCAGATCATGAAGGTGGTCGACAAGGTTTCCGACCGTCAAGTCACGGCCGATCTCGATGCGACGGTGGCATGGGCAAAGAGCACGGGGCATGCAGATACCAAGCGACTCGGTATCGTCGGATTTTGCTGGGGCGGCCGCCAGGTATGGCTGTATGCCGCACACAACCCGAACCTACGCGCGGGAGTTGCCTGGTATGGATTGTTGGAACGGCCGAAGACCGATCAGACGCCGGAGAGTCCTCTCGACCTGGCAGCCCAAATCAATGTGCCGACTCTCGGTCTCTACGGCGGGGCCGACGCCGCGATTCCGATGTCGCAGATCGAGGAAATGCGCGAGAAGTTGAAAGCCGCCGGTAAACCTTCGGAGATCGTGGTCTATCCCGATACTCCACATGGCTTTAACGCCGACTATCGTGCCAGCTATCGGCCGAGGCAGGCGCGAGATGCTTGGAGGCGGATGGGAGTGTGGTTCAAGGATCACGGAGTCGCTTAGAGGTAATTCCCGATAATGCCTTCGGCGGTCTCCGGCGTCGATTCCCTATTCGGCGAAGATTTCATATCAATTTCAACTCTCCGTCGATACGGCAGCACCGCGCGCCCGTCGACGCCCGACGGCTACCCTAAGATAAACGCAGTCCTTGTTGCTCGTTAGATTGTTAATCCAGCAGCAAATCTTCGTCGAAAAATGGCCGCACCGTTTTGCTGGCCAGGGCCTCAGAATCACCGGCGCGCTCATCGTTCATCTTACCGTCGAGTGGGTCGCGCAGCCATGTCCAAATTTTTCTGATGTCGATCGGATTATTTGCCGCCGATCTCCCGCTGTCGTTCTTGTAGTAATTGTGAGCGCGCGCATCTTTGTAGATCATCAGCGCTTCGGCTCGATCGACCTCATTGTTGTACCGCCAATAAGCATCAAGCGAGACGTCGACTGTGCTTTTCTTTTGTGTGATCAAACCGGCGATGCAGCCGAGTGCGAACCTTGTAACCATCTCCTCGAAATCGACGATCTGGAGGCCGCCAAAGTTATTCGTGTTCGGTCCGTAAATCATGAAGAAATTCGGGAAACCGGGGAGCATCGTGCCGAGGTATGCTCTCGCACCATCCTTTTGCCATAGTTCCTCGACGCGCTTACCCTCTCTTCCGCGAATCTCCATCGGCCAAAGGAAATCGTTGGCCTTGAACCCGGTGGCATAAACGATGACGTCAAGCGGGATTTCGTCACCTCCCTTAACCTCAATCCCCTTCGCCGTGATTCTTTCAATCGGATCGGAAACGAGGGTGACATCGTCGCGCATCAAGGCATCGTAGATTGAGTAATCTGTATCGATGATGATCGGCCGTGCTGAGTAAGGCGGAGCGACCGGCGTCATCTTTTCAATCAAATCGGGACGGCCTGCCAGCTTCCTTTGGATAAACGCCAGTTGTTGATCTCTGATCTTCTTGTTCAGCGCGCTCCTGGAGTGCTGGTCTTCGAACTGAGGGTCGATACGCATGATCGGTGAAAAAGTCTGCGGCCCTGCAAGCCAGCTCAGGCGGAAGCGGATAAAATTCCGGATGTACGGGAAGTTGCGATCGAGCCAGTTCACCTGCGCCGGGAAGGGGTCCAAATAACTTTTGGTATCGAAACACCAGTTTGGCGTGCGCTGGAAAACGAAGGTATGACCTGCCGATTTTGCTAATTCCGGCACCATCTGGTATCCGGTGGCGCCGGTGCCGATCACGGCCACCCGCTTCCCTTCGACTCCAAGCCCTTTGGGCCATCGCGCCGTATGAAAGGCTTTGCCTTGAAAGGTGTCCATTCCCTGAATCTCAGGCATATTGGGACGCGATAAGAATCCGACGCTCGCAATTACCGCGTTAGCATGCCAAACCTGAGGTCCATCAGGCCCTTCGGCCTTGATTTCCCAAAGCTTCGTGGCCTCATCCCAGACGATCGATTTGACCTCGGTCTTAAACGTGATGTTCTTGCGGATATCGAAATTCTCGGCGACCCATCTGAAGTACTTGAGGTTCTCGCGCTGAGGGCAAAACGCGTTGGGATATTCGAAATCGACACCATAGATATGCGTGTAGGTGCGACTGGGCGAATCGACTCGGGCCCCAGGGTACTGGTTTTCATACCAGGTGCCCCCGACCTCGTCGTTTTTTTCGATTACGAAATACGGGATGCCGGCATGCTTCAGTTGAACCGCCGCGTTAAGGCCGCCCATTCCCGCGCCGATGACTGCTACAACGAACTTTTCCAACTCTTGTGACTTGGCTGGCTCGTTCCAAACAAGTGCTCGGGCCCAAGGATCCAAGGCCAATTGCTCAACCCACATATCCAACTCGGAAGCAGAAATCTCGGCGCCAGCAGTCAGGCTTAGACTCTCGGCGAGGCGTTCAGGAGAACCGCAGGAAATATCCGAAGCTCCCTGGTCTCGATAGGACTTGAGAAATGCTGCAGCCTTGGCTTGAATCATCGCGACTTGAGCCGGGTCTGTGACGTCGGCCTTGGACTGAACGATGGCTAACTCTTTCGATGCGTTACCCGCTTCGGAGCGCCTGATATCAGCCACCGTGGCCTGAGTAGCAGCGACGCTTTCGTCACCAGTCAACTGATAGATCAGACCCCGAAGCACCATGGGGTCAGCATACTTCACCGCGTCGTCGATGAATTCATCTGTGGCATTCAGCAATTCGGATTTGTCGCCCATTTGTGTGGTCTCCTGACTATCTCAACACGCTCTCTGACAGCGAGTCTGGTAATTAATCAGACTTGGATTTTTCGTCAAGTAAGCGTTAATGGCGTTTAATGGTCGAAGGCGCGGTGACGGCTTCGATCCGATGAGTCTTCCCACGCCTACCAGGGAGGTAAATTTTGGCTGGCTAAGTCATTCAGTGGAAAACGGGACAAACGGGGCGTGGCCGGCGTAACCGGCTAGTGTGCAATTCCAACTAGTCCCGGAATGGCTTTGGATGATATACGAAGGAAGGACGGTTATTCACCGGGGGGACAGATGCGCTGCCCGAGCTGCCGGAGCGAAAATCCTGAGGGTTTGAACTTCTGCACCGAGTGCGGCGCCGCATTCAAGAATGCGTGCGGTTCGTGCGGGTTTCAGAACGTCCTAGCTGCGAAATTTTGCGGCAAATGCGGCTCCGGCCTCGAATCAACCTCCACTCCCTCGACCAAAGTCTATCCCCCAGCATCGCCGATGACCCCAGGTGCTCGGTCCGTATCTGAGGCATCCGAGACCCAGGCATCGCCGGATGGCGAGCGCAAAACAGTGACGGCGCTGTTCGCGGACATAAAAGGATCGACCGAGCTGATGGCCGACCTCGACCCGGAAGAAGCCCGTGCCATCATCGACCCGGCACTGAAGCTGATGATCGATGCGGTGCGTCGCTACGACGGGTACGTCGTTCAATCGACTGGAGATGGGATCTTTGCACTCTTCGGCGCGCCGGTCGCCCACGAGGACCATCCGCAACGGGCGCTGTATGCGGCGCTGCGGATGCAGGAAGAACTCAAACGCTACTCCGACCGCATTCGGCAGGAAGGCCGATTCCCGTTGCAGGCGAGGGTGGGTGCCAATACCGGTGAAGTGGTCGTGCGCACGATTTCGACCGGTGGCGCAAAGACGGAGTACACGCCTATTGGTCATACAACCAACCTGGCGTCGCGGATACAGGCGCTGGCGCCCATCGGATCGATTGCCGTGGCGGAGGAGACCCGCAAGCTGTGCGAGGGGTACTTCACCTTGCGATCGCTGGGCCCGACACGAATTAAGGGCTTGGGCGAGCCGGTCAACGTCTATGAAGTGACCGGACTTGGGCCGCTGCGTACGCGGTTGCAGCGCGCGGTGGGGCGGGGTCTTACGAAGTTCGTCGGGCGCGATCGCGAGATGGAGGCGATGAGGCACGCCGCCGAGCAAGCAAAATCGGGGTATGGACAGATCATTGCGGTGATGGCAGAGCCGGGAGTCGGCAAGTCACGGCTGTTCTTCGAGTTCACGGCGACTTCGCAGTCGGGTTGGATGGTGCTGGAGACGTTCTCGGTCTCGCACGGCAAGGCGTCCGCTTATCTGCCGGTGCTCGACCTGCTGCACTCTTACTTCGACATCAAGTCCGAAGACGACGCGCGCAAACGCAGAGAGAAGGTTGCGGGGAAGATCACCATCCTGGATCGATCGCTGGAAGACACGTTGCCCTATCTGTTCGCCTTGCTCGGAATCGTCGAAGGGGAGGATGCGCTCGGGCAGATGGACGCGCAGGTCAAAAAGCGCCGCACGCTCGATGCGATCAAGCGTATCCTGCTGCGCGAATCACTCAATCTGCCACTGATCGTAATGTTCGAGGACCTGCACTGGATCGACGAGCAAACCCAGGAGTTCCTAAACCTGCTAGCGGACTCGATCGGCACCGCGAAAATCTTGCTGCTGGTGAACTATCGGCCGGAGTACACACACCAGTGGAATAGCAAAACCTATTATACCCAGCTTCGCCTCGATTCGCTCGGCAAGGAGAGTGCCGAGGAGATGCTGGCAACGCTACTCGGCGCCGGCGATGACCTCGCGGCACTCAAGCGCCTCATCATCGAACGGACCGAGGGCAATCCCTTCTTCATGGAGGAGATCTACCAGGCACTTATCGAGCAGGGCGCGCTTGTGGGTAACGGCACCGTGAAGCTGGCCAAGTCGATAAACGCGGTGAAGGTACCCGCCACCGTGCAGGCCGTGATCGCGGCCCGTATCGACCGGCTGCCCGCGGAGCAGAAGGAGTTGTTGCAGACGCTGGCGGTGCTGGGACGGCAATTTCCGTTCGGGCTGGTACGCCGCGTAACGCTCAAGCCTGACGACGACTTGAACCAGATGCTTAGCGACCTACAACTAGCGGAGTTTATTTACGAGCAGCCGGCCACGGGCGACGTCGAATACACTTTCAAGCACGCGCTGACGCAGGAAGTAGCTTCTTACTCACTGCTGACCGAGCGCCGCAAGCTCTTACATGAGCGCACGGCAATGGCGCTGGAGTCGATGTTTGCCGGGCAGCTTGAAGACCATTTGGTCGAGCTCGCGCACCATTACGGTCGCAGCGCCAATGATGGCAAAGCAGTGGAATATCTTGCGCGAGCCGGCCAACAGGCGCTAGATCGCTCGGCCTATGTCGAGGCGCAAACGCAATTGCAGCAGGGTCTCGACAGGATCAAGAAATTGCCTGTTTCGCCAAGGCGCGAGGCGCGCGAACTCGAGCTAGCAAGCACACTTGCTCAAATACTGCTTGTCAGGCGAGGGTATCGTGCACCTGAGGCTTTGGCGGCCGGTGAGCGCGCCCGCCAGTTGGCCGAGAAAAACGGGAATCTCGCGCAATTAGTAGTCCAGGTCTTCGGGGATTTACAAGGTGTTTTTGTCGCCGGTGATTACGCCACCGCCTGGCAAATGTCGGACCGCTTACTCGATCTCGCTCAACGCGAGGGCGGTCAAACAAGCTTTGCATTCGTCTATCAGGCTAAGGGGGATATAAGTTTCGTTCGCGGCGACCTCGCCAGGGCCGAAGAGAACTTCACGCGCTTGAGCAGCTTCCTCGACCTGCCCCCGGTGGGTCAACTCCCTCGGGCCATGAGCGCCATGGCTGTCGCAAGTCTTTGCGCGTGGGTCTCGGGTTATGCCGATCAAGCAAGGGAGCGCATTACCCGTGTGATCGCATTCGTGCTGGATAGCAACAACGCGTTGGAGTTGGGGAACGTGCGATACTTAGAAAGCACGCTATTTCTCCTGCTGAGAGAACCGCAGCACGCCGAGATCGCGGCTGCGCAAGCGTTAACGATCGCTGAAGAACAAGGCTTCCCATTCGTGAGGGACTTTGCCCGCACGACGCACGGCTGCGCGTTGGCACGGCTTGGCCGGGTGGGTGAAGGCATTGCTCTTATCCGCGAAGGCTTGGTTGGGATGGCCGAAGCCGGAGTTAGGGCGGCTATTACGGGTTTTTGCACTTGGATGGCAGAGGCTCAGGCGCTCGACGGCAAGATCGACGACGCCCTCATAACCATCGAGGGTGTGCTCAAGGAAAAGCCCGAAGAGCTCTATTACCGTCCCGAAACCTTACGCATTCGGGGCGACCTAAGGCTTCAACTCGGCCAAACGGAACTGGCTGACGCCGACTTCCGCGAAGCGATCGCGCTCGCCCAAAAGATGCAGGCGAAGTCTTGGGAGCTGCGCGCGACCACCAGCCTAGCGCGGCTGCTCGTATCGCAGGGCCATCGCAACGAAGCGCGAGTGATGCTCGCCGAAATCTACGGCTGGTTCACTGAGGGCTTCGACACCGCGGATCTCAAGGATGCGAAGGCGCTCCTCGAGGAGCTGAGCGAGTAATGTTACCCCCGGTATTCTGTCTCTGGAGTCTTTGTAAGCTGTTAGTATCGTCGCCGTTCGGTCACGGCTGATTAATGAAACGGAAGCTCGTTGCCAATCTCGCACAACGACACGGTTGCCAACAATCTTGCCCACGACAAATTTCGCAGAGGTTTTTACTTCAAACGCTCCAAGTCCGAAGAATCAATCGGTGAAATCGATCACAACAAAATTAAAGAGATTCAGCGAACCAAGGCCGCCTAAGCAATCGGTTCGACACGTGTCCGGCTCCTGTCTTTGCGGTGCAGTGGAGCTAGAAATCGACTTTCCGGCCTTCTGGGCCTGGCATGATCACTCCGCATCAAGCCGTCGCGCGCATGGCGCCGCATACGCGACCTATATAGGCTGCTGGCGCAAACACGCCCGTGTGGTGAAGGGCCAAAAAAAGATCGCGCGCTTCGATGACGCGAATACCGAGTCGATTCGAAAATTCTGCGGTCTGTGCGGAACACCGCTCTTTTATGAACGCAAACGTTCACCCCACATGGTCAACCTGCCCCGTGCACTCTTCACCAACCGTACGGGTCGAGAGCCCCGCTATCATGTAGCGATAGAGGAACTTCAGGATTGGACCTATGTGGGCGGCCGCCTTGCCCCCTTAAAAGGATACCCTGGCATCGTCTGGGAACGACCGAAATCGCGCCGGAGCCACCGCAACGTTGACGAAATGCGCGCACTCGCCGGCGGATCGCTTCGCTCGGGTTCACGCAGCGTGGGCTTCGACAACGCGGACTTCTAAGGATGCGAAGCATCGCTCAACGAGCTGAGCACATAGGGACTGACTGACTCACGCACTAATGTTGGCCACAATTTTTCGTTTGCGACGGATGAGCGATCGAGTTGCCTTGGTTACCCTTGCCGCAACCAGCGCTCTTGCTTTATCGGCACTGCCGGTACTCCTGCAGTCGTGTGCGAGCGCCTCCAGGACCCTGCAACCGCCCGTCGATGTTTCCGGAACTTGGAAGGGCAGTACGTCTGCAGGCTGTTTTTTGACGGGCCACAGATGCGACGCGTACCGCCTAATCTCGCTAACGTTCGTGCAAAACGGTGCTGACCTTACTGGGTCTTATACGTGCTCTTATGGGACCATGAATTGTCCTCGGCCTTAACGATACCGGGACCATCGCTTATGGCAGGATTTCGGATCTCAAGCTAAGGCCTGGCTGCTGGTGCTCGCAGCCGTACGACTCCGCCACGGTGTGCGGTACCGGATGCTGGGAAGCCTCGGACTTTGGGGAATCCCGACGGCGACTCCGATCGCATTTTTCTGGAGCCACCCGTCGGATTCGAACCGACGACCTGCTGATTACGAATCAGCTGCTCTACCAACTGAGCTAGGGTGGCGTCCGCCGCGCTTCGGGACTTTTTAGCTAGCACGATCATTCCAGCCAAGAAAGCTCATCGACTTTCGCGGCCATTTTCATGCCCCGTGAATCCGACGGCGCCTTTGGGTACAACTAAGGAAGCATCGTACCTTAAGGAGCTAGGACCAAATGCAAATGGGAATGGTCGGACTCGGCCGGATGGGCGCAAACATGGTGCGGCGATTGCTGCGCGGCGGCCATCAATGCGTGGTTTATGACGTTAGCGCGAAGGCGGTCGCGGATCTCGCCAAGGAAGGCGCCATCGGCGCGTCGTCGCTTGACGATTTCGCCAAACGGCTCGCCAAACCACGGGTTGCATGGATGATGGTGCCGGCGGCCGTCGTCGAGCAGACCCTCGACGGTCTCGCGAGTCGCTTCGAGAGCGGCGACATCGTGGTGGACGGCGGCAACTCCTACTACGTTGACGACCTGCGCCGCGCCAAGGCGCTCAAGGCCAAGGGACTTCATTACGTGGATTCCGGCACTAGCGGCGGCGTCTGGGGCCTCGAGCGTGGGTTTTGCCAAATGATCGGCGGCGAGCCGGAGGTCGTCAAGCATCTCGATCCAATTTTTGCAACGCTGGCTCCGCCGTTCGACTCCGCACCGCGAACTCCGGGGCGCGAGAAGACTTCCGGTGGGACCGCCGAGCACGGCTACCTACATTGCGGACCGAACGGCGCCGGGCATTTCGTCAAGATGGTTCACAACGGGATCGAATACGGGATCATGGCAGCGTATGCCGAGGGGTTGAACATTTTGCGTCACGCGAATGTCGGCATGCAGAAGCATACCGACGATGCCGAGACCACGCCGCTGCGTGACCCCGATCTGTACAAGTACGATCTCAACCTTCCCGAAATCACCGAAGTATGGCGCCGCGGCAGCGTTATCGCCTCCTGGCTGCTCGACCTGACTGCGAGTGCGTTGCTCGGCGATCCCGAACTGAAGGAATTTGGCGGTCGCGTATCGGATTCGGGGGAAGGGCGCTGGACTGTCGACGCGGCGATCGACGAGGGTGTGCCCGCACACGTATTGACCGCCGCGCTCTTCGAGCGTTTCAGCTCGCGCGGGGCGGCGGATTTCGCGGACAAATTACTTTCCGCGATGCGCTACGAATTCGGCGGCCATCTGGAAAAGAAGAGTTGATTCGCAAGCGCACCGCGATGCGCTATTTGGTTTCGAACTCGAAGATCATTTCGCGCAATTGCTTGCCGCCGGACGCCTGCAGGCGTTCCAGGCACATTGCGATTACCTTGTCGTCGGGACGTTCGGCGAGCAGCGAGCGTAGCCGCGGTTCGGGAGAGACGCCGCGGCCGAGTTCCTGGAGCGCCTGCGCAAAGCGCTGATAGTAGGAGGGATCGACGCTGTCGCCTTCGCGTCCCGCGACTTCAACGACGGGCACCAGTTGGTTTTTGCCTTTGACTCTGACCAGGCCGATCTCGCGCGCGATAAAGCCCGCGCCGGCCTGGTCAAGCGTCTCTCGATTTACCAACAAGCTCACCTGAAATTGCCGAGTGAGGCCCTCGAGTCTCGAGGCGAGATTAACGGTGTCGCCGATCACCGAATAGTCAAAACGCCCTTCACCGCCGAAATTGCCAACTACCGCGTCGCCCGTGCAGATTCCTATCTCCGATCTTCACATCCTTGAAACGATCGTCACGCGCGGCGAGAGCTTTCAACTCGTCAAGCATCTTAAGCGCGCATTCGATCGCGTTACGCGCGGAATTTTCCACCTCCACCGGCGCTCCCCAAAAAGCCATCATCCCGTCACCCATCAGCTTGTCAACCACGCCGGCGTTCGCGAAGATCACGTTGGTCATCACAGTCATGTAGGTATTGAGCAATGCGACCAGCGGTTCGGGCTCAGAACGCTCCGCGCGCGAGGTGAATCCGACGATATCGGCGAAAAGAATACTCAGGCGGCGGCGATCGCCGCCCAGCCGCAACCCAGCGGGCTTGTCGACCACCGACGCGACAACGTCAGGATTCAGATAAAGCTCAAACGCACGACGGAGATAGCGCTTTTCCCGACCTTCGGTCGCATAGCGGTAGATGACCGCGGCAAAATAGCTCAGCCCAAGCGCGGCCAACGGAAAAACCACGCCGACCAGCGCACCGTTCGACATCAGACGCCAGGTTGCGAACAAGAGATAGCCGAGTGCGAGGGCCACCAGCACCATCGCGCTGGTAATCGCCGAGCTGAAAGCCGCGGCGACACTGATCGCGACGCCAAGCAGCCATCCGGCCCAAATACCTTCGGCTATGGTCTCGTTCGATTTGTAAATGAAATCGCCGCGAAGCACGTTGTCGACCGCATTAGCCTGGATTTCGACGCCGTAAAAATCAGCACCAGTTGGTGTAGTGAAGCGGTCGCCAAGGGCATGCGCGGTCCCGCCCACCAGCACGATGCGCCCCTTCAAATCCGCGGGCCGCACCTTCCCATCTATGATGTCGACGATCGAATAGGTCGAGATAGTTCCGCCCGGGCCGCGAAAATGCACCATCATGTGGCCGGTTTCGTCCAGCGGGATCGAGCGACTGCCGACCGTGGCGCCCGTCACTCCGTCAGCCCGAGAACCCGATACTGGTCCCGGGATGTCCCAGGTAGGCATCGACCAGCGCAATATACAATGGCAGACAGTTCCTATCTTTGAAGCGGATAACTGCGGGATAGAAACGCGCTTCACCGTCCAGGTCCTCGTCGATATCGACATAAGCGACTCCGCGAGCGGCGGCATTCAGTATCGGGATAGGCGGAAGATAAGCGTCGGCACCTATAGTCTCTGCGACGCCTCTGGGTAGTTTGCGCGAAATACTGTAACCGACGGGCGGGGGCTTGAGTAAACTGGTCCGATAGGCTGAAAGATCAACGTTCGGAGTGAGAACCGAACGATGATTGCTGAACGTATTCGCGAGATAGGTTTCGCCCTGTAGCTTGATCGCCTGCGCCAACATTTGATCGTTGCTCTCGGCCAGTTTCGCGAAGATCGCTGGATCGCGAATACCTGCCGCGCGCAGGCTATCCGCCAGTGCGGTACCTTCGACGTCGGCCGGATCGCGCTCGGTCAGCAGATCGTCGAAACCAATGACTGCGACGCCTTCACCCCGCAAGGCATCGACGAGCCGCGCATGTACGCTGCGGGGCCATGGCCAGCGGCCAAATCGCGCGATACTTTTGTCGTCGATTGCCGCTATGACCACGATTCCGGTTGGCGGCGGCGGAGTGTGCCCATAGACCATCCAGTCCGAAGCGATAAGCTCTACATGCTGCAGAAGGCCGTCGTGCATGTTGTTCGCAAGCGTCAGGCTCAGTACGGCTAAAAGACCGATCAAGATCGTCGTGATCGTACGCCACCGTTGATTTCTCGCTTTCGTCGCCATCGCTAAGCATCAGAGCTTAGCGCGCCATCCCGCCGCCCGCTAATCCGTCTCCGTCATTTCAACCCACTGAAATGTAATGACTAGCCGGCCCACATTGTTGACCGGCTAGTTCTGTCTTTCCGGCAGGACCGAAACCATTTTTGCCCTAGTTAAAGGGACTCGCCGGGGTCTTCGGGATCACCACGGATTTACTCACCGGCCCGGTAGAGGAGCTGCCCCCACTTCCTGTCAGGATTCCGGCGAGGCCGCCTCCAAGAGCTATCACGCCCGCCGCACCGATAGCCGCGATACCAAGCGGGCCGAATTCGGGGTTGGTCGCGCTGACGGGCTCCGCGGCGGCTACTGCGAGAGCGCAAGGGGCGATAGTCTTTTCTCCGGAACGAACGACCACCGGTGGCGTCGTCACGTTCGACAGTTTCGAAACATCTACCGTGCCGTTGTAAACGGTGACATCCGTGAAATCGCGACAAGCGTCATAACCTTTGCGCGTCACTCCGGTCTGATAAGTAGTGTCGTAGGTGGTGCCATGAGCGGCGGCGATCGCATTTGGAGTGCGCACCTCGAAGTTCGGCGTGGCTCCCGCGCTGTAGCGAACCAACGAGCGGATCGTGCCGCCGTCCAGATCGATCTTCGTGCTCGCCCGCGCGCCGTTCGGATTGAATTTCGCTTCGGTGACGACAATTGTACTCGATTCGATCACTTGCATCTGAGTATTGTCCGACAGCGTAATAGTCACCCGGCCATCAGAGCCGGTCGCAATACGCTCTCCCACATTGACAGCGTCGCCGTAGGAAGCGAGCGCGGTCTTACCATCGCGAGTAACAGTCACGGTTCCGGTGATAAAAGTGAGTGAACCAATCGGGAACTCGGCGTAGGCGTCACCGGCGCCCACCAGCATCCCGAGCACAGCGAGAACCATCGTGACAAATCGTAATTGACGCATCGATTTTGCTCCGCGCGAAAGGCTTATATGTCAGCCTTACGAGGGCAGTTCGATATAGTCAATTAAACGAGGCGATACTCAGGAACAAACCTGTGTATAGCACCGAACTAGTCAGTCGGGACAATTCAACTGACTCGTGCGAGTGCGCGCTCGAGTTCGCGCAAGTTCCCGCACGCTACCAGGCCGTCAGTTTCGCGCGCGTATTGCGCAATTACGCTGTCGCCGGTATTCCAGCGTTCCGGCGGCTCCGGGTTGAGCCACCACACCGCGCGGCAGCGGCTGGCGATTTCGCGCAGTAGGTCGGTTCGGGCGGCGCGGCGATTGTTGCGCGCGTCGCCGATAATCACGACGAGGGTCGCGCGGTTAAGCAGCACGGCGCGCTGTTCCCAGACCTCGATAAGAACGCGGCCGAAGTCCGACCGCGCATACAAATCGATCAACGGCTCCATCACCAGATGGCCCTGTTCGAAACTGGCCTCCGCCAGCCGATCGACATAGACGAAACTCCGCACCCGCCGAAAACATTCGCGAACGCCCGCGGCAAGATCGAGCATCAATGTGGACGCGTACCTGACCGAGCCGGAGATATCGGTGAGCAAGAGGAGATCCACATGGCGCGGACGCCGGGCGCGAAAGCGCAACTCGGCAAATCTGCCACCTCGCTGGATTCCCGCGCGAATTGTCCGGCGGAAATCGATTCGCCCGGTCCGTGCGATTCGTAAGCGGCGCGAAAACTTTACCCGCAAACGGCGCTTGAGCAATCCAAGCGTCGCCCGGGCATTTTCGTATTCGAGGTCTGAATAAGCGGCGAACGGGACCAGTTCGATTTCGCGAAGACGCGCCTCGCGTCCCGACGATCCGCCGTAATCGTCGACTCCCGCGCCGTCGCGTTGGGGTGCGGCGTTTTCCCTGCCACCCGTGACGGCGGCCTCGCTCTCGCTAGCCGCCGTCCCACTCTCCGCCTCGCCCTCCGAGGACCCCTCCTCCCCACGCGTCCCCTTCCCGCTGCGCGGGTTCGGGCCGCGCCTCCCGCACCTGCGCCGGCGTCGCATCTCGCGCCGCGCTCGATACCGCCGCCGGCTCCGCCTCCAGCGGGCGCGTCAGTGATGCTCCGCTGCCACTTCCGCGCCCGCGCCCGCTGACTCCGATTTGCGCCCCATCGCTTCGGCGCGGCGCACCCGTTGGATGCGCCGTGCCGAACCGGCGCGCAAACACCGCGTCGAAGGACTCGCCGTCGGCTTCGTCCTTGACGAGCGTGGCGCGGAGCGCTTCGCGCATCCGCGCCCGCTCGATTCCCGCGGCGGCGACGGCATCGAGTGCGTCGATCGATTCCGCCACGGAGATTCTCACGTCGAGCGAGCGCAGATCGACGATAAAATCGAGAATCGCGATGCGCAGGGACGCTCATCGGTTTTTACACGAGATCTTCATGCGCCACGGAGGAGCGGCGCGGTTGAACCAAGCGTCATCGATAAGGTTTCGTCAGCGCGACCGGATAGCGAGGGCGCCGAGTTTGCCTTCGACGCGTCCGCGGTCATCCTCATGCTTGAGCAGGACGCCCAGGGTCGACCGAATCGACGGCGTGTCGAGTTCCTTGATTCCGAGACGAACGAGGGCGCGCGCCCAGTCGAGCGTTTCCGCGATCGAGGGTGATTTTTTCAGGTCGAGCTTGCGGATTGCGTTAACGAGACGAGCCGCCTCGATCGCCAGCCGCGCGTCGAGCCCGGGCACCTTGAGCTCGATAATCCGACGCTCCTGATCGATTCCCGGGAAGTCGATAAACAGATGGAGGCAGCGGCGGCGCAGAGCCTCCGATAGTTCGCGCGCGCGATTCGAAGTAAGGACAACCACCGGCCGCTCGATCGCGCGGACGGTGCCCAGTTCCGGCACGCTTACCTGGAAATCCGAGAGCAACTCGAGCAGGAAGGCTTCGAACTCCTCGTCGGCCTTGTCGATTTCGTCGATCAGCAGGACCACTCTGCGGGCGGCGGAGATCGCCTTAAGGAGTAGGCCGCTCGAGCAGATATTCGCGGGAGAACAGATGGTTCGACAGCTCGTCCATCGATGCCCCTGATGCTCGTCGGCCTGCAGCCGCAGCAACTGCTTCTGGTAGTTCCATTCGTAGAGCGCACGAGCTTCGTCCGAGCCCTTCGTAGCATTGCAGTCGAATCAGTCCGGTTCCCAGGACTTCGGCGAGAACCTTGGCGACTTCGGTTTTACCCGAGCCGGCGGAGCCTTCGATCAGCAGCGGCTTCTCCAGCGCCAGCGCGAGAAAGACCGCCGTCTGGCTCGTTCGTTGGTTATATAGCGAGAGCGGCGAAGACCCTCGGCGACAAACTCAGCGGTAACGTCCACGATAGGTACGCAGATAGCATCGCGGCGAGCGCCCTGTATAGCCGCAAGTTGACCCCGATTACCGCGCGGCCGGCACGGCGTCTTGTCTAAGAAGGGGGTCGCGGGATGCCGCGGCGATGGGCACGAATCGCGGCGATCTCTACTCGGATACGCGCTGAGCCAGTGCGGCCAGCCTGGCGAAATCATGGCGATACGAGCTTTCGGGATAGGCACCACGGATGGCGTATCCCGGATGGAACATCGGGTAGAGCAGGCGTCCATCGATAAGCAACGGATGGAGGATCGGAAGGTTCGAAGGGCACCTTCCGGCCCGCCAGCTCGCGCCAGGCGATTCGTCCGAGGCAGGCGACGATTCGCGGGCGGACCAGTGCGAGTTCGGCTTGCAGATTCTCTGGCAGTTGGCGATTTCGTCGGCGTGCGGGTCCCGATTAAGGCCGCCGTCGTTGCGGGAGACTACAGCGTATCAGGTTGAGGTGATAAATACCCGGTGCAAGCCGTTTTCGCGAATCATCCGGCGCAGCAGATCGCCCGAACGGTCTCCGCTGAAGGGGACACCGGATTGCATCACCGCCAGCCGTCCCGGCGCGATTCCCACGAAGGCAACGATAGCCGCTACGGCTCCATGCCCAGGGGCTACACAAGAGCGGCTCTGCGACAGGGGCAGGGCATCGAGTGCATCCAAGAGTGGCGCTTGGCGGAAGGTCTTTGAGTTCGCCGGCACAGTCTCGTGGCCCGGCGGGGACTTCCGGCATCCTGCTCGGGCACGATCGTCTTCGGTTGCATGGCTTCTCGAATGGTTGCGCGGCGATCGGTTTGATTAGTCACGCACGCTTCCGCGATGGCAAAGAAACGGGGCGCCCGTTGCCGGGGCCCCGTAGGGCGGCCCGCTATAACGGAGCTTTATTCGGCACCCTCCATCGCCTAACCGTGTACATATGTGCCAGGAGAAATCGCGCAACGTCAATTGCGTCGTTACGCCGGGAATCTTTCCGCTCGGGGATTTGTCCGACGAACTCTCCCGGTTCATCGGCCAGGTGAGACCGTTAGGATCATATACAGGTACCCCAGTCCGAGGATGATGCTGAGACGTTGCTGTGCCTTTTACCGAGAGCCGCCAGATCGTCCCCGACATCAGGGCAGCCTGGAAGTCCCATCGACACCAGAGCAAATCCTGCGACACGAAACCGCGATACATGATTTCACCTGAATCCTCCTCCGATCACTGAATTCTTGCCGTTCAGCCGTTACACGGACAGACCCATTGGCGGTTCGACTCATAGTCCCTAACGATTCCGAGGAAGTCGCGCACGCTCAGTTCCAAATCTGACATCGTTACCCTGCGCTGGGGCATCCACCACGCAGTTTGCCCGCCCTCGCATCCTTATGTCCGCTCGGCTCAATCAGATGCAGAAGCCCAGATCGCTCGTCGACGCGCTTCTCACCGGAGCGCCCTTGCCGTGCACTTCGGAACCGAGAACTGATCGCAGAAGACGCAACCCGCCATCGAAATCGCGGCGACCGCAATCGGCGTCGATCATCAAGAATTGATAACTTCTCCATTAGAACCCTTCCTACCAGCTATATGACGTCTCACGCTTCAGACGCGCCGAGAAGAGATTTTGTGTTGATCGTATAATGCAGAATCTTCCGGGTGGAATTATTTTATGGCAGGAGGACTAGGCGTATTTACGCTAATCTTAAATCCTATGTACTAGTGTGCGGAACTTTCTGGGCTCCGGGACGGGCGCGGTTTATCTTTCGGCGCGCGTCGCCGCTCGATAAACGGGCGTCCCCATGCTTTCAGAAGCCGGTGCCTGATCGCGCGGCGCCGCCCGATTTCCTCGGCAAAACGCCTCGACCTCGGCAGATCGACGATTCGACATCGATCTCCGCGCGAATTCGGTTCGCAGTCCTGGAGAGATCGACGAGCGCCTGCGTCAGCAGGTTCAGAGCGCCGCGATCACCCCGGCGTTCGAAACGCGACCGATGGAGAGCATGGCGCGATACGATGGAGCGCGTCCGACCAACGCCTTGTGCTGTTCAGGTCGAGCGTGAATAGCCGAATACTCGAAGGCCTCCGCGCGAGCGAAGTAATCGCCACGATTGATACTTCGATCGCCTCGCTCAACCTTGGGTCTATCGCTGCTCGATATTTTCATGATTCGGCTGCCCGGTATTCATGATTGATAGAGTGGGCGGACGCCCGATCGACTGTATTGAAACCGGCTCCGCCGAAAAAAACGCGAGGCGACGTGATTGGGCAGCGCAGCTCCCGTCCGAAGCGGGCATCGACCGGCCCCGTCGAGGTTTGTTGGGCGCCCGGGCTCGTGTTATGCTCAGTTTGAAAAGGCCCATTCCAATGGAGGGACGGATTGTATGGAAATCGGCATATGGCGATGGCGCGGCGAGTGGCGCGCAGCGAACTGTGAAGCCATCGCAGTCAACGCCGAACGTCTTGGCGTCGCGACGCTTGGTAAAGGCGCCCGAGCATGTGTCCTGCTCGATCAGTACGGTTAGGATGCCTACGCGACGACGGGTCAGATCACCACCCCACCGGCGCGCCCTGCTCGATCCGTTTTCGTTACCTGGCGACCATCGGCGCGGTGAACGCCCAAATTCTGCTCTGCCACCGGTATCTGCCTCGGCGCCGGAACACAACCCGGTGGTTCTCGGCAAGGTTATCGCGACCCTCGATTTTTTGACTGGCGGGCGTGCGTTGCTCGGCGTCGGCATCGGATGGCTGGCGGAAGAATCCGCCGCGCTGGGTATCCCGTTGAGCGGCGCGCGGATCGCACGCGCGAATATATCGCCGCGATGCGCCAACTGTGGGGCCAGGATCCCAGCTCTTATAGCGACTTGTCTGTTTCTACAACGCGCGATTCCAGCGAAGCCGATCGAGGTGGGCAGCTCCCGGTCTTCTTTGGCGGCGAGAGCGGACCGGCGTGCGCCGCGCTGCCGAACACGGTGATGGATGGTGCGGGTTTAATCTGCTGCCGGACGAGGCTGCCGCAAAGATTA
>CAWDQC010000047.1:0-6838 GCA_963804355.1 uncultured Pseudomonadota bacterium | reverse complement strand
GAGGCACCATCGAAACGCACCTCGCCCTCGATCGAATGTCGCACTTGTCTCTGAAGGCGTTGAGGGAAACCATGGTCGTGGCGGATTGTAGTGCAGTCAGCCGATCAAGTCACAACCGCGCGCGCATTTGCGAGAACAGGGTGGTCCGACTTGTCCCGCGCAATTGCACCGCACCCTTCCCTACCGCTTAAGAGACGCTTTCGAGATCGCAAGGGTTACGCCGCGGGCGGCACAATTACGATCTTATCGTCGCTTATATTTTTATCCGCAACCATTTTCGCCACGATTATAAATCCATGCCTCGCAACAGCGCAGGCGCGGACTAGCGTCCGCCGGAGACGGGGAGGATCGAACCGGTGACGTATGAGGCTGCGGGCGAGGCGAGCCAGAGCACGCATTCCGCCACCTCGGCGGCTTCTCCGGCACGTCGGGCGGGGACAGTCGGGGCCATTCGAGCGACGCGATCCGGTGCGCCGGCGTTGGCGTGAAGTTCGGTGACGATCAATCCAGGCGCGACCGCGTTGACGCGGATTCCTTCGTGCGCGACTTCGCGTGCGAGCCCCAGGGTCATCGTATCGAGCGCACCCTTCGAAGCCGCATAGTGAATCCATTCGCCGCTTCCGCCGAGTTGAGCCGCGCGCGACGACACATTGATGATCGAACCGCCGCGACCGCCGCGATCGATCGACATGCGCCGCACCGCTTCGCGCGCGCATAGGAAAGCACCGGCGACGTTACCGCGAGTACGCGCGAGAGGCTTCGCCCGAGACCTCCGCGAGGCGGCTGAACCCGCCGGTGATACCGGCGTTGTTGACCAGCACATCGAGCGCGCCGAGTTCGCGATCGGCGCTTTCGAAGAGCCGCATCACGTCCTTTTCCATCGAGACGTCCCCTTGAATCGCGATTGCGCGCCCGCCCGCGCCCGCAACTTCATCGACGATCCGCTCGGCCGCGGCGCTATCGGATAAGTAGTTGAAGGCAACCGCATAGCCGCGTGCGGCCGCCATCGTGACGATAGCGGCGCCGATTCCGCGCGAGCCGCCGGTAACAATCATGGTGCGGTGATTGCGCATGGTGCCCTGATTGCGGTCCATCTCCGACATTCCGTCTCCGACATTGTGGTGGAGTCGAGCGGGCAACTAAACCGTCGGGCCGCGTTCCTTTGATACACCGATGGAAATCAAAAGCACCGCCCGCCGGCGGTGCTTTTAATGTCAACGTCAATTCGAGGACGACAGTGTCGCTACGACAGCGCCACCGACGCCCATTGCGACGATGCCCGCGGCGCGATTATGCGGCGGGCGGCACCATCGCGATTTTGCCGGCGATCGTGCTCGTCTCCATCAGATCCTGCGCCTGCGCCAATTCCTTGAGCGGCAGCACTTTTCCCACCACCGGCTTGATCTGCCCGCCCGCGACGAATCGCATCGCATCGATCAGCTCACCCTTATTTCCCAGGTGAGAGCCGAGGTAATTCTGCTGCTTGTTCCACAACAGGCGAATGTCCATATGGGCGTCGAAGCCCGAGGTCGCGCCGCAGGTTACGATGGTCCCGCCCCACTTGAGGCATTGCATCGAGATGGGCCAGGTCTCGGCGCCGGTATGCTCGAAGACGATATCGGCGCGACGGCCACCGGTTATTTTGCGCACTTCCTGAAAGATGTCGTGCTTCTTGCGATGAAGCACGTAGTCGGCGCCGAGGTCGCGGCATAGTTCGAGTTTGTCGTCGCTGGAGGCGATCGCGATCGCGTGGGCGTTGTAGAGCTTCGCGATCTGAATCGCCATCACGCCGAGGCCGCCGGCTGCGCCCCAGACCAGGACGAAGTCTCCCGCCTGGATATGTGCGCGCGTGACCAGCATGCGCCATACGGTGACCAGCACGAGCGGGATTGTGGCGGCCTCCTCGAAGCTCAGGTTGGCCGGTTTCGGCAGGACGTTCACCGCGGGAACCTTGCAGAATTCGCCGTGAGCCCCGTCGAGCGGTCCAGTCTGAAAGCCCCAGATCTTGAATTCCTGGCAGAAGAATTCCTCGCCGCGCGTGCAGTAATCGCACTGCCGGCAGGAGATCCCGCAATGGACCACCACTTCGTCGCCGACCTTGACGTTGCGCACTTCGCTGCCGGTTTCGACCACCACGCCCGCCGCGTCCGAACCGGAGATGTGCGGAAGAATGATTCTCATTCCGGGCAGGCCGCGCCGCGCCCAGATATCGTTGAAATTACACGCAGATGCCTTGACCTTGATAACGACGTCGTTGGGTCCCGCCTTGGGCTCGGGCGTATCGGCGTACTGGAGAACCTCGCAGCCTCCGTTCTGCTCAAAAACTATGGCCTTCATTGGTTCCTTTTTTCGTTGGGGTTGAGATGCGACGGGCAGATAATAAAACAGGCAATAGGTATCTGTTTTGAGGTCTTTTGACAACTACCCTTTTCGCTGCATAGCTATGCTCATTAAAGTTATGGTTGACGTGCGTTTGAGAATGCGTAAAGCTTCCCGAACTTTTTGACGACTGGGCGAGGCTACCCAATAAACTTGCCGACAGTCTATCATCAGTCGCCCAACCTCGGAGAATTAAACCAATGTTTGTTTTAGAAAAAGGCGCTCGTTTCGTTATTCCGCGCACCGAAATGACCTATCCGGGTCATAACCTGAAACTCCATCAGAATGCCGCCGACGCGACCAAATCGCCAGTCGATCATGTGATGGCGGATTTCGAAGACGCCTGTCCCTACGAATTCAAGGGTGACAAGAGCCGCAAGGTGATGGTCGAGGCGCTCAACACGCTCGATTTTGGCAAAAAAGTCGTCACGATCCGCCCCAACAATATCCATTCCCCCTTCTTCAAAGGTGACATGGAAGCGATCGTACTCGGCGCGCCGAATCGGTTCCACGGGATCGTGCTGCCCAAAACACGCGGACCCGAGGAGATTCGCGAGGTCTCCAAGCTGCTCGACGACCTCGAGAAACGCGCCGGATGGACCAGCCGGATCCAGATCGAGTCGCTGATCGAGACGCCGCAATCGCTGGTTAAAGCCTACGACATCGCCACCGCCTCCGATCGCATGTGCGGGCTTATCTTCGGTATCGCTGACTTTGCCGCCAATATCGGCGTGCGCGAGATCGTCGAGGAGCAGAACGAGAACTTCCACTACGCCAAGCAGGCCACCGTGGTCGCGGCGAAGGCCGCCGGTCTGCATGCGGTAGACAACGTCTACCTGCGGCTATGGCGCAAGGACGATTCCGCCGAACGGGTCGCGGAGCTTCAGAAGGGACTGCGCGCGAAGAACGTCGGCGCCGCCAACCTCGGGATGGACGGCACCTGGGTAATCCATCCGCAGCAGGCGCCGATTTGCAACGAGTGCTTCACGCCGAGCAAGGCACAGGTCGAAGACGCCCGCCGCGTGGTCAAGCTCTACCATGAGAAGGGCGGCGGCTCGATGGCCGACCCCAAGAGCGGCGAGATGATCGATGAGGCGACGATAAAAATCGCGCTGATGGACCTGGCCAAGGGCGCGCAGGCCGGACTGGTCGATCAAGCGGAGCTCAAAGACTGGTCGGAGAAGAGCCGCGCGATTACCGGCTACGATATCCTCGAACTGATGCGCCGCGTCGCCTGACGCTGGCCGCCCCGCGGTTCCGGCATGATGCAACTCACGCCGGAACCGCAAGCACAGCGACAAATTTCGTTCAGATCAGGTTGTAGGCGCGGGCCACGTTCTCGCCCAGCACGCCGCGACGCGCGGTCGTCGTCATCCCGTCGACCATTCCGCGCAATTCCTCCAGGTAATCTCCCGGATGGTCCGGATGCGGATAGTCGCTCGCCCAAAAGAAGCGATCCTCGCCAATCAGCTTGGTCAGCGCGGCGATCGATCGCTCGTCGGGGTCGGCCGAAATGAAGCATTGCCGTTTGAAGTAATACGACGGCCGCTCCTTCAGCTGCACCGTGCCGCCGAGCGTGGTGCGACGATAGATGGCGTCGCCGCGATCGAGCCAGTAACCGACCCAGCCCGCACCGGACTCGAGCACCACCGCGCGCAGTTTCGGGAAGCGGTCGAAGACGCCGAACTGAAATAAGGTGGCGAACGCCTGCGGCACGCCCTGCGCCGCGAAGAGGTCGAAGTACCAGTCCGCCCAGCCCATCCCGTCGAAGCGCTGATGCACCGACCAGGCCGCGGGTTCGAGCGTCGGATGAATCGCCAGCGGGATACCGAGGTCCTGCGCGGCGGCGAAGACGCGGTCGTGGTCCGGATGACCATGCGGCTTGCGGGTGATGGTGAAGGGACAGACGAAGGCGCCGTGGCATCCGGCCTTTACGGCGCGTTCCAGCTCGCGCGCGGCTTCGGCGGGATCGCCCAGCGAGATATGCGCGATCGGCACCAGGCGGCCACCCGAATCGCCACAGAACTCGGCGATCCAGCGGTTGTAGGCCCGACAATAGGCGCTGGACAGTTCGGCGTCGAAGAGCTCAGCCTCCCACAGCAGTCCGAGCGTGGGATAGATCACCGAATTCGCCATCCCCTCGCGGTCCAGGATGGAGAGGCGTTCCTTCATATCCATCGCGCCGGGAGCGCATCCGGAGAGATAGGTATCCTCGACGCGGCCGGTATTGAGGCTGTCGAAGATCCCGTGCTTCTGATCGCGGGTCTTGCCGAGGGCGTCGCGGCGGTCGGCGTTGAAATCCTCGACCTTCGCGCCCATCTCACGCAGCATCTTCATACCGCCGAGCGAATGAAGCAGCGCGGCGCTGGTTAGCTGCGCGCGCTTGCCGTCGATTTCAAGATATTCGAAGCCGTCGTCGCCGACCCTGATACGCAGTGCGCGATCACGATACTTGGGCTCGAGATAGCGTTCCCACAGATCGGGCGGTTCGAGGATATGCCCGTCGGCGTCGATCAACAGTTCCTCTGAACTCATAGGCACCTCAAAATGAAGATTGCGGGTTGAGCCGGACAAGCGCGGCGCGTCCGGCATAACCTTGCTGTTACACCGAGGATACCGCCGCGGGCAAGCGCAACTATCGCTTCCGGGGAGACCGAAAAAGGGTGGACAAAAACGTGAAAAGGCGGCCTACGAGCGCCGCCTTTTCAACAGCCCGACCGAGCCGGGCCTGTGGATTAATGTTAGGTACTGCCCGCTCTACGCGTGCAACTTCCGCAGTGATCGCGTAGCGCGCCGTCCGCTCTGCACCGGCGTCACTGTCTTGGCGCGATTGCCGCGACCGTTGAAAATCTTGTTGACCGGCGGCGTCGCGGCAGCCGGCTTCGACGCTGCGATCGGCGCCGGGATCTGTTCGATCTCGACCGGCGCGGGCGCTTCGACCACCACCGGATTCTCGGCGGCGATCAGTGCAGCCTCGGCCCTGGCGATAGCGGCACGTTCGATCGCTTCGATCTTGCGTTCCTTCCACTGCCGCAGTCCGCGCCGCATATATTCCGGATTGATATCCAGCATGTCGCAGACGTTATCGAATGAGAATACCCAGTGCTTATCTTCAAGCAATATCCACTCGTCGGCATCGCGAAACAGTCGCTGACCTTTGCTCGTGGGCGATTCGATGCATTTCATGAAGCATTCGACGGCGTCCTCGAGTACGCTCAGTATGAGTCGCTTCTCACCTTCGAGCAGATGCTTGCGGCGCATTGCCTCGAAGTACTGGATCGGCAAAAGCGTGTCAGGCTCAAACAGACCTGGCAGCTTTTCGTCCAATGTTTCCTTTTCCTGCATCTTTCCTCCGTGATCTATCCTCGTCGCATCCACCGCCACCACCTCCTAGAATTTTAGACGTATCGCGCGGACGACCTATTCAGTCGTCGTCCTCGCTGCTTTCCTCGTACAGTTCGTTCCATGCCATCTGGATCGCCTCGAGCTTGGCTTCGCCCGAGCCGCCGGCATCATCGTCAAATTCGTCGAGATCGATTACCCATTGGCGCAAATCGACGAAGCGTACATCCAAAGGGTTGAGCCCCGGATGATTCTCTGCCAGGACTTCGGCGATCTCCTCGGCTTGATCCCATTTTAATCCCATCGGAATTAACTCCCCGATCAGTCTTGCAAGTTGGCGTCCGAGACGATTCGAATCATCGTTCTAGGACAACTCCTCGATCGATCTTTTCTCCAGCGCGAGTTTAATCGCGTGGTCCATGATTCGTTCGGCAAACGGCGTAGTAACTTCGTTCAACTGCTCAACTAAACGGCCAATCAATTCGCGATCTTCGCGACACGCGCCGCTTCGAGTTCTTTTGTAAGCTCCGATATCTTCCGTCGCTCATCGGCGTCGATTAACTCGTTATATTCTTTAAGCTGCTTTTCTAACGCTGTCAGGATTTGATCGGCGTCGTTACGCGCGGTTATCAACAAGCGACGCTCCAGATCCTGCTCGCCCAGGTCGATCGATTCCTCGAGCATCCGTTCGATTTCTTCGTCAGTCAGCCCGTAACTCGGCTTGACGTCGACCGAATGCTCCCGGCCGGTGCGTTCGTCACGCGCGGTAACGTTGAGAATGCCGTTCGCATCAATCAGAAAGGTAACCACGATTCTCGGCATTCCCGCCGGTTGGCTACCAATCGGTCCCAGCTTGAAACGTGCCAAACTGCGGCAGTCGGCGGCGAGTTCACGCTCGCCCTGCAAAACGTGGATGTCCACGTGGGTCTGGCTGTCCACCGCGGTGGTGAACATCTCGGTCGCGTTCGTGGGAATCGTGGTGTTGCGATGGATCAGCCGCTCCAGCACACCGCCCATGGTCTCGATACCGAGCGACAGCGGCACCACGTCGAGCAGGAGCATGTCACCTTGCGTGCCCATCAGAACGCCGGCCTGCACGGCAGCACCAGCGCGACGT